>CALMLO010000019.1 GCA_937868095.1 uncultured Phycisphaerales bacterium | reverse complement strand
TGTAGGGCAGGTTCAGGCAGCGGGCGATCTCATTTAAGATCTCCCGTTTGAATTCCCCATAAGCGGTGGCCGGCTGCTCGGCCTTGATCTGGCCCAGCTTCCAGCCATCCGGCAGGACCGTGGCCATGCGTTTTTCCAGCTCGACCACATCCATCGGCTCGACTGAGGCCGCCTCGCCATTGGCCGGGGCATCCGTGAACAGGACCGCCGCAAAATCCGCTGCGGTTTCGGCCGCCCCCAGGACCGCCAGGGTATATCGCCGCAACTGGGCAAACAGCGGAAGCGCAGGGGTAATCTCCGGCACGCCTCGATGCTGGCCGGGCCGGTCGGACCGGAACCAGTGAATGACCGCATCGGCGCCGATAGTATCATAATCATCCGAAGTGGCTCGAAGGTCACCTGGATGGTAGCGAAGGATGGTATACCGCACCGGATTGCCGGAAGAATCAAGCTCAATCCCGTCAATGGTGTTTTCATCCATCTGTTTCAGGGGCGGGGTGGTCACCCGGTCGGCCTCCACCAGGTGGACATCCAGCTTGACCGGGCCGGCAATAGCCCCATTGCCCGTCAGGATGGCAAAGGTCTCTCCATCGGTGGCTTTAGCCATCCGCATGGTACGCAATTTGGCCGCCAATCCCACCCGCTGGGCCCACAGGCTGAAGGCCCCCTCGACCTTGCGATTGAAGGCATCATCGCCGGTCAGGACCTGCAGCCGGGGACCGGTACCCACGCAATCGTTGGCCAGGGTTAAGGTAATCCCCTTGGCATAAGAATTATTGGACACCTCATACCGTGCCCGCTGACGCAGGGTCTTGCGGACATCGCTGGAGGCCGCCGCATCCGCCGATAGCCCATCGGCCATCGCCCAGTGCCGCAGGTTCTCACGGGTGGTCTGGGCGGCATCGTACTTAGCATGCAGCGTCACCGGCAGCGAGATCTGGGCAGGCTTGGTTTTGGTCTTAAACGGCCACATCAGGTCGTCCCTCCCGGAGAAATCTTCAGGAGTTTGATTCCCAGGCCCTTGGCTGCTGCGGCCTGTTTGGACTGCAGGTACTTATCCGCGGCAATCTGGTCGGCCAGAGAATGCTGCTCGACAGAGATACCATCTCCGCTGGCTCGTTTGGGGCCAGAGGCGTTTTCCTGAATCGTATTTTTCAAGTCTTCAGCCATACTGGCGGGAGAAGGACTTGAACCTTCAACCTCGATGGGTTTTAAACCCTCGCGAGCTGCCATTGCTCTATCCCGCTCTACTGACAACCGGGCGTCGGCCAAAACAAAAAGGCCGCATGGGGGTGTGGCCCCACACGGCCTTGTTAGCTTTCGTTTCGGCTGCGATGATCAGTCGCGCCCAACGCCTTATTCAGTTGTCACGTCTGATTATGCCCAAAAAGTGGAAGGGTTCAAATGAAAAACCCAGGCCCGCCAAAATGATTACGTATATAGACATTGGGGGTGAAAAATTTACGGTTTACAAGCATGACATCGATTCCCACGTCGTAAATCGCCTGCCGCAGCGGCAGCATTGCCGCCGGCGCATCAAACGGCCGCCGTGAGCAGCACGGGTATAAATGACCTTGAACTTTCGCCCGCCACAGGCCTTACAGACCAGTCCTTTGGAGGGTTTTACTTTTATGTCCTGCATAGTTGCTTGCCTTTCTGGAGTTGTGAAAGTCGAATCTTCGCAGGGCGATTTTCCCGGTCGGCCTCTGTTCCGAACAGTTTGGCTCCTTCCATCGAGGCCGCTACCCCACACCCCACCAGGCAGTCCAGCCAGTGGTTGTCCGGACGGATGGCCTTCAGCTTCCATTCATCCACCACCCGGTCCCGTGCCATGGTCTGGATGCGGTACTCGGCCGTCAGGTGCTCCGCCAATAGACGATGAGTGGTCTCATCTCGACCGAACAGGGACAAACTCCCTGGATCCCCCATGGCCACCGCCAGCCGGGCGTGGACAAAGCTCTTCCAGTAGTTGGTATCGATCAGGACATGCCGAACGGCGCGTTTGCCGGCCGTATTGGGAATTCGCCAGTGCAGACCGATGCGGTCTCCCTTTTTGCGTTTGTATTCGGAAAACGGGATCGAGGAGGCCCCGACATATTTTCCATGGCTGGGCAGGACAATCCCGGCAAATCGGGACTGCCTGCAGAACTGATAGATCACATCGGTACTCTGGCCCCAGTTGGCATCGATCAGGCACCGGTCGATCTTCATGTCCAGGCCGTCCTCCCGACGATAAAAACGGCCCAGTTTTTCGTCGGTCAATTTCTCCAGGGCATTGTAGAGGGCTCCTTCCAGGCCGGCACCGGGTTTTTGCTGGGCAATGGTCCGCCGAATGTCCCGCAGGGTAAAGTAAAGCCGTTTCTGATCGGGCCAGGTGCCGTAATCGACAATGTACCCGGTAAAATCCCCCTCCCATCCGCACAGCATCCAGAACAGCGCCTTCTGCTGGACATCGATGAACAGGGTCAGGAGATTGCAGCTAACCGGAATGATGCTGCGGTTGTACCCGTTGAGTTTGGCGGCGATTTCATCGGCGTTAAGCATATCCTCGCCTTCGGCCTCCACGATCGGCTCGTTCTGGTACTCGGCAAAGAAGGCCGCCTCATCCCGAAACCTCAGGTTCATGGCGTGCTGGATGGCCGATAGTTCATCGTTATTGTGACGCTCAGGCCAGGCCACAATCGCACCGGCATCCATCGCCTCTCGGTTCTGGCGATAGAATTCGGTGGCTTCCGATCCGTCCCCATCGTTCCGCAGGGAATCGGCTCGGATCTCGGCATACTGCGCCCAGAGTTTTTCATTCGTTGGGAAGGCGTAGACCATCTTGGTCCGTTCTCCCTGCCATTCGGGATGTTTTTGGCGGTCCAGGATGTTGTCGGCCATATCTCCCGGCCGGATGACCGTACAGGCCATCAGACCGGAGATCTTCTTACCCGGACCTGCCATCCCCAGGACATCTCCGGCCAGGATTGCCTCGCGTCGTTGCGATTGCGAAGGACTCCAGGCTGATTCAGTAGTTTGGGGGTCATCGACCATCACCAGTTGCGGACGCACTACCCGGCCATCGGAGCGGGCATAGTTCTGGCCCCGGATGTCCGACCCCTTCATGCCGCTGGAGGAAATAACCGCCCCGGAGGATTTGCTGCCATCAATCATGGGCAGGACGATCTTGTCGGCCACCCATTCGATCCGGGTCGGAATCCCATTGTACCGTTGTCCCTTCTGGCGGTTGGTAATCCGCTCCAAGGCTCGGATGGGAAACGTTACCTCTGGGAAATCCTCATGCAGCAGGTCATTGGTCTCCAGCCAGACCTTGATGTTCTCCAGAAGGTCCTTGGCGCGTTCCGCGGAGGCGGCGATCAGAGTGACAAACTCGGTCGCTCCGATCAGGGCCGACCACAGACAGGCCATCTGCATTAAAGAAGTTTTACCGCTCGCCCTGGGCATAGCCAGGGCAAACAGACCGCCTTGACGGACTGCTGTCTCGATCTTTTCGATGACCTTCAGATGGTCTTGCGACCAGGGCAGATAGAACACTTCTGGGAAATACACCTCACAGAAGGTTTTGAAACTGGCGGCGGCAGCGGCCTTACGCTGCGGATTGACCACTTCCGGAATCTGCCCAATGTCCTGTCCGGCCCGAGCCAGTTCGGCATTCCGCAACCGGGCCGCTTCCTTCATTTCCTCATAGGTGCGTTCTTTTTTGGGCGGCTCCAAATACCGATGAGTCAGCCAGGCGGCGTAGCGGAACAGATCCACCGTCCTGGCATCCCCGATGGTATATCCAGCGCGGTTGCGATGGCGACGGAGCGTGCGCTCGCTGATCACCTCACCAAAGCCGGCGGAATTGAGCAGCCGCGTCAGGTCGGCGGGCTTCAGTTGCGTTGGATTAATCGGCGCCACCGGCCACCTCCTTCGCCAGGAATGCAGTATATTCGATCAGGTTAATCATACCGCCCGGATGGATAATGCCTGCCGCTTCGGCAATTGCCAGCACGTCTTGTCCAGATATGGCCTTCCGGCCCGCCTGGCTTAGCAGTTTGGCCAATTCTTCTACCGTTAAGGCCGTAATTTTTACCGTTTTTTGATTCATTCTACCCCTGGTCCAGAATCCTTAAAAAATAATGTAAATTCTTTGAAAATAAGGCCTTAATTCCCTTGGATTCAGTCCAAAAAGCCGGTAAGTCATCCCTGGAATTGAACGAAAGAAACCCAAATACAGGAGATGAAAACATGGCAAAAGAAGACGTAAAAACCGAATACGAAACGGCCAAAAGCGACATCGCCAACCTGCTCGGATTCTTCGAATGCGAACTGGGAAAAGAACCCAAAGAAATTGACTGGACGCACGTTGGCAGCCTCAAGCACGTTCGCCAGAACCTGATGGAAACGCTTAGTTTCATGAGCGGCATCCAGGTCCAGGACATTGAAGACACGCTTGAGGAAACCCGGCTGTAAAGAAGCGGCCGAGGCAAACCAGGACCCTGGAATCTTAACGGAAAGGGAAAAATCCTATGAAACCCACAGACATCCAAATCGGCAGCGTGTACGACCTGAAGGTCGGCCGGAACACCACGCCCGTGCGGATTATGCAGGCCGCCCCAGCCGGCGGCTGGGAGGCGATTGGGCTGACTACCAGCAAGCCGGTGGCCATCAAGTCCGCCGACCGCCTGGTAGGGCTGCACAATCCCAAGAAAACGCCTACGTCGGCACAGGGTGCTAAGTCCAGCACAAAGCCAGCCAAGGCCGCGACCCAGGCCAAGTCGGCCAACACGGCCAACCGTGGGCCAACGTCGCCCAAGGTCAAACGGGCCTCGGCCCTGGATTCGGCGGTGCGGGTATTGGCCGAGTCCAAAGAGCCCATGACCTGCCGGCAACTGATTGAGACCATGGCAGCCAAGAATTACTGGAAGAGTAAGAGCGGCAAGACACCGGCCAATACCCTGTATGCCGCCATCGCCAAAGAGATCCACACCAAGGGCAAGGAATCCCGCTTCCAGAAGGTCGGCCGCGGGCAGTTTACGCTGAAGAAGTAACATCAACCTTTTACTCCTTTTGAAACCCCGGCATTAGAAGTCGGGGTTTTCTTAGTCGCCTCCATCCGCTGGGCCTTCAATCCCGTAAAATTCTCAAATCGCTGGACTATGACATCACAATACAATGGGTCGATTTCCATCAGGAATGCCTTACGGCCCGTTTGCTGGCATCCAAGCAGCGTCGAACCTGATCCGCCAAACAAGTCCAGGACATTCTCGCCTTGTTTAGAGGAGTACTGGATTGCCCGCACAGCCAGTTCCACCGGTTTGGCCGTCAAATGATCCATCTTCTGGGGCGGAATTTTCTTCACGTGCCACAGGTCCGGTGCATTGTTGGGACCAAAGAATCGATGTCCCTTGCCGAGTTTCCAACCATAAAAACAAATTTCAAACGCCCCCATAAAATCCTTTCGGGTTAAAACCGGGTGTTGTTTGTCCCAGACGATCCCCTGAGAGAAATACAATCCCGCCTCTTTAAGCGGTTTGGGATAATTGCCGAGATTGGCATAGCCGCCCCAGATGTAAAACGAGCCGCCTGGAATAAGCACCCGCGCTGCGTTGTTGAACCAGGCGTGGAGCATGTGATCGAAATCTTCATCCGAAAGAAAATCATTCTCCAGCGGCCTGTCTTTGGCTCTCATCTTCTTGCGGGCCTTTTTGGGATCACTGGCCCCGCGTGCCTGGTCGAAGCCCTGGTGATGCAGCTGGGCCTTCTTGTTGGTAAACGAACTCAGGCCGGCAGCGATAGCGGTGTTACTGCGCGGCTCGACTTTGACGTTGTAGGGGGGATCGGTATTAACCAGATGTATCGTGTCGCCATCCAGTAATCGGTCCAGGTCGGATTCGCTGCCTGCATCCCCGCACAGAAGCCGGTGGTCGCCGAGGATCCAAAGGTCGCCCGGCTTAGTGATTGCCTCATCCGGCGGTTCGGGGATCTCATCCGGATCACAATTTCCCTGCTGGAGCTCGGCATTGAGGAGCTGGGTCAGCTCTTTCTCATCAAAGCCCAGCAGCTCCATATCAAACCCGCCCTCCATCAATTCCGACAGCTCGATGGGCAGGATTTCATAATCCCACTCGGCCAGGTCGGCCGTCTTGTTATCGGCGATGCGATATGCCTTGATCTGCTCCGGGGTCAGGTCCTTGGCCACATGGACCGGCACTTTAGCCAGGCCCAGCTTTAGGGCGGCCTTGTAGCGGGTGTGGCCGCAGACGATCACGCCATCTGCATCAATGACAATCGGCTGCCTGAATCCGAACTCCTTTAGGGATGCTGCCACGGCATCCACGGCACCGTCGTTGAGGCGGGGGTTCTTGTCATAGGGCCGGATGGTCTCGATATTGCGAATCTCAACGCTGAATTGCTTGCTCATCGTAAAATCTCCTCAAATCTTGGGTTTTTTGACTAAAAACGCAGGTTTGGCCCACGTTGCGGCAGTCCTCTGGGTCGTAAAACGGCTCCATCGGGTGCCAGGTCGCCCAACGTGGGCCAACGTGGGCATCCTGGGGCGGTAGGGGGGCTTCCCCAAAAAAACCGGACAGGGAAAACAAACTGTTCTTAAGGACGCGCCTGTTCCCGCCCGCGTCGGCTCTTTGATTTTGTGCGAAGGAACCATTACATTGTGAATTCATTCACAATCTCCTTTCCCCTTGGCGCAGTTTGCACAGTTGCGATTGGCGCAGTTGTGATGTTGTGTTCGTGATTCAAACTCGCCGCACCAATCACAGGCCATCACCTTGGGCCACTCGGCAAAGCAGACAAAGTCGTCGCCATTGCTTTTCTGGATGGTTTTTCCGTGTCGCGGTGTGTGCCGCCGGCAGATGCCTTCTTTGCCTTCTTCAAACTCGCCAAGGTCTTGATCACTGACGTAGCTGGGGCATCCATATTCCCCCGGTGAGAAATAGCGGCAGTCAAAACAGGTCATTTCATCGGACATGACAGGTCTCCTTTCTTGAAAAGTTAGTTCACTCCTCGCGCGTACGCGCGCAGAAAT
>CALMLO010000018.1 GCA_937868095.1 uncultured Phycisphaerales bacterium | reverse complement strand
GAAGAAACCATTACAATTTGTTTCAATCCCTTATTCATCAGGGAAATTCATCAACATAAAGACAATATCCGTGGCCGGCGGAAAAACAAAATACTCGTTTCAATCCCTTATTCATCAGGGAAATTCATCAACTCCAGGAAAAAAACACGTACTGGCTCTGGGATGGTTTTCAGTTTCAATCCCTTATTCATCAGGGAAATTCATCAACACAAAAGGAGTTTAAGGCCTTTCAAGAATGGATATGTGAAGTTTCAATCCCTTATTCATCAGGGAAATTCATCAACTTGAGCATTTCCACTCCGCCGGAGCAGGATGGACGACCGATTGTTTCAATCCCTTATTCATCAGGGAAATTCATCAACATCTGCGAGGGGCCCACCGACTGCGCTGCCGCGTTAGAGTTTCAATCCCTTATTCATCAGGGAAATTCATCAACGTTAGTTTGGAGGTCAAAAGATGATTGACATCAGGGAAATCATGTTTCAATCCCTTATTCATCAGGGAAATTCATCAACGGATAGTGGATAACAAAGTGAGAGCCGGCAATTTTTTTAGTTTCAATCCCTTATTCATCAGGGAAATTCATCAACGTAGGCCTACGGTAGGCCGACCGCGAGAATACATTGCGAAGTTTCAATCCCTTATTCATCAGGGAAATTCATCAACAATTAAAAGTCAACGCTGTCTATCATCCTTTGGCTGGGTTTCAATCCCTTATTCATCAGGGAAATTCATCAACCCGGACAGGATCTGGAGGAACAAGCCAAGGCTAATGAAGTTTCAATCCCTTATTCATCAGGGAAATTCATCAACTTGTCAGGTAGGCGTCGCTGTCTAAAATATTCCGCAAGTTGGGTTTCAATCCCTTATTCATCAGGGAAATTCATCAACATGTAAACAGCCAGACAATAACTGGGCCAGCCACTGTTAGTTTCAATCCCTTATTCATCAGGGAAATTCATCAACAGCACCTGCCGCAACTCACTTGCAGCCAACCCTTTACAATGCCGAAATTCATACTGTCTCATTTTCAATCTCTTACCCGACGATTTTGAATCGGAAAAAACGCTCGTTTTGCTTGTATCTCCTTATTTCATAATATGTTGCCATGCTTCCATAGCCGCCCAACAACCCTTTCAAACGATGAAAAAGGTTTCCTGCTGGGTCAACCTTCCGCTCCCCTGCAATTGTACCTGCTTAAGGCAGGTCTGGCAAATATGGTAAATCCTGATCGAATCTTCCTGGGGATTGATGGCCTTCCTGAGCCGGTCCATCATTTCCCGTATCAGGGTCTGATCCAATTGGGCTTCAAATACACTATACTGTACTCGATCTCCGTAGTCCAGCAGGATTTTGGCGACTTTAAGGCGTCGCTTGTCATCGGCACAATCATAGGCGATCACTAAAAACATCGCAGAGAATCCTTACAGAGACAGCTGATAAAAGGGAAACGGTTTTCCGTTTCGGATGGCCTGTTCCAGATGTTCTGCCTTTTGATAGATTAACTGAAACGGAGAAAGGGGCTGTGCCTTTTCAATCAGTCGCTGGGGGGCATGCAAAAAGGATTCCCATTCAGCAATCAGCCGCTTTCGGGCCGCGGTTTTCAGCAGAACTGGCCGGAGGTTTCCCTGCCCTGTTTCAAAATCTGACTTCTGAAGGATTCGTTTATTGAACAGGAGCATAACGAATCGGTCAGCCAGGGGCTGGCGAAACTGCTCCACAAAATCCAGAGCTAGGGCCGGGGCATTGCGGTTGGGGGCGTGCATCAACCCGCAAAAAGGGTCCAGTCCCGTTGTCTGCAAAGCATTTTCCGCCAGGGCTGTAAGCAGGATATAGACATAGGACAAGCAAGCATTGACCGGATCCGACGGTGGCCGCCGGACCCGACCTTCAAAATTCATCTTCAGGTGTCGGAAGATCACCACCAGAGCGGCAAAATATTCTCTACTGATCATTCCTTCCATTCCGCGCAGCGAGTCGATAGATGACTGTGCCTCAATCTGAGCCGAAAAATCCAAGATTTGACGAATTTGAGATTTTAGGTCCAGGAACGGGTGATTATACCCGTAACGTCTGATAACATTCACCGCGCTGGCAGCCCGGGCTTTGACTAGATCCCGACAGAAACTCCATTGAAAGGCCGGATCCGCCGCCAACGTGTATTGTTTGCGGCGGACCTGTGTATGAGGCCCCAAGGAGGGCATCAGGGTCCCCCGGATCTGCCCTCGTTGAGTTGTCAATACCACGGGAATTTGCCTGTCCAGAAGCAGTGCCATGGCGGAGGCCGTTAGTTGAATACGCCCCATAATTACCAGACGATCCGTCCGATGGCTCGGAATCGAAAGGAGTTCCTGATCATCTTTGGTAACGATGAGTCGGCGCCCCTGGCGGGACACCTTGGAACCCTGTTCCTGCAAATAGATCGAGCCCATACCGTGTATCCCTTTCTATCATAAAACCATACTTATTGTACGGCTATTCGGGGGGCTGAATTGATCGGTCCCCGAGGGATTGCTCTATGAACTTGTCAAAGAACCCGCTTCAGCGACTCAGCCAAGCGGCTCGAGGGAGACCTTCACCCAGCCCATGGGCATTCTGCCGGCAGAGAGGGTGCGGGTGCTGCCCCAGCCCTTCGGATTGTGGGGGCGGCGGAACGTATCGACGGTGGTGCATTCCACATGGCTGAAACGTCCGAGCCGAAGCGGAAACTCATTGTCTTCATATTTCACGTCCAGCAGTTGCTGACTGTACTGCTCAACTTCCGGATTGGAGCGATAGAATTTGTTGTGCTCGGCCTGCATTTTGGGCAGGTAGAAAGCCCGGCAGGCGCCCGCAACAAAGGACGGTTCCAGTTTCATCGAAACGGCATGGATTTTCCGGCTCTGTCTTTTATCAGAGACGTACTGAAGCGGAAGTTTGTCATCGATGTGGAGCGTGCCGGCCGCGCAGATGGTTTCCCCGTCGAGCATGGAGAAGCATTGCTCATAAAACATCTGAATACCGGCAGGGTCGTGGCCTTCCCCCTCGTTGAGTTTAAAGATCTCGGCCTTATCAATAAATGTCGGCGCCTCAGGCAGCAGCGCATCGGAAATCTTCAGGCATCGGAAGGGATCCGTCCGGGGATCGTACTGGGGCTGGCTGAGGGCAAGGGGCTCGAGTTTGTATTTGCCGAACTTCTCCTGTTCTTTTTTGAGTTCTTTGTCCGTTGATTTTGCGCTTTTTTCACGGTTCCATTTTTTTTCAGCGTCCTGCGGCGTGCTTCTGCGGACGGCACGTTGTTCGACCGCCTCCAACTCCTGCTGGATGCGGGATTTGTGGTTTGTGCTGTTGGCCAGTTCAGAGATGACGGCGGTTCGGATGGCCCCCTTGATGGACGAACCGGGCAGGTAGGCCTGCCAATTGCCGGGTGTACGGGTAAAGAGGTTGACTTCGAGACGGCGTTGGGGGTTTTGGAGACTGCTGCGATAGTCCGGTTCAAAGGCGCCTCCGTCGGCTTTGAAGCAGCAGTACCGTTCCGGCGCAATATGACGGCAGATAAAATCCCTGAGAACAAGCGGGTTCGGATCGTTGGCCTTTTGGTTAAACTCTGCCCGTCGCGAAGCGTCCATCTGCGACAAAAACGCAGGCAGATTCAGCCGATAGAAAACGCCGTCTTTGACAACATATTCCAGCGGGTCGATGTCCGCCCCGGAGCCGATATGGACGGGAGAGAGGATTGTGATGGTCATTTTATACGGCTTCATAGTTCCTCCGCACAATCATAACAAACAGGAATAGCCGGCGCCAATCCATAATGGCAAATCTCGGGAAAATCGGCGTGAATCTGCTTGACGAGGCGGCCGTAAAACGGCCGGGGAGACTCTGTGTTCAGGACAGCGCCTGCCGAGAGCATAACCAGCGGTTTTTTGAAGGGGTTGTGGATGCCGCCTGGATGGGGCCCCACCGCCCAGTGGCCGCCGAGTTTGCCGAATTTAGTGGTGAGTTTCCAGAATCCGCACGCGGGGTCTGTTTCGGCAGGGACACAATTGGCCAGGAGCATAACGGCGTTTGGGTTTTCTGCGGCGGGCAGTGCAGCCGGTTTGACCGTTTCCACAGTGAGTTTTCCTTTTCCGCGTGATTTGTATTTGCCGTAGCCGGCTTCAAGACCGGCCGTCATCAGGTCCTTGATTTGCTCAGCACCATAGCAAGCGCTGCCGGCCAGAAGGTGAAAAACAGGCGGCTCGGCCGGGCTGATGTGGTATTCGCGGGTGAAGAAGAAACTGCCCTTGTCTCCGGTTGTGCCGGTCAGGCGGTTGATGGTGTTGTGGGGGACGACGGCTTCTTTGGGCACGTTGGGCTGTCCGCATCCCTTGGTCAGGAACCAGATCAGGATTGAGGCCAAGTTAAACTGGTTGATGGTGCTGTCCAGAACCTCCTGCGGCAGCCAGTGAAGTTTGGAAAGCCATTTGAGAATGTCAAAAGCATCTATGTCGGAGGGCTTGGAACCCGAAATCCGGCTGACAGCCATGCATCCAGGCAGACTCTTCTCCAGCCGGGCCTTGTCCTCGCTCTGAATAATCTGAATCAGCTGCTCCTCCTGCTTTTTCGGCAGCCGGGGCAGGGTAGGAAGAGGCCAGAAGCCGTCGGGGAAGGGATCCGACAAAAGCAGAGGCGGCACTGTATTTTCAAAACCGGCCAGGAACTCGGTCAGTGCCGCCGGACCCTGCTCATAGCGGACAGCCCAGCACAAGTGGCCGAACAGGGTATCGGCCGAAAGCAGAGTGCCTAAGGTACTCTGCACCTTCAATGTAATATGAAACCATTCCATTTTTTCACCCCTTGGTTAGACAGCAGGCAGTTGAAGGTCCGCTCCGGTTTCATCCTTCAGGTCAGAGAATTTAACCTTGCCGCAGCCGCGGGAGCCGCAGCCGCCCAGGCAGTCCTGCTCAAGGAGAGCGAGGGCCTTGAGGACAACGTCGTGGAAGTTTTGCAGGTCGGCATGGCCGTCATCGCCGGTGTCAATAACGCGATAGGCGATGTCCAGGTCGAAGGTGACACCGGGCACCACCCGCTCTAAGGGGCGGGGGTTGGCCATGGCGGTGATGCGGTTGATGAAGTTTTCGTGCTTGACCTCGGTGATGTCATGGTCGCCCTTGAATAATTGACGGGATTCCTCACTTAGAAAGCAGTCCCGAACTATCAAACGAGTAGGGCCGACCCGATTTTCCTTCTCGGCGCTGCGGCCGAAGACTCGGGTAATCGGACAATCCGGACTTGTGTCCATATAGACCTCCCCTTGGGGATGCAGCTTGCCCAAATGCCATTCCATCAGCGATCGCATCTTGCCTTTGAGTGAAGAGCCGGGGATGTAGGGTTCATTGTTGGCGGAGTTGCGGAGGATGGGATTATCAACCCCTCCGATTTCCATGGTTTCCGCAGAGCTCCCAATATGCAGGCCGGTCTGAACAAGAATTTTCCCTTTAATTTGTTTGATTTGTTTGGCTTTCATTTTTTCACCATGCCCTTTCCGTAAGCGTAGCCCAGTACGGCCTCGAAATAGAGGACGAATGCTTCAAAGTCTTTTGAGTCTTTTATTCTGTCAATATTGTCTTTTATAAATGCACAGAATTCTTCCGGAATCCGGCCTGTTCCTGCGGCGTACAATGCTTTGCTTTTCAGCATCCGGACGAAAGGTTCCAGTTCTTCCCACGGACGCCCCTCTTTCAGGCGAAAATAGAGATTTTTCACTTCGCCGAAAAAACGTCTGATCTGAGCACTGTTGATTTTTGCGTGCAATTCTGACGCCTGTTTTTCGGCATCCTTATCTAATAAATCGGGATTAATAAGTTTTTTTTCAGGGTCCTTATAAAACTTTACCTCGACTGCCTTAAGAGGCGGTTTTGAAGGCGGCTGGGCTGAACCAGGACCTCTGCTTTGCTTCTGATACTGTTGATTGGGACTGTTCATAAAATATCCTCCAAAAAGTGTTGTTTCAGCGGTTCATGTAGAGACAGCACATTGCGGCGACTTTAAGCCGCGCCATTTCACCGGCATCTTTCGTCAGGGCAGTCATTCTCTCCAGCCGCTCCATGCCGGAAGGTTTTCCTTTGTTAGAGTCATGGATTTTTACATTTCGCGCTATGTCATACCGCAGGTGGGACCGCCAGAGCATGGATTTCAGTTTTCCCGACCTTGCTTCCTCTTCCATCTGGCAATAACGAATCAGACGATAAATAAAACTTTTTCTGACTTCAATGCCGTCAGCGCCGCCCTCGGCCATTATTCGATCCAGAAAGACCGCATCATCAAGGGCTTGCTCAAAGTCCGGCCAACTCAGAACCGTATCAAAAACACAAACCTGATTGCGAGTTTCTTTGGCCTTACTCAAGGCCGAATGGGCCTGGCTGGCGGCCTGAGACAGCGGAAACCGACTGTGGCAGACCGTCAGTCCCGCCGACAGCGTAAGAGTCGGATGCTGACAGACATACGCGCGGAACTGCCCCTGCATATAAACGGCAAAGGCAAACATCGTCCTCCACGGGCCAACCAAAAGCAAATCATCACCCCCGGCATAGACCGTATAAATATTGCGAAAATCCGGGTGCTCCGGGGGTGGTTCCAAAAACAAATTAGGCAAAATCCCCCGGAAAAACAGGTCCAGCTGGCGAGACAGGGAAAGGTAATAACTCAGGGACGCCTTGGCCTGCGGAAGTCCCTTGGAAAACAGCATCCCCATACGATCCACATCGGCTTTCAGGACTGCCAGCAAGGGCAGACCCTTAGGTTTGCCCTGCCGGTCCAAAATGAAGGCATCAGCACAGAGATGGGCAAAGGACTTAGGGGCAGCCGGCGTATAGGGTTCGCCATCGTCTATCTGGGTTTGCAGCCACTGGCGGATTTGGGGGTGTTCATAGACAGCCCTGTCCTCTTCTGTTTGGCGGGGAACATAATTGGCCAGAAACAATCCGCAGCGGATTTGCTGCAAATCTTTCCGCTTTGTGCCGGGTACAAACTCGACACAGCTCTGAATCAGATTGCCTCCGGAGGGGTTGTTGCTAATCGCAAAGTAATAGTACCCCAGCGGCCTGGCCAGAGGCAAACTCGATACCGTCGGGCTGAATGCTCCAGGAAGCGGCATTGGGCTGACTGTGAGGAAATTGCCGGCGGTTAAACGAGCTCCCAGTTCATTAAAAAACATATCTTCAGGGATTTCCTGCCCGGCGGCGGAGGGAACCTGATCCTGCTCAAACGGCAAGATAAACGCATCCGGCTTCCATCTGTCGTCGGCCTTCAGAATACTCTGCAGCGGCTGCTTTTTGGAACGGTCCATCTGCCAGGAGAGTTTTTGCTGAATTTCATGAAACCGCGTTGTGGAGAAATCCTCACCTGCCAGTTCCATATTATAACAGAGATTCAGATGCAATTTCCCCTGAAAGACTCTTTGGAACCATTGCTGAATCTCCTGTTCAGTCTGTTGGATACGATCAAAACTCTCAGGAGTGTTGTGGATCAGCAGTGTGAAATTACCTCCCGCATCAATAAGCCGGTTCAGGAAGGGAAGCCCCAATCGTTCCATCAGCAGATTGGCGGCTAAGCGGGTCAGAAGACCCAGATAAAATGACTTGGCTCGCAGCCGTTTGCTGACCCCTGACGGATTTTCCAGCGTTGTATGATAGAGGTAGGATTGGATACCGCTTAGATCCCCGCTGACCAATCGAAATTTTTTGGTACGTCGGTCTTTAATGAACTGCTCATTTCGAGTATCTGTCTGGTGATGATATTGATACAGCGCCGCAGCAAAGGCCGCCGTGGTTAGACTGTGATCCAGCAGTGAAATCTGAAAGTGCCGCATTCGATGGCTGGGGACACAACTGCCATATAGACTAAACACCCAGAGGAGCTGTTCTAAAAACAGTTCGGGAGATGTCGGCTGGAGCTGGCTGAATTGCTCAGAGGCCATCTGCCAGAGCTGATTGTAATCCTTCTGGGCATTCAGGAGGGCCTCTTCCTGCCGTCGCGGATAAATTTGGGCATTTAAGGAGAGGGGAACCAGCGGCATAAGATAAACCGATTCATCTAAGACAGGGGGCATCTCCGGATTCTGAATGCTGGAGAAAATACTCACACCATAATCCCGTTTGCCTGGCTGATTGTCATCCTCGGACCGATCCTGGCCCGCAGAAAGCCGGTCTGCTTCCTGAACAATAAGCTGCAGCCAATTATCCGCATCCGGTGTATGATGATAACAGGCGATGTTCGCAATTTTACCAGACTCCAGCTCCTGCGGCAGCCAGTTCTGCAAACTCTCGAAAAACTCATTGGTGTGAGCCGTA
>CALMLO010000017.1 GCA_937868095.1 uncultured Phycisphaerales bacterium | reverse complement strand
ACATTAACCGTCCATTGAGAACTCCACTCGGCCGTATCATATCCGATAATCTGCGGAGTTTGCTCGTCGAACGCGACGGCATATCGCAAGCCGTGTTCCGAAGTAATCGCATGGGTTGGGATGCAGTACACTTTCACTTTTTGCACACCGGCATCCCAGAGGTAAACCTGATATTCAAGACAGGGGCTGTTGGCCTGAACATCTGAAATATGGGTTCTGCTGGGTACCGTGGTCGGGAAAACAGCCATCGTATCCCCGCTCCGGCCCAGCGTTTTGATGGTTTCCCAATTTGCCCCGCTTCCGGCTGTTTTGCGGCTGTAGTGTTCGGCTTCGATACTGACAAATCCATTGGACTGAACAAAACCTTTCCATTCCTCAGGGCGGGGGGATTCGGGATTAAACGCCGCAAGATGGACGGCAAGGGTTCTGCCCGCTCCGCTGATTTCGATACTCCCGCTGCTTTCCCCCAACGGAACCTGAGCCCAATCCAGACTTACCCAGATTCGATCCTGCCCCTTTACAGTCCCGCTTGTCTGCTCCAGCCGTATCCAGCCGGCGGAAGGTACGGCCGCCCAGACAAACTCGGTATCTCCCTTGTTGAAAATATCAATAAAATGCCTGTTTTTCGTAAACACATCAAAGGTCGGAAGAGAGGAAGCAGCCGGAACCTCGCTGGTTTGGCCTTCGACAATAACGCCCATCGAGGAACCGCTGACCGGCTCAACCGTACCGACAGAAGGCATTTCAAACACAGCCAGACCCCGCGGCTTGCAGCTCATGATATGTCGCCACTTGCCGTTGGCCGTCTTGTTGTTGTAATAGTCCGTCTCTGCAAGAATCTGATTGTAGGCGGCTTCGGCCATCGCTGCATACTCATTGGCGCTGACGCGCCCCTGGCTTGCATACGCGACGCTCTTTTTGGCATACAGGATTTTCTGATTCATCAGACTGGCCCCTCGGATGGGGTAAAGAATCGTCTGGTAAAAAGCATCCCGGAAAATCGCCGGCAGGGACTGATAAATCGCATCAGCCCGCGCTTCCAGGTCTTTATAGGCCTCAATCCGCCGCTGCGCCTCATCCCCATAATGAATCAGACTGAATTCCTCGCCGGAGGCATAGGTGGCCATGTGTTCCGGTTTTCGTGTCTGCCCAAGGCGGTAGTAGTCCGCCAGAATCTCAGCAATCTGTTCTTTGTATTCCGGCCCAAACTGACGCCGCGCCCACTGCTCCAGATACGTTTGAATATTGGTATGGTCATACTGATCAATATCCCAGGCCATTCGAAGGGCGAACTCCATGCAGATTTCGGCTGGTTTAATATCCCCAACATTGAAAATCCACACCCGGTCTGCCGTATAATCATAGGCCTTTTTCATCTCCTCCCAAATCAATGCCGGCGGTGTCGAACAAAGCCACAGATAATCATGCGGGCTGCCCCAATAAGAAAGGTGATAATACACGCCCGACCTGCCGCCGCGCCCCCGTTCCGCCGAATTGGAAAGACGTCGGATGTACCCATGATTGTCATCCGGCCAGACAAGCGTAATATCATCGGGAACCTGCATATTCAGATTATACAAGTCCAGCACCTCTTTATAGGGACAGAATATCTGCGGCACAGTCCGCGGGTCTGGATGCACCCACTCGGCCAGCATCTGCCGCTGGGCTGGAAAAATCTGTCCCTGCATGATTTGCACTTTTTGACCGTTGCTGGCCCCCGAACACGGCATGCCGCTGTCGTGGATTCCCCGCATCCCCGTGGTATAGATGTTCTCGTAAGGGGCATTGGTCTTGACGCGTTCTTCCCAGTATTCGGTTATCTTTGCGCTGTTGGTGCACCAGTCCCAATTCCCCCGGCTGCTGCCGTCCGAAGGAGTCCAGCGATTCCATTCCCAGACATTGTTGCGAAGCATCTGCTCGCAATGGGACGACCCCATCACAATAGCGTATTGCTCGGCAATGACCTTGTTGTCTTCAAAGGCATTGAACGCCTTGGTGCAGTCATGCATAGCCGGCCACAGATGGTTGGCTTTCAGACGCAGCAGCAGTTCAAACACTTTTCGATAGGTCTTCGGCCCGATATACCCGTCTTCGGGCGCATAGGTCTTCCGCGCCCACGGATGCAGCCCCCAATCTTCATCATTGATGAAGATCCCGCGATATTTCACAGAAGGCGGACCCTGTTTATAACGGCCGGCCCGCACCACCAGCCGCTCCCGATGAAGAACGGGCACATCCGCCCACCAGAACCAGGGCGAAACCCCCATAGTTTCAGACAAATCGAACACCCCGTAGGCCGTCCCGCGCCGGTCGCTGCCGGCAATGACCAGACCTCGCTCCACTGACGCCATAGGATTATCCACTACCTCCAGGGCGAAGGTTTCCCATTGGCCGGTTAAATCGGAAACATGGATTTTTCCGCTGCCGGCCAGTGCGTCAACGGCCGCGCTATGGCCCAGCGTCCCGATGAAGATAACCGAACCGCTCAGCCCGTCCGTACTGTGGACGACAGCCGGCTTTGTACCGCATGCCAGTTCAATGTCATTGGCCAGACAATCAGCAGCAATTTGACAGACAGCATAATCCCCGCCATCCACATAGATGGCGGCAATTTCGCCTTCATAAGCAATCTTAAAATCCCCCGCATTATATCGCGAAATCACATACCCCGCAGGAAAAGGCCCTTCCTTCTTCCACGCAGAGGAAAGATGGGAACAATCGGCATAGTCCACCTTGCCGCTCTTGTCTATATCTGCCGGTCCAACGCTCGATTCAAGCCACTCCTGGGCCGTTAAAGATAAATCCTGTATATCCACAATGCTGTCTTCGTTGATATCAGCTTCCAGGGAACCGACGGTCGGAGAGCGAGTGGTAAAACTCCAGACTGCTCCCTCAGAAATGCCCTCGATATCCACCCGCCAGAGATAGACCTGTGCCGGCTGCATCGGATCACTTCCAAAGGGATCAAAAGCACTTTCCGTCTGTCCCTGCGAAACCAGAACAGGAAATGTTTCAGCAGTTCCGAAATACACATTATAAACCGGATTTTCAACCTCCGCCGGCGGCTGCCATTGCAGCCCAGCATCCACGGAGACATTCCGGCTGCCGTCGGGAGGAACCGGTGAGTGCACAGTCGGAACATAGGCTGTATTCAGCCCATACTTTGTTCCCAGATAGAAACCCACCTTGCTTTGCTCATCGCGGCTCAGCACCCGATTAAAAATAATCAGTTCCGCCAAATCCCCTGCAAAGAAATCCTTCTGACCGCGATTATAAGAACCTATATTAAATGCGGCTGGGTATTCCGACGAGGTATTGGAAGCTCTCCCGAGACTGACCCCATCTAAGAACCCCTCCACAACCGAAGTCATGGCGAATAGATGAACCTTCAGATCGGCCGGAGCAGTTATCTCTTTCCATCCGCTGCTGCCGGCCCGATACTCGAATACCGGCGAGGAGCTGGCTTCGACCGCAAAGCGGATTCGGTTGTCCCCGCTGCCGTTCTGACCGGCCATCAGATATTGGTTTCTGCTGATAAGTTCATACCTGGCCACCGCAAATGCGGTAAAAGAACCTACCGAAACAGTTGTTGACGGCAGAGTCATCCAGTCATTGAGACCGTCAAAATGAACCACAGGCAGCCCGTGAAAAGAAGCAGCGGCTGCCCTGTACACGGGCTGCACCCCGGCTGTCGCCTGAACGGCATGGTTGCCCACCCCTGACAAGTCCGCCCAGAAACCCAGCGGACTGCCGTCGGAAACGCCTGTAATCGAATGAGCATCGAGGTGAAGAACAAGCCCCTCTGTAACGGGTAAAGACGCCAACAAAAGCGAACAGCAGAAAATCTGAGAAATCAGTATCCCTTTGATTATGTTCTTAAACATCCCAGTCCCCAATCGGTAAGTATGGATAATATATCTGCCTGACTTCACACCGGCTTTTCTATCTATATGCCTCATTTCTCGTGAATTTGCAACCCCCTCTCTGCAGCACATTCCACCGATGTATCCCGCTGGTCTCTCAATTTTGCCGCTGAAAATCTCTTGCGGCCCGGGCCAATCCGACCCGAGCCGCAAGAATACTCTGCGAATCCGTCATTCCTTGCCTTAGACTGCTTAGACTATGGAAGAATCGGATATAGACCGCTATCCAGCCAGACGGCGGACATGGCGGTCAGGTCATAGAGATCCACTTTGCAATCCGGCTGACCATCCGGACCGGTCAGGTCAAATTGAGATGCATATTCGAGGATGCAAGACTGTTTGCCAGTAACGTTATAGTACGTATCTGCGATTTGCTCGGCCGTCAATTCGTAATTGTAAATCTGCAGATCGTCCACCATACCGGAATACCGTGCGTCAATTGTCCCCCTGTTATTACGTCCCATTAGGACCATCGGAAATTCCCAAGCTGCCAGGTTGTCCAAGGCCGAACCCGTTGCGGTGACCCCGCTTACGCCATCGACATAAATCTTTGCCGAACTGCCCGATCCATTATCTGTCTGATAGGTGGCCACAATATAGTGCCACTGGCCGTCCGTGATCGGACTTGCGCTCCTGGCTACAATATCCGTACCATCGTTGTCTCGCATATAAAGATTTGCGCGACCTGTAGTTCCTGGCAATTCAATCTGGAACAATGTGGTTGTACCTGTGTTTGCAGAGCCTAAGAGTACCTGGAAGCCGCTTGATTCAGTTTTGGCCCAGAAACTAATGGAACCTTGTCTAAAAGCATTTCCAAAGCCATTGTTCGGGTAGGCATCCGTCGTTAGTTGGACATAGTTGAATCCGTTTGGATCGGCCGCCCAGGTCTGGCCGCCCAAATTTGGCACACCGGCACTATAAGCCAGACCACCATTCATAACAATTCCATGATTTGTGCCGGCAGAATCTTCAACGTTCTGCTCAAACTGATAGTGAGCGACCATGCGTCGCATCTTAACGAAGACAAGATCTGAATCTATGCTGCCACCATTGTCAGCAGTAACCTTACAATAGTAGCTCCCTTCATCAGCCAGATCAGGATTCAGGATTACCAATGTATTGGACTGGGTTCCTGAGTATTCAGCGCCATCTGAAATAATCGCAGTGTCCTTGTACCATTGATAGGTCAGTGGCATAAACGCAGATGTTGCAGACAAAGATAGAGCCACATCGGGGTCACCTGCGGCAAACATCGCACTTTGTGGCTGTGGGTTGATCGAAGGGAGACTCAGCACGGTAGCGAATGACCAGATTGGCCCGCGCCAGTTGTTCGGATC
>CALMLO010000016.1 GCA_937868095.1 uncultured Phycisphaerales bacterium | reverse complement strand
TCAAACTGGCCGCACCAATCACAGGCCATCACCTTGGGCCATTCGGCAAAGCAGATAAATTCGTCGCCATTGGGTTTGGGGATCGTCTTCCCGTGTCGGGGTGTGTGCCGTCTACAGAGGCCTTCTTTGTCTTCTTCAAACTCGCCAATCTCTTGGTCGAGAAGGTAGCTGGGGCATCCCGCTTGGCCCGGGGAAAAATAGCGGCAGTTAAAACAAGTCATTTCATCAGACATGGCAGGTCTCCTTTCTTGAAAAGTTAGTTCACTCCTCGCGCGTACGCGCGCAGAAATCTGTGTGAGGAGTATAAGGAATTATTAGAATTATTATTTTTCTTCTTATTATTAAAGGACTTACGTTCAGAGATAGTTCGCAACGGCTCTGATAAGTTTTGTGAATTATTCCCTGTTTTGGGCCGATTTTTGGCCTCCATCGCCCCTTTGGAGAGATAATTCACACCCCGTTTGTGAACTTTTTTGTGAACTATAATTAGGCCGTACATAGCTTGTAAAACACCCCTTTCTTGGTGACCTGAACCATCGGTTCGATTTGAATGTCGCCCTGTTCAAACATCGTATCGACCAGTTTTTTGAAGGTGTCTTTATCCATCCGCATATTTTTCATCAGGTCGCTATGCTGCATCTTCCGCCCCGGCGCATGGCGGAGTTTTTCTTTCAGCTTCAGACAATCGGCATGAAACTTGTTTTCTGCGGCATAGATGCCGGCCATAAACAATTGACGGCGGACCTGGTGATTGACAAAGTCAATGGCCCACTGGGCGGCGGCCTCGGTGATGACCGGTTGCTGATGGTTTTCACTGCACGCATACAAGAGGGCCAGTTTGCGGGCATTCTCGGCGGCTCGTGACCAGACGGCCTTGGCGACTTCATCGTTGGCCTCCGCGGCCCGATGGTTCAGGTCCGATTGCCGCTGAAAATCAAACAACAGTTTTCCCGCCTGGCCTTGATAGGGGGCCACGGGAGGATTGGGATTTTCCCAGGACAGATTGTGTTTGGCCGAGGGCCGGGTTTTTTCCTGCCAGAACTCCGCGACTTCCAGGATGTCCTGGGGAATGGCATCGATGTCGCCGGCTATCTCGCACAGCGCACGCTCCCCGACATCGACGATCAGCATCCGGCTGAAGAATCCGCTGGTCATCATCCGCTCGCTGAGGGCCTGGTAATAGTTCTTGGGTGTAGCCGTGCCAAAGATAGTCAAATGAGGATTGCGGATCGACACGCATTCTTTCATCCCCGCCTTGGTCCGCATCGGGAAGGAGCTGTCGCTGGATGTGTAGAATGTTAAAAGGGTATCCTGAATGCTTTCATAGCGGCTTTCGCGAGAGGTATTGATACACCGCAGCATGGTGTCAATCTCATCGGTCTGGAACAGCATATTCAGGTTAGACAGCATGACATCCTGCATGCCTTCCCCGCTGGCAAACCGGTTGCCCAGGCAATTGGAGGCGTTGATGAGATTGAGGATGTTGGCATTGATCTTCCGGGGCCAGTCCTTGCCCGTGCCGGTACTGGCCAGTGCCAGCAGGTAGATATTGGTCCGGAGACCGCCGGGTTCTTTGATTTTACGGCCGGCCAGGAAGGATTGCAGGGCCAGCGCCCCGCAGAAGGCCAGGGCCTTATTGGGATAGGGAGCAGTATCGAGACAAAACTTCATGAGCCGTTCGATAAAGCCCGGCACAGAAAAGAGAGATTCCGGAATCGGGCCCGGATCTTCTGGCAGCGGTTTATCAGGGGATGCCAGGATGCCTGACAAATCAACATCGGTAGGGTGAACTTCCGGTTTTTGGCCATATCCCTGCCTAGACAACTCGGCTGCCGCTTTACTGAAATCTCCGCTATGCTCCAGGAGGGCATAGACGCTAAATGGTGAGTAAGGTTTTTGCGATTCAAACGGGCTGGCGTTGGTGCTCCAGACATAGAAGACATTGTTTTTCAGGGTGGCTGACCAGCCGACGGTTTTGCCCGGCCTGCGCCAGTATTCATTGTCGCCGCCCTTGACACAGGTCCAGCCATGGGATTGGAGCAGGGAACGCACATCCCCTCGGGCGTTGTAATCGTCCCCGGGACGGAGTGTGTCAGTTGGAATGACCGCTTGCGGCGTTGCTTCAGGATCGGGGATATACTCATTGAGCGACCAGGCCGCCTCCAGCAATAACTCCCGCTCTGGGGCGGTCAGGACAGGCAGATTTGTCAAATCCCCCTGAATTATAGTATATCCGGGTGTCGGCGCGCACAGGAACAGCCCACCTTGGCCTCGGGTCTCGATGAGCGTCAGAACAACATGCCAGTTGCCCTCTTTGTCCTGCCGCGGCCTGTAGGTCTTGCCGCCGATGACTACCTCCTCGCCGCTGGAAAAGCCCAGTTTCCGCTGGGCTAGTTTCAGATTGCCGCAGATTGCCGAGGAGCAGCGATAGATGACATGCCGGCCGCCGGATTGGGAGGTCTCAATGACCAACCGCGGCAGGACATCCGGGGCCGCTTCCTGAACCCGCAAATACCAGGCCTCAAACAGCTCCGCCTGCAGGTCAAAATCGATCATCTCCAGGTTGCCGGATACGGCGCCTGTGACGATGCACAAGCCGCTCTGGCCATTGTTAAACCATCCCTGCACCTCGGCTTCGGTAGGCAAGCGGTGCTGGTACTGCTTCCATTGAGGCAGCGTTGCAAACTTCAGCTGCGGATTGGCAGGCAATACGGACAGGCCGGCATTTCGATACTGGATGGCTTGCTCTTTCATAAATGTCCTCAAAACGGGATATCGTCTCCTGCCCAGGTATATTCCGGCAGATTTCCATCGTCCTTCTCGTCACGGCCATCCAGCCGCGGCGGCTTGGGGCCTATGACATATTGGATAATCCGGTCATACTTTTGGCCGGAGATCCTGCGAACGGTAATCTTGAGGGTTTGGGCCAGCGCCCCGGCCTCCGCCAGCTCGACCGCTTCCTGAACCGTGCTGGGTATCGGTTCATCGCTGCGGGTGCGCCACCACTCCTCCGCTTTGGCTCTGGCATAGCCGGTGTGCTCCAGGCAGATCCATTCGGATTGCCAGCGGCCCAGGCCCAGTTTGTACTCCACACGCAGGGTAGGGGGATCATTGGGGCCGCCGTTGCGTTTGATATGGCAGGAATAGTGTGTGCTCAACACCTCGTATTCCATATCTTCTACCTGGCCGGACAGAATGCTTGCCGTGGTGGCCTTGGAATCGTGCTTTTCCCGCTGGGGCGGCGGGAACTCATAGCCGCAGTCCGGACAGATTGAATAGGCAGCATGAATCACGGAATGGCACTGGGGGCATTCTTTCGCAGGTGCATCTCCCTTGCCGCCGGGGCGTTCCTTGATCTGCAGATCATCTACTGGCCCGTGCCGCAGGATGTTGCCGCCAAAGTCCAAAATCAAAGCATCGGTTTTGGATGGATGCAGCCGAAAGCTTCTCCCGACCATCTGGTAATAGAGCCCCGGCGAATTGGTCGGCCGCAGCAGGACCACACAGTCGATGTTCGGCGCATCAAAACCGGTGGTCAAAACATTGACATTGACCATGTATTTAAGGGGCGGCTTGTTGTTGCCGAACATGTCCGCCTTGACAGTTTGTCGCTTAAAGCGGGCGATCAGTTCCGCCCGCTCCAAGGCGGGGGTGTCTCCTGTAACCAGACCCACTTCCTGGTGGGTTCGCTGCTCCAGAACTTTTTTGATATGCCGGGCATGATGGACTCCGGAGGCAAAGATCAGAACGCTGTTGCGATCGGCCGTCTGTTCAATGATTTCTGTGCAGGCCGACCAGACCAGACGTTCATCGTCCATCAAGTGTTCCACTTCCGAGGCGATAAACTCACCGCCCCGGATGTGCAGGCCGGAGGTGTCGGCCTTTTGTTTGCCGGCCTTGCTTTTCAGGGGGCAAAGGAATCCCTGGACAATCAGCTCCCGCACACCCACTTCATAACAGATCTCATTGAGCAGGTTGTCCGGCCCGCAGATCATGCCCGTAGTCATTCGAAAGGCAGTTGCAGTGGTTCCGATGATCCGCAAGTTCGGATTAATAGTAAGAGCATCCCGAAGAAAAGTGCGATACATTCCATCGCCATCCGGTGGAATCAGGTGGCAGTTATGTGCAAGTATCCCATTAGCGTAGTAAGAAGGGTGTCCTTTGATTTGCAAATTGAACACAACTGTAGGGCTTTTGCATTCGATAAGCGTAATACGGACCACCCTTTGCGAAGCAAAAACTCCATCTGTCTTTTGTCTGCCTTGCGTCGGCTTATCGTGGCATGAGAGTTTCCATCGATCTCGATCGCGATCTGGAGATGCGGATTGGCAATATCCAGCTTGATATTTTTGGGCATGCCCTTTGGCCGCGGCCTGTCTGTAACCACCCCATATTCTGGATACCAATCTTTTTTCAGCCGTTTTAATAGGAGTTGCTGCGGTTCTGTCAAATGGCCATTCCCCCCGCGAAGGACCGGACCGTGTCCGTTCGCCTTGAGAGTTTGACAGACCTTTTCTTTGACCTGGGGAATCCACATGGGATTCTCCACTTTCTTGGCACAAGAGATCGAGCAGAAACGCTGCCTTTTCCAAAGATATTCTTTCATAGCGTGTTGAATGGTTCCATCCGGAGCTACCGTGAACCGGGGACGAAACGTGTTCCCGCAACAAAGGCACTGTTTGTGGGCCATTTGTATCCTTTGGCTCCTCCATGGGGGGGTTTGGGGAGGGCGGTAAACAGGCGGTTTTTTCCTCTTCTGAGCTCCGCACTTGGGGGAGCAATACCGGATCGCATTCCACTCCGTTTCCGCAAGGCAGCTTTTCGGACTCCCGTCCGGGTGTCGGTATATTTTGGGTCGCATGATCGCTCCGCAATGCAAGCAGGTCTTCTCGGCTAAATAAACACGATCCCACCGCCAAGGTCTGTGCTGATTTCCAACCGCATTCGGTAAAGAAGGGGTGGTTGGGAGTGCATCGTATTGTATTTCCATCTTCAAACTCCAGTTCTATCAGTTTCGTGGTGTTCCTCGCGGATATGGCTTCGATTGCTCCGACCCCCAAAGCCGTATGGACCGGCTGACCGACATATAGATCTTCAATCGCGATGTTTCCACGAGGTGTTGACACACGTGTCCCTGCAGGAAAACATTCATCTACAATCACCAAATCGAAGGGTTCAAACTGGTACGCCTTCTTATAAATAGACTGTATGGATGCAGCAATGACTGGCTGATGCATATCCCGTTGTTTAAGGCCTGCTGAATAGATACCGACAAGGTCATTGCCCAAATAACCTCGGACCTTTTCAGCGTTCTGTTCGAGCAGCTCTTTGACATGAGCAAGAATGAGTACACGCCCGCTCCACAAACTCACTGCATCGCTGCAGATCTGGGCCAGAATATGCGATTTACCCGCACCGGTGGGACAGACGATAGCGGGATTGCCATCGTTCTCACGAAGGTATCTGTAACATGCTTCAACGGCTTGTTTTTGATACTCTCTTAGAATCATAAAAATCCTTGGTTTGCCTTGCCTCACACTGCCATACCGGGCATGAGCACGCCGCACCACACCCCGCCTAAATTGGCCATGCCGCCATGAGTCCTCAAATCTCTTTCCACTGAACAACCTTGAATTTTCTAAATGGTCCTTTCCGGTCAGGACGATAATCTCCCAACCCGATACACCTGCCTGCATCCTCGATCAACTGCCGAACAAAACGCACATCAAACATGGTTTGATCGATTTCTAAGGTGAAGGTCACTGTCTTCAATTTTCACAATGGCAGTTCCTCCAATCGTTTGATGATGGGCTCTCTGGCCCCATCGTTCCATCTCCAGCATTCGATCCGGGCATTGGACGGCAGCCCCAAGGCGGCCATTCGTAATCCTTCCCGTTCCTCGGGCCGAGGCCAGTCGTTGGCCTTAACTTGGATACACCTGATACCCAAGGGATTGATGGCCAAGATGTCAAATGGCCCCATCGAGGCGGCCGACCGGATACACAGGTATCCGGCGGCCGATAGCTTTGCGATGGTCTTCTGTTCCAGACGAT
>CALMLO010000015.1 GCA_937868095.1 uncultured Phycisphaerales bacterium | reverse complement strand
ATACCCAACTGCATGTCCTTAAGGGCAAGACGATGCTGATGGCCGGCAAGACCGACAGGGTGAATATGGAAATCAGTCAGGGAAATGCCAGGAAGATCTCCGGTAAAACCGGTGAGATTTCAGATATCTGCTGCCGGCCCAATCACTTTGTTCGTGTTATCAACTCCGAATCGAACTGTGTCTGGAGAGGACAGAATCTGGACTTGGCGGATATTGTTGGTGGAGGCAATGGGTTTGGGAGTGGAACAATCGGCATGTCAATTGATCCGACTTCCGGCAAACCGTCCAGCAAGCCGGAGGGAAGGCGCGGGGCATCCAATGATTATCGTCTTGTTGCTTCTATACCCTATGTTGACGGCGTCTTCGTTCCCAATGGTCGGTCCCAACAAATCGTCAGTTCACAGGGGCATCTGTTCCAGGAATGTCCGGAAACAACCGGCTTAACATGCGAGAACATTATCAACGTGACGACAAATGTTGATTTTTTGGTGACACAGACTCAGTATGTTTCTGATGCGTCGCTACGCGCTATTTCAATGCATGCAAATATGGGGATTACCTTTGATCTCCAGGCGATGCGCGGCCTTATAAAGGGAGTTGATATTCAGCGTTTCCAGTCTCAATTCGGCATCCGACGTTACGCTGTTCGTCCCAGCGCCAGCAATGCGGATTTCTGGGTGCTGGTTGACGGAAAGTTAAAATTCAAAAAAGAGCATGTCAAAATAGGCCAGTTTCATTCAATCGATATTGAACTATCAGAAAACGACCGTTTTCTGACACTGATGATCACAGAAGGCGATGACCCGGAAACTCGGTTTTTGGAAGACATGGTTTTAACCGCGATAGACAGTGATTGGGGGATATTTATTGATCCGGTTCTTGTGCTGAGCCCCAAATAGGTTATTGAATATTAGTACAAAATTCAAAATTATTTGCGAAAGGAGGGTGTCAAAAAACAGAGTGTTGTGTATAGAAAAAAGCGACGTTCCTAATTATGACAGAAGTACCGCTAATGAAAAAGGTAGTGCGAAGTATTGTTAATGTTTTATTGATTTTTGTGGAGGTATTGGACATGAGAAAAGTTATGGCATGGTTTATTTTGGTCCTGCTGATTGCAGGGTTAACCTCGGCGTATACCATTACGGTGGACGATGACGAAACGGGCGGTAACTCTTATGGTAACGCCGCAGGTTTTGCGATTGATTTTGACGCAACACCCCCAGCGGCCCCTGAAAATGTTACTACCGGCTGGGAGCCGCCTTTGGTTGCCGGCGATACACATCCCTTGAACTCCATTAGTATACAATATGGCGGTTCAGTTACTGCCGGTCCTGCCGTTGTTTACCTTGGGGTGTATAGTGGAGGTGTTAACGGCGGAGGCTTTTTGGGTGCGTCCATTAATGCAATTGATTTTGGAAAGGTTGCCGAAGATGAATGGGTTACGTGGGAGTTTGAAGGCATTGAGGTAACTGTAGATAATGTGGTCGGATCAGGGACGGGATTACTTTATTTCCGATATCAGGTAAGTCAGAATGACGGTGATTTTGGCGGCAGCGAAATCAGCACCCGCCGGCTTAATTACGATGCACCCATGACTGAGGGGCTTGCCAGCATCATCGCTTATGGCACCTTGCAAGGGGCGAGGGCTCCGGAATACAAGGCAGATATTGGCAGTAAGTACGGACCTTACGATCCGGTGGTTACGCCGCAAAATCCAGACGGCTCCGTCGGCAGGATAGTTAAAGTGTCCGAGGATCCGGTTGTGTGGGAAGTTCAAGACGTGTACTTCAACTTTAAAGCTCCTCCGGATATTGATGAAGAGAGAGGGTATCCTGTAAACCCAGACATTGCGGGTCACTATATTTATCTCCAGATAGGCGCTCCGACGGATCCCAATCTTTATCTGTATGATTATGTAGTGCAGGTTCATGCAGAAGATCCGTATGAGACCAATCCGGAAGTTTCGTATGGTCCGCTGCCTAATAATTTACTGAAGCAGGCGACAACATACCAATGGCAGGTTGAATGCGCTGTGGATGACGGCACAGGGAATCCTTTCAAATCCGGCGACCCCAACAACATTCTGGGGCCGGTCTGGTCTTTCACAACAGCTTCCGCTACGCCTGCTATTGTGACCTCTCCGTCTCACACGTTAACGGACGCAAGTGGAAATGCATCGTTGACAATAGAAACCGGCGTTATCGCAAACTACTATCGCTGGTTTAAAGTCGTCGGTCAGCAGGACACGGCGGAAAACGGAGAGACCGATGATATCATGCTGACCGATTCCGGCATCTTTTCCGGAACTACAACAAAAACGCTGTTCATCACCGGTGCCGCATCCGATGGTTCGGATGATGCCCGTGTTTATGCTATTGCTTATAACGGCGATCCGGATGATAGAGGCATTCCTTCGGCCCCTTCGGCGGTGGCTTGGTTCTGGTATCCACGATTGGTGAACCACTATCCGTTTGAAAAGACGTATGAAGTAGAAGGTGTCAGTGTAACGCCGGATATCATCAGCGGATACGATGCGATGCTGCTGAGCAATGATACCGGAAAAGACATTCCTGTTTTGGCTGCCGGGATTCCGGAACTCGAAGGCAACTTTGCTCTGAAATTTGATAATCCCAGAAGTACCGATCCGAACAGTGCGGATGCCCAGTACGCAGAGATCAGCGAAGGGTGGGCCGGCTCCTATTCGGACATCACAATTTCCGTGTGGGTCTATTCGAGCGGCGGTTCTAACTGGAACCGAATCCTGGATTACGGCAATGACACTGCAAACTATATGTTCCTTTGTGTCAATCCCGGCAGCGTGAACCGTGCGGTGCGTTTTGCTGTGTGTGTCAATGGAACTGAGCAAAGTGTTACGTCTCCGGCAGAATCGCTTCCGGATAATGAATGGATCTATGTGACGGCAACACTGACCGGCAGCACAGGCCGTATCTATATCAACGGTGAACTTGTCGGGACGAATACAAGCTTCACAAATAAACCGGTCAGCTACGGTCCGACTGTGCACAATTGGCTTGGTAGAAGTCAATGGGGCGCTGGTGATGGGTACTTCAATGGCATGCTGGATGATCTGAAGATTTACAATTATGCCCGCACGACCGAACAGATTGCTCAGGATTATCTGGAGGTCAAAGGCGGCTGGGTTTGCAACTATGAGTTGTATGACCTGCCGTATGACTTTAATAATGACTGCATAGTCGATCTGGCTGATTTTGCGATATTTGCAGAAAAATGGCTGAATAGCTACCGCATCCATCCTGAATGAATAAGATAAACACAGGATGACGCCAAAACGGTTTCCGGGCGTCTTCTCAGATGCCCGGAAACCTGATTTTAACTGTCAAGAATCGGGTGATTTATCATGCGGGCGTTTTTTTCTATACCGCTAAGATGGGGGACTGGTCGCAGCGGTGTGTTCCTAAACGGTTAATTCTCTTGTCTTTCAAGTGGGGGTGTTATTATGAATAGGATACCAATACAAAGATTCATTGTTTTTTTACTATGGATCTGCTTGGCTATGCTGTCGGCGACATTCAGACTGGCGAATGGTTAAAATATACCGTTACCAGCACCGCCGCCCAGACGAATGTGTTTGCGCGTGTTGCCTCAGCGCAGGCGGGCGGGCAGATTCGCTTCCGGCTGGATGATGAACTGATAGCGACCCTTGACGTGCCGAATACCGGTTCGTTGACAACCTGGCAAATCATTTCGACGCCGTGTTTACCGCTGCCGGAGCGAGAAAACGCCATCCTGACGGTTGAATTCTCAGGCACGGGGTTTCAACTTGACTGGTTCCACTTTACAAGTCGGATGCCCTACGGGGCAAGTCCTCACGCGATTCCTGGCCGGATTGAATTTGAGGACTACGACATCGGCGGCCAGTGGATTTCCTATTACGACCGCACGGATACCAACGGCTATCAGCAATACCGCCCCGATGAGGCGGTGGATATTATGGCGGTCAATGACAGCGGCACGGGCTATGCCGTCTATGCCGAGGCCGGCGAATGGCTCGACTATACCTGCGACATTCAGGCCGGCATTTATACAATCATTGTCCGCAGCGCTAGCACATATGGAGCCCAGCAAGGCGTCCTTTCGCTAAACGGCCAAACAGTGGCGACGGTGACGCTGCCGAGTACAGGTGGTTGGAACAAGTGGGCAAGCACAGAAGTGTCCGATGTGTATTTGCCTGGCGGTCCAGGGCAAACCCTGCGGTTTACCCTGAACAGCTTCACGGCCATGCTGAACTTTATGGAATTTGTCCGTCAATACAACCCCGCCGACATCACCCAAGACGGACAGGTGGATTTGGCCGACTTTGCGACGCTCTCAGCCCAGTGGCTCGGCGTATCAGAGAGACCCTCTGCTGATATCGCCCCCTCCGAAGGTGATGGCGCGGTCGATTGGCTCGACTTGCTTATCTTGGTCGAAAACTGGCTGGCTGTGGAATAAAAAAAGAATCTGTGCTGAGGAGAAAAATTGTTAGCGTAAATAGATAGAAAAAGCAAACGATGAATACTCAATGACTAACACAGAGAATAGTGGCGGCGTCTGGCCATCACGGCAAAGAAAAAACCGGCCTGTAGTGGTATGGTATTTAGCAAGACAATTTTAGCGGCCTGTATTTTTACTATTGTGATGCTGGAAGAGGGGAAATCTTGTGGTCTTATTCTAACAACATAGTCGATGTGGGACGCGGTGATGCCGGTGATCTTGATCCGTGTTGTCGGGACTTTGAGGTTTAGTATGACAGCGCTAAAAATGCTCAAGAATTTTATATGGGTTAGCCGATGAACTCTTCAAACACATACAATTTGGAGAGTTTGGTTATGAATTACGACCAGTTGGCTTCGTTTGAACCGGCTTTGGCGGCGTTTCTGGAGAAGGTTCGCCATTGCTTCAAACGTGACAAGACCTTCGGCTACCTGCAAAAGTACATCCTGGGTCTGATGACAGATTTGAAACGTAAATCCATTGAGCCGATTGCCCTGGCGTGCGGTGTGGCGGTTCGCACACTCCAGGAATTTCTGGCCTTTTTCGCCTGGGACCATGGGCGAGCCGACCAAGTTCTGGTTCGTGAGGTGGTCAACCGTCAGCACGGCAAGCGGTCGATTGGGGTGCTGGACGCTTCGGCCCATGCCAAACAGGGCCAATACACCCCCGGGGTGCAGCGTCAGTGGTGCGGCGAAACCGGCAAAAAAGACAACTGTGTGATCGGCCAGCATCTGCTCTATACCGACAACGACCCCAAAAATCCGTTCCGTTGTGTGGTAGCCAGCGATTTGTATCTGCCGGAAAGCTGGGATGCTGATCGGGATCGCTGTAAGCGGGCGGGGATTCCCGATGCGATCACCTATCGGCCGAACTGGAAGATCGCCATGGAGCAGATCAAGCGGACCCTGGCCCAGGGACTTCGGTTTGATTATGTCACGTATGATGAAGAATACGGCAAAGTGCCTGCATTCCTCTTTGAGCTTGACGGCATTGGCCAAAAAGCGATCGGCGAAGTTCCCGCCAACTTCAGGGTCTGGGTCAAAAAACCCGCCTGTAAATCCAATCGTGCCGAACATGCGTCGCATCGGGTTGACAAAATCGCTTCTCACAGCCCGGCGTTTTATGGTCAGTCCTGGCAGAAAATGGAGCTCAAAGACACGACACGGGGGAAATGTATATGGCATGTAAAATCAGCACAGGTTCATCTGGTCGAACACAAAGACAACAAGTCGTATTGTCCGGTTCCGACCGACCGCACGTACTGGCTGATCGTTGCCCATAACCGGCAGACGGGTGAAATGAAGTATTTTGTCAGTAATGCTCCTGTCAAAGAAAAACTGGAGACGTTAATGGAAATCGCTTTTTCCCGATGGCATGTTGAGAAGTGGTTTGAGCGCGCCAAACAGGAATGCGGTTTCGGTGCGTTTGAGGTTCGAACCTATACGAGCCTGATCAGACACTGGCTTGCGTCCAGACTGGCGATGTATTTTCTGGCCGATCAGACAACTCGGCTCAGGGGGGAAAAATCCGAAGATCACGTTGGAACAAGTGGCCGGTGTGGCCAATACGCTGGCCTGGAAGATATGGCAAACATATCCGTATTCATGGAAGCAGAAAGCATATGTGTGTGAATATTACCAGGGTCGTAACGAGGCATCCTATGCCAGCCGACGGAAAACGGCAAAGGCCAAAAGTGTCGAATTCTTATAGCGCTGTCATATTAGGCCTTTGATGGAGTCTGGAATGGTACCAGATGAACAAGTAAAAACAATCACGCTGCCGCATCGGATAATCGATTAATACGGCTCACAGGAATGATGCCGGTTTGAAAATGACAGAAAGGAAATCTCTATGTTAAAAATGAACTTTGCTTCACAAACTCTCGCAGGGACTCTTGCCATACTGTGTGTCTTGACAATCTCGCCAATAGTGCAGGCAGCCAATCCCATCATCACGCACAAATACACAGCTGACCCGGCCGCTCTCGTCTATAACGGCGTTGTTTATCTCTATGCCGGACACGATCAATGTCCGCCAGATCGGGATCGCTACCAAATGCACGAGTGGCGGGTATTCTCTTCAACCGATATGGTCAACTGGACGGAACACCCCGTTCCCCTCAGACCGAAGGATTTCGCATGGGCCAAAGATGATGCATGGGCGTCACAGGTCATCGAACGCAACGGCAAATTCTACTGGTATGTTTCCACGACACACAAAGACATTCATGGCAAGGCCATTGGTGTGGCGGTTTCCGACAGCCTCATCGGTCCCTTCAAAGACGCCCGCGGTTCTGCTTTAATTACGAACGATATGACCACCGACACGGCAATCTCGTGGGACGACATTGATCCGACCGTGTTTATTGACGATGATGGACAGGCGTATTTGTTCTGGGGCAACAGCAAATGTCGGTATATCAAGTTGAAAGAAAACATGATCGAGCCGGATGGCCCGATTCATACGATTCCCGATGAAGATCTGGCTGCGTTCGAAGAGGCCCCATGGGTCCACAAGCGGAATGGAATTTACTACTTAAGTTATGCCACCGGTTTTCCCGAGCGGACGGCCTATGCCACAGCAAGCAAAATTACCGGGCCCTGGACCTATCGCGGCCTGCTGGCCGAGGGCGCCGGCAACTGCAATACGATTCACCAGGCGATTATTTCATTCAAGGGAAAAGATTATTTCTTCTACCACACCGGAATGATGCAACGTCCCATGATTGGCGGAAGCGCCCGTCGGGCTGTCTGCGTCGACTATCTCTATTATAATTCCGATGGAACAATCAAGAAAGTAATCCAGACATCCGAAGGTATTAGCCC
>CALMLO010000014.1 GCA_937868095.1 uncultured Phycisphaerales bacterium | reverse complement strand
CTGTTTTTGGCAAATCCCCAAACCTCTCTCATTTTCTCCAATATCCCATATATTGTGTATTGTCCATTCCGCCTATTTCCCCAAAAACAGAGGATACTTCTATGAAATTGGGGTATAAGAAAAACGCCTTTTCAAAACTGTTAACGAGATTTCCTCCCCGAATAAGGGCAAAAATTTATCAAAAAAGCATTCATAAAATTCCCTCTTTTTTAAAGATTCCAACCTTTTAGCGCCGATAACAGCGTTGGTAAGCAGAAAAAGCAACTCAAACTCAGAAACAGAACATACAACATATTGTGGTCTTCTGAAACAAGAAGAAAACCTCCTCGGAAAGGACTTGAGGGACTGAAAAAACGGTCTTTTCGATAAAGACCGGGAATCAAACGTCCGATAAGGAATATCGGAACAAGATTCTAAACCTTGACAGGTGTGATTCTATGCAGAAAAAGTCTTCTCAGAACAGATGGAACAGAAACCAACTCCAGGAAATAGAACAATCTCTCCAGGATGAAGGATTGATTTTCGAACTGGACAATCCTGCTCAGGAACTCCTTTTGGAGCACCTGCAGTCCGATCCCATCGGCCGGCTGCTTCAAATAATTGCCTCTCTGCCGGAAGTTCGTCAGGAAAAAGTACTCCGTGCCCGGCGTGAAATCGCTGAAAACAGCCCCGAAATGGAACGCCGTCTCGATGTAGCGATGGACCGCGTGCTTGAAGAATTAATTATCGACGAATAGCCGTCTTCTTCCCCCAGCCGTCTGCCGCGACCCTGTAAAGGAATGCGGGCCTCGGCCGACTGCTGAAATACCGCCTTCTCTTCCCTCTGTGTGCCTAGTCCGCCAACGCGTTAATCCGTATCCGGCGTATCCATATCAATCGGCTGATAGCCGGGCTGTTTGGATTTCTCTACTTCCTGATGATAGGCCGCCAGAATCGCATCCTGAATTTTCTTCCGGCACGTCGAGTTAATCGGATGGGCAATATCCGCATGCAGTTTCATTCGTCCCTGCGGGTCCTGTTTGACCCGATTGCCCGGAAGCTTCGTGCCGCAATTGCTGCAGAACTTGGCCCTCAGACTGTTTTTGCCTCCGCATTTGGGACAATGGTCAGACATCTTTCGAGACGGCATTGCCACAAAAAGCCCCCCGGCTCCTTCGATAATCTTGATATCCCGCACGACGAACTCTTTATCGAGCGTCATCGAGCAGAATGCCTTCAGCCGATCATCCTGATTGGCCACAAGTTTGACTCTGACTTCGCTGATTTCCATAAGGGTGCCTCATGAACAAGTTACCATCTATTGCTGTTGACCATCCGGTAACGGATGCCGAGCGTCTTGTCGAGGATTTGCCGGCAGGTTTGGATTTTGGCGCCGCAGGTGTTTTCAAAGAGCATGAACATCGCTGAGCCGCTGCCGCTCAGGCAGACTTTCCGCCCCCACATCTGCTCTATGGTTTCTTTCAACACAGCCAGCTCTTTGTGCAATTGGAAACAGCTTGTCTGAAGCATATTTGCGCATATTTGAGCCAGAGAATCAATACTCTTTTTTGCAAGAGCCCCATTTATTTGCTTCTGGAGCGATTGGAAAACGGCCGGATTGTGCGTGTAATTTTCGTAAACCCTTTTTGTAGAAACATTTACATCAGGAATAATCAAAAGAGCGCTGAAATCCCCCATTCCCTCCAGCGGCTGAATTTTTTCCCCCCGGCCGGTGCACAAAGCCATCGGTCCTTTCAGGAAAAAGGGCACATCACTCCCAAGCCGACAGGCAATGTCGTAAATAACCGATTCCGGCATTTCAAGATGAAAAAACCGGTTCAGCCCCAGGACCGCCGCGGCCGCATCGCTGCTGCCGCTGCCCAGCCCTGTCCCAGCCGGCATATTTTTCCGCAGCGTTATCCGCACGGAAAGCCGCCTTCCGACCGCCGCACAAACCATCTCCCACGCCCGATAAATCAGATTGTCAGGCCCCGCCGGCGCCCAGCAAGGACCTGTACAAACCAAATCCAGTCCGTCCCCCTCAGCCGGCTCAAACAGCAGTTCATCCATCCAGTCAATCTTGGCCATCACCGTTTGCAGTTCATGGTAGCCGTCGGGCCGTTTGCCGGCCACCAGCAAAGAAAGATTGACTTTGCCGGGCGCCCGAACCGTCAACCCCGACACCATCGCCTCAAACTGCTCGGCGGATTTCAAATTCTCACCCATTCAGTTCTCCTTGACTTTCCACCCGGCAGTATATATCATCCGACGAAAAAGAAAAAGCCCTCTTGAGAGGAGCCCTATTTGAATCAGACCAATGCTGCATCGAGCACTCAATCGGCCTCCTCCGTGCCCTGGTGGCACTGGCATCGCCGCCTGTACAATTGGGTCATCCATTTTGCCAACACCCCCCACGGCGAAACGGCCTTGTTTGTACTCAGTTTCGCAGAGTCCAGTTTTTTCCCCATCCCGCCTGATGTTCTGCTGGCACCGCTCACGCTCGGCGCCCCCAAAAAATGGTTTCGCTTTGCCGCTGCCTGTTCCATCGCTTCTGTCCTCGGAGGCGTTTTCGGATACGCCATTGGAATGTTTCTGTGGAAGTACATCGGAGGGTGGGTTTTTGCCCATCTGGGCACTCTGGGCTTCACAGAACAGAACTTCGCCGTCTTTCAGGACTGGTACAACCGGTTTGATTTCTGGATTGTTTTCACCTGCGGCTTTACCCCGCTGCCTTATAAAGTCTGCACCATCACCGCCGGCATAGCCGAAATCAGCTTCGCCGGTTTTCTTGTCGCCTCCGTGCTCAGCCGCTCTGCCCGTTTCTTTCTGGTCGCCGGACTGTTCGGCTGGAAAGGAGAGGCCATTCGCCCCTTCATCGAAAAATATTTCAACTGGCTGTCGCTGCTCTTTGTCATCCTCCTGATTGGCGGATTCGCCGTATTGAAACTAATCCATGGAAACTAACGCGCCCGCAGCCCCCGCAGGAGAAAACAGGAGAAAAATATCGGGATAAATCAGAGAAAAACCCCGACGGCAGAAAACCAAAAGACCGGATAAACCGAACACCAGGAAACCGCCTGAAACCTCCGGCCGCAGATAAGATATAATCTATTTCGGCAAGGAAAAGGAGACAAAACAATTCGAAAAAGAGCACTCTGAAATCCGCGGCAAGACCGATAATTATCTGAAAAACCGGACTTATGAAGGGCAACAGAAGACACAAATCAGCGAAAAATGAAGAATTCTTGAGTTTTCTTAAGAATTTTCTTGACCTTTTTGGGCATATTTTCGATATTATAAGCAGCATGCCCGCCAAGCCTCTGCCGCAAGGTACGCTCAATTCTGGCGGGTTTTCCTTTTTCAGGGGAATGGGGCGGCGATGAAAAACTATACCAAGCCCCCGCTTACCTATATAGAACAGGCAAATCTCTTGCTTTCTCGCGGTCTTATCGCAGACAAAAACGACCTAATCAAAAAGCTTAAAGCGGTCAGTTATTATCGACTCAGCGGCTATTGGCATCCATTCAGAAACCCCGACGACACTTTCAAACCTGGGACCACACTGGAAGAAATATGGAAACGATATACGTTTGACAGACAATTACGATTGCTTGTGATAGACGCCATTGAAAGAGTTGAAGTGTCGGTTCGAACTCAAATGGTTTATCATCACTCACACCGGTACGGGGCATTTGGATACACCAATCCTGCCAATCTCCCCAAGTTATCTACAGGCGAATTTTCTCACTTGATTGACAGCATTGAAATTGAAAAAAGGAAGAAACGCAATAAAGAGGATTTTCTTCGGCACTACTGTGATACCTATCAGGAAACATATCTGCCCTTATGGATAGCAGCAGAGGTTATGGCTTTCGGAACAACGCTCACCATGTTCAAGGGACTTGAACAGCGTCTTAAACAAAATATTGCTGTCGACTATGGTATCAGTGATTCGGTTCTTCAATCGTGGCTGGTCGCCTTGAATGGCACTCGAAATATCTGTGCCCATCACGGCAGATTATGGAATCGGGAATTGGGTTACAGGCCCATGATTCCTCGACCCAACAAGCATCCACAATGGCATACCCCTGTCAGGGTGTCGGAAAATCGTGTTTTCGCAATTTTGACCATCCTTCGCTATATGCTCAAATTAATTGCTCCGCAAAGCCGATGGCAAAGCAGGCTGGAAGAATTATTCCGGAAATATCCAGAGATTCCGCTTCGCTTGATGGGCTTTCCTGAAAACTGGAAAGAGTGTCCGATATGGATGGAATGATTCAGGCGGCCAAAGATAAAAATCCAACAGAGCATCTATGCAATTGCATGAAGGAGCATTGTCTCCCAGGATTGATATTTACGGGATTTTGAGGGAACCCGGGCATTGCATGGAATATTCTTGCCCCTGCGATAGGATGTTTGGTAAAATCATTGATGTTTTAATGGGTCAGCCGCGTTAGCGTGCAAATGGGAAATGTCAGTTTAAGGAGAGCGCTCATGTCTATTCAAAACAAAACAGCCCTTCCGGCAATTCTGATGCTGCTGTGTTCCGCAGGTATTGCCGTCGCCGCGGACCAACCCGAAAAAGTACCCAACCCCCTGGAAAAAAAATCTGTTCTTGTCCAGGCCTTTCTTGTAAAAGTGCCGAACAAAATTCTTTACGACACCGAGGCGAAGATGCTGCCCAGCGATGAATCGCAAGGATAAGAAAGCAGGAATAGTGGAGTGTGCACAATGAGGAAAGTTTTGGCTGTTTCAGCGATGCTTTTTTTCTGCGGTTCGGCTCTGGCCCAGATGCCGGATCCGCCGGGGCAAGTGAGGCCGGGCGAAAAAGCAGTCCATGAGGCCTACCTGTTCGCCCACATAATGGAGGGTGACTACGGACGTCTCTATTACAGCGTCAGTTTAGACGGCTTGCACTGGACCCTTCTCAACGGCGGCAGGCGGGTCTTTGAGGATTATCGCGGCCATCCCGATATCTGCCGAGGCCATGATAATCGTTATTACCTGGTTGGGAATCGCGGTGATGATCGGCCGGATATTAACTTCTGGGTGTCGGAGGATCTGATTCATTGGGACAAGTACAGCGATTACCTCCCCGACCTTAAGAGCATTCCAGACTATCCTAAGGTGTTGTTGCGGATTGGTGCGCCAAAAGTATTTTATGACAAGGATAGTTCTCAATACATAGTTACATGGCATACGACGCACGATTTGGGCCAAACAGACCTTCCTGAGCCGTACTGGGCGGGCCAGCGGACGATTTACGCGACATCAAAAGACCTGAAGACCTTTTCGAAACCACCCCAAAAACTTTTCAAGTGGGATATGGCAACGATCGATGTCATCATTCGTCGGGTGGGAAAATCCTATTATGCAATCATCAAAGACGAACGGTATCCGACCCTTGACTGGCCTACAGGCAAGACAATCCGGATCTGCAAGAGTCCCGCTCTGACCGGTCCTTATTCTGAACCAGGTCCGCCGGTCAGTCCTAATTTTCGTGAGGCGCCAACTTTGATTCCTTCGCCCGACGGGAAAATCTGGTATCTCTACTATGAGCAGTATCCGGGTGTTTCCTATGGATTGTCCATTGCGGCCGACTTAGAGGGTCCTTGGTATCAGGCATGCGGCGCAACCACGAAAAAGGAATGGAACAAATATGAAGTCACTCCCAAAGCTCGTCATGGTTGTATGATGACTATAAGCCGCAGCGAGTATGATGCGTTACTATCTGCATTTGCTCCTTTGCCGTAAGCACGAATCTGTTTTAAATCAAATTACAGCATCTCTCGCCTCCGCCCCGGAAGCTCGGTGCACCTCCAAAGGTTGGCGGACAATTTCTCCGCCTGTCAGGGGCCATTCCCCGGCCGGCACACGAGCGCTCACCAAATTGGCATGCTGGATTCACAAGGACCTTCTCAGTACATATTTGTCTGGGGGAGAATTGGTAGGTTTGCCCCTTACCAATTTGAATCCCTGCTTCTCCTTGCCTTTTTTAATGTTTCAGAGTGCTTGTAGGTGCGGCCTCGGTCCGCGTGAAAATTAACTCCTTAAAACGGGCTCTATTCTATCAAAAATCTTATCACAGGGTCAAGAATATTCTCTTCACCTGTGGGATAGCCATGGAACATCGTATCGCCCTGAAGAGTATCCAACGTACCGCAAAAACAGGTTTTGTTAGGGGCTCTTAGCTGCTTTTCAAAGTGTGAAAGACATCTTACGCTCTCAGATACAAATCGCCGGCCGCCACACAACGAAAGATGTTTTCAGCATCCTTGCCGGTGTAAAGCAGATGCAGACCGATAACGCAATTGTCCTTTTGGCCGGTTTCGCCGCACCACGGGCAAGGGCAATCAGCTCGATAGAGTTACGTTTCAAACCGCCCATCAGCCCAACAGCCAATGCTGGGCCATTATGAGCAGATCTTCAATGGCAACCGTGCCGTCCTGGTTCAAATCAGCCCCCTCACACCAGCCGTTCGCTGCATTACACACCGCAACCCACCATTGAGCCACAATCGCCGCATCCGCCAGATTAACAGAGCCGTCTCCTGTCAAATCTCCCGTCGGATTCTGGCTTTCAACCGTAACGATTAGATTGTCGTAAATGGCTGAATCGTTGTCCGGTCGTACGGCCCAAAGGCGGCTAATCTCGCCGCCATCCCAGGCGAATGTGCCTGAAACCGCTTGGCCGCCGATTGGGCGAACGCTGATGGTCATATTTTGCCAGTCCTGGCTTACTTCAAATGTAACCTCGTACCAATGGCGAGGACTCCAGGTCAGCCCCAGATTTGTGCCATACCAACTGCCGGGACCATAGACCCCTTTGGCGCCGCTGACGATTCGAAAGATTAACCCTAAATAGCTGGCTGTGCCGTAACGCTGCTCTCCGCGGCCGACTTGGATTCCGCCATAACTTCCAAAATTAACTACACTCTCCGGTATGGCTGGATTCACCAAAACCGAGATTTTTACAGCCCCCATATCCGATGTCAGCGGCGTCGGAAAGACATAGGTCACACCCGCCCAATTTTCCACACTGGTAATCACCAGCCCTTGCGTACCTTCGTAGCCCACCTCGGCTTCAATGCTGTGATGGGTACCATTGTACTCTTGCATCCACGGCTCCGGCGGTAACTGACCGGCCACATATCCTTGTCCATCAAAATCAATGTTCACAAAATCTGCCTGTGCCGCGATACCAAACACAAACACACAGGCCGCCAAAACTGCGGTTAACCTATTCATAATTCATCACCCTTCATTTTCTATAACTAACCCGCCTCCGGCAGATTACAATTCTGACGGCAAAGCAGGGTCTTTACCCCTAACTCGATCGGCATCCGTGACGGCAGATGGTTCAGAACATTACCCGCAATAATCCAAACGCGCCCCCTGTTTTATTTCAAACAACATACCATAAAGAGACCTCAAAATCAAGAAAAAAGAGACGATGTTCGGGATGGTCAAGGGACATCGTATCGCTTGAGGAAGAATCGGTTTTGTGAGTGCTGAGCCATGCCGCTGACCGGCCATCTGGCCAGACGCCGGAGTCATTTTTCAGGAGCTGTTACCTCCAAAATAACCGCGGCTCCGCCTGCACGCAAAAAAGTTTGATAATCACCAAACATTTCCTTGATTTCAAAAATATTTATGGTATAATACACGTTTGAATGACGAAGGAGCAGACATCCGGCCCCAAGGAGCCGCAAGGTATAGGTATTAAAGAAATTAAAATGGGCAGCAGAAGGAGCACAACCCGACAACCCTCATCCGCCCCAATCCCCCTCTATTTGCCCTATCATTTCAGACTTTCCCTCTCCACTTCCTCTCCATTGCCCCCTCTCAGTCCTTTCCAACTGGCTCAAAAATGCGCGCCGACGCCTCCGCATGTCCAAAATCCGGCTTTAAAATGCGCGCGGCCGTTTTTAAGCGGCTTTAAAATGCGCGCCGCCTGCGCGCCGCGGTGCGCAAATTTCCCCAAAAACCCCCTTTTCAGCCCAAAAAACAGGAAAATCACCCCCTGCCATGGTGAAGACGGGCGGGCAGTCGACCCGATGGAGCGCCGCCCAGGAAATGTGCCCAAAATCCTTACCATCGCCCCCCACCCCCCTGTCCAGACAGAAAAAGAACGGTGCAATTTATTTTCCATTACACTTTTTCCCCCTTTCCCGCCCTTATATTATGGAAACTGCGTTTTTTCTGTTCGCATAACGGGGATGGTATGCCCGACAGCAGCAAAGAAAAGAATCTGGACTTGTTTGTACGGCTGCTTGCCAAGCACCAGGGGCAAATCTATTCTTACATCCTCAGCATTGTCGGCAACTATCACGATTCAGATGACATCCTTCAGGAAACCGCAAGTAAATTGTGGGTTCTTTTTGACCGGTATGAGCCGGGGACTGATTTTTTAAAGTGGTCTCTGAGTGTCGCCTTTTATCGGGTTCTGGAATACCGGAAAAAAGCCAAACTCCGCAGCAAAATTCTTTATTCGGACGATTTCTTCAGGCAAATTTCGGAGCTGGCTCCCGTTCATCTTTCGAGGACACAGGAATACCTTGAAAAACTGAAAGACTGCATGGAAAGACTTCAGCCCAGCGATGCCGCCCTTATCAAACTGCGCTACAATCAGGACCTGCCGGTCAAAGAGATTGCCGCCCGGATACGCAAGTCCGTTCGAAATGTCTATTTTTCTCTTTCACGCATTCAGCATCTTTTACTGAAGTGCATTGATAATGAATAGCACAAAAAGACAGCCATGGAAATTGACGAGCGAAAATTGATTGAGGTGCACCTGCTGCTGGATCGCCTTTTTGACGGTGAAGCAGCAGAAGAAGAAGCTCTCGAAGTTCAGAACCTTATCCAAAAGAGTCCTGACCTTCAGCGATATTATTTCCGTTATGTGGAAGTCAAAGCCGGCTTGCACCAGCTTAAATCTCTCGACAGTGCCTATGGTTCTTCCTTAGAGAAAAATTATGATGACATGTTTTTTGAGCTTGCCCAATATGAAAAGACAGCCCCGGAAATGAAACTTCCCGCTGCTCCCAAAGAACCGGAAGCGGCTGAGGCACCGGCTGAGAGCAGAAAAGAGTGTTTTCAGGTCAGCAAGTTTTCAATCTTTTTCTTACTGCTGTCGTCGGCGGCTCTGATTTTTGTGATTGTGTATGCCCATTTGGTTTCGATGAAGCAAGGCGTCGAGACAGCCACTTTGACGGACAGTTTGAATGCACAATGGGCGGATGAGAACGGGCCGCTGGAAAAAGGGAGCAGACTGTTTACCAGCCGTGACGGCCTGCGGCTCAGAGCAGGTCTGGCTGAATTGCAATTTGACAACCATACCCGAATTACTATTGAAGGCCCTGCTGAGTTTGAACTCCAGGCGGCCGACCAGCTCCTGCTGCGGTACGGCCGGCTTTATGCCTCTGTACCGCCGGAAGCAATCGGATTCAGAGTGAATACCCCGTATGCCCGCATCACGGATTTGGGAACCGAGTTCGGCGTTATTTCGAGTCCGTCGGGGGATACAGAAGTTCATGTATTCAGGGGCCAGACCGTACTGGCCGGCGACGGTCAGAAAACAAAGAAATCCGTTCTGAATCTGACGGCCGGCAGCGCGGGCATTGTTTGTGATAACGGGGCGACGATGAAAACCATCCCGCATGCCGCTCATGCCTTCATCCGAAAAATTGATTCCCGCACCGGGCTGGTATGGAAAGGCGAAAGTGCGATTCTGCTGACTAATCTGCTTGCGGGGCATATTTTCACGGCAGAGTCGGACGGCATCGAGATAGATCCCGCCGCGGGCAAATATGTGGCTCATGAAAATTATGTTGCGGGGACAGAACGGCAGGGCGGATTCTCATACCAGAAAATAAATTCTCCCTTCGCAGACGGCTGTTTCGTTCCGCAGGGCCGGCAGCCGCAGAACATCAGCAGCACCGGCTTGTCGTATGAGTTCCCGAAAACAAGCGGGCTTTTCCATTACAATCTGAGCGACCGAAAGACGGCTTATGACACAAAAACCTCATCGAATTATCCGCTGCATCTGGAGCCGTCTTCTTCTGAAAAACCTTCTCTCTTTCTCCACCCGAATATGGGGATTACCTTTGATATGAATAAAATCCGCCGGCAAATCCCGACACTTGAGATTCAGCGTTTCACGGCAGAGTGCGGCATTGCTGTTTCTGTTCGGGAAGCGCTGAAGAAAATGTATCCGGACGGAAATATTCCCAGCGAAGAAACCCCCAGCGCAGACCTTCTCATCCTGGTGGACGGAAAGGTTCGCCAGATGCTGACCGGAATTAATCTTGCCTCCGGGATATTAAAAATCGATGTGGAGATTCAGCCCGCGGACCGGTTTCTGACGCTGGCATCAACAGACAGCAATCAGAGTTTCCGGTACGACTGGCTCGTTCTGGTTCAGCCGGAGTTGAAAATCACGCCGGCGGAAGCAGCGAGGGTGGAAAATAAAAACTGAAGGTGTGTGCGTGTGAAGGCGTGATTACAGAAAAAATGCGTAGAAGCAGTAAGGAAACAAACGAATCTATTTTTTTGGAGGACTGAATGATGAAAGCAATGAACAAAATTGGTTTGATGGCGGCGCTGGCGGTGATTGTGTCTGTATGCCCGGCCAACACCGTGAGCTGGAACTACAACCGCTACGGCGATGCCTACGGCACCCAGAGTGCCGATGTTGCCGGAGTAGGAGCGTATTCCGCTTCGTACTGGAATGACAGCTGGCTGGACGGCCGGACTGCGGACCTGCTGGACAACACAGGGGCAGCCACGACCATCGACATCAGCTGGAACTCGTTCAACAGCTGGTCGATTCAGCAGTCGCATCCGGGTAAAGATCAAGACGGATCCTACAATAAGGAAATCCTCAACGGTTATTTGAATTCCGGTCCCGCCACGTGGAATCCGCCTTTGACCTATTCCTCGGTCACTTTGTCTGAAATCGGGTATTCGTCCTATGATATCGTGGTCTATTTTTCCAGTGATGTGGCGGGCCGGGAAGGATATGTGACCGATGGTTCTACAACCTATTATTTCAACACCGTTGGTCCGGCCAGCATTGCCTCAGACAACGCACTTTTTATCCAGGCCGCAGATATGACGGAGGCAGGGTATGAAGCAGCGGCAAACTACGCGGTGTTCAAGGGTTTGTCAGGGGCCGGCCAGACCTTGACTGTCCAGATGCGTGATAACGATGAGTGGGGCGGCATTGCGGCTGTCCAAATCGTTCAAATTCCAGAACCGACCTCTCTGCTGCTGCTGAGCTTAGGCGGATTGCTGCTGCGGAAGAAGGCCTGAAACCCGGTGTCTTTCAATCAGAGAGGGCAGATGCCCTCTCTGATTTTTGAAGAACAGAAGAACTTCTGCTGCAAGAGCCGGGGTGCAGCAGAGGAGAATCTTCGAATCATTCAATTTGAGGAGAAATTTATGAAAAACGTGAAGATGGCTTTTGCTGTCATCTTGGTATGTTCTTCCCTCTCGTGGGGCTTGACCTTAAGTAACGCGAATTTTGATGCACAGACCCTCGCCGATGGTGCCTGGTCATCTCCTGCTGATATTACCGGCTGGGATCTGAACGGCGGCTGGGCCCATGCCCAAAATCTATCTGCGGATGCCATTACGCCAGAAGCCCAAAGCGGTGCAAATACGTGCGGACTGAACGGTGTTGACGGTACGGACGGCGGTGCTTATGTCTCCCAGATTGTCAAGGAAGATGACGGCACAACGCCTGTATTGGTTCAGGCCGACAAGACTTATAAGGTAACCGTTTGGGTCGGGCGCAGGTTGGGTGTACAAGGTTCCTACGCCGGCATTCTGAAAGTCTATCTCCAGGAAACCTCCGGCGCAGCCCCAACGAACATTGCAGAAGCTACCTACGACCTTATCGCCCAATCCCAGGGTACGTGGACACATCAGACATTGTATTTGTCTACCGGCCCATCACCTGCCGGCGTTGGCAGCCCGCTGCGGCTGATGTTAAGAAATGTTGGAAACCGCAGCTCCACACACTGGTATCAGCAGGTGGTTCTTGATGATGTAACCATCAGCGATCCTTATATAGCCAGAACCCCCAACCCCTCTCTTGGGGCACAAAATGTGTCGGTAACAACAAATCTTTCGTGGTCTGCTCCTGAAGCATTTACGCCGCTCAGCTACAATGTTCACTTCGGAACGGATCCCAATGTGAATGATTTTGAGGTTTTCGGGCTGCAAGCCGCAACCATCGACCCCAGCCCCAATGGAAATCTGGCTTATGGAACAACATATTACTGGCGGGTGGACTCGCTTGATCCCAATGATGGGGTTCCGGTACTTCGCGTGGGTGATCTCTGGTGGTTTCAGACGATTCCCGACAAAGTAGTTGCCGTCACAAGCCCGATTGGTCAGACGGTTCCAGCCGGCTCCACTGTTGAATTTTCAGCCCAATTTCTCAATGCTTCGTCGTATGCATGGTATAAGTCGAATGACGCGGTCGTGAGTGCAGATGATATCAATCTTGGAGTCAATTCGGACACGCTGGTTCTTTCCGATGTACAACTGGATGATGAAGGGTGGTATTATTGTGTGGGGATGAACTCCAAGCCCTCTGAGGCCGCTTCGTCTATGGCCCGGCTGATGACTCGACGTCTTGTCGGCTGGTGGAAACTGGATGGGAATCTGAATGATTCTGTTCAGGAGGTAATCGCCGGCGCACCGGGTCATAACGGCTCTGCCGCTGAGCCGAATTTTGCAGCGGGTATTAACGGCAGCGCGTGTGAGTTCTTTGGAGACGGTCAAACTGTGGTTATCGAAAACAGCGGCGACTATTTCAATTTCTATCCGCAGGGCATGACCGCTAACGTCTGGGTGAAGACCCAGACCTCGAGTTGGGACGGGATTTTGAGCAAACAGTATCGCGTCGGTGATACATCCGCCAACTGGATCGGCTGGGTGATTGACATCAGCAACAATCCCAATCAGCCCCACTTTACGGTGCGGGGCGCTCATGGCGATCTGTTTGCGGCAGTAAACATCAAAGACGACGGCTGGCATATGATCACGGCGGTTATGAATCCGGCTGCTCAACAGTCGGAGATTTATGTGGATGGTCTGCGGCGGGCTGTTTCCGCCGCTTACAATATGAGTGCACTGACTCTGTCGCAGGAACTGCTGACGATTGGTGCGGAGACCGCGGACGGCTCCGTTGGTTCGCTTACGGGGACTGTAGATGATGTACGGCTCTGGAACTATGCTTTGACGGAAAATGCGATTGCGACGCTGTACACGGCTCTGTATTCGGCGATAGACCCTGATGTTGAGGTGTGCCCGGTCTATCCGACCTTTGACATCACCGGACCGGAGGCGGTACAGGACTGCCGGGTTGATTTGTATGACCTGGCAGCGCTGGCTTCCGAGTGGCTTGAATGCAACGTGATTCCGTCCTGCCTGACAGAACTTCCATAACTTGCACTTTCCGACAATCCGGGAAGGCCGATGCAGGTCTTCCCGGATTCTTTTGTCTTGAGCCGCGGCTCTGCTTGGGAAAGCGATACTCTACTTGCGTTATGTCGGCATAGCAGAATTTACGGAAAAACAAAAGGAATTGACATGAACAGCAGGATTCTTACAGTCGGGTTTTGGGGGGGCATTTGCCTGGCAACTTTTGTTTGGGGGGCATTGCCGGAACCCTGGCAAAATCGGGATATTGGAAATGTGGGTGCTTCCGGCTCGTGCAGTTATTCCAACGGGATTTTCACGGTGAACGGTTCCGGAGCAGATATTTGGAATACGGCGGACGAATTTCATTATGTTTACCAGCCGTATTCAGGGAACGTGCGGATTGTCGCGCAGGTTACCTCGCAAACGGCAGCAGACGGCTGGGCCAAAGCCGGTCTGATGATTCGGGAAACTCTGAACAATAACTCAAAACATGCGATGATGATTATCAGCCCCTCCAACGGAAGTTCTTTTCAATACAGGGCCGAAACAGGCGCTATTTCCTATCATCACACCCCTTATAACGGCTTAACTGTTCCCTGCCGCCTTATGCTGGTTCGTGCGGGGAATGAGTTTAAAGGTTACAGTTCCGCAAACGGAACCGACTGGACGCTGATTTCCTCTGCGACGATTTCAATGTCGGCTAATGTCTATATCGGGCTGTGTGTGACCGCCCACAATGACGGGCAAATTTCTACGGCCTGCTTTCAAGATGTTTCTGTTTTGACGGACAGCACGCCTCCTTCGCCGAATCCTGCCGCCTGGGCCGATACTCCGTATGCGGTCAGCTCCCATACGGTTCAAATGACCGCTGTTGAGGGAACAGACCTAAGCGGTCCAGTGGAATATTATTTTGAGGAAACAAGCGGCCACGAGGGCGGCAGCAGCAGCGGCTGGATTACCAATAATACCTATATCGATTATAATCTTAAGCCATTGGAAACCTATACTTATACAGTTCGCATGCGGGATGTGATGGGCAATGAGTCCGGCGCTTCCCTTCCGGCTTCCGTAACGACTGCTCCAAGCCCGGATGCCGACGGGAATGAGACAATCAATTTGTTCGATTTCGCAAGTTTCGCCGCAAATTGGTATGACACAGACTGCCCGAATAACCTGTGGTGCTGTGGTTCCGACTTCGATCTGAGCGGAACAGTGGATAAGGCCGATTTAAAGATATTCTGCGATGTGTGGCTTCAGCAGACGGGTCTGGGCCATTTTTATAAATGGGCGGAAACGCCGCCGATGGGCTGGAACAGTTATGATTGTTATGGGTATGCCGTTTACGAACATCAGGTCAGGGAAAATGCGGATTTCATGCATACCTATCTCCAGCCCTATGGCTGGGAATATGTTGTCGTTGATTTTTGCTGGTACACTCCCGATGTCGGAACCGCCAGCCCGCCCAATCAGGATTCGAGTTTCTATCCTCATTCGAATTTTGACGCATACGGCAGACTGCTGCCGGACCCCAGGCGGTTTCCGTCCTCCGCAGGCGGAGCCGGATTTAAACCGCTGGCCGATTATGTCCACAATCTCGGACTGAAATTCGGCATCCATTTAATGCGGGGGATTCCGCGTGAAGTCGTTGCGGCGAATTTGCCGGTCAAAGGGACGCCTTATACCGCCTCGGAAATCGCAGACACCTCCAATACCTGCTCCTGGTATAATCTGATGTATGGTCTGAAGATGAGCCATCCCGGAGCCCAGGCCTACCTGGACTCTCTGTTTGAATTATATGCTTCCTGGGATGTGGACTTTGTGAAAGTGGACGACTTGAGCGTCCCTTATCATGCATCTGAGATAGAGGGTTATCGCACGGCGATTGACCATTGCGGTCGGGCTGTTGTTTTCAGCACATCGCCGGGCCCGACGCCGTTTGTGAATGCCGGCCATGTTTCAGCCAATGCCAATATGTGGCGGCTGCTCTCTGACCTGTGGGATAACTGGAGTCAGGTTGATGCGGCCTTTGGGCAGGTCTTGCTGTGGAAAGATTATTATGCCCCCGGTCATTGGCCGGATCTCGACATGCTGCCGATGGGTGTATTGGCTAAATATGGACCCGTCGGGAATGAACGCTATTCAAATCTGACAGAAGATGAATGTTATACGCTGATGAGTTTGTGGTGCATCACACGTTCTCCCCTGATGTTTGGCGGCAACCTGCCGGAAAACACTGCTTTCACGACAAGTCTGCTGACCAATCCGGAGGTTATCGCGGTTAACCAAAGCAGCACCAATAACCGTCCTGTCTATACCGATCGCAGCGTGGTTTGGACAGCCGATGCAGTCAACAGCAGCAATGAAAAATACATCGCTTTGTTCAATCGGACATCCGCCGGCATGACCGTCCAGGTCGCGCTGGCTGATATCGGCGTCAAACGATGCAGCGTACGCGACCTATGGACCCATTCGGAACTCGGAGAAGTGCAGGATACACTGAGCGCAGCGGTCAATCCCCACGGAGCCAAGTTATACAAACTTACGGCAGCGGAAACCGCCTCACCGCAGACACCCATCATTATCCTGAATAATCCTGGTTTTGACGCTCAGATATTGAATGACGGCTCATGGTCAGCAGAGGGCGATGTTTGGGGCTGGTCGGCTGATGCCGGCGGGAATTGTGTGGCACAAAACCTGACAACCTCCGATATTAACCCGGCCTCTCAATCCGGTGAAAACACCGGTGTTCTCGGTCAGCAGGCATGGATGGGACAGAATCTTGAATACAGCAGCGGCAAGCCGGTGAGCATTGCTGCGAATAAAAGTTATCAAGTCAGTCTCTGGATTGGCCGCAGACGCAGCACGGAAGGTTCCGCTGCCGGTATTTTGTCGGTGTATCTGGAAGATGCCGTCAGCAGCACGATGATCACCTCAGCAACTTATGACCTGGCCGGCCTTTCACAGGGCCAGTGGATACAAAAAACATTTGTCCTGAACACGGGCTCCAACCCGCCAGGGGTTGGGAATACTCTGCGGCTTGGATTTATGAATATAGGCACGCGCGGCTCCTATCCATGGTACGGCCAAGCAGTGCTGGATAATATAACCATTACGCCATTGGAAGAAGGGGATACAGAATAAGGATACTCCAAAAGCGGACAATGTCATACGGAGCTGAAAGACGGCCCTCCATTCTTGGGTGTTCCGTGAAGGGTCGTTTTCCAATAGGAGGGGAAAAAGATTTACGCAGTTTGACGAACAGCCGCAATTGCTGGGATACGCTGTCTGATTGCGAGCGAGAGGAGTCGAACCTCCACGTCCCAAAGGACACAAGGACCTAAACCTTGCGCGTCTGCCAATTCCGCCACGCTCGCCTGTCTATCCTTTCAGCCAATCCTCTCCTCCATCCTCCTCCTCTTCCTCCTCCTCCCCAAAATCTTTCTCCGTCTTTTCCAAATCGTCCGCTGATTCTTCAGTTTTTTCCTCTTCCAGTTTCGGGGCTTCGCGGACTTCTTCGATCTGGGCAATGCGTTTTTCGGCTTCCTGCAGAATCCGCCGGCAATGCGCAATCAGACGCATTCCCTTCTCGTATTGTTCCAAACTTTCCTGAAGGGGGACCTGTCCGCTTTCAATCTTTTCAACAATCTGTGAAAGCGCCCGAATCGCCTCTTCAAAACTTAATTTTGACAGGTCGTCTTTGCCCCTGTCGCTTGTCTTTTTTGCCATGTTACTTCTCCGGCCCTGGAGAGGGCTGCCGCTCCTCTACCCGGCTTTTGAGATGCTGCTGGTCTGCTAATTCCGTCAATATCTCGTCTCCCTCCTGTACCTCCTCTACCCGCCGGATGACTGCTCCGGTTCGGATGTTCTTTGTAATGCTGTATCCGCGTTTGAGCACTGCCCGCGGGTCCATTGCTGTCAGTTTATTCTCCGCTGCGGCCAATTGCAACCGCTTTTGCTCCATCACTTTCGCAAGCGACTGTCCAAGCATCGCCTGCATGCGCTCGAGCCGAATCCGCTGGCCGGCAATCAGCCGTACCGGCTCCAACCGCCGGACAACCTGCCCACACTGCTCCAGACGCTGCCGGAGCCGTGTTATCTGCTGCCGCATCACACCTGCCAGGCGGAGCGAGCGCATATCCACCAGCTGCCAGGCCCGCTCTACCAGCCCATGCGGTTCGCGAAAGACCCAACTGGCCAGAATCGTCTCCAGCCGACCGTGGGCACTCTCCAGCCGGGTCCTTATCAATTGTTCCAGCCGGCGTGAAAGCATATCCAGCCGATGCAGCACCTCCCGGCGATCGGGGACAGCGATAATGCCTGCCTTCGTCGGGGTGGATGCGCGGGCGTCGGCGACCAGGTCTGCAATGGTGGTGTCAATCTCATGGCCTACTGCACTGATAATGGGGATTTTCGATTCGAAAATCGCCCTGGCAAGCACTTCTTCATTAAAAGCCCACAAATCTTCCATGGAGCCGCCGCCTCGGCCCACAATGAGCACATCGAGTTTCAGACAGCGGTTTTGACGGTTAATCCAGCGGAGTTTTTGAGCAATTTTTTCGGCGGCACCTTCGCCCTGAACCGGCACATCAAACAAAAACAGTTTGGCACACGGCCATCGCTGGAGAATGCTGTCGGCCATATCGTGGACCGCGGCACCGCTCTTGCTGGTGAGGATACCGATCCGCATTGGGAATTTCGGCAACGGCTTTTTATAACGCTCATCAAAGAGCCCTTCCGCCTTCAACTTGGCATACATCTGTTCAAAGGCAATCTGCAAGGCCCCTATGCCGGCCGGTTCCAGTTCATCAGCATACAACTGATACTTTCCTTGCGGGACATAAACCTCGACATGGCCGATTGCCAATATCTCCATCCCGTTTTCCGGCTGAAACTTCAATTTCTGATAACGGCTGGACCACAAAACGCACGGCAACTGCGAATCAACATCTTTTAAAAGGAAATAGCAATGGCCGCTTTGATGACGTTTCCAGTCCATTATCTGGCCTTTGACCATGAGCCGCGGGGGCAGGCCTTTTTCAATCGCGCCCTTGATTAAGGCGTTAATCTGGGAAACCGAAAAAATGGGTAATTTTGCGCGGGCCATAGATTTATTATACCGGCTGCCGGACATATCACAATTGAACTGCTCTGATAAAAACCATAAAAAGAAAAAACTTCCCTCTCTATGTAAAAACAGGCAAACTTTTGCCGCCTCTATTCAATTATGCAAATAAACTGTGTTTCCCAATCAATCCTGTATTCTCCAGAAACGACTTATTTCCAGAAGGTTCCCGCCTCCGAAATGCAGGTGCCAAACCTTCACGGACCGAGACAATCGCTTCGATTGTTTCGGTTTTTTATTGTTTTTTATTCACTTGTTCAAAATCCGAACGAACGGATTGATTCTTTCAACAGGTTATACACCTAAAAATTCGTCTTTTTACCCCAAAAAGCGGTTTTTGTTTTAGAAAATGTCAATTCTGAACCTCTGGCACATTCCTTGCACACTTGCCCTTTGACTGATAGTGCCTTTATGGAGAACCTATAAATGATACAGGACAGCACAATACTTAATCTTCTCGAATCGGGAATACGGGCGGAGGGCCTTCGCCAGCAGGCCATCGCCAATAATATTGCCAATCTTAACACACCCGGTTTTCGTCGTTCTGATATTAATTTTGAAGAAATCCTCAAAGAGGCCGTCAAAAAACAGGATTCTATCGATCCTAAATCATTAAATCCTGAAATCCTCCAGCCCCAAAATACCCCCTTGAATGAGTTTGACAATGATATCTCCCTCGACAATGAGGTTGGAGCAATGCTCAAAAACACCTTAAAACACAAGACTTATATGCTGCTTCTCAAGAAAAAATATCAGCAGATGGATTCGGCAATGAGGTTATAACCGGGCGAGAATTGTCTTGAATTATGAAGATAGAAACCATCAATATGTTCAATCCTATTGACATCGCCACCTCCGGTTTGCGTGCCTATAATAAGCAAGTGGAGGTAATCAGTTCGAATTTGGCCAACATCCAAACCACCGATGCCGGAAACGGGCAGCCGTATCGCCGGCTGATTGCTGAATTTAAGACCAAAGATGAAGACAATTTATCCGGAGTTGAGCTTGCCGACCTTGTGCAGGATAAAGGGCCGTTTCAGCGGGTTTTGATGCCCGGCCATCCTCAGGCCGACAAGGACGGCTATGTGATGATGCCGAATATCAGCTGGCCTACGGAAATGGTCAATCTGAATCTGGCCAGCCGGGCCTATCAGGCCAATGCTGCAATTCTGAAACAATACCAGAAAATGGTTGAATCAAGTCTGGAACTGTTAAAATAGAGAGGGCTTGCTATGGCGGTACAATTTAACCCTAATATCCATTACCCCAATCAAATCCCTTCTGCTGTACCCAAGACCCCTTCCACGCAAGAGCAGTCGAACGGCTCTTTCGGGGATAAGATTCTTGAATCCATCCATAAGGTCAACGACCAGCAGAATCAGGCCAATCTGTCTATTCTCGATCTGATGACAGGCAAACAACAGGATATTAACACTGTTGTGGCCGAAGTGGCCAAGGCAGATATGAGTTTTAAGCTTCTGGTGGGGGTACGGAACAAACTGGTTGAGGCCTACAAGGAAACCATGCGAATGCAGATTTAGTCCTTTTCCAACCGGCACCCTCTCAAGGATAGCAAAGCGGCATGGGTTTATTGGATAAAATCAACGCAGTATGGCAAAAAGTCGGCCTTGTCCAGCGGGCACTGCTGGCGGCACTGGTTTTGACGTGTGTTTTGACGGCGGTTCTTTTAACCCGGTGGGCCACCCGACCGGAAATGCGTCTTCTGTTCGGCAATCTCTCTCTTGAACAGGCGTCGAAAATCGCTGACAAACTCAGCGAACAGAATATCCCTTACGAGCTTCGCAGCGGGGGCACCAGCGTTTTCGTTCCTGCCGAGAAAGTGCATGAATTGCGGGCGATGGCGGCCAAAGAAGGACTGCTGCCCCACAGCGGGGAGCCGGGATATGAAATCTTCGATAATGAAAAACTGGGTGTGAGCCCCTTGGTTCAGAAGATGAATTACAATCGCGCTCTTCAGGGAGAGCTGGCGCGCACGATTCAGGTTTTTGAAGGTGTCGAATTTGCCCGTGTCCACATCGTTCGTCCGGAACAAACGATGTTTACGGGTAGCGAGCAAAAAGCAACCGCCTCTGTAATGCTTCAAATCAAACCTGGGTGGCGAATCAGCCAATCGACGGTGGCTGCCATCACCAACCTTGTCGCCGGTGCGGTTGAAGGGTTAAATCCTGAGCAGGTCACGGTGGCCGACAGCCAGGGACATATCCTTACCCAGGCCGGCAATCTCGACCCCCGTGCCGCCGGAGCGAATACCTATCTCGATTATCAAAATGCGGTGGAAGCGGAAATGGCCAATCGGCTTCAGCGTTCCCTCGAACAGGTGCTCGGGCCGGGCCGTTCGACGGTAATGGTGAAGGCAGCGGTGGATATGAGCAGCGAATCTGTTGTCCGCAAAACCTACGAGAAAGGGATTCCTGTTGAGGAAACCATCGACGAGACTTCGACCATCAAACAAACAACCGGAACCGACGAAGCAGGGAGTAATCCTCCTGCCTCCACGGAAAAGAAAGGGACTACCACCACACAGTATCAGCTGCCGGAAACCATCACCACCCAGACCAAAGTCCCCGGGCAGGTAACGGCCTGGTCGGTCTCTGTTATTGTTGATTTAAGCAAACCGGCCGCCGAAAGCACTTCGACGACAGCAACCGAACAGCCGGCAGCGGAAACGCAGGCCGAAAGCAGCCTGGTAATGTCGCTGGAGGATGTCAAACAGATTATCCGTACGGCCATCGGACCGGAACTTTTAAGTGAACAGAATCTGACAGTCAAACATGTGCCGTTTTACCGTCCGCCGGCCGTTCCGGTGGAGGCAGGTCCCAACTGGGACAGCATTATTGAAATTGCCCGGCAATTGTCGATGGGTATTCTGGCGCTCAGTGCGCTGCTGGTTTTGCGTATTTTCACTCGCGCTGGGGCCAAGGCGGCTGCCCGTCCTGCGGCGAGTTCTGAAATGCTCGGCGGCAGTACCCTGCCGGCTCTGCCGATGGGGATAGATTCGCCGACGGCCATGCGGCGTCTGATTGCTACTCAGATTCAGCAGGATCCTGAACAAGTACGGACTCTCTTCAGCAGCTGGCTTACTGAGGAGCAATAAACGATGCGGTTGAGAGGAATCCAGAAAGCGGCTTTGCTTCTGACGACGCTGGATGCGGCTACGGCAAAAGAACTGCTGAAAGGCCAGCCGCAGGATGTGATTCAGAAAATTGCTATGGAACTGTCTCAGCTGGATGCACAAGGCAGGCAAAACAGCGAAGAGGCCTACCGGGTCGTTCGGGAATTCTGCGGCTATCTTCACCAGGCCCAAGGCGGAACGCTTCATATCAAAAGTTTTGTCAACTCTCTGATTCACGGAACCGCGGGCAAAGAACGGGCCGCCGAAATGCAGGCGCGAATGCAGCAGGCCGTTCGCGAAAAAGATCCGTTTCTGGTGATTGCTTCTGCTCCCGCTGCCCATATTGCGGCGGCTCTCGAAAACGAACCGCCTCAAGCCATTGCCCTGGTTCTGTCGGCTCTGCCGACTACGGTGAGTACAGAAGTGCTCAATCGTCTGGATGCCGCAAAAAGCCAGCAGGTTATCTGGCGGATGACTCAATCTGTGGAAGTCTCTCCCAAAACAATGCGGCGTATCGGCGAGATTCTCTGCAAGCGAATCCTCGATATGACACGGGAGGAGACAATCGTTGTCAAAGAAGCCGTCCCGCGAGAAATGCTGCGGAAGGTTGCGCTGGTGCTCAGCGGTTTGGATAAGGAAAAACGCGATGCTCTTCTGAAAGAAATCGAAGGCCGCAATAAGGAAACCGCCAAAACCGTTAAGGCGCTGATGGTAACGTGGGAAGATATCATCAAAATTGAAGACCGCTCTCTGCAGCAGGTTTTGCGGAATGTGGAACCGACTATTCTGGCCAAGGCCCTTCATGGGGCTGATCCGGCTATTGCTGCTAAAATCCGCTCGAACATTTCTGAACGGGCCGCTCAAATGGTCGATGAAGAAACCTCACTGATGGGAGAGCCGCGAAAGAAAGAGGTTCTGGAAGCCCGCGAAGAAGTTGTCAAACCGCTGCGGGAAGCCAATGAAGCGGAAGAACTTCTGTTTATTGAGGAGGAAAGATGAAGACGCTGATCGTTCAGCTGCCCTCGACGGCTCCGATTTCTTCGGCGTCTATTATCGATCCGCCGAAGCGTCCGGCTCAGCCGGCCGCCCGTCCGGAACCGGCGATGGCGAACCGCCAGATTCAGCAGGCCCTTGAGGCCCTTCGGCAGGCCGCCGAGCAAATGCAGGAAAGTGCCGTGCGGCTGTTTGCCTCTCATCGGGAGCAGATTATCCGTCTGAGTATTGAAATTGCTGCTAAAATTCTGGCTAAGGATATTCATGAGCAAAATTATCAAATGGAAGCCATTCTTCAGCAGGCCCTGGAAGGGATTCCGCAGGACCGGCCCATCACTGTCCGATTGAACCCGAAGGACCTGCAAACCTGCCAGGATATGATAGGGAAAATCGGCACCGAGCAGCCGTCTCTGATTCGATTGATTCCGGATCCGAGTGTGCAGCCGGCCGAATGCATCGTTGAAAGTGAACAGGGAATTATTGAATGGATTATCGACGAACATCTGAAACGTATCTCGGAGGCCTTGCTGGCCGGCGTTCCAACTGATGACAAAAACAGAAACGAAAACCTGCTGTCTTGATTTTGAGCCGCTGCAGGAAACCCTGCGGAAGCTGCGGCTGGCGGAACCCAAGGGCGTTGTTGTCCGGGTATCCGGTCTGATTCTTGAAAGCAGCGGCCCCTCTGTGGGGCTGGGCCAACTCTGTCAAATCCGGCTGCGGTGCGGTCGAACCATTGAAGCGGAAGTCGTTGGGTTTCACGACAGTCAGGTAATTCTTCTGCCGCTGGACAGTCTGGACGGCGTTGCGCCGGGCGATGTGGTTACCGCACTGGACAAACCGCGAATGATTGCGGTCAGTCCGGCTCTTCGAGGACGCGTGCTGGATGGTCTGGGTCAGCCCATTGATCAAAAAGGCCCGCTTCCGGTTGAAGAGCTTCGTCCGCTGCAGAACAGCAGTCCCGATCCGCTGCGTCGGAAAATGATTGACCAGCCCCTTCCGCTGGGCATTCGTGCCATCGATGGTCTTCTCACCTGCGGCAAAGGGCAGCGTATCGGTGTTTTTGCCGGCAGCGGGGTCGGCAAAAGCGTGCTGCTCGGTGAAATCGCCAACGGCAGTTCCGCCGATATCAATGTGGTCGCTCTGGTCGGCGAGCGAGGACGTGAGGTGCGTGAATTCATCGAAAAAGACCTGGGTCCGCAGGGGCTTGCACGCAGTGTGATCGTGACGGCCACATCCGATTCGGCGCCCATTCAGCGGGTTAAAGCCGCGTTTACAGCGGCAACCATTGCTGAATATTTTCGCGACCTGGGACAGGATGTGCTTTTTATGATGGATTCCTTAACGCGATTTGCCCAAGCCCAGCGGGAAATCGGTCTGGCCGCCGGCGAACCGCCGGCCACCAAAGGATACTGCCCCAGCGTATTTTCCATCCTGCCCCGGCTGATCGAGCGGCTCGGCTGCTGTCCGCATGGAAGCATCACCGGCATCCTGACGGTTCTGGCCGAAGGGGACGACCTGAACGATCCGGTCGCTGACAGTGCCCGCTCGCTGCTGGACGGTCATATTGTGCTGAGCCGCAAATTAGCGGATCGCGGTCATTATCCGGCTATCGATATTCTCCAAAGCATCAGCCGACTGATGCCGGCCGTTGTATCCGAAGACCACAAAAAAGCCGCTTTGAAGATTCGTGAAATCTATGCCATCTATACTGATGCGGAAGACCTGATTCAAATCGGGGCTTTTTCGCCGGGCAGCAACCGGCGCATTGACGGCTCGATTGCCCTTATTGACAGAATCCGGAATTTCCTGATTCAGCCGGTCCGCCAGCGGTCTCCCTTTGAACAGACCATTCGGCAAATGCAGGAAATTGTACAGGCATGGGATCAGCTTCTTTCGGAACCTTCGCCCGCCGGCGGCGCCAAACCAACCGCCAAACCCAAAGCCAAATTGAAACCATCTGCTCAGGGATAACAAAATGAAAAAATTTATCTGGAAACTTCAGCGGCTTCTGGATGTCAAGCAAAAGCAGGAACAGGCCCTGCGAAATGAGATTATTGCCCTTGCTGAACAGGCCGCCATTCTTCGGGGCCGCATGATGGCAATGAAAATGCGTCTGCGGGCCCATCAGAGAGAAATCCAAGCCCTGCCGGATGAACAGCGTATTGGGGCTCAGGCCTTTCATCTTCAATATGTGCCGGTCATTGATAAAGCCCTGCATCAGATGGCCGAGGAGGGTCGGACGCTGGAAAACCGCCGGCGGGCCAAAATGGAAGAATTTTTGAAGGTGCAGAAATTCCGCAAAGGGCTGGAACGCCTGAAGGAAAAGGCGCGGCAGGAGTACCTTCGGCAGGCCAACCTTGAAGAACAAAAACAGTTAGATGACTATACGCATATTCACTGGAACCGTCCGGTGGCCCTGGCTGAAGCGTAAGCCGCCTTCGGACAGGAGAGCGAAATTATGAAAAAAATACATTTGCTGATTCTGATAACAACCGGAATTCTCTGCTTCGGCCTGTCTTTCGGAATCGGCTGGCATTTGAAAAAGAAGCGTCTGGCGATTCCGCCTCAGCCCCCCGCTGCTTCCTCGACTGAAAGTTCATCTGCCATCGACGTGACAAGCGGTCCTTCCTACCTTCAGGCCGCTTCGATAGACGAATACACACCCGGCCTGTCCGAACGGCAGCTGCAGAATCTGATTGAGGACATTCGGGAGCGGATGCGGGAATACCGGTCAAAACAAAAACAGCTGGCCCAGGAGGAACAGAGGATTCAGCTCAGCCATCAAACGCTTCAGGAGGAAATCGACCGGCTGAACCAGCTGCGCGTCAAACTGGCGGCTCTGGCTCAAAATCTGGAGCAAAAACAGCAGCAGCTCCAGCAAAGCATTCTTCAGATTGAAAGCATCGAGCAGGCCAACTTTCAGCGTCTGGCCGCCACCTATGACAAAATGGACACCACGCAGGCCGCCCGCATTCTGGGTGCGATGGCGGCCGGACCGCAAGCCGCCGATGCTATTAAAATTCTCTATTACATGTCGGAACGAACTGCTGCGAAAGTCCTCGGGGAAATCGGAGCTGCGCAGCCCGAAACAGCGTCAATGATCAGCTTAAAACTCAAACGAATTCAAGAAATTCACTGAACGATTATGGATATAGCTACTATCATCGGGTTGATCTTGGGGTTCGGCGTAATTTTCGTCTCTATCGCGATAGGAGGGGGTATCATGGCCTTTGTCGATATCCCCTCGATTTGCATTGTGGTGGGAGGAATGCTCTGCGCTACGATGATTCACTTTTCTCTGCCTCAGTTCCTGGGGATTTTTTCAGTCATTAAAAAAGCGGTTTTGGTTAAACTCCCAACTCCCAATGAATTGATTCAGCAAATGGTCAATTATGCCGCCATCAGCCGGCGTGACGGCGCGCTGGCCCTGGAAGAGTATATTCGAAAGACCGATAGTTCCTTCCTCGCTAAAGGGCTTCAGATGCTTGTGGACGGCCAGGATGAGGAGAAAATGCGTGAACTGCTAACTCTCGAAATCGACTCCCTGCAGGAGCGGCACTCCCGCGGCAAAAAGATTCTTGAGTTCATGGGGGCTTCGGCACCGGCCTTCGGAATGCTGGGCACCCTCATCGGGTTGGTTCAGATGCTCCGCAATCTAACCTCGCCGGACCAAATCGGGGCCGGTATGGCGGTCGCTCTGATAACCACCTTTTACGGCTCCATCCTGGCCAACCTTGTTTTTATCCCGCTGGCCGGAAAACTCGGCCTCTATTCACAAGCGGAAATTACAAGTATGGAAATGATTCTGGAAGGCATCTGCACTATCAGTCGGGGAGAAAACCCTACAATTGTTCGTGAAAAAATGCAGGCGTTTCTGGCGCCCAATCGCCGTGAGGAAATCAAAGCCAACATTTAACAATGGCCCGCAAAAAAAAACAATTTCAGAATGAAGAACCCGGCTCTCCGGAATGGCTGGTTACCTTCAGCGACTGCATCACCCTGCTGCTGACCTTCTTTGTCCTTCTGATTAGTTTTGCTTCGTTTGAGAAAGAAACCTTCGAATCTTTATCCGAGTCCTTCGCTCAAGCCCTGCCTTCCATCGGCTGGAGCCGTCTGATCGACCGGGAATCATTTCAAAACAAGCAGGAGTCAAAGGATAGAGTCCAGCACACCAAAGGAACAGAAACCAGAACCAACATCACCCGGCTGACCAGCAATTATATGCAGGAAAAAAAGCCGCTGGACTTCCGAAACCTAAAGGTTTTTACAATGCCTTCCGAGCAGTTTTTTTGGGGTCAGGGAACCGCCATTTCTCAGTCGGGACGAGAAGTGCTTCAGGCCCTGGCCAAATTCCTGCATTCAGTCCAAGGCCGCGTTGTTATCTCTGAAAACGGTCCGGACGGGAAAACAGACCTTTCGCTGGCCCGCTGTCTGACTGTTCTCAAATACTTTACGGAAGAAGCAAATCTGCCTGCTGAACGCTTCAGCATTTCTCCGGCCACGACTCTGCGGACCCCGCCGCATGTTCGTCAGATTGAAATCACGCTGCTGGAACGGAGTATCTACGAATGAGCCGGAAAAAAAACCAGGAATCCTCCGGGGGCGTACCGACCTGGATTGTTACTTATTCGGACATGGTAACACTTTTACTGACCTTTTTTGTGATGCTGATCAGTATGGCAGATACTCGGGTTGAAAAACATAAATTTTTAGCAGGCAGCGCGTCCATTCGTCGGGCCCTGACCGATTTTGGGTTAAGCGGATTTCTTATTGAACGAAAAAGCGGGATGGAATTTGAACATCCCAAGCCTGCCTATAATATTGACGAAGGAAAAGAAGAACCCAAAGACCGTTCGATTGACGCCCGCACGGAAATGCTGCGGCGGATTTTGTTCGAGATAGAAACCAAAATGAAAATCTCTCCTTCCCAAATCGACGGCCTCTACAAAACTTTTCTTCCGATGAAAATCCGATTTGCACCCAAGTCGTTCACCTTAGACGAAGCGGCCAAACGGGAACTGCGTCTGGCCTGGAATCAAATCCGTCTCTCCACCATGGGTCATGAGGGGATGCTTTATATTCTTGGGACAGCCGCCGACGAAGATACTCCCAGCGGGCAATGGATGCTCTCGGCCCGACGAGCCGCCGCCGTAAAAGAATACCTTGAAAGTCTGGATTCTTCGGATACAAAACTGCCCATCTTTTGCTGGGGCGCAGGCAGCGGCGGGGAATGGACCGGCCGAAAAGGGTTAACCTCTTCGCAAACGCAGATTATGATTACTTTGATTATTGAAAAATAAGACGTAAAGCCATTTGACAGGTCGTGTCCGTTTTTCTGACGCCCTCTCTGGAAAAACAGCCCAAGGCGGCGGAAAAATCTCTTTTTGCACATTCGGCACAATTTTTGCATATCTATTCTGCCAATGCATACTCCCTTTCCTGCAGGAGACGGCTGAATGCTGAAAAAAAGACTAATTATATTCGGATTGGTTCTGGCCTTTTGTGTGTTCGGACAATGGATGCTGTCCGCTGCCCACACTGCCGAGCCAAATTCATCCCAACCCACCCATCCCCCTCTCCTTGAGAAACCGTCTTCCCCTGCGGAGTCGAGTTTGGAGCATCTGCATCAGAATCTGATTCGACAGCTCCTGATAATGATTTTCATCGTTGCGTTGTTTGGGGGCGGACTGTGGTGGTTTGTCCGAAGATACAGCAAGGGTCTTCTACCCGGCAAAGGCCGGCTGATTACGGTCCTGGAAACCGTTCCCTTAGGCCCTCGCAAAATGCTGCATTTGATTGAAGTCGGCCCCAAAAAGATTCTGATCAGCAGTACCGCTGACAGTATCCGGCTCCTGACGGAACTGCCGAGCACAAGAGAATCGGTCTCCTCGCAAAAGGAGCGGTCGGAATGAGGCATTTTCTCTCTTTTTTCTGGCTTGTTGTGCTGCTGACGGCGGCAGCGCCGGCTCAAGCCCCTGCCGCTGAAGCGGCAATCTCCAGCGAATCAACAACCCTGCCGACACTTGAAGAGCTTATTCAGATGATTGACAAGGCCTCTGCCGACCCGCAGCAGCAGGCCCCCACGCCCTGGAGCGGCCCCATCCGACTGGTTTTTCTCTTTACCTTGCTGGCCTTGCTACCCAGTGTTCTGGCGATGATGACATCATTTACGCGGATTGCCATCGTACTGGGATTTGTTCGAAGGGCTCTGGGTACTCAAAACATCCCCCCCAATACCGCTCTGCTCGGCTTAGCCCTTTTTCTGACTCTTTTTACGATGGCACCGACGTTTTCCAAAATTCATCAGGAGGCCATTCTGCCCTACCTGAGTAACCAAATGGAACTTCAGCAAAGCACTGAAATCGCTAATGCCGCTCTGAAGAATTTCATGCTTCGGCAAACGCGTACCTCCGATTTGACTGTATTTGTGAATATGGCTAAAATCACTCCGCCGGCTTATGCGGCGGATTTGCCTTTGCATATTATCACGCCGGCTTTTGTCATCAGTGAGTTCCGCACCGCCTTTGAAATTGGATGTCTGATGTTTATCCCGTTTCTCCTTTTGGACCTGGTCATCTCCAGTGTGCTTCTGAGTGCGGGAATGATGATGCTGCCTCCAGTGATGATTTCCCTGCCTTTCAAATTAATTCTCTTTATTCTCGTGGACGGCTGGGGAATCCTGGCGCAGGGCTTAAGTTTAAGTTTCAAGTAAAGGAATCTGATGATGACTGCGGATTACATTCTTTATCTCGGACGGCATACGATGGAAACGGCCCTGCTGGTTTCCGCACCAATTCTTCTTGTCTGCGCGGTGCTTGGTGTTTTAATTTCTTTGTTTCAGACGGTTACGTCCATTCGCGATATGACGCTGTCCACGGCTCCGAAAGTTATCGGCGTTGCCTTAACCACGCTGCTGTTCGGCCATTGGATGCTCCAAATTCTGATGAAGTTCACTTATGAAATCTTTACTCAAATCCAAACCTACGGTCAGTAAGGCATGGACCTGTTCAGCCCAAAACTGTTCGGCTTTTTTCTCGTCCTGACCCGAGTGGGGGCTTTTTTTGCAACGGCACCTGTTTTCAGCTGGGAGGTTCTTTCCATCCAGATGAAAATTTCCATCGCTGTTATCCTGAGTCTGTTTTTCAGCATCCTGGTTCCGCCGCCGTTTGCGGCCAATCCTTCTCTGTTTGAAGCTGTGCTCCTGCTGGGTGAAGAAACCCTATATGGGCTGGCGATGGGGATTGCGGCTTACTGTCTTTTTACTGTCGTGCAGATGGCCGGTCAATACATTGAACAGCAGATGGGGCTGAGCATGGCGGAGGTATTGGACCCGTTCAGCGGACAGGAAGGTCATCCGCTGGGTCTGATGCTTGAAATCCTGTTTATTCTTCTTCTGTTCAGCAGCAACAGCCATTTGCTTCTTTTGCAGATTCTTTCCCGAAGTTTTGAACACTATCCGCCGGCGGTTGTGCCGAATCTCGGAATCCTGACGGAAAGCATCCTGCAAGCGGGCTCGGCGATGCTCCTGCTGGCTCTTCAGATGTCTGCTCCTCTGCTGGCGGCTTTTATGCTGCTGATGGTGGTTTTGGCCTTTATGGCTCGCGTGGCGCCGGAAACCAATGTGCTTTTCCTCAGTTTTCCCCTGCGAATTGGACTGGGACTGCTGATTATCGGGTTTTTTATTCCCTATTTAAATGAATATCTTCGGCAGTTTGCCAACTGGCTTGGCCGTCTGCTGCCTCTTTAACGCTTATGCCTGAAGCCAATCGAACTGAACACCCAACCCCGCGACGGCTGGAAAAAGCCCGCCAGGAAGGCCATGTGCCGCAAAGCCAGGAGATGCTGTCCGCTATTACCCTGATTGTGCTGACCCTGACGACGGCCTTGTGCGGGCCGTGGTTTATCCGCTGGTCAAAGGAACAAATTGCTTTCGGTCTTTCCTGCCGGTTCGAGCAGATGGACAATCCCCAATCCTTTCTGGGGCTTGCGGATTCCCTTGTTCTTGAATCGCTGAAAGTTTTGACCCCCTTTCTGCTGGCGCTGACGCTTGCGGGCATTGCCGGAAGCATCCTGGTCAGCGGATATAATTTTTCTCCCAAGGCCCTCCTTTGGAAACTCGATCAACTCAATCCGACTCGCGGCCTGATGTCGCTGTTTTCGCCGGAATCTCTCGTTCGGCTGGGAATGTCGACGGTCAAAATCCTTTTTTTGACCGTTATTGTCTGGTTCTATCTGCACAACAAACTCGAACCTCTGGCCGAACTTCAATGGATGCAGCCCGAGGAGATTCTTTCCGTAATGGGGCAGTTGATTTTCGGAGCGGTTATTCGCATTTGTGTGGGACTGCTGATTCTGGCGGTAATTGATTTACTTTATCACCGCTGGCAATATATTGACAAACTAAAAATGACCAAACAAGAGGTCAAATACGAATACCGCGATACCGAAGGGGCTCCGGAAGTCAAAACTAAAATCCGTCAAAAACAGATGGAAGCATCGATGCGGCGGATGCTGCAGGAGGTACCCAAGGCCAATGTCGTGCTGGTGAATCCCGACCATGTCGCGGTAGCCCTCCGATACGAGGCCGGTCGAACCTCGGCTCCTGTTGTAGTCGCCAAAGGAGCGGATCATCTTTGCGAAAAAATCAAGGAGATTGCACGTGCGTACGGTGTACCCATTCTTCGGAGGCCGCCGCTGGCCCGCGAGCTTTACGCCACTGTCAAGCTGGGCCAGCCCATCCCTGAAAAACTCTACACGGCCGTAGCGGAAATTCTTGCCTTGCTCTATCGGCTGCGGCATACCAGATAATACTTGCCCGCTTTGAACCAGCGGCTATACTGGGTGCAAAACGGCCTAAGGAAAGAACCCGATGAATGTCCCTGTATCAACCGCAACCATTCAAAATGGAGCCGGCTGGAGCCGCACGGAACTGCTGTTTGTCAGCACTGCGGCGATGCTGCTGACGGGGATTTTGCTGCCTTGGCCGCCGCAGATGCTTGACATTCTCTGGATTCTTCAGCTGTCTTTGACGGCAGCAGTTGTTCTCACCTGCCTGCTGGCTCAAAACAGCAGTCAGCTGGACGGTTTTCCTCTGCTGACCGCCGGGGCTTCTCTGCTAAGTTTTCTGGCTGGGGCCGGCTGTATGAAGACTCTTGTCCTTCGGGGAGATACCTGCGGGCGGCTCATCGGGACGACCGGCCGGGCAATCGCGGCTTTTGAACCGCTGCTGGCGTTGCTGGTGGTCTTTTTAATCGGGTTTTTTCTTCTGTATCTGGTTCATCTGGCAAGCAAACGAATGCGGCTGGCCGTGGAACATTATTTCAACCACATCCTGCCTGTCAAAAAAGCCGGGCTCGATACCGACCGCTCCCTTCAAATTCTCACCGCGGAACAGGCCCAAGTCCTTTTGAACAAAATCCAAAAAGAGGTTCGCTTTTATGCCTCCATGGAGCAGATTCGAAAACTGCTGCTGACTCAAATCACTGTCAATCTGTTTCTTGTGCTGGCCGCCTGTCCGCTGGCATGGCTGGCGGAAGCACTTCAGGCCGCCTCGGCTCCGTCCGGCAGCTCCCCTCTTCAGACCTTGGCCCCTCCATTGACCGCTGCCGCCTTGCTGTCGTGGATTCCTGCGGCCATTACAGCCATATCCTGTGCCGCTCTGCTGTCAAAAGAATCGCTCACCCTGCCGCGGCTTGACAGGGAGAAGGAAACCGCTCAAAGCCGCAAAATCAAAATCATTTCTTCCTCTTCAGGGCGGGCAGAAGAAGTTGAACTGCTCAATCCGGACTCACTGAGGATCGTTTCCGCAGCTGGCGCGCCGCTTGAACGGATTGCTGATTTTGAACCCTCTCTTCCCGATGCTGCCTCCGCGATGCTTCCGGAAATTCGCCCGGTGAATGTTCGATGCTGCTCCGCAGAAGAATATTACCGCAAGATGGAAGAGTTTTTCAGCCAGCCGGCTTTTCATCAGTCTTTTCTTCTGCTTACGGCAGAATCAGTCAAAGACCTGCCTGTATCTGTGGTTGTTCATCCGGCTGTACGGCTGGCCCGTCAAAAGAAGAATGTTCTTCTGTTTGATGCCGATCCTCGAAATGCCGTCGCCAAAGTGTTTGCTCTCGAACCGTCTTCTTTATCTGCACCGAGACCGGTCCCTCAACTGGAGCATCTTTGGCTGCAAAGCATCCGCCCGGAAAACTGCTTTCAGATAGCGGCAGAGCCGCCGCAGATTGATTTTCAGTGCTGTCTGGCTTACGCTCCTCAACGGCCGAGGGCTTTCCCGCAGACCTCAGGGCAAACCAGCGGGGTCCTTCACGTCCTTTTTTTCAGTACGGAGTCCCCTGCCCGTGTGCAGCCGCTGTTTGCCGGAATCGCCGCGATTCGGGGTGTGTATGTCATAGACCCCCTCTTTGCCGCCATTTCAAAAACCGACTAACTGCTCAGCATACTTAAGCCAGCCATCTGCTGCTGAATGAGCTGCAGATTCTTTTCCAAACGAGCATACTGGTTTTTCAGACGCGTCTCCACCCGCTCCAAACGATCTTCCTCATCGCTGATTCGGCTTTCCATATTATCAATGCGGTTCTGGATGCCGTCCTGCACGAGCGGAACCTGGCCGGTTCCGGTTTTCAGCATCTTATCGACCGTATCATACAGACTTCCGGCAAAGCCCTGCTTGACGCTTACAGAGGCCTCATAAGTACCGGACTGGCCTGTATCCACACTCAAAACCAGACTATACTCCGGGTTAACGGGATAACCGCTGCTGCCGGTCTCTGTACTGCCGTAGAGTGTGTTTCCGTCTATGGTCATCTCGCGTGCCGCCGACCAGCTTTCCGTGTTGAGTTTGATTTGCGCGGAGGTTACCCGGCCGTCCTCAATCGTTACCCGCACATCATACTGGCCGCCCTGTGTATAGCTGCTGGCCTGATAGAACTTAACGGTGTTCGAATTGCTGTAGCCGCTCTTCTGGGCACCAATCAAAGAAAGCACTGCTTGATAATTATCCACCAGCGCTTCCTCAAATGCTGCGCTGTCCAAGGTCAGGGTACCGTCCGCTTCAAACTCAAGCCCAATATCCGCCGGCTTGACAAACGTGTCTCGAGAAGTAAATCCGGACGCATTGAAAAGCAGCGGAGAACGAATGATGCTCGTAATACTGGTCAGACTGTATTCGGAAGAAAGAATGCCCGTCTTCTTTTCCTCTTCATCGTATGTGGTTTTTTCCTTTAAATAAGACACTACTGAATTATAAGCATCGACCATCGCCTGAAGTTTATCCTGCAGGGTGGCGGTATCGCGATTGAGTGTAACAGACACCGAATCGTATCCATCGGTATCGTTGCCGGTTGCACTGTGAAGGTTCAAGGTTACACCCGCTATCACATCATCGATGGTGTTGGAGCTTCGCCGAATCCATGTATTTTCATCGGTATCTTCCCCCGCAGGATAGCCGTCAATCTTAATCATCGCATCCTGAGCGGCCTGCGTTTCCAAAAACGCGGAGGGTGCCAGCATGCTCAGATTGGAGTTAATCGAACCGCCCGCCGTCGTTTCGGTAAAGACCGGCGCCGTCCATACCGCCGAAGAACCCTCGCCAGGTATCAGGGAGAGGGAAACAGATAAATCGCTGGCCCCGCTGGTTCGATCCGTAACAATCAGGGCTCCATCTTCCAGACGGACTTTCACGGTATTTCCAAAGGCCGTTTCAATTTCGGACATCAGTTCTTCGACGGTCGTGTACGGGTTTACCTCAAAGGAATAATCCACCGGTGTGCCGTCCCCAAGCGATCCCTGAATCCGAATCTGATCGGTCGTTGAGCCCGTTCCAAAACCGGAGCTGCCCTCGAGTTGAGACAGTCGGGTGCTCAGGACAGCATCGCTGCCGTCGGCCGTCTTCAGTTCCGTCGAAGTATGAACGTCCGTGTTGCTTGTATTGATGGAAATCTGGTAGTCGGAACCGCTCTCCCGACCGCTGAGAACCAGATGGTATCTTCCGGAGCCCGACTGATAGTCGAGGATGCTGGCCGTAATGCCCGGGTTATCCGGATCGTTGTTAATCAAATCCACCAATTCCTGGAGGGTTGTCGTGGCTGTCGTCTGAACAACAAATTCCTGATTGTTGTAGGACAGAATAAGATTGCCTTCGCCGACATACTGGGACACATAATTAAATCCATCATGGACCCAGCGGTTGGCTGTTGCCAGCTGGCGAATCTTAACATTGTGGGTTCCCTCAAAGGCGCTTCCGCTGGCCGCAGCCGTCAGCACATCTTCATTGCTGCTTTTGGTTTGATAGGAGCGCAGCTGGCTCGAATCGGACAAGGCCGACAGTGCGGAACGCAAAGCATTCATCTTGGTGTTCAGTTCGGAAACCGCCGTTCTTTTCTCCTTGAGGGTTTCCAAACTCGACTCATAATTCGTCAGGCGGCGCCGTTCCACCTGCATAAGCTGCTCAACAATTGAAGCTGTATCAATTCCTGTCGAAAGGCCGGTCAATTGTATTGAAGACATGACTCGTTTCTCCCTTGTTCGGATCAGTTTTTAACGAAAATTCGCCACTTTCATTATCGGCAGAATCTATTCTGCATATAACTAACATTTATTAAGTCTTTTTGAAGTCAACACTTAGGCAAAAGCTCACCCTCCTCCTTCTGAACGGATTCTATCTCGGAAAGGAGCGTCTGGATAGTCTGTCTGCTTTTCCCATCCAGAATAAAGGTTTTATTGGACAATGTTTCTCGACAGATTTGGGCTGCTTTTATCGGGTTCTTTTGCTCCAGGCAATTCAAGGCCAACTTTAAGGTTTGCTGAACCCCTATTTCAGACTTTTTTTGTCTGTATTTGTCGGCATATTCCTGAAAGATTTCTCCCGCCCTTTCGTGGTATGCCTGGGCATGTTTTTCAAATATAGAAATTACATAGTCTAAAAATCTTCTTTCTCGTTCGCTCGCCTCTGATACATCCGCCAAAAACGGACATAACTGCGCCGGCGAATAATGTCGAATCATTTCATCCAGACATGCCGCGGTAAGGCGATTTCGCTGCTCAAAGCGTCTGCTGTTGGTGGATGAACTTCGACGATAATAATAGCAGGAGGAGCCCTGAACTTTCCGGAAGCGAATCTGAAGAGCGTTGCGGGCCAGAAAATCAAAATCCTCCACATTATCAATTTCACGGAAGAGACCGGTTCGTTCGAACATCTGACGCCGCTTCAGCGAACCCGAATTGGGAATCGGGGATGCTCCTTTTGCAAACAGGATTGCCGGCAGCAATTTGCTGTCCCGAAGGTCATTGTATTCCCAGTCGGTTCCGGTGTAATTGCCGGCTTCATCCACGAGGGTAAGTTTTTCGGGATAATAATAATCGTACTCCGGGTATTGCAGAGCAAAGGCCGCCATCTTTTCCAGATAATCCGGAGCAATAAAGTCGTCCGAATCTACGCCGAGAATAAACTCCCCCTGGGCCTGCTGAATAGCCCGATTCATTCCGGCTGCGAAGTTCTTATGCTCCTGACGGATATAGCGGACTCTGGCATCCGAAAAAGACTGAGCAAGCCGGCCGGTCTGGTCTGTGCTGCCGTCATCCACAATCAGCAGTTCAAAATGCTGATATGTTTGAGAAAGAACAGACTGAATCGCCTGAACAATGCTGTCTTGGGCGTTGTAAGTCACCATGCAAACGCTGATGAGGGGCCGAGGAGCGGCCTGCTGCACCGGCTGGTGCCGAATGGACGAATCAGGAAAGGCACTTTCCATTTCCGGACGGAAGGGCCTGCGGATAATCCGATTCTGATTCTTTGTATAAAGTTCGCGAATAAACCGGTCTTCTTGTTCCCGGGTTCCGGCGGAGCGTTCCAGACTTTTCGGATTATAATAATACAGGCCGAGGATGGCTCTGCATCGGATAAACTCGTGAGTCTGCGAAACCCGCAGGAAGAACTCCCAGTCGCCGGAGACCTGAAACGTGGGGTCAAAATAGCCGTACTCCTCGTGCAGCGAGCGACGCCACATCGGCTGCGGTCCCATGAAATTGCCTTTCAGCAGCGCCTCTCGGGAAAACGGCGGATGCCAGTCGGCCAGCCGCACAGGCGTCTTGGTTTGCCAGGTTTGGTTGGGAATCTCCGTGATGTAAAAATGCGAATAAATCGCCGCCTTATCCGGCCTTTCCTCCAGCGCCGCCGCCAGCATCTCGAGCATCAGGGGAGCGTGGCGGTCATCTGTGTTGGCATTGGTGATATATTTACCGCGTGCTTCACGAATCCCCCGGTTCCACGCTGCGTAAATGGTCTCACGCTGCTGCGTCCGGATATACCGGATATTCGGATAACGGCTCTGGAATTCCCGGACAATGGCCCCCTCATTCTGCGGCGAGCCGCTGTCCACCACAATGATTTCCAGCAGCCCCTTCCGATACAGCGTCTGCTCGACCAGATCCTGCAGGCAGCCGCCGATAAAGGCCTCTGACTGATACGTGGACACAATGGCTGATACCATCGGCCCGGCGGACTTATCAACCGCCACCAGTGTCATCGATGGACTTACCAGAGCATGTGTGATCCTGCTTGAATCGGGCAGGGCAAAGGGATTCTTTTCCATGCGGTCCGGACAAAGGGGCTCCAGCACCTTCATTTGACCGTATATGATGCCCAGAATGAATTCGGCATAAACATAACTCTTGCGAATGAGAGATATCGGACAGTCATTCAGGAGAATCAAATGAAACAGTTTCCAGGCCTCGCGGAGTTTATACCCCAGGTTGCAGAACGGATGGCATCCTTCGTGCTGTCCGCACAGTTCCAGCAGCCGCTCAAAGAAGTACTTGGCCGCATAGTTCCATTGATTCTCGTTCCAGTTGAGCGGATGCAAGATATGATAGGCGACCGGGTCCTGGAAACGAGCCAGCGGGATCCGGTTTAAAACGCACACGATCGGCACATAGTAATCCCACCAGGCAACCCCCAGGCAAAAACGGGAAGGGGGAATCCGGTCCAGCATGGCCCGGCGGAAAAAGAAAGCATCGAAACCGTTCATAAAAATTGCGGCGTTCTCATCGCCCAGCCGCTTGACATTCATCCGGTTAACGCAAATAACGGCATCCTGCGTCTGTCGAACCATCGCGTCCAGATGAACCGGTTCCAGCGAAAGATGAATATCCGAATTAATGATCCCGACAATCTCAAACTGGGTTTCTTTCAGCGCTCCGAAAAGATCATCAATATAAATCAGCGGCTTGCCGAAAAACTCACGGCCGTTTCGAGAGGCCGGGATGAAACGAACCTGCGGAAACTGCGGACGAAGGACCGCCATCTCTTCCGGATGATTCATACTCAGCACGGCAAACCCCGCTTTCCGCCAGGACTGGACTGCCTGCTGCTGATTCTCGATATTCCGGGGCGTCAGACTGGTTGCCAAAACCGCAACCGTTTCCCGTTGGAAAAAATCACTCATTTCTATAATCCTCTGCCAGATTATCTCGTTCCCTTACCGACAGATGCCGCAGATCTTTAGGCCTTATCCTGACACACTCTCCTGCAGAACATTCGAGGATTCTGAATCCGTGAACAGGGCCTGACATCGCTGCTCCAGCGAGACAATCGCCGGCTGCTCCGGATAAATCGATCGGCAGATTTCCAGATGCCGGACGGCCTGTTCACAGGCCAATTGGACCAGACATGCAGACATTTTTGTTTCTTTATACTGTTCGCCCAGTGCGACAAAGACTCCGCACACCCTCAAATGAAACAAAAACTCTTTTTGGAAACCCGTATAAGAGTCCCATCGCACGTCTGGAAACAGCTGCTGGGGCTCGAAAGTCTCCAGATACCTTTGAAGCACTTGGAAATGCATCCGGGCCTTTTCCGGCGTGATGATTCTGGAATGGGCATTCCGGCGTATTCTGCGGCAATAATACGATTTGGGCCAATGCCGGAAAATCAAGCCCTGTTTCAGGAATCGGCGCCACATATCGTAATCTTCGGCCACCCACAGTGAAGGATCATACTCTCCAATCTTCTCAAAAACACGACGCCGAATGCAGGTCCGAAAAGGAACGATGGGAAAACCGGCCTGAAAAATCTCCTGAATCAGATAATTCGGATTCTGAAACTCCTTCCGCTGATGAACACGCAGGGCTTTGCCTTCTTCATTGAGCAGAAGTGTATCACAATAAATCAGGTCGGCTTCCGGATAGCGGTCATAAGCCGTCAGCATTTGTCCGATATGATCCGCCGTCAGATAATCATCATGATCAAGCATCACCAGAAATTGTCCCTTGGAACGGCGGATCCCTTCATTGCGGGCCGCGGACGGCCCCCCATGGTTCTGCAGAAAATACCGGATGCGCTCATCAGAAAATCTTTTGACAATTTCCTCTGTATTGTCTTCCGAGCCGTCGTTGATAATCAGCAGCTCCAAATGCGGATAATTCTGAATCAGAACGCTCTCGATGGCTTCTGCAATATAATCGGCTCCATTGTAAACAGGCAGAATCACCGACACGAGGGGGTTGTCTTTCCTGACACACGGAGGAATGATCGAAATATGCGGATTGCCGTATCGTTTGCCGACGAGATACCGCTCATAGAGGGAATGAATCGGCCGGCCATGTTCTGCGCTGGCCGGATTATTATAATACACACCGAGAAACTCCGGCACTCGCTGGAAAGGATAGCGTGACGCAATCCGCAGCCAGAAATCCCAGTCGCCGGCTACGGTGAGCGTTTCATCAAAAAGCCCGAACTCCTCGTGAAGCGACTTTCGCCACATCGGCTGAGAGCCGACACAGCAGCCGAACAAAAGCCGCTCATAGCTGTAATCAGGCCGGGGAATCAGCTGGCCCCAACGCGCAGAAAAACGCTCCAGAGGAATTGGAGCAATCACCTGGTCGCTGTAAACCAGAGCAATCTTCGGATTCTTCTCGAGAGTTTCTGCGAGAATCTCGAGGGCATCCGGGCGGTGGCGGTCATCGGTATTGGCACTGGTGAGATATTTGCCTGAGGCCAGCCGAATCGCCCGGTTCCAGGCCGCATAAATCGGCTCCCGCTGAGGGGTTCGCAAATACCGGATATTGGGATAGCAGGACTGAAACTGGCGGACAATCCGCCCTTCATTCTGCTGGGAACCGCTGTCCACCACAAGAATCTCCATTTGCCCCTTCTGAAAGAGGGTCTGCTCCACCAAATTCTGCAAACAGCTGCGAATAAACGCTTCCGCGTTATAAGTGGAAACAATAGCACTTACCAGAAAATTGCCGGAGGAAGGAATCTGAACCGGCTGGGACGGCTGCTGGTCTGGGAAGATTTCCAGATAACGGCTGATTTCCAGTTCTGTAATAGGCTGCGGAGGCTTTCGAAGGGGCGGGCGGCTGTGAACCGGCTGGCTTGCGTACTGCTGCAATTCCGCCTCGAGGACGGCCTCTGCTTCCTGATTATACTTTTCGATAAGCGAAGCGGTCTTTCGATTCGGCTGCATGCGAAAAGCCCCTAAGAAAGCTTCGGCTGTGTATAAGTCCGCGTGACGGAAAAAACGATTCCACAGTTCTAAATCGCCCGCTAAGCGGGATTCTTTCCATAGGAAAGCTCCGGCCTTCTCCCACAGCTGCCTTCGCCAAAAAGAACCTTCCTGCTGAATATATTTATAGTCTTTCGCAAGGTATCTTGCCCGGTTCCAAAAAACCGGAGCAAGAGCGGCATAATGAATCGTCCCATCTGCTTCGAGAAGACAAACTTTTCCAGTAATCCACTGAACATCGGGCCGATTTAAAAAGATTGCCGCCACTTTCCGCAAAGCGCCCGGAAGCAGCATATCATCCGAATTAATCCAGGTGAGGATTTCTCCTGTCGAACGTCTGAATCCCTCTTCGACGGCGGCATACTGGCCGCCGTCCGGCTTGCTTTGCCAGTACGTCAGATACTTTTCATATTTTTTAATAATCTCCACTGAGCCATCCGTGCTGCCGCCGTCCATAATGATATATTCCAGATTCGGATAGCCATGGCTCAAAACCGACTGAATACATTCCTCTAAATACGGCGCCTGATTATACGAGGGTGTTACGACGGTAATCTTTGGAAAAGCACCAGCCGGCAGGTGCTCTTTGCTTCGAAGCACAGCGGGTGCTGCGGGCAGCGATGGCGTGTGCGTTTGGGAATCCTTTTGGGGATGAGATACACGGCAGATTTCAACCGTGCTGGTGTCAATAAATTTCGAGAAGAGTTTCCAGGAGGGGCCGGATTCCGGCTTTTTATACAAGGGCTGGTCCTGAATAAAGATTCTCGGTTTAGAAGAGGATTTTTCGAATGTTTCCCGAACGGCCTCTGAGAGCACAGCCGGCTGAAGGTCCTGAATACAGTAATTTCGCTCCTGCTCATACCGGCACAGCCAGTTGCATCCATAACAGTCCAACGGAAGAGCGGCCAAAGTCGTTTTCGGGCTGTAGGGCATAAACCGTCCAAAATGACCGCCGCCGATGACTACCACATGGGGCACATCTACCGCCGCCGCCAGATGGGCCAGCCCCGTCTCGGCTCCGACAGCCAGGCGGCACTGTTTCAGGATTGCAGCACTTTGACGCAGACTGAGCCGGCCGCACAGATTGAAGGTGCGAATCCCTCGTTCCTTGAGCCAATCCAAATTTCTCTGATTGATTTCAAAATCCTCTTTTGCTCCTAATGCCGCCACTGCCAGCCGATGCTTGAGGGCTGTCTCTTCCAGCGCTTTTCCATAGCCCTCATAGTGCCGAAGAGACACGCGTGCGCCGGCAAATAAAACAACCAGCTGCTCTGGATTTATTTGGTTTTCTTCCAGCCATTTGTGAGCATAGGCCTCATCCTCTGCGGTCAGCCAAACGATCGGCTTGAGCGGCTGGTCATCGCACCCCAAGCCCCTCAGAAAATCCCGATGCCGCTCCAATTCCGGTTTCCAGTCCCCCTCGCTGGGAATCAGCCATGTGTACCAGCCGTCTGATTTGGCCTTCTTCTCAGGATGAATATTACAGCAGTTTCCTTCCATTCCAATTCGCTCGGGGATGCCGGAGGCATAGACCAGCCCATCCATCAGAAACTGCCGGGAATAAACCGAATGAAGCAGACAATCCGCCCCCAGTGTCCAAATCCGCTCCGACCAGCGGCGAAGAAACTGCACCGGGTCATTTGTTTCCTCCGGCTGAAAACAGAGGATTTCATCCACAAACGGACAGGTCTCATAGAGGGGGGCGACGGCCTGCTGAACAAAAACTGTCAGACGAGCGGAAGGAAAACGCCGGCGGATTCTCGGCAGCATCGCCGAGGAAAGAATCCCATCGCCGATCGCATCCGGACGCAGCCACAAAATATGCTTCGGTTCAAGCGGATGCGGCTGGGGGCAGCTGCGGCGCTGCGGATCAAAGCGGGCGATGCAGAAGCCGAACTTTTCATTGGAAGAAATTAAAATCTCAAACCGGCTGTCCTTCTGCATGTGCTGAAAACTGCGATGGTGCTTGATATGGTCAATATCATCCAGCGCAAGGATACAGGGGCCTTTGAGCCGCTCGAGCAGGTACTGAAACTCAATCCAGCCCAGATGACCGGCGCTGTCCAAAAGAACCAAATCCGGCCTGCCGTCAAAGTCTGCCAGGCACTTGCCGAGCAAATCATCCGGCACATCGGGAAAATCCGTTTCCTGATAGTAGCGCTGGGCCCGAACCGGCTCCGGATGGTCAACGAAAAGGGTTTCGTCCTGCACGGCCGTGGTTGTCTGCTGAATTTGTTCACGGCTGGGCAGCAGCCGCCTCGGAATCGACAAACCGCAAAGCGCCTGAACCGGATAGCCCTTGCTCTCCAGATATGCTTTGGCCTGTGCGTGATAACGAGGATTGACCTCGATGGTAAAAAAGGTGCCGTCAATGCCGTTCTGCTTCATTGCCTCGGCGATGACGGCCGTTGTGCCCTGCCCCAGATAGGTACCGGTCTCCAGAATCTTTTTCGGCCGATACTCCCGAATAACCTGACCAATCGCCTCTGCAAACGCAGAACTCTCCTGAATCATCATTCCGTTTTTGACATACTCTTCTGCGACCTTCAGATGGTTCTTCGGCTCCTGCTGATCGCTTTCAAGCCGGAGAAAGTCCGCTGCTTCTATTCCTTTCAGAAGGATGGCGCAGCCGTTATCCTGAGTGGAATTCATCAAAATCTGAAACTCCGGAAAAGATCGGACAAACCGCTTTGCCACATCCATCAAGAACGGAAAAGCGGGGTGCACAATATCATCAAACACAATTGCTCCCCGGTCCGCCAGCAACGCTCGTGCATCAATCAAATCCTCCCAGGCCCCCTTTTCGAAATGGTCTCCATCTACTGTAATCAAATCGAATCGGCATTGTGCCTGAATAAGCTGTTTAAGAATCTGATGACTATCTCCCTGAATCAGATGCACGGGAACGGTTCGGCCTGTTTTTCGGCAGAAGTTTTCAATCTGTTTTTTCGCATAGGTAAGAGTATTGGGCAGGTCCGCATAATTTCCTGTCCATAAGTCCACCCCCACTACCCCCTGCAGACAGCTGTGAGCCAGGACCTGAACCATAGAGCAGCCGGTCCGTACACCAATTTCCAGATACGTTCTCGGCTGAAGTACCTGGGCCGCATACGCCAGCCCTACATAGAGATTCCAAAACGGCTGGTTGTCGGCAATATGCTTACGCAATACAGCGATCTGCTCCTGAATAGGGACATCTGTCTCAACAAAACGCCATGCCTCAAGAACGCCGGCCTGCACAGCAGGGGAACCAAGAATTGACAGCACCTTCTCCGGGGAAATTTCTTCGTAAGCTGCCTTCTTGCGAAGAACAGGGGTCGTGGGTGTTAAAGGGAGTAAAATCATTCTATCCGTGTCCCTTATCGAATTTCCTTGCTGAAACAGAACTCTTATTGCTCCGCATATCTGGCCAGCGTCCGGATTCCTTCGCGAATCTGACGCAATTTTTCGGCTACTTCCTGTCGCTGGGAGGCAATTATCAGACATACATCCTGATAGAGTCCCTGAATTTTCTGCTTCTGGGAAGCATAGCAGGGCCGTTCCAGCAGACCCTCTCGGGCAACCTGCTCGGAAACGCGCTGCGATTCCTCTGCCAGGCGAACCGCGCCGTCCAAGTCATACTTGCGCAGTTTCTCCAGCTGCCGCTCCAGCAGGTCCGCTAAATAACCGAGCAGCTGCCGGGCTTCGTTTTCCTTCTCGTCTGCTTTCGCAGACAAAGGGGAGGTTGGTTTGCTCATAAAGAATACCCACCTTTCTGCATGGCTTTATGTTCCATTTCTTCGAGCAGCTGGCGGGCATCTTCATGGCCGGGCTCCAGCGCCAGAATATCCTTCAGGAGGTCTTTCGCCCGCTGAATCCGGCCTTCTTTGGCATAGAGTGCCGCCAGACAAAACATCACGGCCGTATCGGCCGGATGGACTTGCAGATATATCTGGAGATAGTGAATCACCTGGCTGAACGTGCCCATCTGGCAGGAGACTTGAAAAAGTCCCAGCAGTGCCGTCAGATGATTGCTGTCCAGTTCCAGACTTTTCAGATAATAATCAAAGGCCTGCTGAAGACGGCCGCACTGCTGTGCAATCATCGCCAGGCCCGCATAGGCGCGGCTGCTGCAGCCGTCCAGCCGCAGCGCCACCCGAAAGGCCAGCTCCGCATCTTCCAGCCGGCCCTGCTGAAGTTCAATGACGCCGGTGCCCACATACGGCCCGGCTTCGTCCGGCTCCAGCCACGACGCCTGCTCATAGCACCGGCGGGCATTGTCATACTCACCCACCGAGGCGTAGCAGTCTCCCAGCTCTTTGAGCACATCATACCGCTGCATCCATCCCTGATCCGGATTCTGCAATGCGCCTGCGAAATCCATACACTGCTCTCCTACGATACCATCGCCGGTTCATCAGAAGCCGGCTTCCACGATGTTTTGCGTCGGGCCGGAGAAACAATTCTCCTGCACCGGTCCCTGGTCTCAAGGACCATTCGGGCCTGTTCATAAAAATCGATCGCCTGGCGATAGTTTTTTTGTTTCTGACAGATTCGAGCGGCAATCAAGAGCGATGAAACCGTCGGGCGAACTGCCTGAACCTGCTCGAGCGTCTCCCTTGCCTCTGCCAAACGGCCTGCCTGTTCCAGGGCGTGGGCCTGTCGGGTCCGCATCCAGAGTTCATTGCCGAAATGCTCAGCCAAGTATTCATAAACCTTGGCCGCATACACCCAGTCCCCTTCCTGCTGCTTCTGTTCGGCTGCAGCCAGAAAATGATCAAACTGAAAAGGATACTCTTCAAAGGCTGGCTTGCGAATACAAATGCCGGCTGCCTCCACGGCGCGGCGAAGCGGCAGATGGTTAAACTGCCGGCGGGCATACTCCAGTTCCGACTTGCGGAAGACCGCCCCCCAGCGGCTGTCGGTCGCTTCTGCCAGTTCGAAGGCCTGATTGGGTCGGCGGCACATCAGCAGCGGCTGGAGAGAACGCTCCAGCCAGGCCACCTCGTCCATCTCTACTGGCAGGCCTGTCGGCACCAGTGCCGCATACGTTCCTTCACAGACGGCCAGCATCCGGTCTATCCGCTGCTCCAGCGGCGACTGCGGCTCGACGAGAACCGGAATCACGTTCGGCACGGCCGGCTTCCAGCCCGCTGCCTCTTCCCTCGAAAGAGGCACATAAATCTGCTGCGGATAAAAGGTATGCGACCATAAATCCCGCAGGGTCTGCTCCAGCGATTCATCAAGCCGCTCCGCCAAAATCAAAACGGACAAATCCTCGATACACGGCCAGGGTTTGGGAGGCCGGGTTGTGCGGATTGTCAGCACATTCCGCAAATAGTCCTTTACATTCTTGCGGCGCTGAACGGAAATCCGATCGCACTCGCCGACCGGGCCGTAATATTCACCTGTAATCTCCGGGATGTGGAGGAAATCCGTATAAAAACACAGTTTGCGGTTTAAATCCCAGTCAATCAGAACATTCAGTTTCTCGTTGTATCCGCCGGCTCGTTCGAGCAAATCCTTTCGATGGAGGACGCTTACGTGAAGCACATGATTGAATTGAAGCATCAGCATCCGGTCAAAGTCGCGGCTGATTTCAAGATTTTTTGCCAGAACAATCCGGCGTCCATCCGGCTTCAGACGGCAGTGCACTTTATACAAGTCGCTGTACACTGCGCCGCAGCGGTCCTGGCTTTGTATCGCCTCCACCAGACGCTGCACATGGTGAGGATAAAACTTGTCATCATCCCCCAAATAACAGATATACTCTCCGCGGGCGTGGGCCAGGGCCTCATTAAAGGAATACGGCAGCCCGCGATTTTCAGACCGATTAATAAAGGTCAGCCGCCGATCCGAAAACCGACGCACCACGTCCTCCACGGCTGCCCCTCCATCCCGCACCAGCACTACCTGCAGATGCGGCCATGTCTGCGCAAAAATACTTTCCAGCGCCTCCTCCAGATACTGGGGCCGGTTGTAGGTGCTGATAAGAACACTCACCAGCGGACCATGCTGTGAACGTTTAGCCGTCATTGTTTATTGAACAGTTCCCTCTGTTGTCCGCCCTGCGTTCCATGCCGGATTCAGCCGTGCGACGGCCCCCAGCACATCCTCAGGGCCGGTCGGACAAATAGAAATAATGCTGCTTCCTTCCTTCATCGGCCAGCAATCCCATGAATTTTTTCCAAGATATACAATCGGCAGATGAATCGCAGCCGCCAGCGCGGCGGTCTCTTCCTCTTCACTGATGAGCAAATCGCACTGCTGGAGCACCGCGGCAATCTCGCGGGCCGTCAGTTTTCCCCGAAGGTCTTTGGCTCCTTCCGCTGCCGGTCCAATCCCGCCTCCTGCATATACAAGCCCTGCGCCCAGTTTCTGCTTCAAGAGTTGAGCCAGTTCGACTGAATGAGCAGCCAGCCAGCTTTCCGCACTGTCCGAAAGCGGCGCCAGTACCACACGGGGACGAGGCACCTTTGACAACCCAAACCGCTGCGTGCGGACAAAATCAAAACTGTTCAGAATGATTTGAGGAGTCTGGTGCTCCAGCCGCACCCCCAGTTGTCCTGCTGCATCAAACATCCAGTCCATAGCGGCTCCTTTCCGCGGCTCACCCCGCAGATAAATCACCTTGTCGAACGATTCGTTCAGTTCACCGGCATCTCCATAAGCCAGCCCGCGTACTCCCGGATGTCCGATGAATAAATCGGCGTACTCATGGCAGATTGTAATCTCCCGGCTCGAAGCTTCCGCCTGCCCAAATGCTCGGATGGCCGGCTCGGCCAGCAAGACCGACAAAAGTCCCGGCGGCGGAACAATCAGCACCCTTGTGCGTTTTCCGCCACGGACGGCGGGCTTGGGCAACTCGTCTTCGGCTGGTTCAACCGCCGGCTCGGTATTTTCCTCCGCTAAAAAGGGCTGGCGGACGGACTCCTTTCCGGGCTGCTGCACGCCGCCGCCCCCGCCGGTGCCGAACCAACCTTTCCTGAAAAGGATGAAAGCCGCTGGGCTGCTTCCAAGGCCTTCCGTGCCAACTCTTCAATTGTTTCTTCCATCTCTGATTCTGATGTCGAAGAAGAAGGTACGGGCGGTTCCGCCGCCGCCTTGACGGAAGGAACCGGCGAAGAAATCGGCACAGGACGGCATGCAGGAGAATACTCCGCTGAAGCCGGCTTAAAAGTCGGCTGCTCTTGTGCTTGCGGCCCGCCTGACTGGAGCATCAGTTGATGTTCCATTTCCGAAAGAACCCGCACCAGCGGCAGATAAATCTGCACGGGTGAATAATGATCGACCACCCATTCCCGATACCGCTGCGGTTCATAGGCCCCTTCCAGAATCTGCCGACAGAAATCTTCCGCCAGCAGGAACTGATACTGGGGCTCCACAAACTCCGACGCCCCCGGGAATTGATGCACAACCGGACGAAGTCCAGCCGCCATTCCGCATAAAACCGACGGCATCGCCCGTCCATCCACCGCCGCAGAAACAATGTAGTGCTTATCTTTCAGCCACCGCTGCCAGTTGCGGGGCACCCCATCGAGAAAGACCGCATTGTCCAGCCCCATCGCTTCAATCATCGATTCGACATACTGCCGGACGGATTCATCCTCAAACTCGCCGGCCAAATAGAGCCGCATATCTGCATCGAGATAGTGCAGTTTCTGCATACAATGCAGCAGAAACATCGGATTGTGATGAGCCGTCCAGGGGCCGACAGCCGCCAGGCGTTTGCCTTTCTTTCGTTCCAAAAAGCCGATCGTCTCCGCATCGACACTGGGTCCGATTGTTCCAACCCGCACGGCGGAAGGAATCGTCCCCAAACACTGCCGAATCTGTTCGGCAACAGCCGTGCAGGGGACAAACAGTGCCTGGATGCCCGTCCAGTCAATCTGTTCTATTGCAGGATTGCCCAAATCTTCATAATCTAAAAAGAGAATCGAAGGCCCTCTCTGATAACGACTGTCGAGCAGAGCCCTGCTGATGCCGGCAAAAATCGATACCGCCTGCCGGAAGATTCCTTCTCCGACAGCCGGCAGATTGCCTCCGATACAGGGATAAACCCGATACCTTTCCTGAAGATAGGATTGAAGCCCTTCCAGCCGACGCTCCTGCTCCCCATACAAAAAGACAGCCGCCCGCCTGCTTCGGATAATCTCGAGCATCGGACGCAGGATTTCCTGATTGGGGGCCAGTCGCAGCGAGTACAGCAGCATCTCAATCGCCGGCCCTAATGCATTCTTATCTACAAAACATTGGGCAATCCGATTGAGCGTGTCCACATTCAGAATGTTATGAGAGGTCATCTCATCCAGCAGCCCGACTGCCTCCTCGGGACAACGTTCTGCCAGATAGACCTCGCAAAGATTAAAAAGAACCTGGGCAAGGATTTCCCCACGGCTCAAGGAGCGGGCCTTTTGAAAATACTCAATGGCCTCCTGCCCTCGATGAAGACAATACAGGATTGTACCGGCATCATTGAGGGCCTCCGGATCCTGGGGATGTTCCTTCAGATAACTTTGCAAGAGTCCCAAGGCTTGTTCATATTGCCCTTTCTCCGCCAATTCTGCTGCCTGCACCAATACTTTTTTATCCGGTCCGGACATCTTCACACTCCCTAAAGAGATTAGAACTGTCTATGGTTTTTCTGTTTTTTGTGCAAATCCTATGCCCAAAGTCAATTTTGCCTTTTTCGAGCGGAAACAGAAGGAATCTTGACCCCTCGGATAAACACATGTCAAAACTTCAAACACTTCTATCCGACGCCAACTGCATCCTCCGCCAGATGGTTCGCTGCCGGGCTAATTTCCGTTTGTTCAAAGGAATCTATCAATTCATCAATCAAGCGGAGAGTCCGCTGAAGCGGATATCGCTGCTCCACAAACTGCCGGTAAACCGCCGGTTCGTATGGCTCTGACAAAATCTGTTCGCAAAACTCCTCCGGCGTGCTAAACAGAAACTCTTTGCCGTAAATCTCTTCGGCTCCCGGAAAATGATGAATGACCGGCTTGAGTCCGGCCGCCATTGCTTCCAGGGCACCCATTCCCTGGCTCTCAATCAGACTGCTGACCGCCACATAATGTTTATCAGCCAGCCAGCCCTGAATATCCTCCACCCATCCGTCAAAATGCACCGCCTGGCCCAGCCCGAGGACTTGAATCTGATGCTCCAGATACTGGCGGATAAGCAAATCATCGAGTTTGCCCGCAATGAACAGCTGATATTCCGGATCCATCTGATGAAGATAAGCCATACATTGGAGCAAGAACATCGGATTTTTCACCATCCGGCAGGAAGCGATAAACGCAATATGTTTGCCTCTTTTCCGCTGCACAAAAGGAATGGCTTCTACATCCACCCCATTGGGGATGCGGACAATTGCTGTTTGCTGACGAATATCCGGCACCCAATGCTCCAGCGCTCGAATTACATAAGAATTGCCCACCGTAACCAGCACATCCACATTGGGCCAGTGAATTTGCCTGGGCCATGGCAAATAGGCCTCATATCGATGCAGCCGGACAATTATCCGGCAGGTCTTCGGCAGATGAGAACCGATTTGTGCCAGACCGCCGGCCCATTCAAACCAGGAAATATCGCTCCATTCCATCAATTCCTTCACTTCATCGGCTTGGGAGCCGCTGAAGACGCGAAGGGGGTAGCGCGGCCGAAGATAGGACAAAATGGGTTTCAAAAATGTGTCTCCGTCAGCACCGCAGAAAAAGGCGACTTTCGGTCGCTGAACTTTCAATTGTTCAATCAACCCATCAAAAACGGCAGGGTGCCGCGAACAGCGCTGTCCCATCTGAAAAACATCCATTGCCGCTGCCGGCTCCTGCTGCCGCAGAAAACAGCCGGCGGTTTCGAGAGCCAGTGTTTCGCTCCAGCAATTCTCCGCCTTCATAGTCCGCAGCAGCCGTACGGCCTGCTGAGGCCGATTCATCTTCAGCCAGGCCGCCGCCAAATCTTCGACGGCCTCTTTCGGGCCATCCAGAAGCGAAAGGCAACGCTGAAAAAACTGTATCGCCCGCTGATAATCTCCCATCTCCATCGCCAGCCGGCCCGCCAGGTGCCAGCCCGGCCCATGCGTCGGCCTGGCTTTCAGAAACTCTTCTATAGCGTGCATGGCAGAAACGGTCTGTTTTTCTTTCGCCAGCTGCACGGCCTGACGATACAAAAAAGTTGGCGAGTCCATTTGCATCTGCAAAGCCCTTTTCACTCAAGAAAATCCAGCAAAGAAGTAGAAAAAATCTTAGAAGCCGCCGTGAGCGACATTTCATAAAGCATTTGATGCCTGGCCAAATCAATGGCCAGCTGGGTAATATCCGCATCCAGCAGACGGCTCACTTCGTCTTCTGAATTGACCTTCAAATCCTCCACGCTGTCCTTCAGATTGCTGAGCGTCTCGATGCGGCCTCCAATGACCGGAAACGACCGCGTCAGTTTTTCTTCGACCTCCTGCATTGAAGTCAGCGTCGCTGCCATCAGCTCATCCAGCGTCTCGTCATCCAAATTCTGATTGTTATTCAGCAAATCTCTGGCATAAATAAGAATATTGAAAATATCGTAGGTTCCGGGAACCCGGACGGGCTCGGTACCGGTCTGCTGAATGCCGGTTGCATCTACATAGAGGACCTCGCCGGTCTGGGAGTTCACGACGGCGACATTGGTTTCTGTCCCATCCACCGTCATCCAGCTGGCTCCCCCATCGATCGACAGCTGATAATTCCCCGGCGAACCGGCTACAGTCAAATACACATCTCCCCGCACACTGGAGGTTCCGCTGCCCGCCGCAACCCCGGTAGAACCGTAAAATACCGGCGTCTGACGGCTATCGTCGCGGAAAAGCTGATCTCCCACCAGCAGAGCCGACAGTTCCATCCCCTGGATGATTTCCACATTCTGCTCCTGCTGGCTGCCCTGATAGTTCACCCGGATAATCTGACCGTTTCCGTCTCGTTCCACCTGATAGGGGGCCTGTTCTGAATTCGCTCCTGCAAACAAATACTGGCCGAGCCGTTCCGAATTAGCGAACGAGACAACCTGCTCCAATGCATTATTCAGCTCCGTAGCCAGGGTGCGGCGCACCTGCGAACTGGTTGTGCCGGACATGGTCGAAGCCAGCGAAGCGCGGGCGTTGGCCATCTCACTCATAATGCTCTGGACGACTGACGAACTTAAGTCCAGAACGCTGATGGCTTCTTCCATCGTATTCAAATAAACTTCCTTCTTCCGCTGATCCGACTGAAAACCGAGAATCTGATTGGCATGGCTGGGATCATCCGATACGCGACTGAGATCCTGTCCGGTCGCCGCCTTTTGCTGAAGAATATTGAGCGCCTCCGAGTGCCGGCTGATCGCCCAATAGGTGGTTTTGAAAATGGACTCTAAGGAATAACTCATCGCTTATCCTCTCTCTTATCTGTTTTCCGGCACTTCCTGCAGGGAAACGGCGATTCTTTGTCTGGACAAGTCGCAGGCCAATGAAACTCCCTATGAAAGCATGCTCATAATCGTGTCAATCGAATCGTTGACAGAATTTAAATACTTTGCCATTGCCTGAAACATGCGCTCATACACAATCATCAGACTGGCCTGCTCGTTGACATCCACGCTGCTGGCTTCATCCCGCTGCTCTTCCAGGCTGCGGATAATTTCCTCCGTATTGCTGGACTGCATATCCAGAACGGAAATCTTCTGTCCGACCTCCACCGCCAACTGCTGGTAATATTCCTTTGTCGTCATACCGCCTAAGGCCGCCATTTTGCAGTCGCCCAAGCTCGCCATTGCTACGCAGTTCCGATTATCTGTTCCTTCCACTCCCGTGGAAACAGCGATACGGGAGGCATCCAGACGAATATCTTCCGTCACATCAATGGAGGCCGCATCGCATCCGCTGAAAAAGCAATTGATGCCCACCGCCGCCAGAAAGCCCGACGTATCCGAATTGGCCAGCGCCTCAATGGTAATCACATCACCGTCATTCAGATAACCCGGGCTGATTCCATTGGTCCCCAGTGTTATGAAAACCCCCTCCTCGATGGATAAAGCTGTGCCGGGTACATAGTCCGAGCCGAGCTGAAGAGTCGCCACGACAGCACCGGAGCCGTCTTTTACTTCCAGCGACATCGTCCCGTTTCCAATCGCCAGCGTCTGGTCCGGCGGATTGGTGTGAACGGTACACGTATAAGTCTGATTCGCGGTGCCGGTATATTGGCCCGAAATCGCAATCGTGGGCGGTTTCTGATTCTCTGCCGACCCAGCTCCCGCCAGTTCCGACGGTATCGTCGTCGTCGGACTGGTCAGAACACCCGGCAGAAAATCAAACTGATAACCCGTGTTGGCCACAATCTGAAGCCGACCTGCATAGAGGCCGGTGGCTCCATCCAGCCCCGGAATCGAGGCCAGGTCTGCCGCAACACTTTCGAGGGTGCTGGTTTCATCCACAGAAACCGCGTAACGCGTGGAGACGCCATCCGGGTCAATCACCCGAACATAAATTGTTCCGGCGGTCACAGGCGGCACAAAATCCGCCACACTGCTTTCCGTCATCGTCCAGCCGGTCAGACTCGTAAACGAGCCGTTCGAACTGATTCCCTGTACGTGGAGACGGTTGATTTCTGAAATCAGGGATACCGCCAGCTTATCAAGTTTGTCGAGAAAGTCCGCCAATGTGCTGTTCCGCAGTTCACAAATGGCCCCCAGCGTCCCATTCTGAAGCTCCGTGTCCAGCTGTTCGGTTCCCTCTGCTGCGATGCCCAGCTTCGTCTGCCCGCCCTCCTCTGTTAATCCAAGACGAATTGCACACACATTAGAACCAATCACGATCGGAATATCCGACACTGCCACATCTACCACTCCACAGTCGCGCTGAACGGTTCGAATATCGATATACTCGCCCATTTGCCCGATTAGCAAATCCCGCTGGTCCATCAGGTTGCCGCACTCCTGTCCCTGTACCTGGAGTGAAAAAATCTCCTGATTCATCTTGGCAACCTGCACGGCCAGCTGATTGACCTTGTCCACCACCTCCTGTGCTTCCGTATAAAGCGAATCCTGGAGACTGTGAACGATGGAAGCCAAGTTGCGGAGCTGACTGGTGAGGGTTTCCGCCGATGCTGTGACCGAGGTCTGGTAGTTCACATCCTGCGGCCGCAGCGACAGGTCGGACAGAGAGGCATAGAAATTGTCCAGACTTTCACTGATGCTGCTCAGCGACAGCTCGCCCATTCCGCTTTCCACTACGCGCAGAGCATCCAGTTTGCGCGACATGGCAGACAGAGACGAGTTGTACTGGAGCAGCTGCGCTTCCAGAAACGCATCAATCTGTCGCTGAATGCCGGCAAAATCCACCCCTTGACCGGTCATCACCCCGCTCATATAAGAATCTTCGGCCGGGCGCAAATCCACTTCCTGACGGTGATAGCCCGGCGTAGCGGCATTGGCCAGATTATTGCCGATGACATTCAGCGCCTTCTGGGCCGCCCTGATTCCGCTCATTCCTATATCATAACCGGCCATACGTTTCCGTTCCTTTTCGTCTATTTCCGTCTACAGTTTCACACTCACCAGCCCCGACAGGGCTGTTCCCTCCGGACGCCCGTGAGCATCATACATCCTCCCTTTCTCCAGCTGTCCCGTGAGGACTTCCAAAAACCGCCGGTTCATCCGTGTGTATTCCCGCACCAGCAGTTCCGTTGCCAAATGCTGCTGTCGAAGCCGGTCAGCCAGCTGCTTCAAATGCTCCTGCCGTTTCTTCAGATCCGCCTGCTGCGCCGGCTCAACCCAGCTGCAAATCCGCGATAGACACACCTCCGGAACCCCGCAGCCCATCACCTCCGCCAAATCCTCTGTCAGCCGACGGCGCCGCTGCTCCATTTGCCGGCAGAGTTCCCCTTCCTGCTCCATCTGTTCCTGCATCTGTTCCAGTGCCGCCACATCCCGCCGAATCAGCGATTTGCGAAATTCATCCAGAAACTGCAGCACCCGTTCCAGATAGCCCGCCTGGCTGTCCAGATACTCTGCCAACTTATCCAGATGCTCTTGACTGAGTGCATTCATAGCTGTTCATCCAGTCCGGTAAGTTTTGCCGCATTCTTCGCGGATTCCTGCCGGCTCCACTGTTCTGCCATCTGTTTCCACAATCCGACCCCTCCTTCCTGAGACACATGCTCAGCCAGAAACATCCAAAACATACTTTGAATCTGCTCGCCAAAGCCGCTTTCCTCTCCGTCCTCTTCTTCCGAAATCTCCAGCGAGCCGGTCGCTTCCTTCATCTGCTTAAAAACCTGCTGAAGCAGAATGCCTTCAAACTGCTTGGCCGTTTCCTGAATTTGCCGGTTCCGGCCTGTTTCCTCCTGCTCAACCGCCGCAGACTGAAGGGTCTGCTGAGGAGCCGGCGGAAAAGACACCGGCGGCAGAAAATGGGAAATCGGCCCCACGTCCATCACATCATCTCCAGTTTGGCCTGCAAAGCACCGGCCCGATTCAGCGCATCAAAAATGGAAATCAAATCCCGCGGCGAAGCCCCGATGGCATTCAGCGCCCGAGCCAGTTCTTCCACCGTCACCGTTCGCGGCAGGGAAATTAAATGTCCTTCCCGTTCTTCGATGGAAAGGGCCGTATCATCCACTACAGCCGTTGTAGCAGAGTCTGTAAACGGAGTCGTCGGTTGGGAAACATACTGCTGCTCCTTGATTTTCACTACCAAATCCCCCTGGGCAACCGCCGTCTCCGAAATACTTACTGTGCCGCCGACAACAATCGTTCCCGTCCTTTCATTGATTACCACGATGCCCGGCAAATCCACCTCCACCTCCAGCTGAAGGAGAGAATCCGTAAACTTCATGATTTCGCTGTCCGCCACATTGTCCGGAATGCGCACCCGAATAGTTCCCGGGTCCTCTGCAAAGGCACAATCCGGATACAACCGGTCAATCGCCGACCGAATCCGTTCAGCAGTCGTAAAGTTATGATGCCGAAGCGACAAGGTAATATACCGCCGGCCGCCGATTATCTGCACAAACCGAGACGTCTCGGCCCGCTCCACATAAGCACCATTTGGAATCCGCCCGACTGTCGGATGATTCTTGGTCACTTTGCTGCCGGTTTTTCCCTCCACTGTCCAGGAACTGGTCGAAACGGAAGCCACCCGAGCCACCGCATACACTTCGCCATCCAGACCCTTAAGTTCTGTCGCCAGCAGCGTTCCCCCTTGCAGACTCTGGGCAGCCCCCAGCGCGGAAATATGAATATCAATCAGTGCCCCTTCCCGATCCCACGGCCCCAGCTCAGCCGTAACCATCACTAGTGCAATATTTCCCGACCGAAGTGTCTCCGGCGACAAACTGATTTGTCCTTCCCGCTGGAGAAGACTGGTGAGCATCTGAGCGCTGGGCAGCGAGCCGTCCCCGGTGCCGTTGAGTCCCACCACCAACCCTGTCCCGAACAGAGGGTTGCCGCGGATCCCGTACACCTGCACAATATCGGCCACCCGAGCCGCCCGGCCGGATGAGATCAGTCCGAGCAGACAAAGCCCGCAGAGGGCCGCCATTTGCTTTTTCCAGATTCTGCTTTTCATACTCCTGTCGTCCTTTAGAACGGCCAGATTTTATCCAAAAACTTTCCAAACCAGCCGGGTTTGGTGAAGTCCTTGGTTACACCATCGCAAAGCGAAATCATCTGAAAATTAGCTACTTGCTCACTGCGGATGGTGTTGTCAAAACCGATATCACGCGGCCGAACGATGCCGCTCACCTGAATCGTCTGCTTGTCCCCATTCAGCTCGCGTGTTCGTGTTCCCTGGACTACCAGATTCCCATTGGGATGAATATCCATTACAATAACCGTAATGCGGTCTTCGATTTTCCGCTCATCTTTATAGTCGGATTTGCCGTTCAGACTTTTGCTCGAGTCAACATCCACCTTCACCTTGCTGACACTCGGAAGGATATGCCCGATGGACAAATCATCATCGCCCACTTCGAAGCTCCGTTCGCTGGTGCGGCTGGTGTCGCGTTTGACTTTGTTGTCCACCTTGTGCGTTTCACTGATTACAATTGTCAGGACATCTCCAATCTGATTGGCCTTATCGTCAGCATAAAGCGACTTTGGATTTTCGCTTCGCTTGGCCCAGATTGAACCGGCCTCCGCCGAGACAGCCAGCAGACAGGCCGCCCCTGTCAGCAGCACCCAGGCCTGCATCTTTTTCTGAAACGGCTGAATATTCATTGGTCTGCCTTTCCGTATAAGGGTCTTACTGTTCCATCCGGCATCACCTTGCCAAGGACAATCCGCTCGTCCGGCCGCTGGCCGCGTTTAATCCGAATTACCTGGCCTTCCGTTCCCTCATCGAGGGCCTCGCCGCTGGCGGTAATCAGCATCAATCCCGTATCGAGTTTGAGTACCACCTTCTGCCGGCGCTGGATAAGGACCGGCGGCGTCGGCGGCTGAAGCCACTGGGGTCGAATCGCCGTACCGGCGGAAATAGCCCGTCGAGCCGCCGCCCCTACCACATCAGAAAGTTCCACTGACTGGGGCTCCGGCGTCTCTGCGGTCTCCAGCCGTACCGCCTGCGGTGAAATTACCTGGCCGACGGCAATATCCGTCGCCGCAATCACCTGACGGCTGCGAAACCGCACTTCAAAAGGAATCAGAATCCGTTCGGTTTCTTTCCCTTCCTGCCGGATTGACAAAACTACCGTCCGTCGACCCGGCGTTCGGTCTGTTCCAAGCACCGGCACAACCTCCGCGGCCTGGTCCGGCTTGAGCAGGCAGCCGGACGGGGGCGAAACCGGCCCCACAATCACAACCTCCTGAGCGGCCAGCTGCGACTGAAGAAAGGTCTGAGCCGCCTCCACCAAAGCCAACCCATCCATCTTCTGTCCTGTTCGGGTTACTGCAACCTGCTCGGCTCCCATCAGACGAATCTTCTCCGGTGAAATTCCTCCGCCGGCCAGGCAGCTCTGGAGAGTCTGCCGGTCGAGAATAATCTGCTGACCCGGCATGGAAAAACGCCCCAACTGAATTCCGCGAACCGCCGCCGCCATCTCCTCTGAGCCCTGCAGCAGGCCAATCTGCCCCAGTTCAATCACTTCCCCTTCAATCTGAACCGTGCGGGGCAGATAAATCTCCAACTGACCGCTGTTTTGCTGAGCAGCCGTCCAAAACAGAGCACAAGACAAAATCGCCCACAGTTTCATAGTCTCACCTGTCCTGTCTAACGAATCAGCTGGCTGAGCTGCTGGAGCATGTTGTCACCCGTGCGGATACATCGAGAATTGATTTCATAACCCCGCTGGGCGGTAATCAGATTCACCAGTTCCTGAACCATCTCCACATTTGACTTTTCCAGATACTGGGACAGCAGCGTACCATATCCTTCCTCGCCGGCCCGGCCGGATACAGCGGTGCCGCTGGCCTCAGTTTCGCGATAAAGGTTATCCCCCTCCGCCGCCAAACCGGCTGGATTGGGGAAACGATACAATTCGATCGTCCCGACCACCTGAACGCCGGAGGGTGTCTGCACCGTGACCGTTCCGTCCGTCCCGATATCCACCGCCATTGCATCCGATGGAATCGTAATGCCGGGGCTGAGCTGATAGCCGTTCGCCGTCACGATATAACCGTCGGCATCCTTCTGAAAGGCCCCATCCCGTGTATAGCGTTCTTCGCCGCTGGGCAGGGTCACCTGAAAAAACCCCTCTCCCTGAATCGCCATATCCAACTCGTTGCCTGTACTTTCAAGGGTACCCGAGGAAAAGACACGGCTGGTGGAGGCAACCTTCACTCCGCTGCCGACCTCCAGCCCGCTGGGGGCGGTTACTCCCGAGGTTACCTCCCGATCCGCCTGCCGCATCTTGATATACAGCAAATCCTGGAAATTGACTTGGGACCGTTTAAAGCCATTCGTATTCACGTTGGCCAGATTATGGGCAATAATGTCCACCATCGTCTGCTGGGCATCCATGCCTGTGGCCGCTGTTGAAAAAGCTCGCAGCATAAAAAACTCCTTTCTCAGGTACTGACCACTGTCAAAACGGCCTGCGAATTTTCCCGCTGCCTGCGCAGCACATTCATATTCGCCTCATACAGCCGCGACAGCGTAACCATACTTACCAGTTCTTCAACCATCTGAACATTGGAACCTTCCTGATAACCCTGTCTGACCTTCAGGTCGGCGGCCTCGGTCGGCTTTGCATCGGCTGGAGCCGTAAACACGCCGCTCCCTGCAGGAATCAGCCGGTTTTCATTTTCTCCGAAATCCGCCAGCTGCAGCTGACCAATCTCCGTTCCGCCTGCTCGGACTGTACCATCCAGGGTTATCTGGACTTCCGCAGGGCTGACGTCCGCCGGCAGATAAATCGGCCCATCGCGGCCGGCTACCAGGCGGCCTTCTGCATCCGTCAGCTGGCTGAGTGCATTCAGCTGCAGACTGCCGTTGCGCGTGTACATCGGCCCCTCCGGCGTCTGAACAGTCAGAAATCCCCGCCCTTCCAGCGCCACATCCAAAGGCCGATTGGTCTGAATCAATTGTCCCTGCGAAAAATCAACCGTCTGGCGGGTCTGGAGCGGATTGGTTTGAAGCGAGCAGCTCCCCTCCAGTGCCTTCAGCGACTTCTGATACTCCTGTTCAAAGGTAAGCACACGCCGCTTAAAGCCGGCGGTCTGGGCGTTGGCAACATTGTGGGAGACTACCTCCAGCTGCTCAACCAGTCCATTTAGCCCGGAAGCTATTTTTTCGGCGGCCAGCGACATTTATACACTTACCTCCGCTGATGCTTCTGTCTGTTCTTCATCCCAGGAATCCTCTTCATCGGAATCTGCCGCAAGTCCCTGCTCAAGGGCGGCCTGATTGGTCAGCCGAATCAGTTCGTCTTCGCTGCGGGTATCCATTCCGATCATCTCGGCTACACAGAAAGGCCCTGTTCCCGTCCGCCCTACGCGCTGCACCTCGGCAATGTCCTGCACCACACGGCCCGGTTCTACTTCAAAAATCACCAGAATCCGATCTCGGCGACTCACCTCGAGGGCCCCTCGAATGCGCAAGGTCGGCCCGGAAAACTCCACTACCTCCGCCTGCTGGAACACCGGCGGCACGGGTTTGGGGGCCCGGACAAACACCGGAAACTTTGCCGCCCACAGCGGCTGATGCAGCGGAACCCGAACAAAACGGCGGCGGTTGATATAGCGGGCATGGTCCACATGACAGACCTTCAAAGCGGCGCCCTCACAGCTGATGACCACCACATCAAACCCCCACAGCACTGAGCCAATCATATACTGAAGAGTGCAGGCATCGCCTGCCTTCAGCGGGAAGGGGGCAAGTCCTTCCAGTGTGATTCCCGTGACCTCATTGGAGACGACGTTGGCCCGATATTCCCGATTATCCATCGGGAGATTCAGCACCACCCCCACCTCTGCATCTATCGGAATCTGCCGGCTGGTTAAATACTCACTGCGGCGATACCGGCCCCCACCTGATGAATGGTTCTTAACAAAGCCGATTTTGTATTTCAGGGATTCAATAACTGCAATCTGACGTTTTTTCTCCTCTTCATTCACTGCTGCGGCCAGTGCCCGACGCAGAAATCGAGCCATCCCCGCTTCAAACTCGCGCGGACGAAAATAAATATTGACCAGCTGTTTCATGCGGGCCTGCCGGGCAATCGTCAGAAGCACCTGCCGTTCTTCCGGCGTCAGCCCGAATAAATTGGCTTTTTCTTCAAAAAGACGAATCTGCTTCCGACGATTCCGTTCGCGCTGATGCTGACGGACTGCCGCCAGAATCAGCAGCAGAACAATAATCAGCGACCAGCCCAAGATAATAAACCACTTATTGGTCAGGAGGGCATTCAGGCCGCTGCGGCCGCCGCGCTCTATCTGCCGCATTGCCTCAAAGCGTTCATAAGGCGACAAGCCGGCGGCTGCCAGAAAAATCCGTTGGAACCAGATGGAAATCATTCTCTCTTTGACCTTACCGAATCAGATTGGTCAGTTCATTCAGCACCTCATTGGCCACCCGAATCGTGCGGGCATTGGCCTGATAGCCGTTCTGGGCCTGCATTAACGTTACAAACTCCGTAGCGATATCAACATTCGACTGTTCCAGACTCTGACCCGTAATCTTGCCGGCCCCGCCGCTGGCTGCCATGGTTGCAATGGCTTCCCCGGAGTTGGCCGTCGGCAGAAAATAGCCGTTCCCAATCGACTCCAGACCGCCTGCGTTCTGGAATATCCCGACCTGGAGTGCTGCAATATTGACCTTTACCCCATTGGTAAAGGTCCCCACAATCATACCCGTCTGGTCAATCGTCACATTGGAAAGTGAACCAGCCGCATAGCCGTCCTGCGTCAGAGCCGCCGCACTGGACTGCTGCGAGGCAAACTGCGTCAATCCTGTAAATTCCCCAGGCGTACCCAACACCAGCTGAATCGTCTGGATGGCAGACGGATTGTTTTCAAACTGCACCCCAATGACTGCCTCTTCACCGGGAATGGAGATTCCCTTAAAGGAGCCGTCCGGATTGAACTCAATCCCCGAGATACGCCGGTTCAGCGCCGAGGAATTATGAATATCATAGGTGCTCCAGGAGCCCTCCATTTCTCCCGTGATGGAATCAATTACCAAATCCCATGTGTTGGTTGCATCTGTTTTGACAAAAGTGCCGCTGAGGACGTGCTGCTCGCCCATGTTGTCATAAACGGTAATTTTGAAGTTCTTGGTGTCATTGCCACCGATGGTCACATAATCAAAAAACGTCGGCAGCGTCAATTCGTCCGAATCAGCCGGCACATAGGTCATATTCGTAATCATCCCGAGGTTGTATCCCGACTGGTTGGCGGTAAGAACAATCTTTCCGTCTGAGTTCAGTGACGCCGTTGAATCATTGAACAAAGCGGTGATCTGATCCAGCAAATCCTGTACAGTTGGCCCTGAACCCGGAGCTGCTCCCGTCCAAGTAATCTCCTCATCCGTAAACACCGTCCCATCTTCCAGCACGCCGGAGATTCGAATCGTCCCTGTTTCCCCCTCCGCCAGCGGCGTCACCCACTGATCCAGGTCCGATAAAAATGTATTGGCAGTGGCCACCCGTTCTCCGTTTCCGGTGGTTAAGGCCAGATTCGACATAATTTTATTTGCCGTTGCGCTTGTATCTTCCGCGGATGCGCGAAGGTTGCCGTTAAGGGCGATTTCCGTCGTTGCACGGGCGGGCATCGAAGCATCCCATGGAATATGGATGCTCGTATCTCCAGCTGTCTGGAAACCTTCGCTTTCGCCGTAATTGCCGATTCGCTGGACGCGATAGCCGGTGGCCGGATCCACCAGCGTGTTGCCTGCATCTACGGCAAAGGAACCAATGCGCGTGTACACATTCTGTGAACCATTATTCAGTACAAAATAACCCGACCCGTCTATCGCTACATCCAAATCCTGGCCGGTTGATACGATATTCCCCTGCGTCGTATCCACCCGAATCGAAGCAATCCCCACCCCGCTGCCCATCTGCTGCGGATTGACACCGCCCAGATTGCTCGAAGGGCCGCTGGCCCGCCGCAGCGTCTGACTGAGCAGCTCCGCAAAGGTCACCGAACTGCCCTTAAAGCCGACTGTATTGACATTGGCCAGGTTATTGCCCGCCACATCCAGCATCGCCTGATGGGCCTTGAGGCCCGATACACCGGCAGATAATGCAGAACCCATAGCAACTCTCCCTGTTATTGAATGCCTTCTATTTCATCCAGTTTAACTTGAACCGTTTGTTCACTTACGGAACCTTTGCTGTCAGAGACTTGAACTTGAACCTGCAAGACCGGTTCCCCATCCACAAAGCGAATCCCTTGTACCGGCCCTTCGAGACTTTGCTGATAGGTCTCATTATAGAAAGAAATGGTATGCCCCAAGAGAGACCGTGCATATTCCAGCTCGGCCATTATCATCGATCCCGTAAAACCAAGATTCATATTGCTGATGGTTTCGTTAATTGTCTCCAGGTTGGTGTTCATCTTTTCCGTCAGTTCTAACTGGGAAAACTGGGCAAGCTGGGCCGCCATCTGCTGGTTGTCCAGCGGTTCGAGCGGATTTTGATACTCCATTTCCGTCACCAGCAGTTTCATAAAATCCAGCTTTTGCTCAGTTGCAGATTGTACGGTTGACATCTTTTTCTTCCTTTCTCAAAGCAGACAACGTCAAACGTTCACACTTTTCCGAAAGGGATTCTCCTGCAACTGCTATGCCAGATACTCAGCAAGCCCTCCTTCTTTGAACGTCTAACTTCTTAGTGAAAAAACAGTTAAAAGTTTTCTGCTGAAGATTCTGCGAGGTTTGTTCTCTGGTGAAATGAGGTCAAAAACTTCGCACCTGTCGGAAAATTATTCCACATTCGCCCTCATCCGAACCAATGCTTGCAAGAACTAAGTCCGATAACTTTGAACCCAACCCCCATTCCCCCCGTCTTCCTGAATCTCCTCTTTTTGAATTATTGGACCGTCCCATAATTTATTAAAGTTTCCTATTTCTCCCTGCCGATGGTAGCAGTACGCTGATTCCAACTGACAATCCATGATGGTTTGTACCGTGAGTGAGTGCTTATGACTTTGGAAAAAATCCTGATCGTCGGCAGACAGCCGACCACGCAGCAGATTGCCAGACTTTTTGCAAAAACCCTTTACGCAGCCGATGAGGTCGATGACCTATGGGAACTTTTGGAATCCGTCGAACCCAACCTGCTTGTCTTTGATGCCGGCATTGCCCGCGCGGATATTCTCCAGACCCTTCAAACCCTTCACCAAAAGGGCCTTTGTCAGCCGGTTCTCATTTTCGGGCCGCTGAATGACCCCGACCTGGAATCGTTCCTATCAGAATACAAATGGGCTCAGTGTGTTGAGAATGCGGAAAATACGGACCAGGTCGGCAGAGCCGTCAGCCGTCTTCTCCAAACTGAAGAGGAACCCTTTGCGGACAGCCGCTTCTTTATGGAAGACTGTCCTTCCTCCGTTTCTATTGTCGGCAAAAGCAAGGCAATGATGCAGACCCTGCGGATGGTTCGGCTGGTGGCCCAGAGCAACTGCAACCCCGTTCTCATTGTTGGGGAAACAGGCACCGGCAAAGAGCTGGCCGCCCGTGCGGTTCATATTCTCCGCAACGGTGCCCGGCAGAAATTTGTAGCCATCAATTGTGCGGCTCTGACAGCCAACCTGCTCGAAAGTGAATTGTTCGGACACACCAAAGGTTCCTTTACCAGTGCTGACCGGGAGAAAACCGGCCTGCTCGAACTGGCCGACGGCGGAACCGTCTTTCTGGATGAAATCAGTGAAATGCCGCTTGATCTTCAGGCCAAACTCCTGCGGGTTCTCCAGGAACGCCGCTTCCGAAAAGTCGGCGGTCTGGAGGAGATTGAATGCAAGGCCACCCTTATCGCCTCGAGCAACCGCAACCTGCTGCAGGAAGTCGAAAACGGCCGATTCCGAAGAGACCTCTACTATCGTTTGTGTGTGTGCCCTATTCCGCTGGCCCCCCTTCGCGCCGAGTCCAGAAAAGAAGACATCCTCCTGCTCGCCGAGTATTTCATTCAGACCTCGACCATCTGCCCTGAAAAGAAGGGTAAAATCAAAGGATTAACTTCGATGGCAGCGGAAATGCTCACCCGCTACCACTGGCCCGGCAATGTCCGCGAATTGAAAAATGTCATTGAAAGAGCCATTCTCCTGGAGGCAGGCGACCGAATCGGAACTACCAATCTTCTGCTGAATCCGGCTCTTGCTTTCGAAATGGACCAGGCCGAGGACAATGCTAACTCACTCAGAATCAAGGATTTCTCTCTCGAAAAAGCTGAAAAAGAATTGGTCAAAAAGGCCCTTGACGAAGCCGGCTGGCAGAAAAGTCGTGCCGCTTCTCTGCTCGGGATTACCCGTGCTACCCTTTACGCCAAAGTGAAACAATACAACCTTCAGGAACCCGAGAAAAAACCGCAGCCGGTTTTGTGATATCGCAAGCTGAAATGCGGTTTGCGGCGATGCTGCCGCAGGCAAAATCTATTCTTCCTTCAGTACAGACCACTGAATATCTGTCGCTGCACTCTGCACAATCCCTTTTAGGGCATATTTGGCCAAACCAAAAGGAACTTTTTTATCACATCGCAGCCGGACAATTTTTGGGGAGGAGCTGTCTTGGGAAATCTCCTGATTGATTAACTCTGCAATTCCCGAAGGCACTTTCGTCAAGGCAGAGGCATCCACCGATGCGGAACCCACCTTAAAAAAAACTTGCCCGTCCTTATCTCTCCCAACTGTAACAGTAGTTATAACCTCTTGCTGCAACGGGACTTGAACAGCAGAGCGAATCGAATCCGGCACAGAAACATCCGGATTTTCCCCTCCAATAAACCGATAAACAAGCAGAAAAAAGATAATCAGCAGAAACACCACATCAATAATTGGTGTCATATCAAACGAACCAACTGGTTCAAACCGGCCCTGCAGAAGACGCTGTCTCATTCGTCCGCCCCAAATTCAAGCCGGATAGGTTCTTCCTCCTCCGCGACAGGATGTTCCCCCTCGCGAAGCGATCTTCCTTCTGATTCCTGCGAGCGCTTTTGCCTCCCCTCGGTTTGGTTAAAACCGGATACAGGAGCACGAAAACAGCCCATCTCTGCAAGCCGCTCCAAAAGTGCCTCTGTTTCGGCGGCGGCTTCACTTACAAAAGATTCGATGCGCGTCCGGAAAAGACCATGCAGAAACAGAGCTGGAATCGCCGCCAAAAGTCCCCAAAATGTCGTCACCAATGCGACTGAAATTGCTTCCGCCAACTGATCGGGCTGGGGCTGGCCGCTGGAGGAACCCAGGAGGGTAAACGCCTGAATCATCCCGAAAACCGTTCCAAAAAGTCCTACCATCGGTGCTACTGTGCCGATAAGGTGGCATCCTTCCGCCCTTCGAAGCAAACCCAGTCCCTCCTCCCGCAATCCATCCGCGGCCGCCTCCCGCACTAACTCGATGTCCATTCCCTTCCGGCCGCATTTGACAAGGGCCCGCAGGAGCGCCCGGCTGAGAAAATCCGAATGGTTCTTCAGCCGTCCAGGCAGTCCATCCAGTCCACATTGCCTGGCCAATCCGGCAATTTCCGCCGCTCGACCGGCCGGCAGCAAAACCTTCCGCCGAATCCGAATCCCCAAATCCAGCCCCAGAGCAAGCATCGCCACCGACATCGGCAGCAGCACAAACCACACAATCGGCCCGCCGGCGACAAAAAACCGGTCGAACAAAGAAGCCGCATCCATCATCACAAATTCTGTCATCCCTGCAAATCCTTATTCCGCATTCTCCCGCTCATAGTCTACCGACGTAAAAGCCCCTCCGCTTCGCTCCGCCATCTGCTGGAGTATCTGACGGTCCGCCGTCGCCGTCCAAAAACCAATTGTATGAAGCACCGCCTGCGGGGCCATGTGTTTTCGCATTGCATCCGCCTGCACCAAAAAGTCGGCCGCCCCTTGGCTGTCCAAATCGAACCCATCCGTCAAAAAATAAATCAAATCGGGCCCCTGCCCGGCCGTCGTTCGCAGGGACATTGCTTTAGCCAGGGCAGAGAGGGCATCCGTCCGGCCGCCGGGACGCACTGCCTCAATCAATCGAATCGCTTCCTGTTTAGCCGAGGGTGAAGCCCGCCGAAGCCCGCCGGCTCCGGTTTCGAAATACTCCCCTGTCCCTCCGAAAAACACAATCGAAAAGAACTGGTCAGGCGTCAGCCGATGAACCGCCTCTATCAGCTGCCGGCGTACCAGCCCCATCCGGCCAAACATGCTGCCTGAACAATCCACCACAAAACAAATCCGTCCCGCTGCGCGGCGAGCCCCGAAAAAATTCACCGCAGGTTCGATCAAATCCTCTGAGAGGGTCGTCGGAACGATGGGCCCCTTTTCTGCTCTCTCTTCGGCCGCCGCCGCAAAAGTTCCTTTCTGAACGGCTGATGGTAAAGGCCGCTGAGCCCTCAGCGGCTTTAGACGAGGTTTCGGCGCTGTTGGTTCCACCTCCAAAACCCGCCCGACCGCCTGGTTCGACGAAAAAGCCCCCGCCCCCGCCTCGGCCGGCTGGCTGCCGGCGGGGGCATACACAAAGGCCAGCGACCCCAGACAGACCGCATGCACCGCTGCAGAAACAGCCCAGCAACCCAGCCCCCCCAGCCGGTGTCCCCCGCGTTTATACATTGATATGCTCTCTCCGCCCCCTCCCATTTAGTCTTCCACCCGCACCAGCGACTGCCCGCCATAAAGGAGATTATACAATTCAATCACATCGCCATTAAACAGGCGAATACATCCCCGCGAAGAACGGGTCCCAATCGTCTCCGGTTCTTTAGTCCCATGAATAGCGAAGCCGGTTCTCCCCATGGCCTCCCCTTCCAGCCCCTCCAGCCCGATCCACCGAGAACCCAATGGATAATCCGGGTCATCCGCCGCATATCGTCTGCCCGTGTCCGGATCTGTCCAGGTTGGGCGGATTAACTTATCGTTCGCCTTCACCCTCCACAGGCCGGTCGGTGTATCCCTGCCCGGTATTCCTAATCCGATTTTATATGTTTTGATATATTGCTCCTGCAGATACAAATCGAGGGTAAAGCGGCTCCGGCTGATAACCGCATGGAACGGCCCCCGAATGACTTTGATAGTCTGGCCGGCCTGAAGTGCCTCCGGCTTGGAGATATGGTTAATCTGCATCAAAATTTCGTGAGGAACTTTATATTGATTGGAGATTTTTACCAGCAAATCCCCCGGTTTGACCTGATACCACACTGTGAGCGTGTCCCCTTCGAGCACCTCTCGGCTGAACAGCCAGCGTTCGGCCAATAGAGAAAGCTGCCGTTTGATTTCATCTCGGAGGACCTCGCTCATCGGCATCTTCAGAGCTTCATTGAGCAAATCTCGCGAGCGGATAATCTTTCCGGCTTTTCGGGCCTCCACGGCCTGTTCAATCAGCGCTCGAACCTCCGGACTGGCGCTGGCATCGGCTGCAGCTGCTTCCGCAGAGAGCGAGCCGGCAGATTTCTCCTCGCTCGAAGGCGAAACCGATGGTTCTGCCTCCCCCTTGTCAGCCGGACTGACCTCAAGGGCCCCCGCCTGGGCGGATTCCGCCGGCACCGGGGTTATTTCTGACAGAGAAACAACTGGAATCTCTTCGGGAGCCGGCGGAGGAGACGATGCCTTTTTCTTGCGCAGCTGAATTGAAACCACCATCCCTGCAATTAAAACCATCAGCACAATCGCAATCAGACGATTCCGACGGTTCCCCCCTCGACTGGTTCCATAGGGTCGATATCTTCCTTTGGCCAACGTTATTGCCCTCTCGAATAAGTTGAACGATTACAAAAAAGGATTCCCGCCTCGGTGACAACCGCATCCATCGGCTCATCTTCTTTACCGGCGGGGACTTCCTCAAACACCTGAAACGAAAATGCCAGAGCCCAGCGCGGAGCCGCCAACACCGGACTCTTGAAAAAACGGTCATAATAAGCCCCCCCGCGTCCGAGCCGATTCCCGCGTTTATCAAAGGCCAGACCCGGTGTCAGTACCAAATCAATCTCCTCCAAAGGCACCGGTACGCCGCCGGTCGGATTCCGAAGACCGTGATGGCCCTTTTCCAAACCGCTGTCCAGCGACTGAATCTCCACCGGAATCATATGCTTCTGCTCCCAGAAAACCTTTGGAACTGCAACGGTTTTCCCCTGTTGCCAGGCGTGGAGAATCAGGGGGGTAGTGTCAACCTCGTGCGGCATTGACAAAAACGCCATGACGACCGACGCCGTTCGAAACACCTCCGAATCCGCTGTATGCCGGCAGATTTGACGGCTTTTCTCCGCCCGTTCCTCCGGAGTCATTTCCGCCAGTCGTGTTTGAACAATCTTTCGCAGTTCCGATTTATCCATTCCGGTTTTATTGTTCCTTGCCAGACTCTCTTTTACCTTCCTTTTCCATCCGGGCAACCTGTTTTTTAAGTTTTTCCAGATATTCCGCCATGGTCTTCTCCCGGCCGATGGCTTTAGGCACATAATACGGTTTTTCCAGCGTCTGGCCCAGATAATCCTGCTCGACATAGCCCAGCGGACTTTCGTGCGGGTAGCGGTATCCAATCCCGAATCCAAGCTTCTGGGCTCCTGCATAGTGAGCATCGCGAAGATGCGGGGGCACGGGGATTGTCCGCCCCGACTGCACATCGGAAACCGCCGACAAAATCGCCCGCGCACAGGCGTTGGATTTCGGCGCACAAGCAATATAAATCGCTGCCTGTGCCAGCGCCAGCTGCGCTTCGGGCATCCCCACAAACTCTGCGATCTGCAGGGCCGAGGCCGCCAGAACTGTCGCCAGCGGGTCCGCATTGCCCACATCCTCCGTCGCACAAACCACAATCCGGCGGGCAATAAAGCGAGGGTCTTCTCCCCCGGCAATCATCCGGGCCAGCCAGTAAACAGCGGCATCCGGGTCTGAACCCCGCATCGACTTCTGCAAAGCACTGGCCAAATCATAATGAGTATCGCCGCTGCCGTCATAGACTATCGACTTGCGCTGAATGGACTCTTGAGCTGTTTCCAAATCTATCCGAATTCCGCCTTTGCCGCTCTTTTTCTGAGACAATACTGCCACTTCCAGGGCGGTCAGGGCCTTGCGAGCGTCTCCATCGCTCATCACCGCCAAAAACTCCATTGCCGCCGGCTCCACTTTCACAGGAAGTTTTCCAAATCCCCGCTGCTCGTCCTTCAGTGCCCGCGTCAAAATAGCCAGAATGTCCTCCTTCTTCAGCGGCTCAAAAGTAAAAATTGTGCTTCGGCTGATCAGCGGGGAATTCACGGAAAAAAAGGGGTTCTCTGTCGTCGCCCCGATCAGCGTGAGGACTCCATTTTCCACATCATCCAGCAACACATCCTGCTGGGCCCTGTTAAAGCGGTGAATTTCATCAATGAAAAGGAGGGTTTTCTGCTTCCTCTCAATGAGCCGATCCCTGGCCTTGTCGATAATCTCCCGAATATCTTTTACAGAGGCGGCTGGGGCACTGAGATAATGAAAGGCCGCTTCGATATGGCCGGCTACAATCTGCGCCAAGGTAGTCTTGCCGCAGCCGGGCGGTCCGTAAAAAATCAAACTGGTTATCGTTCCCCCTTCGAGCATCCGCCGCAGCAGTTTGCCCGGACCAATAAAATGCTCTTGCCCTGCAAATTCATCTAAAGTCAAAGGCCGCATCCGGACGGCAAGCGGCGCATGAGCACCAAGGGTCTCCTTCTCCGCCCCCGCAAACAAGGATTCCGCCTGACCTTTTCTCATATCATCCGATTATAGCGGAAATTATGAAAAAGTCTATATGCTATTTTAGCGAAGAAATAAGGCGGAAAAATACGAAGCCCTTCTGCCAAAACCTTCCGCTGGTTCTGCTGAGATACCGGTTCAGAACGTTCCGGCCGATTTCTTAGAAAGGTTAAAAAGGAGAAAACAGGCAAGATGGCTTAGGTGGCTGCAACGCCTTCAAAGACCTTCACGCGACCCTTCCCTGCCTGCTTGGCTGCATAAAGGGCCTGGTCTGCCGCCTTCGTGATATCACTGATGCTGCTGTCCGGTGAATATTGCCCCACGCCCACACTAATCGACAGGCCGACTTGCTGGCCTTCCCACACCATCGGCGTGCTCTTGACCATTTCCACCATACGCCCGGCTACCACAACCGCATCCTCCAGCGACGTATTGGGCAAAATCACGGCAAACTCATCACCCCCGTAGCGGGCTGCAATATCAATTTGACGAATACAGGCACTGATTCGACGAGCAATCTGCTTAATGGCCATATCCCCCGCCCGATGCCCATAATTGTCATTTATCGGCTTCAGATTATCCACATCCGCCATAATAATTGATAAATGCGTAGTGTACCGATTCGCTCGCCGCAGTTCGATTTCCAGTTGTTCATAGAAGGTGCGGTGATTGAGCATTCCGGTCAGCCCGTCGGTTTTGGCCTGGCGCTGGGTCTTTTCAAACAGGTTTATGTTTCCAATGGAGGCACCGATCAAATGACGAAACAGCTCTACAACAGCGATATCGTCATTGGTAAAGTTGCTGCCCCCGATTTTTTCACTGAAATTCAAGACCCCGACAACCCGGCCGTGGCAAACCAAGGGGGCAATAATGCAGCTGCCGCTCTTATAGTTGCCGGAAAACTGACGAAGGGTATGGCTGATTTTTGGACCTCGAAGCGATTCTTCGCCCTCGACTACCAGTAATTCCTTGCTGCGAATGGCCGCCACCATCGGCGAGGGCGGATTCTGATTGAGTGAAACAATATTATTAATCAAAAACGGATGATTGTTTCTTTCCAGATGAAGAATGTCGCTTGTCTCATCCAAAATATACAGGGAAGCCAGCCGAGCTCCAATCAGCTGCGGGATTTCAGTCACACATAAGTCTGCAATTCGCTTGACATCCAAGCAATTTATCTGTTTAGCCAACGGGGTAATTGTAATTAAACGGCACTCATTGGCCGAACACAATTGCCCCGACGGCTTAAGATGTTCTTGCTTTTTCGACATAATTCCTCTTCTGACTTCTCCGGCCATCGTTAGCAGTTTCTCACACAGGCGGTCGCTTTCTATATCGGTGCTTAGCCCCGACAGGTTTAACCCTCCCCGAAACAAAAAAAATCTGGAACCCTCGCCTCATTCAACCAATCCAGACCTTTGAAATCCAAGATTATCGGACGTTTCAAGGGACGGGCCGTCCGCCTGCCGATTATTGTCCCCTTGTTCGTTTTGAATCATCTAAGAGCACCCTCTTCGCACAAATGGTTTCCTTGCGAAAGAAATGCAAAAGAAATCCGGAAGCCGGTGAGCACAAAGACGCCGGCTGGAGGCATTCGCTGGAACAAGCAGATGTTCTTTCCCTGATCTTTCCCTGACTCCAGCGCCAACAACTTTTTGAAGACAATAAAATCTAACATATAAAAACCTCTCAAAACGGGAAAAAACCGCAGACAGCCCCCACGCAAATAGTAAAAACGCTTTGCCGTCTCTGAAAAAAATTAAAACTTTAAAAATTTTCCTCGAAAATTAAAAAATATGTTTTACATTTTGTAAAACGTAAAATATATTTTATTGCAATGAACATAGACGTTTGAGCGAAAAGGCCTAAGTCTATGTGAAAGCAAAAGTTAAATGCTCTTAAACCGAGATTTAAACAACATGCGGCCAGACATGAACAAGCAGCGAAGCGTAACTTTTGAAGTGCCGGCCAAGTTATTTCGGATCGGTGAAATTGTTCGAAACACCCCCTTTACCCGCCAGACTATCCACAACTACACAATTATGGGACTTATCCACGAGTCCGGCTGGACCGAGGGGGGACATCGCCTGTATGACGAATCTGTATTTGAGCGGCTCCAGAAAATTGCTGAGCTGCGCAAAACAAAAACATTAACCGAAATCCGAAAACTTCTCACAGAGGATTCAGACAGAGCCAAGCCGAATCTGTCAGCCCCTCTAAGCTCAAACGGAGGAAGCAAAAGCCGGACATGAATACTATAACAGAAAAAACCGAAAATGTTACGGAACTGCTGCTGCAAATCCTCGAGTTTACTGAGCAGCGGAAGGAAATCCTCAGCCGAAATATCTTTGACCGGTATAAAGCGGGGTTTATTCCCCAGGATTTGCCGACAGCCGAGTTTGCCCAGTGTCTGACGGATGCGCTTCGTGAACATCTATGCCGAAATCGGCTGCTTTTCTGCGACAGCTCTCATGTCCGATTTGAGGCCAACGGCCTTCTGGAGATTGAACCCGTTCCGGATATGGAGGCCCATCATCTGTTGCGCAATAATCCGACGCAGTATCTAAAGGTGCAAATTCAGAAATTATCCGAAAATCTTTTGAATAATCGGCTTGCGGCTGAATTGCTGGCTCATCTGAAGAGCAAGCTCGAAGCCGCACGATAAAACCGCCTCTCGAGCTGACCGCTCGATGAAAAAGAGTCCTTGGACACCGGAGTTGTTTTCCGGAGAATACCCATGGAGTGGGGCGGCTCGGTTCTTTGGTAAAAACCGTGCCCCGCTTGGACAACAGGTTTCCTTGCAGCATTGAAGGCAGGGCAGAATGACAGCAGAACATAGGGAAGAGGAGAACGGCCGAGCCGTAGTGATGGCTGTTGCCAGCGGCAAAGGCGGAGTTGGGAAAACCAATATATCCCTGAACCTGGCCATTAGTTTGGCCTCTATCGGTCAGCGAATCGTTTTAATCGATGCTGATCTGGGGTTGGGAAATCTGGATGTGATGATGAACATCAGCTGCCGATATAACTTATCGCATGTGATTGCCGGCCGAAAGACGCTGGAGCAAATTACGCACCTCGGGCCGGCCGGCGTTGAGGTCATCTGCGGGGGCTCCGGACTGCAAGAGTTGGCTGATCTGTCTGCCTTTCAGCATCATGGGCTGCTCAGCCAGCTTCATCAGCTTCAGAAAAGGTCCGATATGATTTTAATAGATACAGGGGCCGGCATCGGCCGCAATGTTATCGGGTTTTGTCTGGCGGCTGACTATACGCTTGTGGTCACTACGCCGGAGCCGGCGGCTATTACCGATGCCTATGCAGTAATCAAGGTCCTGGCGGCCAGAAAGTACTCCGGCCGCATCATGCTCCTGGTGAATATGGCTCCTTCGTTTGAAGAAGGCAAAAAAATATGCCGGCAGATTGCCCAGGTAGCCGACCGATTCCTGGCTACGCCGATTTATGAAGCGGGTGTTCTCTGCCGAGATGAGTATTTGCAAACTGCCGTCTGCATGCAGAAGCCGGTCGTGCTGGCGTTTCCAAAGTCTCCCTTTTCGCGGGGGATTCAGCTGCTCAGCAATCGATTGACCCATACCACACCCATGCAGACCGCCGATGAAGGGTTCTTTCGAAAAGTTGTGAATTGGTTTTTCTAAAGATGGTCGGCCTTTTTGCCGATAACTAAACGCCTCTGCGCATTCGCTGCGCGCGGCTTGAATGCAGAAGAAAGGAACCTGCTGCGATGTTATCGGACGAGGCCAGCTTATGTGCGGAAAATAATGTGATAAACATGGAGGTTTAAGCATGAAAACCACCCGTCTTGCAAATGTTGCACAGGTCTGGGACGAGTTCTTTCGAACTCGCTCCCAACAAGCACACAATCAATTGTGGGAACACTATCTGCCTTTGGTCAAATATACTGCCGAAAGAATCCTGGCCAAACTCCCCAACAAAGTCGAACTTGACGATCTCATTAGTGCCGGTAACTTCGGTCTCAAGGATGCTATCGATGCGTTCGACCCTAATCGAGGGGTTAAATTTGAAACTTACTGTACCCCTCGCATCCGAGGCAGCATTTTAGATTACCTCCGCGATGGTGATTGGGCCCCTCGTCTGGTTCGGGCTCGGGCCAACCAGCTCGATAAGGCCACCCAGGTCCTGGAAGCTCACTTGGGACGTCTTCCTACGGAAGAGGAATTGGCCGAGGAAATGGAACTGGAAAAACATGAGTTTCGTCGCCTTCAGCGGGACGCCAATGCTATCGGGCTGGTTTCTCTTAACACCCATTTTAACGACTCCGAAGGGGATAAAGATATTCGGGAAATCGACATCATCGAGGACCGCCGCAGCAAAAATCCCGTCGTTGAAGCACAGAAACGCGACTTGAAAAACCTTTTGACCAAAGGATTAACCCGAGCGGAAAAGCTGATTATCATCCTCTACTATTATGAAGAAATGACAATGAAGGAAATCGGGGCCACGCTCGACCTGTCCGAATCGAGGGTTTCTCAGATGCATTCGTCCATCCTTGCCCGACTGAAAGCTCAGCTCAACAGTCGTAAAAAGGAGTTTGCCGTCGCTTCCGACTAACTTTTTTCAAGCCGACTCTCTAACAGATTTTCCCTGCGCACTTTTGCACGCTTTGCATCTTCTCAAAACTATTACCCCCATTTTAACCCCACAAGAGCGATTTTTTCATTTGTTCTTTTTTTCGTCAATTTTCTTCACTCACCCTCTTCCCAAAGACGCACAATAACACAAAAGTGTGTCCGATATATCCCTTATTGCCTTTGGCCTGATAAAATAGGTTGATTTTTGCCAACTGAAAGGTTATAATTTGAATTTCAAACTTCGACAGTGTGTAAAAAGCATTTGAGGTTTGGGAGGTTGGGTAATGAAGGCACATGTCAATTATCTTCTTTTTCTGTCTTTTTCTCTTGTTTTCTATAACTCTTTATCTGCAAAGACCTTATATGTTGCAGACCACGGCAGCAACACAGGCGGTCTCACCTGGGAAACGGCCTTTACCACCATTCAGGCCGCCGTCAATGCCGCCGTCGCCGGCTCCGCATCTGATCCGAATGCAGTAACTATCATTGTCGGCTCCAGCGGAACTGGACACGGCTCAGGGATTTATATAGAAAACATTTCTGTCTCTCTTGCCCATCTTACCATCGAATCCGAAAGCGGCCCTCTTCAAACATTTATTCAGGCCAAATCGAATAGTACGCACGCCGTCTCTATCACCGGAAACTTCGTAACCTTTCGCAGCTTCAGCATTTACGGGGCCACGTCGAATAATGCCGCCGCCATTGCCCTTATCGGGGTCAACTCTTGCACAATCGAAAACAATCGCTGCGGCTGGGACAGCACAAATAAAAATTACAGAGGCATTTTTCTGACCGGCGGAGCCAACAATACGCTGCAAAAAAATCTTTGCTTCTATAACACCAACGCCGGCATTTATCTGACCGGCACTACAGGCAACCGTATCCTCTCCAATGATGTCTCCTTTTCCGGCCAGTCAGGCATCACCGTACAAGTCGGCAGCACCCGCAATCTCCTTTTCAACAATATTCTGGAGGCAAACCATATCCACGGAATTGAAATAGATGATTCCGACCTGAATACACTTCAATCGAATACATGCCTTTCTCACCAAGACTATGCGGCTATCAGCTTGAGCAATGCAAAATATCATGTTATCAGCCAGAATCTCTGCACTTCAAACAGCCGCGGACTTGAGCTGATCAGTGCTGCCAATTACAACACCATCACAGGCAACTATTTTGAGAACAATGCGCTGTACGGCATCGAACTTCGGAGCAGCCGCAATCAGTTTATCGGCAATATTATTCGAGGGAACAACACCTACGGTATTTATTGCTATGAATCAGAGCAAAATACGCTCACACGAAATCAGTTCGATGACAACACAGCAACAGCATTTCTGTATTATCGCATGGCCGGCGGGGAAAACTGGCATTCCCAAACCCCCTTCACTTATCTTTATTCCGATGCTGTTTTCTCGTGCAAGATGGGCAATTACTACAGCCCCTATGACGGCAGCGACCTCGACGGCAACGGCATTGGAGATACCCCTTTTCTTTTGAGCGCACTCTTTCAGGACTCTTTTCCCTTGGCGGATTCTGGGGCAAATTACAAGGTTCAAGCGTGGTATCCGGCAAGTGAAGGGCTAATGACAATGGAACCCAATCAACCGGGCCAATGGCAAACGATTCCTGCCGGCGGTTCTGTCATTTTTCTTTCAGACACCCCTGCCCTTGGCGAAATCAATTTTGACGTTCTCTCTTCGGAAGATGGCTGGAACGGGCAAATTCTTTTCAATACGACTGTAAGCGGCAGCACCTTTCAAATCCAAATCGGCTATGCTGACGCCGCTGAGGGGCTTTTTGTCGCCGGCGGGCCCTCGGCCAAACTCAGCGGAAGTGCAAATTTCTTTCAATTCAAAACCTCCGGCGCCGCTTTTGCCGTGCCGGCAGGCAATTTTCTGGCTGTCCAGATTACCAACAGCAGCAGCGCCGGCCGCCAAATGTATGTCGGCGGCGGATGGACCTACATTACTCCGCCGGCAGGTGCGTGGGAGGCATGGCCCGGCACACCGCCGCCCCCTGCTAATCCGGCAGACCTGAACGATGATGGCTGGGTTAACATAAAAGACCTTGCCTTCCTATCGCTGCAATGGGGAATGGACAACTGCGGTGCGGAAAATCAGTATTGTCAAACTGCTGACATCGATCATTCAGGCACCGTCGGGCTTGGCGACCTCCAACTCCTTGCCATATTCTGGCTGATGGGTCCCGATGACTTGCTCGGCGGCGACTTCAACAGTGATTTCAGAGTAAACCTGGACGACTGGGTCTGGCTGTCCAGCCAATGGACAGGAGATCTAAATCAGCTTATCCCCTTGTGCGAAAACTGGCTCAAAGGGGTGTTTTGAATCTCAACTGCTTTTGGGCAAAGACCTTACATTCCGCCTGAGTAGGGACAGGATTGGTTCCGGCAGGATTGGCAGTTTTCTTTGAGAGGCGATTGAGTCTGCTTGACTTTGGCAGAAAATGTGGAAAATTGCTTTTTTGTGTTTTTAGACCCACAATGTTCACATGCCGGCTTGGGCGAGCGGGACCCTTTGACAAGCACTTCCGTAATCTTGCCACAATCCGAACATTTATACTCAAAAATCGGCATTGACAGAGATTCCTTTCTGAAAAAATGCAAATTGTTAGGTTAAGCCGATTTAAAAGTAATGTCAAGCACGATATCTTTTTGAATCTCAGTAAAACAGCCCCGCAAGGTCTGAATGGAGATGTTTTTGGAAAATCAGGCAAACCCGGCGGTGGTATTTTTGTAAAATTTTTCAGAATTTCTGCCGCAACTCTATTGACGAATTTGGACCAATGCGGTATAGTCCGGCCATTATTTGTGATTGTGAGCACAAATAGAAATAGAGGACAGGATAATGAACTACCGCAGGATACCGGACGAAACCATCCAACGGCTGCCGATGTACCTGCGGGGTTTTTCACTCCTCGAAGAAGAGAAGGAAGAAACCATTTCCAGCCGAGAGCTGGCCATTCGGTTTGGCCTGAATCCCCATCAAATTCGAAAGGATTTGTCCTATTTCGGCACCTTCGGCCGGCGCGGGGTGGGGTATCCGGTACAAACAACCGCGCAGCGCATCCGGCGAATTCTGAAACTGGATAAAAAGCAAAAAACGGCCTTGGTTGGGGCCGGACGCATTGGAACCGCTCTGGTGGCTTATCCGGGATTTTCTTCTTTTAATCTTGAAATTGCAGCGGTTTTTGACAATAATCCAAAAAAAATCGGAAAGAAAATCGGCACTTTGACAATTGAAAATGTGCACCGAATATCCACTCTGAAAAACCGGAAAATTCGGCTGGCCATTCTGGCTGTACCCGCCGAGGCAGCTCAAGCCGTGGCCGACAAACTAACTAAAGCCGGCATCCGAGGACTTTTGAATTTTTCTCCCTGTCATCTGAAAGTCCTGGCCTCTGTGAAAAAAATAGATATTGACTTGGCTTCTCAACTCGGAATTTTGCCTTATTACTTATAAACAAGAAAATCATAGAACCATAGGAATTGAAAACCATGAGTGTACGGAAATTCACCTCACAGCAGTTCGATGAATTTGTCTCAGCGATGCTGAAGACCGGCCGGCCCGTAATAGCCCCTCAAGCAAAAGACGACCGCTTCGCCTTCGGCCCTCTGAGCAGCCCCGCCGACCTGCGGCTCGATTACGATGTCACCATTCTCCCTCCGAAAAAGTATGTCCTCCCGCAGGTCGAACCTCTTCTCGAGTTTGAGGTCTTCGGCCCTTATCAAAGTGTTTACGAAGGCAAACCGATGATTTTGCTGGGGGTACACCCCTATGACCTGGCCGCCATTCTTCAGACGGACGAACTGTTCAGGCAAGGTTATTACGATAAGCACTACATGGACCGCCGCAAACAAATCACCATCATTGCTCTCGATGTGGTTAGGCCAAGCATCAATGTTTTTGCTTCTTCCATGGGTACGGCCACCATCAGCAAGGGGTATGATATTCTCCTGACGGTTCTCAAAGACGGCTCCATCCTGGCCGATGCCGCTACCGACAAGGGGCAGGAGCTTCTCCGGCTGGCCGGAGCGTCGGCCCCTGCTTCTGAAGCAGACCTGAAAGCCCGAAAAGCCGTTTGGGACTATAACGCCGCCGGGCTCAACAAGCATGTGCTTCTGTGCAAGCCCTCCTTTCTTCCTAAACTTCTTGAACAGCATTACAACCACCCCGTCTGGGAAGAAAAGGCACGTCTGTGCTACTCCTGCGGCTCGTGCAATATGGTCTGCCCCACCTGCTACTGCTTCGATGTTCAGGATCAGGTCGATTGGAACTTGAAAAACGGACAGCGCGCCCGCTGCTGGGACGGCTGTCTGCTCGAACACTTCGCCGTTGTTGCCGGCAATCACAATTTCCGCAAAGAACGGTCCGCCCGTTTTCGCCATCGGCTGTACCGCAAAGGCAAATATGTACCGGCAAAAATCGGAGGGGAAATCGCCTGTGTCGGCTGCGGACGGTGCATTACGGCCTGTACGGCCAAAATCGCCAACCCTGTCGATGTGTATAATCGTTTAATCCAGGATACCCAGCTCGGCTAATCTGCCGACCGACTTAACTGAGGAGATTTCAGTATGTGTGAATGCTGCAACGGTCAAACGGATATTTACCTGCCGCAGATGGCCACGATTACCAAACGGAAAATGCTGACTGACACAGAAGTGTATATGCACCTGGAAATGGACTGCGGCCAAGACCTTGCCTACCAGCCGGGACAGTTTGTGGAGGTTTCGCTGGCAGGTATCGGAGAGGCCCCCATCTCCATTTCCTCTTCGCCTACACAAAAAGGTCTCGAACTGGTGGTGCGAAATGTCGGCAGTTTGACGCGGGCTATTCACAAACTCCAGCCAGGGGATAAACTGGGCATTCGCGGACCTTACGGCGCTACCTATCCCATCGAAGAGGCCAAGGGCAGAAATCTGGTCTTTATCTGCGGCGGTATCGGTCTTGTGCCCCAGCGGTCTTTCATCCGCTATGCCCTGGATCACCGAGGTAACTACGGCAAAATTATTGTTCTGATCGGCACCAAAACTTACAGTATGCGGCTCTTCTGCGATGAAATTGCTCTGTGGCACAAGCGCACAGATATGAAGGTGCTGGAAACTATCGACGAGGCCCACGAACAGTGGCACGGCAATGTCGGCGTTGTCACCACCCTAATTCCCAAGATTGAAAACGAGCTGGCCGGCAGTCTTGTTCTTGTCTGCGGCCCGCCGATTATGTATAAATTTGTGCTGATTTCCCTGGCCGACGCCCACGTATCGAAGGAAAACATTTATGTCAACCTTGAACGGCGGATGAAATGCGGCGTCGGCAAGTGCGGCCATTGCCAGATTAACGACAAATACGTCTGTCAAGACGGGCCGGTCTTCCGCTTCAGCGAGCTGGCTCTTGTACCGGAGGCCATCTAATGAGTAAACCACGTGTTGCTATTTTTGATTTCGCCTGCTGCGAAGGATGTCAGCTGCAGATTGTCAACCTCGAAGAAGAAATTCTCGATTTGATTAACCTGGTGGATGTCGTCGAGTGGCGCGAAGCGATGAGCGAGCAAAGTTCCGAGTATGACATTGCCGTCATCGAGGGCTCCATCACGCGTCCCGAAGATGAAACCCGCCTCAAAACCATCCGCAGCCGTGCCAAGGTGGTGATTGCACTGGGGGCCTGCGCTGCTATCGGGGGCGTTAACAAAATGAAAAACAACTTCGACCTTGAAGAGGTTAAGCAATGTGTTTACGGCAAAGACGCCACGATGCCCCATCTGAATACGGCGATGACCAAAGCGGTCGGTGAAGTGGTTCCGGTTGATGTCTGCATTCCCGGCTGTCCCATTGACCGGAAAGAATTCGGCGCGGTTATCCGGGCCCTGCTGCTGGACAAAAAACCGCCCATTCCGGACTATCCGGTCTGTGTGGAATGTAAAGCCAATGAAAACATCTGCCGCTATGAGTACAATGAAATCTGCCTGGGACCGATTATCCGGGCCGGCTGCGGCGCCCGATGTCCAACCAATAAATTCCGCTGCTTCGGCTGCCGCGGCTACGTTGACAATCCGAATGTTCAGGCCGCCGCGGAAGTGATGGAAAAATACGGACTGACCGTCGAAGACCTCAAACAGAAAATGATTTTGTTCGGAAGCAAACAAGGATACACATTATGAGTGCAAACATCCATATTCACGTTCATCACATCACGCGGGTTGAAGGACACGGCAATATCGTTGTCAATATCCGCAACGGAACGATCGAGCAATGCCAGTGGCAGGTTCCTGAAGCTCCGCGTTTTTTTGAAGCTATGGTTCGAGGGCGGCGATACGATGATATCCAAACCATCGTCAGCCGCATTTGCGGTATCTGCTCCATTACCCATTCCCTGGCCTCCACCAAGGCCGTCGAAGACGCCCTTGGACTCCACGTATCCGAACAGACCGACATGCTCCGCATTCTTATGCACTACTCCGAGCAGATGCAAAGCCATACGCTTCACGTCGGCTACCTGGTCGCCCCGGACCTCTTCGGCGAAAAGTCTGTCATCCCCCTGGTTGCCAAGGCGCCGGACATTGTCAAAAAGATAATCAAGGCCCACCGCATTGCTAATCAATGGTCGGATTTACTGGCAGGCAGGACTACTCATCCGGTTACCCTGACACCGGGCGGAATGACCAAAATCCCTACGGAGAAAGAACTCAAAGACCTCCAGAAAACCCTGAAGGAAGCCATCCCGGACCTTCTGGCCGTCTGCGAAGCGGTTCTCAGCGTTGCTGATCGCCTGCCTTCCTTCGAGCGGCCGACCGAATATATCTCGCTCCGCCAGGACAACCCGCCGACTTATACCTTCTACCACGGCGGCATCACTTCCAACGACTGCATCGACCAGCCGCCTGTGCCTGTTCAGCAGTGGGAAAGCGTGGCCAATGAATACGTTACTCCGCAATCGACCGCCAAATGGTGCCGCTGGCATCGCGATTCGTACGCAGTCGGCGCTCTGGCCCGCTTCAACAACAACGGCCACCTGCTCAGCCCGCTGGGACAGAAAGTCACCCAGATGTTCGGCCTCAAAAAGGGCTGCTGCAATCCGTTTATGAACAGTATCGCCCAGCTGGCCGAGGTCGCCCATGTTGTAGAGACCGCTATCGAACTGATTGACAAACTGCTTACCAAGGGCCTTCGCGAGGAAAAAGGCAAGGTCTCTCCCAAGGCCGGCCGCGGCAGCGGCTGCGTCGAAGCCCCGCGAGGCATCCTTTTCCACACTTATGAGTTCAACAAAAAAGGGGAATGCATTGCGGCCAATATCTGCATCCCGACCAATCAGAACCACGCCAATATTCAAAAAGATTTTGAAAAGTTCGTGCCGGAGTTTATGCACCTCGGCGAAGAGGGGCTGCGGCAGGGATTGGAAATGCTCGTACGCTCTTACGACCCCTGCATCTCCTGTTCAACTCATATGCTGAATGTCCAGTTTGTCAAATGAAGATTGAAAATGGCTTTTCTAAAACCCCGGCAGCCGGCCGGGGTTTTTTATTGCGGATTGCTCCCGTCCTGCCGGCTGGGAGTTCCTTTAAAAATGCTGCGAGCAGCCGCCTATAAATCACACAAAAGCAGCAACCCCCTTTACCATCTAATTGGTCAAGCCGGCGATAGCCGCCCCAACCAGCGTGGCATTTTCAACCCTGACAATTTCGGTATAAATATACTTTTTATCTTCGAGGTAATCTTTCAAATAAAACTCAATGCGGCTTTTCAGGGTCTTCATTTTATAGAATGTTGTACCCTCCGCCACAATGCAAATCGGCCGGGTGGGGTCTTTCCCCTGACCGGATTGCAGAGCCGCACTGGAGAGATTCACAGCCGACAGTTTGGCAGCCCGCTCCGTCAAACGGTCAGACAGTCCATACAAAATTTGTACATCTTCGGCTGTACCTTCCCGAACGGCCTCGGCCAGCCGTCCCGAACCGTACGGATGCTCCAGAAAATGATTCATCTCCGTTGTGGTAAGATTTTCCACCCTTGCCAGCCCGGCAGAGGCGGGCGGACTGAAAAGCCCATCCTCACAGGCCTGCTGAACAACCATTCCCAGCAGCGGACCTAAATAAGCACCGGAAATCATCTTTTCAAACTTCTGAGAGCCCGGATTGATTGTGGATTTATCAAATCGGATATCGATTTTGCCGCGATGGCACCGCCCAAAGCCGCCGGATTCTGTGTTGACAATCTGGCTTCGATCGGGGTCTAAATCCTTTTTCTTCAAGATATTAGAGTTTTTTTCGATATAACAGCAGTTTGTCCCTGTCCCAAGAATAAAACCGATAATGCCCTCGAAAATTCGATTTTTATAGCCCCGTCCGGCTAACAGTGTCGCCACGGTATCGTTAAGAAGGACAATATGTTTTTCTCCTACCCCTGCCGCAACCAATGCCTCATTCAGCCGACGACCAATCATGCAGGCGATAACCGAAGGGGCTTTAATTTCTTTGGAAAAACGCAGAAGCCGTCCATCTTTATTCGGGAACATCTCCACAGGATAGGAAAAGCAGAACCCCAGCCGGTCTGAGGCAGTTCCAATCTCCTGTAAATAGCCGGCCATGACCCGAAAAAATTCGTCCGCAGAGACTTCACGTTCAACACCGGGCATAGGGTAAATCTTCAGATTTTCGATAATGGGCTGCTTTTGCTCATCAAAGATAACCGTTGCCGCTCGGAAGTTCGTCCCCCCGGCGTCGGCAACAATTACCCGCTGACCTACCGGAACATCTGCTTCCACCTCCAAATAAGTCGGGATCATCTCCAGGGTACTTTTGCGTCCGGCAAGCCCCTTTCGCATTTCCTCTAAAAACAGATGTACATTGGCGTCAAAATCCACATCAAAAACATCCATTTGATATTCCTGCAGGTATCGAATGACCTTTTGCCGTATGGATTTTGGGTTTGTCGGTTTTAACGCTGCGGATTTTGTTTTTGCCGCCAATTTTGTGCCTCCCAATTCACGAAACAGATATTTTGTTTACCCCGGATAGCCGTCGGGGTGTGCGGTATGAAACTTCCAGGCGCTTTCTACAATCGTTTCCAAATCCGAATATCGAGTCTTCCAACCTAACTCCCGAACGGCCTTCGAGGCGTCGGCTGTCAAAACCGGCGGGTCTCCGGGACGACGCGGGGCCTCTTCGACGCGGAAAGAACGACCGGAGACCCTGCGAACCGTATCAATCACCTGCCGAACTGAATAACCAGTGCCGTTGCCAAGATTGTAGACCTGTTCCCTGTGGTTAGCCAACTGTTCAAGGGCCAGCAAGTGGGCCGAACACAAATCCTCCACATGAATATAATCGCGGATGCAGGTGCCGTCCGGGGTGGGATAATCTGTACCAAATATCTTAACAGATGGACGCCTGCCCATTGCGGCCTGGATAATTAAAGGGATCAGATGCGATTCAGGTCGATGGTCTTCTCCAAACTGGGCATCAAATCCGGCCCCGCAGGCGTTAAAATAGCGAAGGGCGGCATAGCGAAGTCGGCCCGTTTGTGATTGAAAATGGCACATCCGCTCGACTGCCCATTTGGTCTCGCCGTATGGATTGATGGGGTTTTTGGGAAGGTCTTCGCGGATAGGAATTATGGAGGGCATCCCATAAACAGCCGCCGTACTGCTGAAGACAAACTTTTCGACACCTGTCTTCTCCATCGCCTCCAGCAAAGTACGGGTGCGGCAGACATTGTTGTCATAATAGCGAAGCGGAACTTCCACCGATTCCCCAACCTCAATAAAGGCGGCAAAATGCATCACCGCTTCAATCCGATATTGCCGAAGAACGCCTATGGTAAAATCAAGATTGCCGAAATCTCCGCGGACCAACTCGGCATGGCGAACAGCAGCTTGATGGCCTTTGCTAAGGTTGTCAAGCACCACCGGATGATGTCCGGCCCGTACAAGCATTTCCGTCATATTGCTGCCGATATACCCAGCCCCTCCGCAAACCAAAATATTCATCCTGTTTCTCCTCGCTGAACTGTTTCTTGAATTGCACGCAGGATTTTTGCCTCCAGCGCGGGGTCTGTCCCGAGATAAATCCACTCGGCCTGCGCCAGAACATCCTTGCGCATCTGAAGCGATTGGCTGCGCGTCCCGCTGTCTGTAAAAAGCCCGCCCGCTCGGCTCATTCCCTCCAGAGGACGATTCGGCAGACTCAGACGCCGAACCAGCACCCGACAATTCAGACAGACCTGCTCACCTTCCGATTCGAGACGAACCTCCGCGATCCGCTGCAGACTGTGAATGCTGGCCTCGGCCGTATCCAAAGCATCGGCGTTATCCGCCCGCCAAAACTCAAAAAACTGTGCCCCTCGAAGCGGGAAAGTGATGATTTGCCCCACCTTAGGGTCGGCTTTTTCGATGGAAAACTGCATTTTGACAAGAGTTCTCTCCGCTGCCGAAAAAACCTGATCCATCGAGACCGATTTCAGACAAATCGGCTTCGCAGGTTCTATCTGCTGGCGGGAGGCGCAGCCGCCTGCAAACATCATCCACCCCAGCCCAATCCCAAACCAAAAAGACCTCATACCTATCTCCCTTCAAGTTAATGCGGAATTGTATCCAAAATCCTCTTTTCCCTCAAGTATGCTCTTGCTGATTTTCCTGCCCCGACAATCTGCATTCAACCCCCCGGCCAAGCGATGCCGATAAAAAAGAGGAGCCGTTATGCTGAATGTCCAAATTCAAAATCTTAGGCAGCGTCTGGCCGAGCAGCCGCTTGGGAAAACAGCTGAGGACTTTCTTGACTATCTGACTGTCGAGGCGGGTCTGTCCGCCAACACCGTGCTTGCCTATGGGCGGGATTTACTTGAGTTTACACTGTTTTGCCGAAGTCGGAACATCCGGCAGCTCCAGGAGGTTCAGCCCTCCGTAATCCATCAATATCTGCAAAGCCGCCGAGGTCTCTCCGAGGCCACCCTCAGCCGCCAATTGGTGGCCGTCAAAATGCTGCTTCGGTTTGCCGTGCTGACGGGCCTTTTGAAAGAAAATTTCACTGATACCCTCGAAAGCCCCAAACAATGGCAAAAACTTCCCTCGGTATGCTCGCCGGAACAAATCTTCGCCCTGCTGGAGGCACCTAATCCGCAGGACCCTTACCATCTGCGGGACAAGGCCATTCTTGAACTGCTGTATGCCACCGGTGCCCGTGCAGCCGAGACGGCGGCTCTTACTATCAAAGATGTGAACCTGTCCGTGGGGTATGTTCGCTGCTTCGGCAAGGGGCGCAAGGAACGAATCGTCCCGCTGGGCCGAGCGGCGGCCAAAGCCGTCCAGGATTACCTCCGCGACTTGCGGCCTCTTCTGGCGAAACCATTCAGCGGGTCGGCCCTGTTTCTCTCACGAACCGGCCGGCCTCTGGACCGCATCGAATTGTGGCGAATTGTAAAAAAATATGCCTGCCGGGCCGGCCTGCCGAAGAAATTAACCGTCCACACCCTGCGGCACTGTTTTGCCAGCCATTTGCTGGCCGGCGGCGCCGACCTGCGCTCCCTCCAGGAAATGCTCGGTCATGCCGACATTCGAACTACCCAGATTTACACCCATGTAGACCACAACCGCCTGAAAGCTATTCACCGAAAATACCATCCCCGTCCCTAACTCTTTTTGCCGGTCCCTCCGGCTGCTGGAGAGGTTATTCGAAGGAAAGATTGACAAAAACTATCCCTTGGGCTACACTCTTTTTAGATGGATCCCCTTTGGAAATTGGGGTCTCTGTGCAAAAGGGAACCGAAAAACACCTCCAAGGAGAGGGAAAATGGACTTTATACTGTCTACGAAACAGCCGGCTCATCGGAAAGGGTTTCTGTGGCTTTTAATTTTTATAAGTTTGTTTATCATTTCGCTTTTATGCTATGCCGCCAGCCAGATTTTTGAACTGCTCAGTTTTCTGCTATTTCCCTCCGTTCTCCTGTTTTTGAGCACCGCCGGTGTTGGGGTCATCGCAACCCTGTTGTATCTGAATGAGTTCACCATCTGTCTTCACAGCACGATCGAGAAAATGGATCAAATCCTCGAATCCCTTGGACGCCATCAAACCCTTTTGTTAAAAATCTCGCAGGCGGTTCGCGTGAGCGACCGGGCCAAAGAAATTATTTTCCGCGATGCCGAACAAATCGATCTGAGTGAGGCGGTTTTGAGCAAAGTCCACCAGCATGACTTTGAAGCAGCCGAAGCGATGCTCGACGAAATGGCCAAAGAACCCCGCTATAAAGAAATTGAAGCCCGCCTGCGGCAGATGGCTGCAAAGTATCGCAAGGCAACCGAAGAAGGGCGGATTAATCAAATTATCAGCCACATCAATGAGCTGATGGACCGGCATTTGTGGGCCCAGGCAGCCGCCCAGATTGAAAATCTTCTGACACTTTTTTCTTTTTCTGAAAAGGCCCGCCAAATGCCGGCTAAACTTCAAGAGAAGAAAAATGAGTACAAGCGCAAACTGCTGGCCGAGTGGGATAAAGCCGTCAAAAACAAGGAGACCGACCGGAGTCTGGAAATTCTCAAAGAGCTGGATGCCTACCTGACACCTGCTGAAGCGCTGGCACTTCAGGAATCAGCCAGCACCGTCTTTAAAACCAAACTGCATAATCTTGGCGTCGAATTTCAGATGGCGGTTACCGAAAAGAATTGGGAGGCCGCTCTGCAAGCCGGCCGAAAGATTGTCAACCAATTTCCCAACAGCCGAATGGCCGCAGAAATCAGAAGCAAGATGGATGTCCTTCAGGAACTCGCTCGCCAAAGTGCATCCGCCACCCCCACTTCTTAACCCTCTCACTGCACACATTCGGGCAGTGCATTGGTGAAAGCAAATGCTTCTCAGCCGTGCATATCGAAAAGGGACTGGGTCTTAATAATAGTCAACTGCTCCGGGAAGGCATGAAAGGCATGAATATGAAGTTCTTCCCGGCGTGCTTCAAAATCGATATAACTGAATGGTTCGAGCCCCTCTGCCGAGGCACCTCCAAAAGCGACAAACAACCCCCGATTTCGGGCGAACCGCTGCAAATCCAGATGGCTCTGCCGATAAAGATTGGCACTCATCTTTTCGACCTGAAAATCGGTCATATAACTCAACCCGCGGCTTAATGTGCACTTATGCGTGCGTGGACCTCGAAAAGGAAACCGCTCAATCAAACCGCGGCGCGGGAGGGGCTGTCCCGGACCGCTAATCAATTCTGTCAGGCATGCATCCGCCGCAAAAACGCTCACTACGTGAGAGCAACCCGTCGCCCACAGGAGCATTTCATACCCTTCGGTTTTCAGATGTCGGCGGGCATAAATCCGAAAGAGTTCTGGATGAAGCGGACGCTGAAAGAGGGAAAATGTTAATTCACTCACCGCCAGATTGGTTTTCGGGGCATCCATTGTTTTCCTGCCTTTCTGTGCAAATCCCTGTTTGTTGCCTCTATTATACTCCAATCTGCAAAAACAAATCAAGGGCCTTATCAATACTGAAAAAGCGGTTTAACCTGCCTTATCGGACCAAATTTTTGCAAGTCTGTACGAAACAACAAGTAAAGAAGTGCAGAAAAATTGAAAAAATTTTTTATTTTTCCGAGAGGATCAACTGAACACCAGCAGATTGAGCATCGCCGCTAAAATATCATAAAAGGCGTGCGTGCCCGCTGCGATCCCAAAGCCCCGAAGGGCATAGAGGACTGCGAAATAAACTCCTGCCAGCATCCGGAATAGAAACTTGCTCAATCCGAAGGCCTCTCCAGTACCCAGCTGGCCATTCACGAAAAAAATATGGTGATGAACGCTGAACAGAAAGGCAGACAAAAGGACGGCGGCGGCAATCGAAAACCGACGGCCAAGACCGAGAATATCCTGCAAAAGAAGCATCAAAATTCCAATCAGAATCAGACGAAACACCAGTTCTTCATAAATCCCTGCTCCAATGCCGGTAATTATCTGCAGCCAGAGTTCCTGCCTGAGGGTGCTGCCCGCCGTCCCCCAAAGCGAGGCCGCATTGGCCGCAACTCCCGCCGAGCGGTTGAGCAGAAGACTGAGCACAATCAGCGGCACCGACAGCAGCAAACATTCTACCGTCATCGGCAGAAAATCAGGCCAGTGAATCCGCCATGAACTTCGGGAGGTCGCCTGACAAATCAGAAGAATCACCAAGGGCACCAGCGGGGTCGCCACCCAAATCATCCGGGGAGAAAACCCCAGATATTCCAGGGCATTTTGCACCCACAAAAACGCTACAACCCGCGTCTGAGGCTGAGCCAGCCGTTCGGAAAGGGCCTGGGGGTCAATCAGATATGTGCCGACTTCATAAAGCAGAATAAACCCAAGCAGATATACCAGAGCATAAATCGGCCGGCTGGTCCGATCCAGATAGGTATCAGGAACGAACGACATCAGCTGTCGAAATGAATCCGGGCGTTTTCGCTTTTGGCGCGTCATTTCAGGTTCCGTGAGGGCTTCTTCCTTTTCACAAAAACTGAAAAACAGTAAAATCCGCTTGCTGAAAAGTAAAGATAATTTATCCGCACAGGAAAGGAAAATCAATGCGCAGCGAGACTCTGATGGACCTTTATAATCGACTGTATGCCTGCTTTGGCCCCCAGTATTGGTGGCCGGGGCAGACCCCGCTGGAGATTATGATTGGGGCGGTTTTAACCCAGAATACCAACTGGAAGAATGTAGAAAAAGCCATCGACAATCTGAAAGCAGCCGGGCTACTGGATGTCCGGCGGCTTTATCAGGTGCCGGAAGAACAGCTGGCTGAGATGATTCGACCGGCCGGTTATTTCAATATCAAAGCCAAACGATTGAAAAATCTCATCACTTGGCTGTGGGAAAAATATGACGGAAATATTCAGACTCTGAAAACCCAGCCAACCGAGCAGCTGCGGGAAGAACTTCTGTCTATCAGCGGAATCGGACCTGAAACGGCTGATTCCATTCTTCTTTATGCAATCGAAAAACCCGTCTTTGTTGTTGATGCCTATACGGCCCGAATCCTCGGACGCCATCATCTGATAGCCGAAGGGGACGGTTATGCTGAAATACAATCCCTCTTTGAAAGCGCTCTGCCCAAAGAAGTCGCCCTTTACAATGAATACCATGCCCTGCTGGTGCGATGCGGCAAGGAGTTCTGCAAGCCCAAGCCGTCCTGCCGGGGCTGTCCGCTGGAGGAGATGCCCCACGAGAGCGGAGCGGATACTTTTTGATTAGTTATCCAGCGATGGCGAAGGCGCTGTTTCCGGTCCAGGCGGCGGTGATTCTTTTTCCTGCTGTTCAAACTGCTTCAATTCCCCCTGAATCTGACGGACGGCTTCCTCTTCCTGGCGGGCCTTTTCTTCGGCTTCCGCCGCTCGCTGTTGGGCCTGCTGGAGCTGGGCCTGTTTGAGGCGAGCTTCGTCAAGTGCCTTTTGAACTGCTTCGGAAAGGTCCGTCGTCTGCTCCTGCTGGGCTTTTTGCTGCTGTTCTGCTGCCGCAGCTGCCTCTATTGCCTGCTGAGCTTCCTGCTGGGCCTTGGCAGCCTGCTCCTGCAAAGTCATGGCTTCCTGACGCAGTTTCCTGGCTTCTTCTACCGCAGTTTGGAAATGACGTTTTTCCTCCTGCAATCGCTGCAATGCTTCTTCCCGCTGTGCTTCTGCCTTCACGCGGCGGGTCTCAAGTTCAGCAGCGCGTTTTTCGATGACCTGCCGGTAAGAGCCCTCCTCGAACGGTTCCAAAAGATTCCACTCCTGAGCAGACTCCAGAGTTGGCTTTTCAAATTTTCTGCGGATGTCCTCTGTAGCCACCTCAAAGGGCTTGCCGCCGCTGGAGATACTTGGTGTGAGAATAAAGAAAATCTCCGTTCCTTTCTCCTCAAAATCCTTGCTCGAAAACAGATAGCCGATAAGAGGCAAATCCTTAAAAAAGGGAACTCCGCGCACTACGGAGCGTTTCTCGGTTTTCCGCATTCCGCCGATAATCAGACTCTCGCCCGGGCGAACCCGGTTTTCCGCAATCTCAATGGAACGTTCCGTAATAATCGAACGCTGGACCACCCCTTCTGGTTTTGAGCGGGAACCGATTTTAATTGAAGTCGCCAGTCCGACCGAGCCATCCGAGTAAACCGTGGGGGTAACCGTAAGGGTATCCTCTACCCAAACATACTCCGTGATATTATACGCATCACTGGCGCCCCCAAGTCCGGTTTTCACCTTTTCGACAGGGGTATAATCGCGAATCATTACGGTGGCCTGCTTGCCGTTGACAGTTTCCAGTGTTGGATTGAGCAGAATCTTCAAATAGCCGCGAGAAACCAAGACATCCAAAACTGCCCGGACCTGATGACCGGGCTTTCCTCGGTTGATCCAATAGCCAAAATCCCCGCCAAAATTGGCTCGTTCGGTTTCTCGAAGCGAAGCCCCCGGAAACGCCGGTTCCAGGGCAATCAGTTCTCCCGGCTGATAGTGAAGGCCGGGGTATTGCGCAGGGTCAATTTCAAAAAGTTGACCATTTCGAACAGCATAATGCTTGCCGCCGCTTTGTCCTTCGTAAAAAGTTGCCAGCTTCTCGCCAAGGGTCAGATTTTCCCCAAGAAAGTTCTCAATAAACACAGAAGTTTCCCAGTCCATCGTGACATCACCGAATCGCTCGAGAATCAGACAATCCACATTCACCTGAACCGGAGGCACATCCACTTTTTCCAGATAGGCCAGGACAGCATCGGCCTGCGAATGATCGCCGCAGTACAGTATCAACTGGTTGGTTGCCCCGTGCGGTAAGGCCTGGATATCCATCTGCTCGCGAACCAGCTGCGCCAGATAGTCAGCTGAATGATGATGAGTAAAATAAAAGACCTTCACGCCCTCCTTAATCTCCAGGCGGCTGGGCGGCTGCAGATAAAGATCCGGAATCGGATTGTCCATTTGGGGCTTCGCCTGAATTTCACGCAGTTCTTTGAGAACACGAGCCGCTTCCATTTCAGTACTGCGCTTCTCAAAAAAACCGCCGCAGCCGGCACATCCCAAAATTATCAAAAGCGCAATCGTTCGGATTGCCCTTCGGAACCGGTGAATGGATTCAAAAGGCCGATATTTCTGAAAAGCAATGGCCGTCCTATTTATCTCAGGACTGTTCATCCGTTCCTTGTTCTTCCTTTTCAATAAATTCAGTAGGAGCCGTCTCCGTTTCCGTCGGCGGCTTGAGAGATTGTTCCTCTTTTTTCTGCTCCGCTTGCCTCTGCTGCTGTTCCTGCTTCTGCTGGAGTTGTTTCTGCTCTTCTTGAATCCGTTCCTGTTCCTGGCGCATCTTGGCGGCCTGTTCAGCGGCCTGGGCGGCCTGCTGTTCCATTTCCGCCGCTCGTCTTTGGGCTTGCTGAGCTGCTGCTTCCGCTGCTTGGGCCTGCTGTCTGGCCTGTTCGATCTGCTGCTCCAGCTGCTGGCGAAGCGCCTGCTGCTCCTCTGTTGTCATCTGCTGTGAGCGGGCTTTGCGAAGGGTTTCCTCAATTTGCTGACGGGCTTTTTCAATTTGCTCCTGTGCCTGTTTCCGCAAAGTTTCGAACTCCTCCGCCTTTTGACGAGCCGTCTGGGCTTGCTGGCGATACTCTTCCGCCAGACGCTGAGCTTGGGCAGCCTCCCGCTGAGCTCGAACGAGAGAGGCCCTTGCCTCGGCCGCCTGCTTCTCGAGCAGATTGGTGTACATTTCAGAACCCATCAGGTCGCCGACAATTTCCTCGAGAGTCTGTCCTCGCTGGGGAGCTTCATATTTGCTGCGAACAATCTGGGCAGCTTCGGCATAAGGAATGCTGCCCGAGGAGATACTCGGCGTCAAAATATAAATGATTTCGGTCGCTTTTTCTTCGTAATCCTTGCTCGAAAACAGGATCCCCACAATCGGCAGGTCTTTCAAACCTGGAATGCCGCGGATAACAGAACGGTTTTCGCTCTTGCGCATACCGCCAATAACCAAACTTTTGCCAGGTTCGATGCGGTTTTCCTCCACATCAATCTTGCGTTCTGTAATAATAGAGGTTTGCACAACCCCTTCGGGCTTGGATTTTGAGCCGATGGTAATAGAAGTTTTCAGGCCGATAGAACCGTCTGCATAGACTTGCGGGGTGACCGTCAAAGAATCGGCTACCCATTTGTAATCGGTCAGCGTATAGGTAATCGTGTTGTTCTGTTCTGAGGCACCCTTGGCTGTAACCTGCAGTTCGATTGGAGCGTTATCCCTAATGGTGATTGTAGCACCTTTTCCGTTTACTGTTTCAAGAGAAGGATTCAGCAGAATTTTCAAATACCCGCGGGATTCAAGCAAATCCACCATCAGACGAATCTGGTGGCCATCGACCCCTTTCTTATGCCAATACCCGAAATCCATCCCAAACTCCGAGCGGCGGCTCTCCCGAAGGGAAGCACCTGGAAAAGCCGGACGGGGATATTTGGAAGCCCCAAGGGTCACTTCCTCGCCAAAAAGATTCTCTATCAGCATGGAGGTCTCCCAATCCATGGTAATATCCCCGAATCGTTCGAGAATGAGGCAGTCAATATGGACCTGAATAGGGGGCACATCCAGGCGTTCAAGAAATTCAAGAACCTGATCACATTCAGCATCATCCGCACAATGGATAATCAGCTGATTGGTCATGAGATTGGAGCTCACTTTAAAGCCCAGGTCTCGCAGAGCTCCGGCAAGTGCGTGAACTTCCTTTTCTTTGACCTTATCCTGACTCTTGAAGGAAAGGTCGCCGGAGGAGTGGTATTTGGTAAAATAAAAAAGTTTTATCCCATCGGGAACCTTCAGCCGAACAGGGGGCTGACGATACATCGCCGGCAGAGGGTTGGCAATATGGGGATTTTCACGGACCTGTGAAAGTTCGTTTAAAATAAGGCGGGATTCAATTTCTGTTGATTTTCGCTCCAGGAATGTCCGAATTTTCTGGTCGGCTGATTCTTCACGGGCACATCCCATCTCCAGACAGAGCAACCCCAGCCAAACAATGAAAGACATCCTTTTTGGGACGTTTCTCAAACTGTTTTTTCGAAAAGTGTTCCGATATTTTTCGAAAAACGTCATCCCCACTCACGGTGATTTGTTCTGTCATTATTTCACTGTTTCAACGCTTCTTTTATCGGCGGTAAAAACATTTTTTCTATAAAATTAAAAATCTTTTTGCAGAAAATCTTTTTAGGAAAATGACCATAGGAAACAAAGGAAAGATATGATACCCTGTTTGAAATGAACAATCGTTCGATTTCAAACAGACCCAAAACCGTCGGCTTGGTGTCGCTGGGCTGCCCCAAAAACACCGTGGACAGCGAGGCGATGCTTGCGCAAATAGGGCAGGCCGGCTTTATCCTCACCGGCGACCTTCAGGCCGACATTGTGATTGTTAATACTTGCGGATTCATCGAACCGGCCAAACAAGAGGCCCTTGAGGTGATTCGGCAGGCCGTCAAACAGAAGAAAAAAGGCCGACTTGGCAAACTTATTGTCGCTGGCTGCCTGCCGGAGCGAATGGGAACCGCCCTGCTTGAGGAAGTCCCTCAAATTGACGCCATTATAGGACTTGGTCAAAGAGACCGCATCGTCTCCATCATCCAAACCCTGCTTGAATCGTCCGATAAAAAGCCGGCTGGGCGAACTTTTCTCCAGCAAGCCGACAGCCCTATCTTTGACGATAGAGAGCGTCTTCTTATCAGTCCCTCTCATTGGGCCTATCTGCGCATCAGTGAAGGATGCAGCCGACATTGCTCGTTTTGTACAATTCCCTCGATACGAGGAAAATTCCGGAGTAAACCGCTCGATTGGGTTTTGTCGGAAGCCCAGCAGCTCGCTGAGCATGACGTTCTCGAACTGAATTTGATTGCCCAGGACACCACCTCCTACGGCCGAGACCTTGGCATAAAAAACGGCCTGATAACACTGATAAACGAACTTGGAAAGATAGACAAACTTTGCTGGATACGACTGATGTACCTTTATCCTGCCGCTGTGGATGAGCCATTAATAGACGCCATTGCCGCCGGCCCCAAGGTCGTTCATTATATCGACATTCCGATACAGCATGTCAACAATACAATCCTTCGGGCAATGCATCGGTCTGATACAAAAGAACATACGGCCGATTTGATAACCCTGCTTCGGAAAAAAATCCCGGATATTGTTCTGCGGACCACCGTAATTGTTGGATTTCCCGGGGAAACCGATGCTCAATTTCAAGAATTGCTCGATTTTATCCAATGGGCCAAATTCGACGCCCTGGGTGCTTTTCCTTATTTTGCAGAAGCAGGAACGCCGGCTGCGGAATTGCCGCAGCAAGTACCCCAGCCGGTCAAACAACAGCGATTGGATACGTTGATGCTCACTCAGCAGCAAATCGCCTTCCAGAAGGCACAGCAGTTGGTCGGACAGGAGATAACCGTTTTGGCAGATGGAAGAGATGAAAACGGCAATCTGATTGGACGTTATTACGGTCAGGCCCCTCAAATCGACAGTGTCTGCCTAATTCAAAGCCCTTCTATTGAGCCCGGACAATTCATCCAAGCCCGCGTAATCGGCCGGAAGGATTATGACCTGATCGTCAAAACAAAATAACCCGTTGTTGACATTTCCCCCTTTCATTCGGTATAGTCCATTTACTGTTATGTGGGTTAAACTGAAAAAATGGGGTTTGATTTCAAGATGCCGCAAACCGCACAGGGAGAACTACAATGAATCACAATGCAATCATTTGGAAAGCAGCACTCCTTCTTATGTTCAGCACAGTACTTGTTATGGGGCAGGAAACCGCACCTGACTGGGAAAATCCGGCTGTTTTTCGAATTAACAACGAGGCCGCGCATGCGACGCTGATGCCGTTTACCTCAATCGAACAGGCCCGCACGCTCGAACGCGCTCAAAGCCCCTATTACCGTTCTTTGAACGGAAAATGGAAGTTCCACTGGTCCAAAGACCCGCAGAGCCGTCCGGCTGATTTCTACAAGCCCGAGTACAGCATAGCCGAGTGGGATGATATTTCCGTTCCGTCCAACTGGCAGATGGAGGGCTATGATATTCCAATCTATACCAATGTGACCTATCCATTTAAAAAAGACCCGCCGCGAGTGATGGGCACTCCGCCGGAGCATTTTACTACGTTTAAGACCCGCAATCCCATCGGCTCCTATCGAACCGTCTTTACGATTCCGGCGGAGTGGAAAGAGCGGGAGGTTTTTCTTGTTTTCGACGGTGTCGAGTCGGCCTTTTATCTGTGGATTAACGGCCAAAAGGTCGGCTACAGCGAAGACAGCCGAACGCCAGCCGAGTTCCGCATTACTCCCTATCTGCAGAAAGGAGAGAACATCCTGGCCGCCGAAGTCTATCGGTTTTCAGATGGTTCTTATCTGGAAGACCAGGATTTCTGGCGTCTGAGCGGCATCTTCCGTGATGTATATCTGTATTCGACTCCCGCGGTCCATATCCGGGATTTCTTCATTAAAACAGAACTGGATAATCAATATCGCGACGCAGAACTGAAGGTGACTGCAAATATTATCAATTACAGTCAATCAACCTTCCCCCTGCCGAAACTCAACGGCATTCTTTTGGATAAGGACGGCAAAGAAATCGTCCGCCTGAACTCCGACTCAAAGCCCATGCAAATAGAAGCCGGCAAAGAAATGGCTGTCGAAATGACTGCCGCCGTCAAAAATCCGCTTAAATGGACCGCCGAAACCCCCCATCTTTACAAACTGGTACTCTCTACCGAAAAGGAGGCCGTCAGCTGCAATGTGGGCTTCCGCAAAGTGGAGATTAAAGACGGCGTTCTGCTGGTTAACGGCCAATATGTCTATCTCAAAGGGGTTAACCGTCATGAGCACGACCCGGAAACGGGCCATACCATCAGCCGAGAGTCGATGATCCGAGATATCTGCTTAATGAAGCAAAATAACATCAACGCAGTGCGCACTTGTCATTATCCCAATATTCCAATGTGGTACGAACTGTGCGATCAATATGGTCTTTATGTGATTGACGAGGCCAATATCGAATCCCACGGCCTAATGAACTATTCCAACCTGTTCGATTCCCTCGGCAACAAACCCGAATGGAAGGCCGCCCATCTGGACCGCACAATTAGTATGGTAGAGCGGGACAAGAATCATCCGAGCATCATTATTTGGTCTCTGGGCAATGAAGCCGGCGATGGGGTCAACTTCGAGGCCACCAGCAGATGGATTCATCAGCGTGACTCAAGCCGGCCTGTTCAGTATGAGCCGGCCCATGAGCGTCCTCACACCGACATTGTCTGTCCGATGTACGCTCGGATTCATCAGATTGAAGCGTACGCCAAACGCGACAATATTTACCGCCCGCTGATTCTTTGTGAATATTCGCACGCCATGGGCAACAGCTGCGGCAATCTGGCCGATTACTGGGTCGTCATTGAAAAATACAGGGCACTGCAAGGCGGCTTTATCTGGGACTGGGTCGATCAAGGCATAAAGAAAGTTGACCCGGCCAGCGGCAAAACATTCTGGGCCTACGGCGGCGACTTCGGCGATCAGCCCAACGACGGCAACTTCTGCTGCAATGGTCTGATTCAGCCCGACCGTAAGCCCAACCCCCATTTGCATGAAGCCAAAAAGGTCTATCAGAACGTTGCTGTTCATCCGGTGGACCTGGCCAAAGGTCTTGTTGAAGTGCAGAACAAGTACGTCTTTACCAACCTGAAAGACCTTTTCCAGGCCGACTGGGAACTCACTGAAAACGGCTCCGCCATCGCACGCGGCTCGCTGGGTGTACTGGACATCGAACCCGGCCGGCAAAAAACTATTACCGTGCCAATTGGCGAACATGCGTGGAATCCGGCCTGTGAATATCATCTGATGATTTCTTTTCGACTGGCAAAAGACCAGCGGTGGGCACCCGCCGGATATCGGCTGGCCTGGGAGCAGTTCCTGCTCAAAGAACGTGTTCAGCCGGCTGTTCTGCCCGCGCCGGAACCGCAAAAGCCGGGCTTGACAGTCGAGGAAACCGACGAAGTTATCCGCATCAGCGGGCAGAGCTTTGCCGCCGGCTTCAGCAAGTCAACAGGAGCACTGGCATCCTATAAACTGAACGAACAAGAATGGATAGTCGAGCCGCTGGTGCCCAACTTCTGGCGTCCTCCAACCGACAACGACAACGGCAACAGGATGCCGCGGCGGCTTGGAGTCTGGAAGACTGCGGCGCAGCAGCCCAAGGTTGATTCCGCCGAAGTCAGCAAAACCGATGACGGCCAAGTCGAAGTGCGATTCGCCCTCACCCTCAAAGCCGGCCAATCCAAACTGGCTCTGCGCTATCGGGTGTATCCAGGCGGGCAAATTCTGGTCGAAAACCGCTTTACGCCAGGGGACAAATTGCCGGAACTGCCGCGGTTCGGTATGCAGATGAAAATCCGTCGGCAGTTTGATACCCTCCGCTGGTATGGGCGCGGGCCTCACGAAAGCTACTGGGATCGGCTGGCAGGAGCGGCGGTCGGCCTTTACGAAGAAAAAGTCACTCAGCCGCAGCACCTCTACATCCGCCCGCAGGAGTACGGCAATAAGACCGATGTCCGCTGGATGACGCTGACTGATGCCGGCGGAAGCGGAATCAAGGTTACAGCTCTGCCGCTGCTGTATGTCAGCGCCTGGCCGTGGTCAATGGAAGACATCGAGAAGGCCCGCCATCCTGTCGAGCTGCCGGAAAGGGATTTTATCACTGTCAATATTGACTATAAGCAGATGGGCGTCGGGGGTGATGACAGCTGGGGAGCTCAGACGCATCCCGAGTACACTCTGCCTGCCAAGCAGTATGAGTACAGCTTCTTGATTGAACCGCTGGTACCTTGAGAGCACCTCAGGCCGGCTGCGAAAGAAGTTAACCCCCTAACAACCAAGCAGATAAGGAAGAAAAATGAAAGCCAAATGGTTCGTGAAGGTGATGCTGATTGCGGCGGCTGTGACCAGCGGCTGCGGAAAGAATGCGGAAGCAGACGCTCGACAAAAAACAGCCCTTGGACAATGGGAGTTTTGTCCCGACCAGACGCCGGAAGGAGCAGAGCCGGTCTTCCCCAAAGAAGCCGTCTGGGAAACTGTCACTCTCCCGCATGCCTTCCGCCTGTCGGGTCTGAATGAACATTCCTCCGGCTGGTACCGCTGCACCCTGAGTCCTTCGAAGGAAGAGCAGAACAATCGATTTTACCTTTTTCTCGAAGGGGCCGGCTCAGTGGCAGAAGTCTTTGTGAACGGCACTTTCATAGGCCGTCATCGCGGGGGCTTTACTGCGGCTGCCTTTGACCTCACGGATTCTCTGCAATTCGGCACAGACAACGAACTTCTGGTCCGAGTCAATAACCGCCTTTCGGAGGCCGCCAATTGTTTGTCTCATTCCAATCTGTACTACACCAACGGCGGACTCTACCGGCCGGCCTGGCTCATCAAGACTCATCCGGTTCACATATTCCCGGACATGGGTTCGACAGGGGTATATCTGACTCCCAAAGATATCACCGATGAAAAGGCCCGTCTGCAGGCGGAAACTGTTCTCCGCAATGCTTCCGGCGAACCGGTCCAGCTTCACATCCGCCATCTGGTCTTTGCACCGGACGGCAAGCCCTCCGGCCAATTCCAGACCTCGGCCGAACTGCCTGCAAACTCCGTCCAGAAAGTCCTGGCCGAAACGGACATTCCCTCTCCCCGGCGATGGGACATCGGCAAACCCAATCTTTACACTGTCCGCACAGAGATTCTGCTGAATGGAAAAGTAATTGATGAAATCACAGAACGAACCGGCTTTCGCACCATCCAGATGAAAGACGGCTGCTTTCTGCTGAATGGAAAAGAACTGCTCGTTCGCGGCGTCTGCAAGCATCATCAGGATGAACACACCTGGAACGCAATGACCGACAGCCAGCTCCGCCAGGAATGGGAAGCCATCAAGGATTTGGGCTGCAATACCGTTCGGCTGGCTCATTATCCCCATCGGCGATTTGAATATCATCTGGCCGACGAAGGCGGCTTCGCCGTCTGGGCGGAAAACGGACTGGCCGGACAGAAATGGGACCGAGGCGTCAAATACGAAACAACCCCCAACGAAGACGGCGAGCGAGTCACTCGTGAAATGGTCCGCCAGAACTGGAACCATCCGAGTATCCTTTTCTGGAGCAGCGGCAATGAGACCTATCAGGAAGTGGCCTCCCATTACGCCGACATTATCCGTCAGGAGGACTCCACGCGTCTGATCACCTACGCCTCCGCAGGCGAAAAACCCGCCAACGTGGATTTTGTAGCGGGCAATACCTACCAGGGCTGGTACGGCGGCCATTATACAGACTTTGCAAAAATCCCGGACAATGCCTATGTTTCTGAAACCGGCGCCGGCTCCTGGCTGACTCATCATGTCCCCTACGGCACCATCCGCTGGGATGTCGATAAATTCGAGCCGGAAGAATACAACGAACTGTTTGCCGAATTCCGCTTCCAGACGATTTTCCGCAGCAATCCAAATGCACACAAAATGTTCCTATGGTGGAACTTCCGTGAATTTTACAACAAAAAATTCAAAGGCAACCGCAACACGAAGGGCATCCTCACCCTGGCTGGAATACCGAAGGATTTTTATTATCTGTTTCGTTCGTTCCTGCGTCCGGATGAGCCAGTGCTTCATCTGTGCGGACGCCATCATTTTTACCGCCAGTTTGAACCGGATAACGGCGTCAAGGTTTTCTCGAATGCCGAGCAGGTTGAGCTGTTTATTAACGGCGTCTCACAGGGAACCCGCCAAAACGGCCTCTATACACAACCGGACTCCACAAAAAAGGAAGGCGGCAAAACCATTCCCGTCCCAGGGATTGCCGTCAACAATGTTTTCTTCTGGAAGGCCCCTCTTCAGCCCGGCAAAAATATCATTGACGCGAGGGACAACCGCGGCCTGAGCCGCTCCATGGTCATTTATCAAAAGGCGGCAGACGGCCGGACGCTGCCGGCGGCACCGGATGCACTGGTGAGCGATTTGAAAAGTTCCAATCCGGACAACCCGGCAATCTTCATTGACCGGCCCGCCGAAAGTCAGGGACCGTTCTATTATGAGGTCAGCGGCCAGTCGGACAACACTTTTGATGAATTGCCCAAAGAAGTGGAGGGGGCTTGCTGGATTGCCGCCAAACGGCTCAGCCAGGAACAAAACAAGACCGACTTGTCCTTCCGGGTTACCAGGCCGGCGGCGGTTTATGTGATGTACTCCCTCGGCACATTCCCGAAGCACACACTGAAAAAACCTGATGAAAAAGCAAAGGCAGCGGCAGCCGAACTGGAACAGGCCCTGCGGGCGGAAGGGTTTGCCGATACCGGCATCCGCACCACCTGGCGTGGGCATGACCTTTGGCTGGCAGACTGTGCTCTGATGAGCCGGCAGATGCAGGCCGGCCAGACCCTGACAATCGCCGGTCAAACATTGGATTATGTCGTTCTGGTCAAACCGCTTTAGTCGGTTTTGCTCCCTTCCCTGAAGGGATAGCAGAGGCAAACCACAGAAGAGTGGCCAGCAGCATTATCCTTTTGACAGCGGGCAGGTCCATCGCCCCCGCCAAAAATAAAATTGACGGGGCCGTCAGCAGAATCAGAGAAAACCAGGATATGATTTTTAATACGGCTCTCATACTTACTTTCCTCGGGCAAGGGTGATAGGACCTGCTTTTTTCTGAATGACTGCACTGCAAATGATATAAAGCAGCGCAGCCATGAACCAGCCGGGCAGCGAAACAAAATAAATCTCTATGCGTCCGCTCAGCACCAGCCAGGTGCAAACGGCCAGGGTAACAAACCAAGCCAGAGCAGCCGCCCAATGAAAAGACAATTGATGCTTTTCGGCATAATCGCTTTCCAGCCCGAACTTTTTCATCAGCCAGAAATCGACAAAGATAACCGCCCCCATCGGCATAAGAATCAAACCCCAAATGGCCACAAAATCCAGCAGACGCATAGTAACTTTGGGATAGACCGCAGCGGCTAGTGTAGCCACAAGACCGATGCCGAGCGTTACAGAAAAGCGGCTCCACTTCGGGATAACAGATTGAAAAGCCAGTCCGGCCCGGTAAATGGTGGGGTTCGCCGTCGTCCATCCGGCAATCACCACACACAGCAGACCCGTCAGACCGACCGCCTCATAAGTCATCGGACCCGGGTGCACATCGCTGTAGGCCGGATTCTGATGAAGTTGATACGCATACAGCAGCGCAGCACATATCCAGGCCGCGAAATGGCCGATATACATCCCCGCCGCCGAGGCCGCTGCATACCAGGACTTCCTGGCATAGCGAAGGACCGACAGATCGCTGAGACCAATGTGCCAGGCCATATTGCAGAACCACGCAAAAAACATAATGTGCCAAAAGTTGAACTTGACCAGCCCTTCGAGGGGCGCCCCGCCCTTCCAGATAGAGGTCTTGCACAAGGTCCAGACGTTGGCAAGGGAATGGATTTCCGCCTGGGTGGCATCAACAAAACGGCGGAAGGTAACGATGCCGAAAACCAGAAAAACCAGCACCATCCACGGGGTGGCGATATCAGCAAATCGGCTGATGGCCTTGAAGCCGAAGGCGGCACAGACAGCAAACAAAAGCCCCGTCACCACAACGGCGGCAACCCACCCCCAACTGGTCGGCGTGGTGTCGTTAAGGCCGGGCATCTCAAACCGGAACCAGACACCCAAGGCAGTCGCCGAAACAGTTATCATGGCACCGGCAAGAATGGTGAACATCGTGCCGTTGGCCAGATTATAGGCAGTAACAAGTTTTCGACCGCAGATTTTCTCAAGTTGATAATACAGCGTCAGCCGGGCCCGCGTTGCAATGGGAGCACAAAAGAGCATCCAGCTGAGAACAGCCAGAGCATTGCCGACAAGCAGACCGACAATCAGGTCAAAGGCCCCCGCCCCATGAGCCACAAACAGCGGCCCAAGCATCAGTTCTGTGCCCGCCGTATGCTCGCCGGCATACATCCCAAGAAAACTCTTAAATCCAAGCAGCGCACTTTCGGGCACGGGCCGGCGCTCAAATTCATCAGCCGGATGAAAACCGCCCTGCTCCGCGGGCGGCGAAACAGCAGAGTCTGGCTGGCTCAGCTCCATTGGAATCTCCTCTCAGGAGGGTAAAATCATCTGCACCACAGCCGCCTGAGGTTCGGCAGGCGTTTTTTTCTGCTGGCCGAGATAACCGCCGTAACCGGCCGCCGCAGCAGAGACAATCAGCAAGACCAGGCCAGCGGCCAAAAGCCCCGCGGTTTTGGAACTGGTGCCCTTCCATTCGCCCAGCAGAAGACCCAGCAATTGGCTGAAAAGAATCTGACTGGCCATCAGCACAGCCCAACCGACATAGGAGGTCTCTCCCATCCGCGGCTCGCCGGTTTTGAAGCAGATAAACTGAGAACACCAAATCGCTCCCGCCAGGCCGGCAAACACAAAATTGGCCAGCAGAACATGCCCCTCAGGCCGGATGTAATCGCCGGCGGTTTTGTTTTTGAGATTCAGCAGGACGCACCAGATAAAATTAATAGTAAAGCCGCCCAGCAGCACAACCACAAGGACGGGCATCCCTTTCCAAATTACAGAAGCAGACGGCGACATAGTCAAAGCCAGCTCTTCGATGCGGGCTCCGCCCTGAAGACCGAAACTCATCGCAGAGCTCATCAGGCCGGAGAACAGAGCCGCCAGGATTCCTTTCTTGAAATTGAACTCGGCTACCGCTTTTTTCTTCTGTTCCTCAGACAATTCCCTTTCTTTGGACATTCCTGCCAGACCGACAAAAATAATGCCGATGACCGACAGACAAGCGGCAAGGACAGAGACACGACCGGCCGGCGTCGTAAACATCGCCTCAATGGCTTCTTTGCCCTTGAGCATCGGAGGAATCAGCGTGCCGGCCGCCGAGCACAGCCCGCAGCCCATGGCCAGCCCCAGCCCGACGCCGAGATAGCGGATCATCAGCCCCCACGTCAGTCCTCCCACCCCCCAGGCGGCCCCGCACAAATAGCAGTACCACAACTCCTGTTTTGGAGCGGCCTGGATGATGTCAACCACATTGGGACAGACGGCAAAAGCCAGCACCCACGGCACAATCAGAAGGCCGAAAAGGGCATAAACCAGCCAGTAACTTTCCCAGGCCCACTGGGCTACCTTTTTGAAAGGCAGGTAGAACACAGACCCGGCCAGACCACCCAGCATAAAAAGCACAATTCCAACGGCCGGCTGGCCGACATCAGCAAGCACAGCGTTCATAGGACTCTCCTTTCAGAATACGATGGATTAGCGTTTGGACAAGACATCCTTTTCGTATTGTTTGACTTCCTCAAACCAGGCCATTCCTGCAGGTACATTCTTCTGGAGACAATAGTAATCCCATACGGCTGTCCAGGGAAGCGTTTTAAGTTCTTCCATCATCGCCAGCCGCTGGGTAAAGTCCATCTTCTGTTCCATCGCCTGAAGGGTGCCGGTCGGTTCGAGCAGAGCCAGCAGCAGGGCCTTAAGCATATTGCGTGTGCCGATGACCCAGGCGGCAATGCGGTTGATGCTGGCATCGAAGAAGTCCAGACCGATATGAATGCGGTTCAGCTGACCGCTGCGCACGATTTCCTTGGCAATATTCTGCAATTCATCATCCAGAATCACCACATGGTCGCTGTCCCACCGCACCGGCCGGCTCACATGCAGAAGCAGCCCGGGCACAAAAAACAGCACCGAAGAAATTTTATCGGAAATCACTTCCGTCGGGTGAAAGTGACCGGCATCCAGACAAAGCAGTTTCTGCCGTGAGACGGCATAACCCAGATAAAACTCGTGCGAACCGGCGGTATAACTTTCGGCACCAATGCCGAACAGTTTCGATTCTACCGCATCCAGATGGTATTGCGGTTCGAGCGATTCCTTGAAGACGGCATCGAGGGCGTCAGCCAGACGCTCGCGCGGACCGCGGCGGTCCGCCGGAATATCCTTATAACCGTCGGGAATCCAGACATTGGTCACCGTCGGCGTGCCCAATTGACGGCCCATTTCAGCACCAATCCGCCGGCACAAAATCCCATGCTGAATCCAGAACCGCCGGATTGCCTCATCCGGATGAGTCAGGGTAAAACCGTCATTTGCCTTCGGATGCGAAAAGAAGGTCGGGTTAAAATCCATTCCCATCTTCCGCTCTTTGGCCCAATCGATCCAGCTTTGAAAATGCCGCGCCTCAATCTGGTCGCGGTCAACAGGTTTTCCGCCGTGGTCCAGATAGCATGCGTGCAGGTTCAGCCGGTGTTTGCCCGGAATCAGCGAAAGGGCCTTATCCAAATCCATCCGAAGCTCTTCAATCGTGCGGGCCTTGCCGGGATAGTTTCCCGTCGCCTGAATGCCGCCGCCGGAAAGCTGGGCACCAGCCCTTTCAAATCCGCCGACATCATCTCCCTGCCAGCAGTGCAGCGAAATCGGAATCTTGGCTAACTGCTGAAGGGCCTTTTCCGCATCCACCCCGGCTTCGGCATAGATTTGTTTAGCAATTTCATAGGCCTGTTCAATTCGTTTTTGTGCTTTCATAAACCGCTCCCTTTTTCACTGTATCTGCCGACTTCGATAGGTTTCCACTTCCCAGCCCTCGATAAACCGCCGGGCTGCCTCACTCATATACTCCACGCCGCCGAAGGCCTCGGCCAGCCGCACAATCAGGGCCCCATTGGCCGCCAGTTCCAGAGCCAGCGATGCCTTTTTGTCCGAAGAACCCACACCAAACACCGCCGGGCCCCACACAAGAATCTGCGGACTGCATCGATACCGCTGCCGGTAATCAGCGACGGCCTGCGGCGTCGGCTCGCCGATGAAGGGATAGGAACGGGCATAAACAATATGGTCCGGCGTCAGCGGCCCTTTGGGCACTTCAAAAAAGCCCGCCGCGACAATGCCCGCCGCATCCTGCCCCAAAACCGCCCGAATCTTCGCAAAGGCCGCCTCCTGGTCCAGTTCCGCCGGCACAGGAGGAATCTCAAACTGTGTCGAAAGGCCCGCTCGGCGATATTCCGCTTCAAGCCGTTCAAAAATCTCCCGATACAAGTGGTGTATTCGTTCCGGCGCATCTGCGGCGACAAAAACCCCGTGATTTTTCAAAAAAATCATCTCCGGCTGGCGCCCATGCATTTTTTCAAACTGCTCTACCTGCCTTCTGACCGCCAGACAAAGCGTATAACCCGGGTCCACATAATCCATCCAAAGCGCCTCTGGAAACAGGCGCCGGCAGACTGCCCTGCCGTCTCTGGCGCACGTCATCCCGTTCACCACAGCCGGATGCGTATGCACCACATACCGTGCCGAAAGGGAATCATGCAGGGGGGATTCCACCGAAGGGCGCCCCTTCGCCCCCGGCATCATCGCCGCCGTCATAATTTCTTTGACCAGCTGCTCGCGGGCAGAGGCATCCGGCGGCGGCTCGGCTGTATAAAGCATCGCCAGTTTGCTGCGGGAAAGGGGCACAAATGAGTCGCCCTTCAATCCCGCCAGTGCCGTACCGGAGGGCTTCACCCACAGCGTTGTCTCGGTCTTGACCGACGTATTGCCGCCCCCCCCGCAAACATACACAGGGCCTCCAAACGCGTGGGAGAGTTTTGTAATCTCCTCCAGCAAGATAGATTCTGTTTCGGTCACGTCAGATTTTTCCTCCGCCGGGAAAACCCTTCAAGAACGTCTGCCATCTGTCGGCGTCTTTCGGCAGGTATTCTTGAATCTCGAAAGACCGGCCGATGATTTCCCTTCCTTCGGCCAGAGAATGAATTTGTCCGCCGGCCTTGGCCTGCATCAGCACATTGCCCAGCACCGTCGCCTCCACCGGCCCGGCCAGCACCCGCCTGTTGGTAGCATCCGCCGTCAGCTGATTCAGCAGTTCATTTTGCGTGCCGCCGCCGACCAGATGCAGCACCTCGACGGATTGGCCGGTCAGTTCTTCCAGACAATCCAGCACCTGCCGATAGCGAGCCGCCAAACTCTCCAGAATCACCCGAATCATCTGTCCTTTGTCCTCGATAGACCGCTGCCCGGTGGACGACAAATACTGCTGGACAGCCGCCGGCATATCCTGCGGCGCCAGAAATCGAATATCATCCGGATCCACAAATGCCGTAAAGGGACGGGCCGCCGAAGCCATTTTTGTCAGTTCCGCAAAACTGAGCGATTCTCCCTGCAAAGCCCACTGCCGCCGGCACTCCTGCACCAGCCACAACCCCATAATATTCTTCAGAAGCCGTATGGTGTTTTCCACACCGCCCTCATTAGTAAAACTCAGCTCAAAGGTGCGCTCATCGATAATCGCCTCGGGAATCTCCACCCCCATCAAGCTCCAGGTACCACTCGACAGATACGCCCACGGCCGGCCCGTTGTCGCCGGCACGGCTGCCACCGCTGAGGCCGTATCATGTGTACCGACAGCAATCACCGGAATCGGCCCGCACCCCCAGGCCTGCTGAAGCGATTTTTCCAGCACACCGGCATGTGTACCCGGCTGAACAATCTCGGGCAGGAGAGCCGCCGGCAGGTCAAAGGCCTCCAGAATCCGCTGCGACCAGCGGCCCGTCTTCATATTCATCAATTGCGATGTGCTGGCGATAGTATATTCTGCATCGCCTTGCCCCGTCAGAAAATACATAACCAGATTGGGCATAAACAGCAGACGCCGGGCTTTTTCAAAGACATCGCTGCTTTGCTCCCGATAGGCCAGCAGCTGATAGAGACTGTTAATCGGCATAAACTGGATGCCCGAATGGAAATAAATTTCCTTCTTCGGCAGAATCTCGGCGGCTTTTTCAACCATCCCTTCCGTCCGGCGGTCCCGGTAATGATAGGGATTTTCAAGCAAATTGCCTGCCTCATCCAAAAGCCCGAAATCCACCCCCCACGTGTCCACGCCGATGCTCTTCAGCTTCGGCTCTGTCCGCAGGGCTTTGCGGATACCTTCTTTGACCTGCTCAAACAAACGCTGAAAATCCCATCGCAGTGAGCCCCTTTCTTCTATGGGGCCGTTTTCAAACCGATGAACTTCCTGAATGGTTATCCGGCCTGCTTCGAGCGTCGCCAGCATGACACGACCGCTTGAAGCGCCCAAGTCCACCGCCGCATAATGTGTTTTGCGCATCTGGGGCCTCCTAACAAGCTGATTTTAACAATTGACGTTCCGCTTCTTTTGTCCAGATACCCTCCGGCATCTTCTCTGCTATATCCGGGTACAGCCGACACACCTGCGACAGGGTCAGCAAAGGCATCTTCTCCAGCGATGGATAGACAACAATCTTTCCCGACAGGGTACGGTTTTTGACTGCCAGGATTCCATCAATGGCCCCGGCCATTCCGCTGACGGCATCGACCGAACAATTGGTATCCAACCGTCCTGAAAGCAGTTTGTCCAGAACAATCTGCATATCCCGCAGACGGGAGCCGCTGGTACCGAACAGATAGCACTGGTTGGCAATATACCGATCCAGGTCGATTTCCTGCCGAACCGCCGCGGGAATGCCGGCAAAAACATTTATCCGTGTCCCCGGCCGGCTGCGGGCCACAGCATCCGCCGCCAGCGCCCCAATCGGCGCCATCAGAGCAAAATAACTGTACGTCTCGCTGTCCGGCTTTTCGCGGGTGAGCACCGACCGGTACCGGACCGTATGCGACTTCAGCAGCGCTCGCACCTTCCTTTCCAGTGCCGCCAGCCGCCCTTCATCCAAATCCGTTGCCGTCACCGACAAATCCCTGCAGCCGGAGCAAATCATCCGAATCACATGCATCTGACCCATCGGCCCGCCGGCCCCGACGACCACCGCCCGCTCGCCGTCGCGAATCTCGCCGGTCGCCGGGATGGCTTGATAACTCTCCCGCGCATCCGGTCCGGTTGTCCCAATCCATCGGGTCATCCCGTAATGAATCCGCCCCACACCGATAGAGACCGGCTGTCCAATCCGCCGGCTGTCCAGGACAATATTCACAATTCCGCCGGCGGCCAGTTTGTCATTGAGCCGCTCAATCATCTCCCTGCGGCAGCCGAAATACACAATATCATCATACGCCCCGTCTTCCAGTTCGTGCAGCCCCTGGACCGTCCGCAAGGGAACCCCTCCCGCCCATGCTGACGGCTGCCGCTCGGCACCCAGGATAAAAATCTGAGCCGGCGGCTCAGCACCGAAACTTTCCCGAATACCGCGAACCGTCCCTCCCTCATCGGCAACCACCAGCAGCCGACCGCCCGGCCGAATCGTCCGCCGCTCCTCGGTTACATACGAACTTTCCACGCACGCCCACGGCTCCACCAGCGCCACAGCAGAAGCAGAAACATCCGCTTTAACCGGAATCAGAAAACTCTCGCCGCTTTCCGGATCCACATAGACCCGTTCATCAAACAGAACATACTGCTGAAGAGCCCCTTCAAAGTTATATCCGACAGCCGCATTGGAACCGGCGGTTTTGAGCCAGCGGTAATCCGTCTGCACCAGAACCCTTTGGCCGGGCCGGCAGCGGCGCACCTTCTCGCCGACGGCTTCAATCACACACGAAATCTCATGTCCGGGCACTGTCGGCCGGCTGCCGGGGCAATAACTGGGAATCTCCGACAAAATAGACCGGTCAATCCCTGACAAAATCTCCCCTTTTCGCGGGTGCTTGTCAAACTGCGAAAGCAGTTTCAAATCTGAAAAGCAAAGCCCCACCGCCTCCACACGCGCCAAAACCTGATACGGGCCTGGCGGATAAACGGACTTGGCCGGATTGAGACGAAGCTGGTCCGGTCCAATCAGCTCCACGGCCTGCTGATGTGTCGGTATTGCCATTGTCTGCCGCCTTTCTTTAATGAAGCATTACCTGCCCGCCCGTCACCGGAAGGGCCTGGCCGGTTTCGTATTCCTGCTCGATCAAATAATAAATCGCCTTCATCACATCCGCTGCCGTACAGCCGCGGCCCATCGGAATCATCGCCTCATAGGCCTTCCGCACATCTTCAACCGTCTTGGCTCCCCGCACCTTGCCGGCTCGAAGATACTGCACAAACAGACCGTTATTGGGGTCGGACCACAGCGGCCCATCAAAAAAATTGCCCGGACAAACCGAATTGACCTTGATGCCGTCCTCTACCAGTTCCATCGCAAAGGACTGAGTCAATCCGATGCCGCCGAATTTGCTGCCTGCATAGGCAAAATTGCGGTTGGAGCCGCGAAGTCCCGATTTGGAATTAATCTGAATGATGTCGCTTCGATAAGAGGGGTCGGCCTTATGCTGAGCTGCCAGAACCGGCGAAGCCGCCTTCACACAAAGAAAATACCCCTTATAATTGACCGCTGTGACAAAATCAAAATCCTTTACCGGCTGCCGCTTGACACTGTCGGCCTTCAGCACACCCGCATTAGAAATCAAAACATCAAAACCGCCGAAGTGCCGCACCGTCTGATGGATCGCCTCCATTACCGAGTCTTCATGGGTCACATCCACCTTCAGCGGCAATGCCGTTTCAGGACCGTATTGGCTGCGAAGTTCCTCCGCAGCCCGCCGGACTCCTTCCTCGTTAATATCCATCATCACCACAAGTGCCCCCTGGGCAGCACAATCCTGTGCAATTTCCAGCCCAAAGCCCTGGGCCGCCCCCGTCACCAAGACAATCTTGCCGGCAACTCGTCCTTCGCTTGGCCGGGGCCATGGCAGAATCTGAAAACACCCGACCCCCTGCACGCAAACCGTCTCCAGACCACCGGAGCCGACACGCCCCAGTGCCTTGCGAATTTGAGAGGCCGCTTCTTCGGGCCTGTCCGGATTCATCTCCACAGAAAGTGTACAGGAAGGACAGGTTTCCGCATAACGAACCAGCGGATACCGTCCATCCTGTTTAAGAATGATTCGAAGCAAAGGGGCAATCTGATTGATTTTTTTCGCATCCATAACCATCATTAACCTTGACTATACCGTTGAAAATACTGCGCCAGCACCGCCGCTCCCAGCCGCGCAAACCGCTCAATCCGGGCCGCTCGTTCGCGGTCGGTAAAATCACCACCCCGGCTTCCAAATCCCTCCCGCCTGTGCGCTGACAAAAACTGATGCCCCGCCAGCACACAGGCACCCTCCCAAAACAGATTTTTCAACTCTTCTGAAAGCGGCACGCCGTTCAGACATCGCGGCTGAAGCGGCAGCATCTCAAGCGTATTATGTTCCGTCCCTACCGTTACCACAATCCCCGCCGCACGAACGGCCTTTGCATATTGGGCCAGTATTTGAGCATCATTGCGGACAGAAATAAACTCCACCATTGGATATCGCCGCTGCCGCAGGGTCTCCACCAGCTGCTCCGGCGATGCTTCAAACTCACAAATCGGATGAGCCCCGTCGGCCAGCACCGGATAACAGACAATCCCGCCCAGATGTTCGATCAACTCCTCCGCTTCTGCGGGTGAAAGAAAAGTCTCCGGCACAAAACAGGGCTTGCCCGCCTTCATCAGATGCGAGCGAATTTCATTCTGAATCCCGACGGCATCCTCCGGCCCGGATTTCGGCGGCATCCCAAACAGCGCTGTCAGCTTTTCCGTTCGCTGCCCAGACGGGACTTTCTCAAAAAAAACCTCCTGAAATGCCTGCGCCGCGTGCCGCTCCTGCAGCGTAACCGTTTCCGGACGGCACCGATGCCTTTTGACAACGCGCGCGATAATCGCCTGGTCATCCAGATGCACCGGCACTCCCCGCTCGCAAAAATAGCGGCTCATCTTTTCGATCATCTGCCGCATCCGCTGAGCATCATTAAGGCGGATTTTTTCCAGCAGCCGCCTTCCCTCCGGTCCAGGATCGGCCAATCGGCAAATCCCCTTGCCGCACAGATACATCTTGCCCGGATTGCCCGGGTCATTGATGCGAATCCCCTGCCGGCGAAGCGGCTCATCAAGCGTAATAATCTCCGTATTAAACAGCGGAAAAATCCCATGCTTGCAGCACGCCTTCGCAAAATCATCATAGATGGAGAAATCGTAGTAATTGCCTGCCCCCAACACCCGCACATTCTCGCCGGCCGCCCGCTCCACGGCCTCCTGCACCGTTTCAAAGGCCGAGAAATTCGGCGGCAGATGAATATGCGTATTCAAAGCAGGAATGCACGTCGGCGTCTGTCCCCGCCGGGCGGCTTGCTCCAATGCCTCTACTGAACCAATCTGCCGGATGATTTCCAAAGGGTCCACGACGGCCGCCTCATTAAACAATCGCTTCGATTTGAGCCGCCATCTGCCCTACCTTTCGCGGCGGAAGATGCAGCGCTCGCTCATACACATCTTCGGCGGCCTCCTTGACGGCTTCACCAATCGTCGGATGGGCAAAAATCATCTCTCCCAAATCCTCCGCTTTGGCTTTGAATCCAAGCATGGCCGCTGCACTCTCGATCACCTCGGTGGCATTATGCCCAAGCATATGCACCCCCAGCAATCTTCCATCGTCCCGACGGCAAATCACCTTCACAAAGCCGCTCTCTTCGCCGATTGCCATGGCCTTGCCCAGATAGCCGATTGGAAACTGCCCCAGCCGCACCGGAATATTCTCCCGCTGCGCCTGTCGAGTGGTCATTCCCACAGAGGCAATCTCCGGAAATGTATACACAGCATTGGGAACCGGCAGGGAATATTGGGCCGACTTGCCAAGGGCATTTTCTGCCGCCACAACCGCCTGCGCACTGGCTGCATGAGCCAAAAGACACCGCCCGTTGGCATCCCCGATGCAGTAAATCCCTTTTACCTGGGTTTCCATCCGCTCATTGACTCGAACAAATCCCCTCTCTGTTTGCAGTCCCACCGTCTCCAGCCCTAAGTCTTTTGTGTTCGGCCTTCGACCTGTCGCCGCCAGTACTTTGTCCACTTCAATGGTCTGACCGTTAGACAGCAAGGCCGAAATCTCCCCATCTCGAAGAGATAAATCTTCCACTTTTGTGCCTGTAAAAATTCGGATGCCGCGCTGGGCAAAAATCTGATGCAGCCCCCTTCCCAAATCCGCCTCCATCTCCGGCAGCAATTCCTCCATCATTTCCACAACGGCCACATCGACACCGTATTCTTTCATCATACAGGCAAACTCGCAGCCGATGACCCCGCCCCCGACAATCAGCAGCCGTCGCGGAAGTTCCTTCCAATGAAGGGCCTCATCCGAGGTGCAGACACGCTGGACATCCTCCGGCCAGCCGCTGATGCGGGCCGGCGACGAGCCGGTTGCCAGAATAATCCGCTCGGCCGTAATCTGCTGCGTCTGCCCTTTCCCGTCCGTAATCCGGATCTTTCCCGGCCCTTCCAGCACACCCCTCCCTTCGTACAGATGCACCTGCCGAGCGGCAAAAAGCCCTTTGATGCCCCCGCGCAACTTAGCCAGCACCTTCTCCTTGCGTTTCTGAATAGCCGGCCAGTCAAAACAGACGGTTCCCTCCACTTTCACCCCCAGCGATTCCGAACGGCGAATCTTATGCAGCAGTTCAGCCGAGGCCAGCAGCGCCTTAGAGGGAATGCAGCCGTAATTCAAACACGTGCCGCCGAGAAGGTGCTTTTCAATCACCGCTGTCTTCGCCCCAAGCTGAGCGGCCTTCAGCGCCGCAACATACCCGCCCGGGCCTGAGCCAATCACAGCTACGGTAAAATGCTCTGCCATAGATTCTCCTGTTTAGGATTCCAGGAGCTGCCGCGGATTTTCGAGCAGCCCTTTAAGGGTTTGCAAAAATCTGGCCGCCAGCACCCCATCAATAATCCGATGATCACTGCTGAGTGTCATCGTCATCAGCCGCGTCGGCTTGAGCTGACCGTTCTCCGCCAGCGCTCCTTCCCGAATCGCACCCACCGCCAGAATCGCCGACTCCGGCGGATTGATAATCGCCGAAAACTCCTCCACTCCAAACATCCCCAGATTGGTGATGGTAAAGATTCCCTGTCCAACCCCTTCCAATTTCCCCTCTCGCGCCGCAGCAGCCAGCCGACGGCTTTTTTCTGCCAACTCCGACAGACTCAAATGGTCGGCCTTCAGCAGGACCGGCACCGTCAGTCCTTCCTCTGTCCCAACGGCAATTCCGATATTCACATCCGCAAACTCGATGATTTCGTTCTCCCGCAACTGACTTCGAAAGGCCGGATACTCCCGAATGGCCTTCGCGCAAGCCATCACAACAAAATCATTCACGCTGCAGGGAAACTTCTCCTTTGTCTGTTTGTAAGTCTCAAACAACGGCTGAGCATGAATCGTGAGTTTAGTATAAAAATGGGGGATATGCTGCTTCGAATAAAGCAGATTGTTGGCGATGGCCTTGCGCATCTTGCTCAGGGGCTTTCGAATGCCGCCTGCCGTCGACGGTTGAACTTTCTCCACATCCTGAGAAAGAATTCGTCCACCCGGCCCCGACCCAAACGGCACAGCCGCCAAGTCAATTCCTCGCTCGGAAGCAATTTTCCTCGCTGCCGGCGAGGCCTTTATTCGCCCTGCCTGAGTATGCGCTGGCGCAGTCTGAAGGCCTTCATAGCCGCCGCTCTGTGTCGCCTGCTGTTCTTCCTCCGCCGGCGGGGCGGCCTGGGAAGTCATCGGGTGGGCGGTTAAATAGGCCTCCACATCCGCATCACTTTCCGCCAGGTAGGCCACCGGTGTCTTAACCGGCACGGTTTGCCCCTCCCGGACAACAATTTTTGCCAGTCGGCCCGCATCAACCGCCTCTACCTCCATTACGGCCTTGTCCGTCTCCATCTCAAAAATAACCTGCCCGACGGCAATCCGGTCGCCCTCTTTCACCTTCCAGGCCAGCAGTGTCCCCTCCTCCATTGTCTGTCCGGCCTGCGGCATCAAAATAGGAATAACCTTCTCGGCACAGGTCGTTGGTTTTGAATCAGAAGCCATTTGAACCTCTTTTGGGGGGATAGATACGGGTTTTTTCTCCTCTGCAACCTCCTGTTTTTTTTCAGAAGACGGCTGTGGCGCCTTGTCCTGAAACATCTGAGGCGAAGAAACGCTCTCTCCTTTTGCCCCAACAATTGCCGCAACCTGCCCTCGGCTGACAATTGCCCCCTCCGGCTTGGAAATCTGAAGAAGAAAAGCATCTTCAGGACATTGGATCTCCACAAACTCTTCAGCAGTCTTTAAAACCAGCAGTAAATCGCCCTTTTTCAGCGGCTCCCCTTTTTGAACAGCCCATTTCTCAATCACGGCTTCCGGCGACTTCATCTTCTGGGGTATCTTTATCGAAAACATCCAATATCCTTTTCGAAAGTTTATTATTTTGCAAGAATATATCAGAATCCATCATATTTCAAGCATATTCTTTCAAATTTCTGTTGCTTTTATGAAAAAATGTGGTTTAATTATACTAATAAAACGGTGTTATTGCGAACAAGGCAAAAAATGATTCCAACCATTCAGCAAAGACGAGAAGGCATTCTGACCCTTGTTTTTCGAGAGGGTCATGCGAGTATTCGTCAGTTATCCGAACACCTGAAAGTTTCCGAAGCAACAGTCCGGCGAGACCTGCACGGCCTGGCCGCCGAGGGTCTGCTCGAACTGTCACGCGGCGGGGCAGCCGTCGCTCGAAACTCCGACTACTCCTTTCTGTCCAAATCCATGCGCAACGTCGAAGCCAAGCGAGCCATTGCGCAGTTAGCGGCCAATCTCGTTCAGAATGGGGATCAAATCTTTATCGGCTCCGGCACAACCTGTTTCGGGATGGCCGGCTTCCTTCGCGGACGCAAAGGCCTTTCGGTTATCGTCAACTCCGTCCGTACCGCCCTGGAACTGCAGACGCCGGGCATCCATGTTCTGCTGCTGGGCGGTCAGTACCGCCCTGAACGGATGGACACCGTCGGACCCTTGGCTTCCGAGGCCATCGAGCGGCTGCGCGGCTATCGGGCCTTTCTCGGCACTGATGGGATCAGCCAGGATTTCGGTCTGACCTCCGTCGATATTGAAAGTGCCCATCTGCTGCGGCTGGTCGCACGAAACGCGAGAGAATGCATCCTCCTGGCCGACTCAAGCAAGTTTGATCATCCGGCTCTTTACAAAATCATCGATTTGCAGATGCTCTCCACCGTTATTACCGAAAAAAAACCGGAACCAAACTGGTTAGACTTTTTTTCTAAACATCACATAAACGTATTGTTTCCAAAACTGTAAACGAGGTCTGGACGTATGCCTAAATCAATTCGTATCTGCCCCAAACAAAACCGAGCCCCCGGCTGGATTCAGTTTCAGCCCATTCCGCTCAATCAATACCGTAAAACCATCTCTGAAGAACTGAGCCGATACAGCAAAGAACAGCTGATTCGGATTCAGCGGGATATGATGATCATCCGCACCTTCGAAACGATGCTCAACGAAATCAAACTTCGAGGTTCCTATCAGGGCATCGAGTACAATCACCGAGGCCCGGCCCACCTGTCCCTGGGGCAGGAAGCCGCCGCCGTAGGGATGGCTTTCCATTTGACAATCGAAGACCATATTTACGGCAGCCACCGCAGCCACGGCGAAATCCTCGCCAAGGGTCTTTCCGCCATTGACCGGCTGGACGAGTCGGCCCTGATGCGGATTATGGAAACCTATTTTGACGGGCAGTGCCTGCGCATCGTCGAAAAGGATGCCGAAGGCACAGTCAAAGACCTGGCTGTTGATTTCCTAATCTACGGCACCCTGGCCGAAATCTTCGGGCGAGAAGCCGGATTCAACAAGGGCATGGGCGGCTCCATGCACGCCTTTTTCCCGCCGTTCGGCGTCTATCCAAACAATGCGATCGTCGGCGGCTCCGGTGATATTTCCGTCGGCGCCGCGCTCTATAAAAAAATTAACCAAAAGCCCGGCATTATCATTGTCAACATCGGTGATGGTTCCTCCTCGTGCGGGCCGGTCTGGGAAGGGATTTGCCTGGCAGCAATGGACCAATACAAAACCCTCTGGCAGCCGCCGTATCGCGGAGGCGTACCGATGATATTCAACTTTATGAACAATTTTTACGGCATGGGCGGCCAGCCGCAGGGCGAGACCATGGGTTTCGGCATCCTCGCCCGCCTCGGTGCCGGCGTCAACCCCGAACAGATGCACGCCGAACGAGTGGACGGCTTCAACCCCCTGGCTGTGGCCGATGCCATCCTTCGAAAAAAGCAAGTCCTTGCCGAAGGCGGCGGGCCGGTACTGCTGGACACGGTCACCTACCGCTACAGCGGACATTCTCCTTCTGACCAGAGCAGCTACCGCGACAAGGAAGAATTGCAGGCCTGGCTGGAGCAGGACCCGACCGTTCATTACCCCAAAGGGCTGGTAGAGGCAGGAATTTGCTCCCAGGAAACCATCGACGCCATCCGACAGAAAGCCGAAGACTTGATTCTGAAGGCCTGCCGAAAGGCCGTGGACCTGACTATCTCGCCCCGCGCCAACCTCAAGCAGCATTTGTGCCTGCTGGACCGCACTATGTTTTCCAATCAGCAAATTGAATCGCTGGACTCCTCCCGAAAACCGGAAGTGCTGCTGCCCAAAGAAGAAAACCCGCGTCTTCAGGGACTGCGGGACAAGAGCCGCAGCGCCTTCGATGCCGGCGGCCGCCGACTCAAAGACAGCCGCTGCGTAGTCTTTCGTGACGCCCTCTTTGAAGCCATTTTAGACCGCTTCTATGTGGACCCAACGCTGGCGGCCTACGGAGAGGAAAACCGCGACTGGGGCGGAGCATTCGGAGTCTATCGCGGTCTGACGGAAGCCCTGCCGTATCATCGACTTTTCAATACCCCCATTGCCGAAGGAGCCATCGTCGGCTCCGCCGTTGGCTATGCCCTCGAAGGCGGCCGGGCCCTGGTGGAATTGATGTACTGCGATTTTCTCGGCCGTGCCGGCGACGAAGTATTCAATCAGTTATGCAAATGGCAAGCCATGAGCGGGGGACTGCTGAAGATGCCGGTTGTGCTCCGTGTCTCTGTCGGCAGCAAATACGGCGCCCAGCACAGCCAGGACTGGACCTCTCTTTGCACCCATCTGCCCGGCCTGAAAGTTGTCTTTCCCGCCACGCCCTACGACGCCAAAGGACTGATGTATTCGGCCCTGACCGGCTCCGACCCCGTTGTCTTTTTCGAAAGCCAGCGGCTTTACGGCATCGCCGAAGAATTTCACCCAGGCGGCGTCCCGGAGGGCTATTATGAGGTCCCCATCGGTCAGCCGGCCCTGCGCAAGCAAGGCAAAGACCTGACCATTCTGACTATCGGCGCCACACTCTATCGCGCCATCGAAGCCGCCCAAATCCTCGAAAGCCGCCATGGGCTCACCTGCGAAATTATCGATGCCCGCTCGCTGGTCCCCTTCGACTATACCCTCGTGCTCGAGTCCGTCAGCAAAACCCGCAAGATTCTGCTGGCCTCCGACGCATGCCAGCGCGGCAGCTATCTCCATACGATGGCCTCGACGATTTCCCAACTCGCCTTCGACGAACTGGACGCCCCGCCGGCAGTCCTCGGCGCACGCAATTGGATTACCCCGCCGGATGAACTGGAAGACGCCTTCTTCCCCTATCCGCCGGACTTTCTGGATATAATTCACGAGCACATCATCCCCCTTCGGGGCCATACAGTTCAGCGGCCCTGCGATCGGGAAGAACTGCTTCGGCAAAATCGCGAAGGCATCTGAAAATAAGTTTCAACACTCTCCGCAAAACCCCCACCCATTCATGGGTTGGGGGTTTTTGTTTCCGGGCTGGTCGGCAGGGTCATCCCCTCCCCCAGATAAAATCCCGTCTGGGTCGGCTGGTTATAGCCGACGTTCTGCCAGGCCGCACTCAGACGATAAATCGGATCGTGCATCAGGGTAGGAAAACGATAGTCCGTAGGAATCGCAGATACAAAAATACGCAGCCGGCTTCCGTCCCGTGTCGGCCAGATCACTTCCTCGCGCCAGTCGCCCAGAATATCCCCATAAAAGGAGGGCGTAGACTTGGAGCCGTTGACGCGGATGCACTCATATTCCCAGCCATCCAGCAGGACTGTTTCGGTTTCGTTCAGGTAATCCCACTTGCTGATAATCACACCATTGAGCAGTTCTCTGAGTAAATCACCGTCCCACCAAATCCCCATATTGCAGGAGCGGGGCGCTCGCTCAGCAATCTTAATCCCCTTGCAGTTATACAACCCCCACAATCCCCTGCCGAATGCCCAGCATTCATATCCTCGATGCCGCGGGTCAATATCCATGGCAACGCCGCGCACCACATCATCGGACTGAAGTCCCCAAAGCACTTTGCCCGTCGCTGCCTCCCGCAGATTGGCTCCGTATGGATGACGAGGATTTTCGTGGATGGCAAAGATTTCCAGCCCAGGATGGTCAGGGTCAATATCGGCCAGGTGCATCGCATCTCCGTGTCCCAGGCCGGTCGAATACAATCCTTTGCCGTCATCATCAATTGCACAGGCGCCATAGAGAATTTCATCCTTGCCGTCGCCGTCCACATCGCCGACTGCCAGATTGTGATTGCCCTGTCCGCGAAAGGCGCGATTGCTTTCCGGCCCCTGCTCACTATCGAATGTCCAGACCAGCGGAAGCTTTCCGTCCCGCCAGTTCCACGCTGCCAGCACCATTCGCGTATAATAGCCGCGGCACATTATCAGCGAAGGCCGCTTGCCGTCCAGATACGCCACGCATGCCAGAAAACGGTCTGCCCGATTGCCGGTCGTATCGCCCCAGTCTGCCGCATTCCCGCGCGGCGGAACATAATCCGCCACAGCCAGCTGGGCCCCCGTCCGTCCATCGAAAATAGTCAGATATTCCGGCCCTTCCAGAATCCTTCCGTCGGAATTGCGATAATCGGCATTCGGGTCGCCGATGACCTTGCCGCAGCCGTCCACCGTACCATCGGCGGTCCGCACGGCCACCTCTGCCCGGCCATCTCCATCCAAATCATACACAATAAAAGGAGTGTAATGGGCCCCTTCGCGGATATTCTTTCCCAAATCGATTCGCCATAAAAACCGGCCGTCCAGATCATAGGCCTCCAATTTCGTCTGGCCGGTCATTCCTCGATGGGAGTTATCCCGCGGGCGCATTTCCTGTTTGATGACAATTTCATAGCGTCCATCCCCATCCAAATCACCGACTGCGGCATCCGAGGGCCGGTGTCCCGGCAGTGTCTGAAGCGGTATAGAAAGATAGGGCTGGACGGGGGCGGCGGCCTTCAATTCAAAGGGACGGCTGGGCGGCTGTTCTTTTCCATCGATGACGGCCCGCACACAATAAGAATTGGCGACAGACAAATCGGCCTTTTCATCCAAGAACCAGGTCCCGCCCGTCAATGGTTTTTCGTTTAACCGGACCGGCTCCTGCGCTCCTGAGCGGCGGTAAAGATAAAATCCGGTCGATAGCGGCTCGGTTCCCAAAAGCCGCCAGCTGAGAAACACGCGTCCCGGCGCTTCAACAATTCCCACCAGTCCGCGATCCAGCGTTTCCATCTGACGTTCCAAGCCCCAGACACAAGACGCCCCCCAGAGCCAGATAACCCCCAAAAAAAGCCATCTGCGATTCATATCTTCCTCAAAAAGATTATCTTTCTTCCGCGGCTGCCTTCGGCTCGGAAGAGAAAAAATAACTCAACTGCGGCGGATAAAAATAGCCCATCGAAACCATTGCCACATCCAGCCGATAAATCGGATCCTGCATCAGCGTGCAGTGCCGGCTGGAGGCCGGGTGAGTGGTTGTATAAATTCGCAATTCGCCGGGCACTGTTGTTATCAATTCCTCGCGCCAGTCGCCCAAACAATCGGCTGCGGCCAGAATTTTTCCTTCGTATTCGTCCACCACCGGCCCTTTATAGCGGCGAATCTGTCCGCCGTGGGCAAGCATCTTCAGCGAGCCGTCCAGCCAGTACAGCGGTGTCGGCGCCAGCAACTCCATCGGTTCTTCAGACAGCAGCCGCCCATCCACGCTGTAGGTCCAGTGGGCCGAGCGGTCCTTCTCGCCGGTATAATACTCCAGACCCGGATTGTCCGGAGCAAAATCCCCAAACAGACCCTGGCTGTGAACATGCACAGTCGGATGAGAACATCCCCACAGGATTTCTCCGGTTCGTGCATCGACAACGCAGATGCCGTTTTTGGGCTGCGGCGGTTCAATTCCATAAATGATTTCCAGCCCCGGCCGCTGCGGGTAAATATCCGTCACATAGCAGCCGTCCGGATGTCCCAGTCCTGTATTCCAGAGGATTTTTCCGTCGTCATCGAGAACCGCCGCCCCAAGAATAATTTCATCGCGTCCGTCTCCGTCCACATCCGCCGCATGCATCCCGTGCATCCCCTGGCCGCGTACCGGAGGCGTTTCATCATCGCCGCACCAGCTCCAGAGCTTCTGGAGTTTGCGATTGACCACATTATAGGCATCCACCTGCATCCGCGTGTAGGTGCCCCGCAGGACCAGCAGACTGGGGCGAACACCGTCCAGATAGGCGACGCCAAGCAGATGACGCGAAGCGCGATTGTTTTTCTCATCGCCCCAGTCCTCCACCCGCCCGCGTGCCGGCCAATCCGCCCGGTCCAGCTCCCGGCCTGTCAGCCCGTCCAGAAGTGAAATATATTCCGGCCCCGTCATTACCCGTCCGGGATAAGGATGGTCATCGGGATTGCGGTAATCCGCATCCGTCGGCGCTGTCTTGAGAGCTATCTCCGCCCGCCCGTCTCCGTCAAAATCAAAAACCACCATCGGCGACCACCAAACCCCCTGCTCGATGTTCCAGCCGAGGTCCCTTCGCCATAAAAATGTGCCGTCACTCAGATAGGCCTCCACCTTAAATGTGTCTGTGCTTTTGCGCCACACCCCCGGGTCGCTCACCTGATGCGGCTGCTTGATGACAAAATCGTATCGTCCATCGCCATTCAGGTCTGCCAGCGCAACCTTGCTGCAAACATAGTTTCCCTGGAATGGAATTGAAAAATAGGAACGCACCGGCGGATTGGCCGGCAATTCGACACTAACCCATTCGGCCTGTTCTTTTCCTGCAACGACTGCATGAAGCCGCCATTGATTGGACTTATCCAGCGGCGCCGTCTGATCTATATAATTGGTCGAGTCAGCAATCGGTTCCGAATTAAGTTTGACTGGTTGGCCGCCTTCGGTCAGCCGGTAAACATTGAAGGATAGCGCGTCGGGATCATCCTTGAGCAGACGCCAGCCCAGATAGACCTGCGAAGAAGACTTGACCACCGCAATGAACCCCCGATCCAGCGTCTCTGCCGGGCGGCGAGCCGCTTTTGCAGTACCCGCGTAAAAAATCAGGGCGGCAATTCCCGCAAACACAATCTGCTTCATCCGTTTCCTTCCTTTACAAAAAAGCAAAAGATTCTCTCTTTCCAGAAAAGACATTCCCGGTACAAATTGTATTGCATCCATTCCCATTCTTTCGAAATGAAATGCAAAAATGAATATCATCCTAAGGCCGTTTTCAGAATGCTGACCTTTTGATGGGCCAAACGGGTCGGCTCCGGCAGACGATAGCGCCGACAGCACTGCAGGACAAGTTCAGCCGCTTCTTCCAAAACAGCCCGATGGCCCACGGAAACAAATAAAGGCCGTACCTGACAGCGGGTGCGAAGGACCATCCCCACTACTTCGCCATTTTCCCAAAGAAGACTCCGGCTGCCTTTGGCGGCTGCCGGCTCTTCAAACACACCGCACAAACGACTTTTAGCACAGCCGATGGTCGGACGATTCAGAAAAAGCCCCAGATGAGACGCCAGCCCCAGCCGACGCGGATGTGCAATCCCCTGCCCATCCGCCAAAAACACATCGGGAATCTGACGGAGTTTACCGGCTGCCTTCAGACACACCGGCGCCTCCCGAAAGGAAAGAAGACCCGGCACATACGGAAACCGGACTTTGTCTGACGCTTCCGCAATTTCCACCACTTCGAGTGTCGGAAAAGAGAGAACTGCAATCACCGCCGCAATGCGCCGGCCGTCTCGGCTAAAGGCACAATCCAGACCGGCTATGGTTTGAATTTGAGACGGGAGCGGGCAAATCTCAATCTGCCCAGCCAGTTCCTTTTGAAGGACCGCCGCTTCTTTTGGGCTGAGGTGCCATGAATGTAAGTGCTTGATTTCCATCCAGTTGCCTAACGCTTCCCCAAAAAAGGTCTTGCGCCCTATTGTATCGGTACCCTTCATCTGGTACAATGTTTAGTTTGGTATATTGTTTCGTTTTTAAACACAGATAACACGACTAACATCGCCAGGAGTCATTAACGCCGTATGGACAGCCCGCCCGCCCATATACGCCTTATCGGCGTCGCCGAGCACAATCTCAAAAACCTGACGCTGTCGCTGCCTCGCGGCCGTCTTCTTGTACTGACGGGCCCGAGCGGCAGCGGCAAAAGCACTCTTGCAATAGACACAATCTATGCAGAGGGCCGCCGTCGCTACGTCGCCTCGCTGAGCCCTTACGCCCGACAGTACCTTGAGCCGCTCCCCAAGCCGCACATTGAGCACATCACGGGCCTGCCGCCCACCATCGCCATCGAGCCGCGGCGTCCCACAAGCAATCCCCGATCGACGGTCTCGACCTCGGCGGAGGTGCACGACTTCCTCCGTCTTCTCTTCTCCCGCCTCGGCACCCCCCACTGCTGGATATGCAGCCGCCCCATCGTCTCGCAGCCCGCCACCCAGATCGTTGACTCCATTCTTTCCTGGCCGGAGAATACGCGCATCCAGATTTGTGCCCCGGTCATTCGCGGCCAAAAGGGTGAACATCGCGATATCTTTGTCCAGATTCAGCGGCAAGGATTCGTTCGGGCACGCGTGGACGGTGTCATTTACGACATAAAAAATGTCCCCAAGCTGGATAAAAACAAGAAACACGATATTGCCGCGGTTGTTGATCGGCTCATTCTAAAAGACAATATCCGGGTTCGTTTAGCCGATTCGATTGAAACCGCCCTGAAAATCGGCGACGGGCTGGTTCTGGTCATGGTCCAGCCGCCCGAGGAGAAAAAGGGCAACGGCGGTGAAAGCCAGTGGCGGGATGTGCTTTACAGCGAGAAATACGCCTGCCCCGAACACCCGGGGGTTTCTCTGCCGGAATTGTCCCCGCGGTTGTTCAGCTTCAACAGCCCTTATGGGGCCTGCCCCGCCTGCGACGGCCTGGGTACAATCCCTGAGTTTGACCCGGACCTGATTGTACCGGATAAAAATGTCTCCCTTGAAAAAGGGGCCATCGAGGCCTGGCGCAAAGGCGGCAAGCGAATGAATATCTACTACAACCGGCTCATCAGCCGCTTCTGCCGGCAATTCGGCATCAGCAAAAGCGAACCGTTCAGCAGTATCCCGGCTCCTATCCGGCAAATCCTGCTTTATGGAACAACGCCGGAAGATGAATCACGATACGGCATATCGTTTGAAGGGGTTATCCCCAACCTCCGCCGGCGATGGGAAAACACGGAGAGCGAATTTGTCAAGGAACGCCTGCACGGGTATTTATCTGAGTCGCCCTGCAAAGTCTGCAAAGGCACACGTCTGCGTCCTGAAGCGAGCGCCGTTTTATTGAACGGCAAGAACATCAGCGAAGTTGTCAGTATGACGGTTCGGGACGCCTGCAAGTTTTTTTCCGAACTTCCGCTGAATCCGGAACAGAGCGTTATTGCCGAACAGCCGCTTCAAGAAATCCGCGGTCGTCTCCAGTATCTTCTCGATGTAGGGCTCGGGTACCTGACGCTCGACCGTCCCAGCCGAACCCTGTCCGGCGGTGAGGCCCAGCGGATTCATCTGGCCGCACAGGTCGGCAGCGGGCTGGTCGGATGCTGCTACGTCCTCGACGAGCCCACCATCGGCCTTCACCGTCGAGACAATGATCGCCTGCTGAAAATCCTGAAACAGCTGCGCGACATTGGCAATACTGTCCTGGTGGTTGAACATGATGAAGAAATTATCCGCCAGGCCGACTATATCGTTGACATCGGACCGGGTGCCGGCCGATACGGCGGTGAGGTTGTTGCAACCGGCACTGTGGAAGATATCTGCCGATGCCCGCGCTCACTCACAGGCCAATACCTCTCCGGAGCCAAACGAATTGAGCTTCCGGCTCAGCGGCGCAAAGTGAAAATGTCCTACTGCCTCGAAGTCCGCGGTGCCGCTGAGCATAACCTCAAAGATATCAACGTCAAGTTTCCTCTGGGTGTGATGACCTGCGTAACCGGCGTTTCCGGCTCCGGCAAAAGCACCCTGATTAACGAGATTCTTCTGAAAGGCCTGAAACGCCGCCTCTATGGTTCCCGCGAAAAGCCGGGCAAACACAAAAACATCCTTGGGATTTCCCATATCGACAAGGTTATTGAAATTGACCAAAGCCCGATCGGCCGGACGCCTCGCAGCAACCCGGCCACATACACAGGCGTTTTTGACTTAATCCGCCAATTGTTTGCGATGACCCGCGAGGCCCGTCTCCGCGGCTACAAGCCCGGCCGCTTCAGTTTTAATGTAAAAGGCGGCCGGTGTGAGGCCTGCCAAGGCCAGGGCATCCGTCGAATTGAAATGCACTTTCTGCCCGATGTTTATGTAACCTGTCAGACCTGCCAGGGCAAACGCTACAACCCTGAAACCCTCCAGATTACCTACAAAGGCAAAAATATTTCCGATGTTTTGGATATGGAAATTGGCGAATCACGCCAGTTTTTTGCCAATTTTCCAAAGATTCTCCGTCTTATCAAAGCCCTTTGTGATGTTGGGTTGGGTTATATGACGCTCGGCCAGTCCTCGACAACTATGTCTGGCGGTGAAGCCCAGCGGGTCAAACTGGCTGCGGAATTGGGCAAACCCAGTACAGGTCATACTCTATATATCCTCGATGAACCAACCACCGGTCTGCATTTTTCCGATATTGACAATCTGATAACTGTTCTCCGACGACTCACCGACATGGGCAACACGGTTATTGTCATCGAACACAACCTCGACGTAATCAAGATGGCCGACTATATCATTGACTTAGGCCCTGAAGGCGGTGACGAAGGCGGATGGGTCATCGCCGAAGGAACTCCGGAGGAAATCATTAAGAATACCGCTTCTCATACGGCCCGTTATTTACGAGAAAAACTGACTCAAGAAATTCCTCTTGAACCCCAAAGCGGATAATGTGTCCCTGTAATCCCTGTTTTGTCTGGTTAAATGAGTCGAGGTTTTCTTGACGCTTAGCCGATATTCTGGGATACTAAATTGCTTATGGGAAAACGCGTTGCGATTCTTGGTTCTACCGGTTCAATCGGCCAAAACGCCCTGCAGGTTCTGGCAGCGCTGGGGCCGGAGTACGAAGTGACTGCGCTGACTGCCCATAGCCGGACAGACCTGCTTGCGGAGCAACTCCGCCGGTTCCAGCCGAAAATTGCCGCTATCACCCATCCTCACCATACACCCCAAAACACCTCTCTTCCAGATGGCTTTCGGGGTGAGCTTCTCTTCGGCCCTGACGCTCTGATTGAAATTGCCTCACGTAATGATATTGATATTATTCTCTGCGCGGTTGTGGGAGCCGCCGGTCTTCCGGCCCTTCTGGCCGCTGCCCGCAGCGGAAAACGGCTGGCTATCGCTAATAAAGAACCTTTGGTTATCGCCGGAGAACTGCTCACCCATCAGGCCGCCGCCGGCGGCGCAGAAATTCTGCCTATCGACAGCGAACATTCCGCCGTCTTTCAGGCCTTGCTGGCGGGAAAGCCCGAGGAAGTCCGGCGCATTGTCCTGACGGCCTCAGGCGGGCCGTTTCTCCACAGCCGACCGGAGGTAATGGAAGAAGCAACAGCCCAGCAGGCACTTGCTCATCCCATCTGGCGGATGGGCCCTAAAATTACAGTAGATTCTGCCACGATGGTTAATAAGGCCCTTGAAGTAATCGAAGCCCGATGGCTTTTCGGACTGCCCGTTGAGAAGATTGATGTTCTGATTCATCCGGAATCGGTCATTCATTCTATGGTTGAATTTATCGATGGCTCCGTCATCGCCCAGATGGGCACACCGGATATGAAAACACCGATTCAATACGCCCTTACCTATCCGCATCGGAAACAGGGGCTGTGCAGGGGTCTCAAACTTGAATCTCTTGGACGGCTGACCTTTCAGGCGCCGGATTTGCAGCGTTTTCGGGCTTTGGCAATCGGTTATGAGGCCGCCCGGATCGGCGGTTCTGCACCGGTGGTTTTCAATGCAGCCAATGAAGAAGCCGTAGCCGCCTTTCTTGAAGGCAAAATCCGTTTCGGAAGAATTATTGAACTGATTGAGCAGTGTCTGGAAGCACACTCCATTCAGAAAGACTTGTCGCTGGAAGCTCTCCTCGAGATTGACCGCTGGGCACGAGAGCAGGCCCATCGATATTTGGAATGTACAAACATAATTGAATCCTAAAAGGAAAGACGATAATGACCGACAAACCGCTATCCGATTCCAATTCCTTTACCCCTGCCCCTTCCGACTTTCAGCCGGCTCCGGCGTCGCCGTCTTCCGACCCTGGGGCCCCGCAGGTTCCACCGCCTCAAAGCCCTTTAAGCAAAATGCTGAATTTGGTTATTGCCCTTGCCCTTGTGAGCGCTGTCATTGCCTTTATCCTGCTGGCGCCGGGTGTGGCTGGCACAACTGCACTGGTAGTACTAGGCTTCGGGGCTGTGATTTTTGTTCACGAATTGGGACATTTCATTGCCGCCAAACTGGGGGGCATTAAAGTAGAGGCCTTTTCCATCGGCTTTCCACCCACCATTCTTGCCGTTCGAAAACTTCGCAAGGGTTTTCGCGTTCGTCTCTTTCCCCGACCCAGCGACCAGGAACCTCTGGAAGAGGGCGACTCAGAAACAGAATACTGGCTGGGACTGATACCCTTCGGCGGTTTTGTAAAAATGCTCGGCCAGTCCGACTCCGGTACAGCTGAAAAAACCGACGACCCTCGTTCCTTTGCGAACCGTCCCATCTGGATACGCATTTGTGTGGTAGCGGCGGGGGTTATTTTTAATGTTCTTAGTGCTGTTATCCTGTTTATGGGCCTGTATCTTTACGGGCTCCAGCAGCAGCCGGCTGTTGTTGGCGGCGTTATCCCAAATTCTCCTGCAGAAGCCGCTGGTCTGCGAGCCGGCGACCGAATTATCGCTATCGATGGAAAATCCTTTGTAGGTGACTTTGTAGATTTTACAATGATTTCTTTGGCTGGAGCGCTCGGACCCAAAGGCAAACCATCGGTGTTTACCGTACGGCGGGAGGACGGCAATGTAGAAAAACTCAAAGCCGTTTCTGAGGTTGCTGCCGGCGATCCGCAGCGACTGCGCCAATTCGGCATCGAAAGTGCCTCCACTCTGGAGGTTCCCGTGTGGGAGGATCCTAAGTATCAGCAATTGCTGGCTCAGATTGGCTTTAAGCCGGGGGATATCATTGCGGCTGTGGACGGGAAGACCGTTCGAACCTCCTGGGAGCTGAAAGAAACCCTTCGACGAAGCATCAAACCCGAAGTGAATTTGACCGTACGGCGAAAAAACAACCCTGCCGGTGAGCAGCTGGTTACGGTAGCCGCTGCCCTCCAGCCGAAAGTGCTTTATCCGAATTTTCGGGTCGAATATGACCTGGCTAATATGTACTCTCTTGTTCCGCGTCTTCAGGTGGAGCAAGTTTTTGAGACAAACTCCTCAGAAGGATTGATTCAACAGATTAGGAATTGGTTCTCTACCGTGATCCTCCGTAAATCTGTTCAGAACGAAACCCAGCCCAACCCGTTCCAAAAAGGGGACATTCTCCTTCAGATAAGCGATGCGCCCTTTCCTACTTTTCTCGAATACAGACAGGCCATCGAAAACTATAAAGATAAACCTTTGCAGGTTATGGTCCTCCGAACGGAAGCCGACGGCGAGAGTCGTATTCTTTCCTTCAGCGTTCACCCCTCCATCCAGCCCGGCACCAAAAACCGGCTTTGGCTGGGCATCTCGCTATGTCTGGATATGAACCATCCTGTTGCTGCTCAGACCATCGATACCGTATCCGTTGACGCCCTGCCCATCCCCCGCGGAGCCAGAATTGAGCGGGTGGACGGACAGCCCGTCAACTCATTTTATGACATCGCCGAAATCTTCAGCAAAAATAACGGACAGCGAATTGGAATTGATTATCGTCTCTCGGAGACACAGGCCGGTTCAACTTCCCTGCTTATTCCGAAGATTGAAGGGCTGATGCATATGTGGTCTGAAACCGTTCATCCTATTCCTTTGGTTATTCTGGAGGAAACAGTCAAAACCTCCAATCCGGCCAAGGCGGTTGTCTTAGGGACTAAGAAAACCTGGTACTTTGTCGCAACAACCTATTTGACTCTCAAAGGTCTCTTTACACGAGATGTGCCGACTTCCGCCCTCAGCGGGCCGGTGGGGATTCTGTCTATCAGCTATCAGGTGGCCCGTGAGTCATTTATCAAATTTCTCTACTTTATGGGGTTAATCAGCGCCTGTATTGCGGTTATGAATCTGCTGCCTATCCCTCTTGTTGACGGCGGCGTTATCGTTCTGCTGCTGATTGAAAAAATTAAAGGCGGCCCTATCTCAGAAAAAATACAGGCCGTTATCACTTATGTCGGCCTGGCTTTCCTGCTGGCAGTCTTTTTGTGGATAACCTATAACGATATTTATCGCATTTTCTTCGGTTCCTAATACAAGAATACCGAACCAAACGACAAGGTGCACAGCAGTCAATCATCTGAGTTTTCAATCGCAGACGCCGGCTCCGGGGCCGTCGGAGGTATTAGCGTTGTTATTCCTGCTTATCAGGCCCAAAATGTTCTTCGGCGAGCGATTGACAGTGTACTGAGGCAAACTCTGCCGCCGCAGGAAATTATCGTCGTTGATGACGGCTCTACCGACGGCACCCGCCAGATTGTTGAGGAATACGGTCCCCGGCTGCGATATCTCCATCAAGAAAACCAGGGTGCCAGCACTGCTCGAAACACGGGTGTTCTGGCTGCTTCCTGTGAATGGATTGCCTTCCTTGATGCGGATGATGAATGGCTGCCTGAGCGGCTCTCTCGACAGGTGCAGCTGCTCGAAGAGTCTCCTGAACTCAACTGGGTCACCGGCAATTTCTACCGCTGTCTGTGCCACCGCGGGCACCGACAAACCCCTGATATGACCAGCCGGCAGAAGCAGAAAGCCCTCGATTTTCTCAACGGCAAGCCGGTTTTTGACAGCTATTTTACGGCTCACCGGTATAATGCAATGGGCTGTACGGATACAATGCTGATTCGGCGCCGGCTTCTTCTGGAAGCGGGGCTGTTTCTGCCCGGCCAAAAACGCATCAACGATGTGGACCTGTGGCTTCGCATTGCTTATCGGGATGTGCCGATCGGCTATGTATTCGAACCACTGGCTGTTTATCATCTCGATGTAGAAGGCAGCATTCTTAAGTCCCATCGCCAGAGGGAGCATATCGACGGGTTTCTCCAGCGTCATTTTGAGCTGGCTGAACAAGCCGGCATGCTTGAAAAGTTTCGACCTTGTGCGGCTGCCATGTTCGGATGGTGGCTGGGACAACGGATGGAAGACGGCGATGGCAGACAAATCCGCTTCCTGCTCAAAAAATATCGCGGCCTGTTTTCTCCATCCTCCTGGCGGCAACTGTATCTTATGTCCTTTTGTCCTCGAACTGCGGCGCTGTATAATCGTCTCCAAAAATACCTGAAGGACTTTCTGGAGAAAGATGCCTGATGAATCTGGTGGATGTCATTATTCCTTTATATAATAAGGAAACAACCATTCTTCGTGCCATCCGCTCCGTCCGCCAGCAGGAGTATCCCCACTGGCGGCTGATTGTGGTGGACGACGGTTCCACAGACAAGGGGCCGGACTTGGTAGCGGAGCTGAAAGATCCGAAAATCCAACTTATTCGACAATCCAATCAGGGACCCGGTGCCGCCCGAAACACAGGGCTTCAGGCCGCCACGGCTCCCTACACGGCTTTTTTGGATGCCGATGACCAGTGGTATCCTTCCTATCTGCAGAACGGCATTACAGCGTTGAAAAATCAGCCGGCCGCCTTTGCAGGAACTATGTATGAAGAGTGGCCGCGGCAAATTGCAATGACCGGCTACTGGCAACGCCGCGGCATCCGGCCTGGACTGCATCGGCTGACAGGCCGGGAGCCGGTTCCCCTGGCCGAGGCCATGCTGTTTTTCTTTCACGTCGGCACCACCATTATCCAAACCGAGATTGCCCGCCGATACGGGGGCTTTTATACTGCTGACAAGTGTACATTCGGCGAAGATACGGTTTTTTTCGCCCGGCTTGTCTTTAACGAACCGTTTTTGATTCTGCCGGAGGTGGCCGTGCGGCATAATCGGGAGGACAGTTCCTTATCCAATGATCCTGCCAAGGCGATTGCCCCCATTCTTTGGCAGCCGGAATTGCTTCTGGACTTCTGTCCGGAAGAAAAAAGGGAACTGGCCAAGGGGGTGTTGTCGTATCTGGCCCTGCGAACGGCTCATCATCAGGCACGCAACGGTTTTTCGCATACAGCTGCAGAACTGCTGAGGCGATTTCCGGATGCCCGCCGGTTTCGAGGATTGTATTTTCGCTGTCGGGCTGAAATTGTGCTCAGCCCCATGCTGAAATACTGGGTTGCTCTCAAGCGATACGGGGGCTTGAAGATTCGACCGCCCGTTCAGCGGTTTTTCCGCAGGGTGCTCGGCCGCCCCCTCCGGGACCCTGACCAAGGTTAGGATTGGCGATGAAAATCAGTGTCGTAATTCCTGCCTACAACAATGAACGCCGGCTTAGCCGGGCGATTGACAGCGTGCTGGCCCAAAGTCGTCCTGCCGAGGAAATTATTGTTGTCGATGACGGTTCCACCGACGGCACCAGCCAGGCCGCCGCTGCCTACGGCAGCCAAATCCGCTATATCCGCCAAAACAACGCCGGCCCCAGTGCTGCACGAAATACCGGTATTCGGGCCGCTGGCGGTGACTGGATCGCCTTCCTTGACGCCGACGATGAGTGGCTGCCCGAAAAATTGGCACTGCAGACAGAGCATCTTGGCCGCCATTCTCACCTGCGATGGACGGCAGGCAATTATATCGAATGTCTCTGTCAAAGCGGCCGGCAGGCCCCCGCTCTGACGAAATCCAAATGCCGAAAGCTGTTGGGCTGTCGAGAGGTTTCGGACGATTATCTGCGAACCTACGCAAAGGGACTGACTGGTCATACCGACACAATGCTGATTCGCCGGGACCTGCTCGAAAAGACCGGCGGGTTTCGCCTTGAACAGAAGCGATTCAACGACCTTGATTTGTGGCTGCGAATTGCCTATTTGGAACCGACTATAGGATATCTGGCTCAGCCGCTGGCCATTCATCATCTGGAAGCAGGCGAGCATATCTCGGTTCGCTATCAGAATTCTCAAGTCTGCCTGGAGTTGATCGAGCGGCACCGGCAGCTGGCCTCCGAGTTCAGGCGGCAGGATGCCTTTGAGCCGCTGGCGGTCTTTCTGCTGCGCCGCTGGATGCGCGGAATGCTGTTTGACCCTGCCCAGGCCGCGGCCATTCGCACCATACTGAATACGTTCTCTGAGCTGCTGCCTATCTGGACCCAGCGGCAATACCGCTTGCTGACGGCTTTTCCGCACATTACAGCAGCACTTTGCCACGCGGCCTCAAAAACAATTCGTCTGCTGAGGTTGCGGCGAAGGGCCGTGCGAAAACCGGCCCCCCTTTTCTGTGAACGTGGAAACCTATGTCCGCAAAACCAATCATCCGAATCGCCGCATTGACCGGCGGGCAAAATACCCCTTCCACCCGCTTTCGCGTGCGGCAGCATATCGAGCCGCTCCGGGAGCAGGGTCTGGAGGTGACGGAATATATCCCCCGCTGGGGTGAAAGCTGCGGGCTGCCCAGTCCTTTCAAAATGGTTTCTCGTCTGCCGGGTGTGGTTGGATGCCGCCAAGCCGATCTGGTCTGGCTCAGTCGTGACCTGGTGCAGGGCTATGCTACCTTCGAACGGATGGTTAAACGGCCGCGAATTTTAGATGTGGATGATGCCATCTGGCTGAGCCGGCCTTTCGGGCGATGGGCCCAGCCATGGATTGCAAAGGGAATGGACGCGGTGATTGCCGGCAATGACTACCTTGCCGAATATTACAGCCGCTTCTGCCGCACAATTTTTGTCGTGCCTACTGCTATTGATACTCGCCGCTTTGTTCCCCGCCCGTCGCAGGCAGACTCCGCAGAATCAGCGGAGTCCTTTGTCATCGGCTGGACAGGATTATCCTCCAATTATCGATATCTCGAAATGATCGAACCTGCCCTCAAGCATTTTTTAGACGACCACGCCGAAGCCCGGCTGATGCTGATTTCGAATCGGCCCTGGCGGTCGTCGCTGATTCCGGCAGAGCGAATTTGCTGGCATCCGTGGACACCGAAGCAGGAGGCCGCTCTTCTGTCGGAAATGACGGTCGGGCTGATGCCCCTGCCGGACACCGCCTGGACGCGGGGCAAATGCAGCTTTAAGATGCTTCAGTATATGGCCGCCGGTCTTCCGGTTGTTGTTTCGCCGGTAGGGATGAACCGGCAGATTCTCGAAAAAGGCCCTGTCGGACTGGCCGCGACAACAAGAGATGAATGGTATCAGGCCCTTGATACACTCTGCCGAAATCGCTCTCTCCGCCGGACGATGGGGCAAACCGGCAGGAAAATCGCTGAGCAGTTCTACTCGGTCGAAGTAATCAGTCGGCGTCTGGCTGAAATTTTCCGGTTCATCGCATCCAGCGCTGATACCACAGATTGAACATCATCACCGACCAGATGATTCTCGAATAATCAGAGACGCCTTCCTGATGCCGCTTCCACATCTCCTCCAGCATAGGCCGATCAAAGCAGGTCTGGCATTCAGATGAAAAAAGAATCTCCTCTGCTGCTGATTTGAGTTCCTTTCGAAAATAATGGACCAGGGGCACCCCAAAGCCCTGTTTTTTCCGCCGCACAATTTCAGCCGGCAGCATCGGCGCAAAGGCCTTTTTTAAAATGTATTTTGCGGTACGCCCCCGGAGTTTCATCTTTTCGTCGATACGGCAGGCGAACTCGGCAAACTCATGATCCAAATACGGAAGCCGCACTTCCAGCCCAAAGGCCATAGAAGCCCGGTCTTCCTTGGGCAGCAGGCAATTCGGCAGATACTCCTGCAGATCGCAGGCCAGCAGATTATTCAGCTGATTATTTTCGACAAAGTATTTTTTCATCTCAGCAAAATCCAGCACCGAACAAGCTGCTTCTTGCGGCGTTCGAAACAGATAACTGAGCAGCATCGGGTACAGTGCCCAATCAGGCAGCTCTTTCTGGAGAAAACACCGAAGTTTATTCCACTGGTCCGTCTTCCCCAGCCGCCCAAGGCCGGCTGCTGCTTTATCCAGCAGCCATCGAGCCGCCGCCGGAAGATGGTTGAGCCGCTTCAGAATCTGAAACTGGTGATACCGCGGATAGCCGCCGAACAGCTCATCGCCGCCGGTGCCCGACAGACACACCGTCACCTGGCGGCTTGCCGCCGAACATACCAGCCACGTTGGAATCATGGACGGGTCGGCAAACGGCTCATCATAATGAACGGGCAGCTGCTCCATCAACTCCTGCACATGACGGGCTGTAAATTCAATTTCATAATGCTCTGTGCCGAAATGAGATGAGACAAGCCGGGCATAGCGGGATTCATTGAAATCCGGCCGGTCAAAGCGAATTGAAAAGGTTTTCAGCTGGCGCACATACGGGCGCATCAGTCCCACGAGAATTGAGCTGTCCAGCCCGCCCGACAAAAACGCCCCCAGCGGCACATCACTGATCATTTGCATTCGCACGCCGGCTTGCAGTTTTTCTCGCAGCTGCTCGACTATCTCTTCTTCCGTCCGCCAGGACCCGCGAGCAAAGGGAATTTGCCAGTATCGCTCGAGCCGCTCCAGACGACATTGGTCTAAGTCAAACACCAGATAAGACGCCGGCGGCAGCGGCGAAATCCCCTCAAAAATCGTCCGCCCTGTCGGCATATAACCAAAATACCAATAATGGTTCAGCGAGGCCCCATCCAGCCGCTTGTCGGCTCCAGCAGCCGGAAGGATCTTTATCTCCGAACCAAAGGCAAACCGCCCGCCCTCCAGCCAATAATAAAGCGGTTTAATACCGAATCGGTCTCGTGCAAGAAAAAACTTTCGGTTTCTCCGGTCCCAGATGCAGAAGGCAAACTGGCCGTTCAGCCGGCTCAGCAGGTCTTGACCCCACTGTTCATAGCCGTGTACAAGCACTTCAGTATCCGAGCGGGAGAGGAAGCGGTGCCCAAAGGCCTCCAGTTCTTTTTTGAGCAGTTCAAAATTAAAAATCTCCCCATTGCAAATTACCGCGATTTGACCATCTTCGCTGTACATCGGCTGGCGTCCTCGCTCGCTCAGATCCAGAATCGACAGCCGCTTATGCCCCAGACTGACCCCTTCCCCCACAAAAAAACCTTCCTGATTCGGGCCGCGATGCGACAGCAGGGCTGTCATATCCTCGATACGCTTTCGATCTTCCCAGTTCAGTCCGGCAATCCCGCACATAGGTCAGGCCTCTTTTTTGACCGACGGTTCTTTTAGACACTTTCGAAGCGACTCTTTGTACCGCTCCACCAGCACAGAAATGTCGTGATGCTGCCGTACGTACCGCAGACCGTTCTGTCCGATTTCAATATATCGGTCCTGCTCGAGGAGAAATCTCAGCCCTTCCGTCAGCCGTTCCATTGTTCCTCCGCAGGCCAGCCCGCACTGCCAGCGCGTCAGGAACCCATCTGGATTGACCAGCCAGGATAAAATCGCCGTTCCGGCTGCCGCTGCCTGAATAAAGGTGTTGGGAAAGCCCTCTGCATCGGATGTATTCACAAACACCTTTGCCGCCGCAAAAAATCTATCCAGTTCAAAAAAATCCACGTCTGAATAAAAAGTCAGGTTGCCGATCGTCGCCGCCTCCTTCTGAAGCACTTCATAGTTCCGGTCACCTGCTGCCGGTCTGCAAACCATCACAAACTGCTCCTGGCTACAGCGCCGGGCCAATTCAAGAAACCGCTCCGGATGTTTGAACTGGGCTGAACGGCCTACCCAAAGGATATATTTTCGCGGCTCCGTCCAGCACTGACGCAGCCGATGTCCGTTAGCAATCACTTCCGCTTCTACGTGTGCTGTTTCTTTCAGCAGGCGGCTGTCTTCTTCATTTTGAGCAAACACCCGCACCGCCCCCCGCAGTGCCCAATAAAAAAGCCGACCCCAAATCGGGTGCTCCGCCCGATAGGTGCCGTCGCATTCATGCCGATGGGCCGTCCGGTAGAGAAATCTGCGGCGATGCAGCCGGCAGAAGGTATAGACCAGCAGCACTCCCGGCGAAGCCGTCTTGCACAAGTAAAATTGAGTATCGGCTCGTTTTAAAGTTTTCCAGATTTTCGCGGCTCCCGAAAGCGGATTTTGCCTCCAATCCAGACTCTTCAGAAGACGCACGTTTTCCCGCAACTCTTCAGCCGGCTGTCCATAATCGGCAACAAGAAAGGTAACGGCAAAGGCCGGATCCTTCGCCAGTTCTGTCGCCAGCATATACATATCCACCTCTGCCCCGCCGAAGTTCGTTTTGACCGTCGGTTCAAACAGCCCGTACGCCTTCGGCGAAACAAAACAAATCGAAATTAGTTTTTCCTTCTCTGGTTTCATCCTGCGGGTCCTTGTCTGCGCTTTTCAGCAGCTGCATCGACCAGTTGTTCAAAAAGTTCTGCATACTGCCGGGCCACTCCGCGCCAGGAAAAATGTTCAATCCGCCGGCGGGCTTTCTGCGACAGTTCGCAGCGCAGTGATTCATCCGCAATCAGACGCAGCAACGCTTCTTTCAGTTCTTGGGCATCGCGCGGTTTGACGTACAGCGCCGCAGACCCGGCCACTTCCGGACAGCCGCCGGCCAAGGTGGTGATGATGGCACAGCCGGCCCCCAAGGCCTCCAGCAGCACCGTTGGAAAATTCTCCTCCTCCGACGGAAAAACAAAAATCCAGCTCGATTCATAGAGCTGCTTAAGAAGCGGATCATTCGGGGAAAGCCAGCCGTGAAAATGAATGTTCACGCCGCTTTTTTCGGCTTGTTTTTTCAGTGTCGGCAGGTAGGGCCCGTCTCCTGCAATATGAATCTCCCATTCCGAAGGAAGTCCTTTCGCCGCCTCCACAAGATATTGAAACCCTTTTCGGGGAAGAATCCGGCTGCAGGCAAGAATCTGAGGCCGTTTGGGTACGCCGCTGTCAAACCGGTTTTCATCAAAGCCATTCGGAATAATCCGGACCGAAGCCGTCGGACACCACCGGCAGACCAGTTCTTTCAGATGGCCGCTCGGACTGACCAGCTGGTCGACTTGATGAACCAGCCGCTTCCAGACAGGCAGAAGGCACTTGTGAGCAAACCGAAAACGGTCTGGATTGTAGCCGGGTACATCGCTGCCATGCATCGTAATCACGAGCGGACAGCCGGTTTTGTTCTTGACCTGCACCCCCAGCGGGCCGGCAGGAATAATGAAATGAGCATGAATCAGATGATATTGTTTCTGCTTCAGGAGGCCGCTCAAAAAAAAACGAGCCCCTATCAGATACGATGCCATTTCGTGGATTCGGCATAAGTCCGGCCGGCGGCGAAAGGCCGGTACCCTGTACACCCGGACGCCCTCTATCGTCTCCTGTTTGGGCAGATTTCCGAAATGCATTGTAACCACATCCACCTCGTGGCCCAGCTGCACCAGATGCCGTGCTAAATGCAGCGTTACCGGTGCGGCACCGCCCCCAATCGGCGGAAATTCATGGTTCAGCGTTAAAATATTCATCGATTCAACAGTTCAGTTTGTTTCCTTGTTCACCCGCTCCAGGAGCACATGACTGTAAGGGGAAGACAGTTCCGGCACAATCCGGTAATGGTTCATCACATACTCCCGCAGGGGCTTGAACGCATCAAACCGCTCGGCCTCCTCGGGCCCATACTGCTTGGCCAAAAACGCCCGATAGGAGCGTTCATACGATTCAATCACCGTTGGTTCATTGGGCACAAAAACCAGCTGGACGCTGCCGCCCTGCCGCGTCTGCACCACCGGCCACAACTCGAGCGGCGGACGGTCAAACGGAAAATGCCGCTTGCGTGTATCGACAATATACACCGGCGGCTTTTTTTCAAACTGCGCAATCAAATATTTCACCTGGCCGGCCAGTATCTGCGGCGGCTGTGTATGCATCTCCGATTCAAACGCCTTCGGTATAGGCGCCTTCCGCTGCGCCCGCACATAAATCCCTGGATACCATCCCCAGACATAAATGGTGTCTTCTTGGCGGGTGTGTTCCCGAATATAATCGCCGATTCGTTCCCACAACTCTGTCCGACGCGGCTGCTGGAGGGCCTGCCAGTATCCGCGCTGGCGAACAGGATGACGTGTCTGAGGGTCCTGATAGGGCTGGCCGGAATAAGGGCTTGCGGAAAATCCGAACACCAGCGGCCAGACCATTCCAATTGCCGCAATAGAAGCAATTGCTCCTCCGAGCCAATAGAGCGCTCGAAAGGCACTTTGCTCCAGCCCCCGCAAAAACCGCCAAACAGCATAGGCCCCTGTCATCGCTCCCGACGCACACAGCGGCAGATAATACTGCTCATAAGAATGGGGGCTTATCCACACAAAGGCCATATCGAGTACCCACCACATCCCCAGCAGCCAGACTATTCTATCTTCCAGCAGGGCCTGCTTCCTTCGTCTTGCAGAGACCTGACGAACCAAGGCCGTCCCGATAGAAGCCAACGCCGCCGCGATCGGCAGACTCACCGAGGCATAATACCGGAGAACAATCGGCGCCTGGCGGGAAAACGAGAAAATCCGCCGGCTGTCGACCACATATGGTGAATCAGTTCCCGCAGAGCGCACAATCATTCGCAGGAACCCCGCCGTCCACGCCCACAGTTCCGACGGAATCCTCACGAAAAAAAGCCGGTTCAGGTAGGACAAAACATCACCCGGCTGCCGAGCTTCAAGATATACTCGCACACAGCCGAATGCCAAAGCCGCTACCAGCACAATCCCCCCTGCTATCCACACACTTCCACGCACCCGGCCGGCCCAGGCGGACAAATGCCGCAACGGATGAAGATGCCGCAATCCGAAAAACAAAACCACCACCGCATCTGCCAGGATAACGGCTTTCAGAACCATCACCGGAAAACTGTTCCAGAGCATCGCCCATTGCTGCTGCCAAAGAAAAAAGATCGCCAGCGGCACCAGCCCCGCCGCCGCCCCGCCAATCAGCAGCCAAAGTTCCTGCTGAAAACGCCGAAATCCCAGTCCGCCCCGCAAGCCGCGAACCAGAAAATAAACCGAAAAAGCAATATCAATTGTCAATCCGGTGGCCTTAAAGTAATACGGCCAAATCAGAGCGGCCCCCGTTAAAACAAGCCATCGCTTTCTGCCGCTGTGCTCATAAAAAATCCAAAAGGACGCGGCCAGCACCATAAATGCGATCATGTACTGCTCTTTGGTGTTGCCGAATTTGGCAAGATGCGGTGACGACAGATACATCGCTGCCGTCGTCACGGAAAAGACGGCGGATGCCTTGCCGTACAGGCGGCCAACCGCAAAGAACATCGCTGTCAGTGCCGCAATCTGAAGAAGCGTCTGAATTATCTGCGGGCCGGTTTCGCTGAACCCGAAACAGGCAGCCCCCAGGACATTTACCAGCAGCGTTCCCGGCTGTGCCGAAGGTTGTTCATCAATTCCCAGCCGGCCGCCTTCCAGAAGACGCATCGCCGAATATACATAGGCCCCGCTGTCAAACGGATCGTCCTGACGAAACTCGAGATATTTGCCTGCTGCAAAAAAAACCACCGCCGGCAGCAGCCACAGGAGAAACCAATACCGCCCCCGCTGACTTTGTCCCGCTGTCTTGCCGGCCGCAGAAGGAGGAGAATTTTTCCGCCGGCGGTTGGACTTGTTTGGCTTCAACTCGTCCGCTCCCTCGGTGATGCTGTCGGCTCCACAATCTGTTCAATCACATACGTCGGCCGATTCTGGGATTCGTGATAGGTTCGCACCAGAATCTCCGCCAGAAGCCCCATCAGCACAAACTGGACCGCCGTTGTCATCAGCATTGTCGAGACAATCAGCAGCGGATTGCGGTTCATCGAAAAATTCATAGCCGCCTTCATATACAAAACCACCACACCCGCCACAAAAGACCCGAACAGACACAGAAACCCCAGACCCCCAAATACATAAATCGGCTTGGTTGAAAAAGACTCCAGAAACTTAATCGTAATCAAATCCAGCAGTACCTTAAAAATCCGGTTCAAGCCGTACTTGGTCTTTCCGTGCTGACGCGGCCGATGGTTGACTACCAGTTCAGTCACTTTTTCCCCGCCCCAACGCGCCAGCGCCGGGATAAACCGGTGCATCTCCCCATATAAACGAATGGGCTTGAGCGACTCGGCCCGATACGCCTTCAGCGTGCAGCCGTAATCATGCAGTCGAACCCCCGTAATCCGCCCAATCATCCAGTTGGCAATTCGGCTGGGCAGCGTACGGGTCACCGTATTGTCTTTCCGCTCTTTTCGCCAGCCGGAGACGATGTCATAGCCCTCCTGCAGTTTCTCAAGCAAGCGCGGAATATCCGCAGGGTCATTCTGTCCATCCGCATCCATCGGGACAATCACCCGGCCGCGTGCATAGCGAAAGCCGGCGCTGAGGGCTGCGGTCTGCCCGAAATTCCGGCGAAAGCGGATAATGCGAAGATGCGGCTGGTGCTGCTGAATTTCCTTCAGTTTTTCAAAACTTTTATCGGTACTGCCGTCATCAACGGCGATAATCTCATAGGTTAGCCCAAGCCCGGAGAGCACCGTCTCCAGTTCTTGATGAAGAGGTTCCAGACTTGATTCCTCGTTAAATACCGGAATCACCACCGACAAATCCAAACTTAGTTCTTCCATCATTGGAGCGATTATACCTTCCAGCATCTATCTAAACCAACATTTTATCTGACCGGCGGCTTTTCAAAAATCTTTCTCTTTATCGGCTATTGAAAAAAGCCGATTTGATTTTTGATTTCCATTAAAGTATGATAACAACGTTTTGAACTGAACATAAATTTATGAAAATCACCAGACCTAAACTCCTTCGGTTCTTTTGGGCAGGGTCTTTGGTTCTTTTGTTGGCCCTCGTCGGCTGCGGCCAGCCGGATATGCCGCGCCGTCGGCTCGGCGCCTTCTTCGGCGCTCCGGGCGGCATTTATTTTCCAGAGCCCGATAATCTTGGCAAACACTGCTATCGGAAACCCTGCCGCGAAAAATTAGGCATGGTCTATACCTGCCGGGGCGGTTTCATTGATATCGGCCACGTCCGCGAAGCCGCGGACCGAACCGCCTATCTCCAGAAACTCCTCTACAACAGCATCCTCGAAGGAAAACCGGAAATTTCCTATCGCATTATAGAACCATCCCGCTACTATGTGCTGATTTCCTATCCCCCTGGCTGGCATACTTTGCCGGAGGAACAAAAAAAGGAAGCTGCCTTTGAAACCTCCATTCAAATGGCGCAGACCTTTACCCATTGGAGTCTGGTTTGGCACGAAATCCTTACCTGGTTCGGTTTTGCCTCCAGCGGGCTGTTTCCTGAACAGATTTCGGCATTCTCCTGGGAAGATACTTACTCTGACCTTCTCGGCATCACTCTCGCCGGCCAAGTCCTCCGGTATGACAAGTCTTACGATCAAGGAATGACGCAGCGGCTCAATGAGGCCTTGGCTGAGTTGGAAGTTCAGCCGGCTGCGGTCGCCCGAAAAGCTGCAAAAGAAATTGAAGGCAAATGGTACACCGGCGGCTTTTATTTCTTCGTCGAAATGAAAAAAAGAAATGTTTCAACCGGTCTGGGCTTTCAGCCGGTCATCCCTTGGCTGGTCCCGGATATCTGCCCTGGCGCAACTCCCAAACCGCTGCCTGCTCCTTTGCTGCCTTCTCCTACTCCGGAGGGATTTGAGGCCGACCTGCTGATTTACCCTGTGGAAGTCGAACGCTGGAAAATCTATCGTATCCTCAACCTTGACCCTGACCAGCCCATCCGCCCGATTCTTCATTTCCCCCCCTTAATCGAGGCAATCCGCAGCCAAGCACGGGCTCGGTATTCTTCCCTGGCAGACGTTCCTACTCTTTAAGCACTGTTTGCTGTTCAGGATGCCGCCGGAGCTCCCGCGGCTGTCTTCGAAACCTTCTCGTCCGCCGGTGCCCCTTTCCCGCGAAACACAATCGCTTTGGTTGGGCATTTCTGCCGGGCTGCTTCGGCCGCTTCAGTCGGCTGATATCGAGCGTAATCCACCCGTGCCAAATTGTCCTTGACCGTAAAGACGTCAGTCTGTTTGGCACAAAGACCGCACCCAATGCAGCCCACCGAACACATCGCTCGGGTCATCCTGCCGTTTTCCTTACTGCTGCAGGCCACCACCATCATCGGCTCTTGGGTAAACGGCACCATCTCAATCAGACCACGCGGACAACCCGCCACGCAGGCCCCACATCCCGTGCACTTGTCATAATCGACTACCGCAAGCCCATCGATAATATGCAAAGCATTGAAGCGGCACCGGCGAACACACCCGCCGAACCCCAAACACCCAAACGCACACGCCTGCACAATCGGCTGAGCATTGGCGCTCGTACAGCCGATAATCCCCCGATATTCCCCATAATATGTCTTGTCCTGCTGACACGCCCGGCAATGAATAATCGGGCGTTTCGGTGCCCCGCCCTCGGATATCTGCAGGTTCAGCACCGCCGCAATTTTTGCCGCTGTCGCCGCACCGCCGGGAGAACATCGACCAATCAGAGAAGGGTCTTGGGCCACCGCTTTGGCATACGAAGCACAGCCGGCAAAACCGCACGCCCCGCAGTCCACATTCGGCAGAACAGCGTGAATCTGCTCCACCTTCGGGTCCGTCTCCACCTTCAGTTTAATGCTCGCCGCCAGCAGCATCACCGAAAACAGCAGCCCCAGTACTATCATCAGCAATGCTGAAAAAATAATCGTTTGCATGCCTGTTGCGCCTATCATCATAACCGTCCTGCCTTTTGGTCTTATCGAATCATCCCTGCAAACCCCATAAACGCCAGCGTCAGCAGACCTGCTGTAATCAGCGTAATCGGAGCCCCGCGAAGTGCCGCCGGCACATCCGCCAGTTCCAGATTTTCCCGAATTCCCGCCATAATGCAAATCGCCAGCGTAAAGCCCAAGCCCGCACCTGCACTGAGCACCACCGCCTCCGGCAGATTGTCAATGCCCCACAAATTAATGAACAAACACATCCCCAAAATCGCACAATTGGTCGAAATCAGGGGCAGAAAAATCCCAAAACTTTCATACAGCACCGGAAAGAATTTGTGCACGTACATTTCCACCAGCTGCACCATAGCGGCAATCACCAGAATATAACACACATACCGCATCACATCCAGCCCACACGGAATCAGTACCAGATAATCAAGCGTCCACGTAAGCGCACCGGCCAGCGTCACCACAAAGGTCACTGCACAGCCCATCCCGAAAGCCGTATCAATCCGGCCCGACACGCCCAGATAGGGACAGGTGCCCAGAAACTTCGTGAACACCAGATTGTTGACAATCATAATCCCTATAAATCCGAGCAGCAGTGATTCCAGCGTTTGCATCGCTTGCTCCGTTCCTTTAAGCTCGCTTGGTTGTCAGCAGTTTCACCAGACCCAACATCAGGCCCAGGGTCAAAAAGGCCCCCACCGGCATCGCCATCCCGGCCATCCGGAACAGCGGCACATCCGGCAGACGAATCAGCGTAAAGGACCTGCTGAATGTAAACACAATCTGCCCGGTCGCCAGCAGTTCCCGGATTACCGCCAGGACTGTCAAAGCTCCGGTAAACCCCAGCCCCATTCCAAGCGCATCCGCCAAACTCACCAGCAGTCCGTTCTTGCTTGCGCACGCTTCGGCCCGGCAGATGATAATGCAATTGACAATAATCAGCGGAATGTACGGTCCCAGTTTAGCACTCATTTCCGGCTGGTAGGCCTTCAAAAACAAATCCGCAATTGTCACAAATGCAGCTATCGTCAAGGTAAACATCAAAATCCGAAGATGCGGCTTAAGCAGATTCCGCATCGCACTGACCACCAGATTGGAGCAGATCAGCACAAAAATCACGCTGGCTCCCATCGTCAGCGCCGCCTGCAAACTGGTCGTCACCGCCAAGGTCGGACACATCCCAAGAATCAGCCGCAATACCGGATTTTCGTCCCACAATCCGGCTAAAAAACTCTTTCCTACGCTCGTCTGATTTTCTGCCATAGACTTTTTGTCCTGTCATTCAGTTCAGCAGACCTTGTTCCTTCAAAGCCGACCGAATCGCCAATACATACGTATTTAAAATATCCACCACGGCCTGGCTGGTCACCGTCGCACCGGTGATGGCTACAATCTCTGCATCAATCTGCTCCGGCCGGCCCGCTTTTACCAGCGTCAGTTTATCCGCCGGCGCTCCCACAAACTGCTTCTGAAAAAATCCCCCCGGAATGGTAATTTTATCCCCAAAGCCGGGCGTTTCATTGCTGCTGAGCACGCCAAAACCAGCCAGCTTCTCAAAGCGGCCGTCCACCCCCACTACCAGTTTAATTTTATCGGAAAAGCCCCCTCCCTCGCAGGCGAAAGCCCATCCCGCCGTGCGTCCCTGCTCGTCCAGACCGCGATACACTTCCACTTCCACTGTCTTGCCATTCGACGCGGTCACCGCAATCTTCGGCTCCACGGGTTCAAATCGTACTGCTTCCGGCAGCATTCCGCCGGCCAGCCGCGTGAATTTCTCCGTTTCGTTGCGCTTAATCCGAGGTGCCAACGCTGCATCGGCCATCGCCAAAAGCACTCCGAAAATCAGTGAAGAAACCAGCAGCAGCCAGCTCTGTTCCCAAAAAAAACGGAGTTTAGACATTGGGCTTTCCTCCTGCCGGCACGGAATGACACAGCCGGTCAATCAGCGGCGTCAGGGAGTTCATAATCAGTACGGAAAACATCACTCCCTCCGGATATTCACCCACCACCCGAATCAGCATAACCAACAGTCCCACCCCCGCACCGAAGAGCCATTTGCCCCGCACGGACAGCGGCGTCGTAACCGGATCGGTCGCAATAAAAAACGCCCCAAGCATCAGCCCCCCGCTGACCAGATGAAAATCCGGCCGCGCAAAGACCTGCGGTTTCAGAAGCCAGCCGACAAGAGCAAAAATCCCTGTTGACAGCAGCACTGCCAGCGGAATATGAAAAGTTATGGTTCGCCGCACAAGCAGATAGAGCCCTCCCAACAGCAGTGCTGCCGCCGAGGTTTCGCCGATGCATCCGCCCACATTCCCCCAAAAGGCCTCTCGAATCTGGCGGTTCACCTCTTCGGCCTTCGCCTGTCCCTTCAGCGCCATTTTGCTCCAGGCCAGGGGGGTTGCCTGTGTGACGGCCTCTACATTGGACGGCTTGATTTCCGGCATTGTCGGATCCACCGTCGCCGGCACCTTCCAGGTCGTCATAGCCACTCCAAACGAAGCCGTCAAAAAAACACGCGCCGCCATCGCCGGATTGAAAACATTGCTCCCTAGTCCTCCAAAGAGCATCTTTACAATCACAATTGCAAACACACTGCCGATTACCGCGATGGAATACGGCACAGCCGGCGGAAGCGACAGCGCTAAAATCAGCCCCGTTACTACCGCACTCAAATCCCCCAGCGAATTGGGCTTGTGCCGAAGTCGATTGCACACCCACTCGCTCACCAGGCAGCTGAGTACACAAACGCCGATTACTGCCAGTGCCCGATAACGGAAAAAAATCCCCGCTGCAATCACCGCCGGCGCCAGTCCGATAATCACATCAGCCATCAGCCGGCGCGTCGTCAGGTTCTCACTGATATGCGGGGCTGGTGATACAATTATTTTGCTTAACATCGCTTCCAAAACCCTGTATTTATGCGAGTCGTTTCTTTTCACGGGCTTTGAGAAGTTTGCCCGTCTTGATATAGCCGGCCAATTCAATATGAGCCGGACAAACATAGCTGCAGCATCCGCACTCGATACAGGCGCTCAGATAATACTGTTCCGCCTGCTCCATGCGAAAATGCTTGACTGCATGAGCAATCCTGGTCGGATTCAGCCCTTCCGGACACGACATCAGACACCGTCCGCAGCGGATGCACGCCGTCTGCTGCAGGGCATATTTCGGCTCTGTTACATCTTCTCGCGTCAAAATCGTCAGTGCGCCGGTTGTTTTCGTCAGCGGTGTACTCAAATCCGCAATCGCAAACCCCATCATCGGCCCGCCCAGGACAACCTTGGCCGCCTGCTCTGTCAGGCCGCCGCAATGGTCAATCAAATCCTTCACGCTCATCCCGATCGGCACATAGTAATTGCCCGGACGGGCAATCGCCCGGCCGGTTACCGTCACCACCCGATGGGTCAGCGGCTGCTTGAAAACAACTGCTTCGGCAATCGCCGCACAAGTGGCTACATTCAAAACACAAATCCCAATCTGCGGCGGAATCCCGCCGGTAGGGACCTGCTCGCCCAGCACGGACTTAATCAGCTGACGTTCCCCGCCCTGGGGGTACTTGGTTTTCACCACCACCACCTGAATATCTTCGTCAGGACAGCTTTGTGAAATCGCCTCCTCAAAGGCCTCTACAGCGGTCGGCTTGTTATCTTCAATCCCGATTCGAATAGTTCGGCAGCCCGATGCATGTGCCGCCAGACGGACCCCTGCCAACACTTGCCAAGTCCATTCGAGCATCACCCGATAATCGCAGGTGATATACGGTTCGCACTCGCAGCCGTTGATAATCAGCGTATGCTTCGGCATCGCCGGATTCGGCTCAATCTTCACCCGCGTCGGAAAACCCGCACCTCCCATTCCGACCAGCCCGGCCTCCTGTATCGCCGTGCAAATCTGCTCCGGTGAGTAATCCGCCGGCTCAAAGGCGCTGCTAAACTGTCCGGCCGTCGGCTGCCGCGGCGGATTGTTCGCCGGCAATGGCTCCAGATACACCGCCATGGTCCGACCGATGACCGGATGCGAAGCCAGCGCTATATCCTTCACTGTGCCATAAACCGGTGAATGAATGGCCGCTGACACATAGGCGTCCGCTTTTCCCACGCACTGGGCGTATTCTACCTTTTCCTTTTTCTGTACAATCGGCTGGCAGGGTGCTCCAATATGCTGAACCAAAGGCAGAACGATCTGCTGGGGCACTGGAACGGGCTCAATCGGACAGAATTCCGTAAAATGTTTATTTTCGGGCGGATGCACACCACCCTTAAAGGCCTTTCTTCTCATGACATCCATCCTGGACTTTTCCACTGCTGCATCCTCTTTTTCTCCAGGCCGGCACAGCCAGCCAAACCACGGCTGACGCCAGCCCGCCCATCGCAGCCGACAAAAGAAAAACCGCCACTGTGCAAATAGACGGCTCGAGTATTCGATTTTTCAGCCATTCATCCAAACAGGCCGCCGCACATGCAAAAACAATCAGCGGAACCAGGAAAATAAAAATGGCCTTCCAGAAAACAGACGGCCCCTTGATCTTCCCAAGGGCCTCATAAACGGATTGACAATCACCTCGCCGACCGCAGCCGTGACAGGATTCATCTATTGTTTTTTCCATTGTTTTTCCCGCAAGGACTGACCTTACAAGAGCAAAAGAAACCAGACCCTTCAAAAGTCTGAATTCCCAGCCGCTGGGGAAATCCAAAAACTGATACTATAAAGAAAACTTATATAACCCCTCATCCGCTGCGCAGCAAGAAAAATCTTTTTTCTTTTTTCCCTCTACCACAAACCGTCCGGCTTGAATCCGGCCAGTTCTAAAATCCGCGAGGGAAGCTCCGGCATCCCTGTTTTAGCTGACAGGTACGCTGCCTCCAGCACCGCCATCGTCCGCAAATCCGTCTCCGGCGGGGGATAAAGCGGACACTGCTCAGGTTTCTCCAGATGCTGCACAAACATCTCCAAAAGGTACTGTGCCCATCCATTCCCGCCGTTGCGAAGTTCTCGTCTTTCCAAAAGACGACCATCATGACTGCAAACTGTCAGACAGTCCTTTTCGAGCGTCACATATCGCTCCTTGCCGTGAATCCGAAGATACTCTGCCGGCGGCCCCAAGGTCCGGCTGGCCGACACCACAGCCACCAGCGAATCCGAAAAACGCATCACGGCTGCGGCCGTATCCTCCGTTGTACTGAGGCGCTGCTGACGGTCCGGTGCCTGATTGGCACGCTGCATATATACCTGCTGAGGCAGCCCAAACCCCAGCAGCATTTCATCCAGCAGCCAATAGGCCTTCTGAATCAAGACGCCCCCGCCCGCCAGCGACGGGTCATAGCGCCATCGCTCCTCCGCCTCCGCAGGCGGCTGGGGAACATGGCAAACCAGTGAAATCAAATGCCAGTAATTGACATCTTCCTGATCCGCCATCTCCCAAAACACTTCCGTCAGCCGATGAAACCGACGCGGTTCAATAAGAATAAACCGCCGCCCCTGCCGCATACACCCCCGAATCCACCCTGCTGCCTGCTCAAAGGCCAGCCCGGCTGGACAGGTTTTGAAAACATGGCACTGTTTCTCAATGGCCAGCGAAATCCATTCTCCGCAAAGATGCGTCGGCCCTCCCGCCAGAAAAATCTGCGGCTCCGTCTGGACAAGCATTTGCCGGACATCATCATACGCTGTGCATTCATACCGCCGCGCTGAGGCAGATGCCCGCTCGGGGTCAGCATCCGCTACACCCGCTATCACAAAGGCCTCCCGCATCCCATAGGCGCATTCGAGCAGCAAATTAATCTGCTCGCACAATCCAAATGCAGCCACTTTCAGCGGACGCTCCTGCATAGGCACTTCTCCTGACACAGCGGCTTACCCTGCCGGACGAAACTCCACCTCAGTCAGGCCTTTCTGCGAATATCTCAGGCACTGGAAACTGCCTGCACAAATCCTGAACTTGCCGTCCTACCTGCTCAATCACAGACTCATTTTCCAGATTTTCCGCCACTGTCTGAATCCACAGTGCAATCTGGTCCATCTGCTCTTCCTTCATACCGCGAGTCGTCGTCGCCGGCGTGCCTAAACGCAGCCCGCTCGGATTAAACGGCGGTGCCGTATCCCCCGGAACAGAGTTGTAATTGCATTCAATGTGAGCTCGGTCCAGGGCCTTAGCCAGCGGCTTGCCTGCCAGTTTCTTATTTCGCAAGTCAATGAGAATCAAATGGTTATCTGTTCCACCAGAGACCAGATTAAACCCGTATTCCATCAATCGCTCCGCCAGCCGCTTGGCATTTTTGACAATCTGCTGGGCATAGGTCTTAAACGACGGCATCGACGCTTCTTTCAGAGCCACCGCTATCGCCGAAATCGTGTGCATATGCGGCCCCCCCTGCAGCCCGGGAAAAACCGATTTATTCACCGCCGATGTATACTTCTGCTTGAACAGGATCACACCCCCGCGAGGCCCACGCAGTGTTTTATGCGTTGTCGTCGTCACGACATCCGCATAAGGAATGGGGCTCATATGCACCCCTGCCGCCACCAAACCTGCGATATGGGCCATATCACAAAGATGATACGCCCCCACTGCCTTGGCAATCCGGTCAAACTGAGCAAAATCAATCTCCCGCGGATAGGCACTCGAACCGGAAATCAGAATCTTCGGACGATGTTCCCTGGCCAACTTTTCAATCCGGTCGTAGTCCAGACGTCCGGTCGATGGGTCCAGTTCATACTGCACCGACTTAAAAAACTTGCCCGTATAGCTCACTTTCCAGCCATGCGTCAGATGCCCCCCGTGCGGCAGGGCCAGTCCCATAATCGTTTCACCGGGTTCCGCCAGTGCCCCGTAAGCCGCCAGATTTGCCTCCGAGCCGGAGTGCGGCTGCACATTGGCCCCCTCAGCCCCAAACAGCTCCATTGCACGCCGGCACGCCAGCAGTTCAATCTGATCGGTAAACTGCTGACCTTCATAATACCGCTTTGTGGGATACCCCTCTGCATATTTATTGGTCAGGCAGCTGCCTGTCGCTTCCATAACCGCTTTGGAAACATAGTTTTCCGAAGGAATCAGCCGAATCGAGCCGGCTTGTCGTGCTTCTTCACCCTTGATTAATTCATAGACCTGAGGGTCTGTTTGTTCCAGTGCTGAACACATTGTTAATCTCCCGAATAAACTTCTGATTCCAGCAAAAAGGGTCTTATACCATATCAATGACACTTTCACAAGCCGGAACTTCTTGACAAAACACCCCTCTCATCCGATACTGTACAAGAAACAAAAACCGATATACTCAATCAGGAGAATGCAAATAGACGCCCAGGAAGACCAGTTTGAACGCAATCTTGAGAAGGCCCGTGCTTTTTTCAACAGGGCAGAAGAGGTTGCCAGCGCAGACAATTTCGATTATGCTATCGGCCTTTATCTTGAAGGACTTCGTCTGTGTCCAGACGCCCTCGAGGACGGCCATGCCCCCCTGCGGCGGCTGGCTCTCATACGACAGGCCAAAGGGGGAAAAAAGCCCTCCCTGTTTGAAAAAGCCAAGCGGCTGGCTCACAAAAAAACCCCTCTCGAGCAAATGCTCAACGCCGAATATCTCCTGGCCAAAGACCCTGATTGCCTTGCTTATGCAGAAGATATGCTCAAAGCTGCCGTCGCGGGCGGCTACCATCGCACGGCCGAGTGGATTGCTCAGCTGATTTTTGACGCCAATCGTGCCAGCAGCAAGCCCTCATTGGCGACCTATCTTCTCCTGAAAGATTCCTATGCCAAAATGGGCCTCTACAGCAAGGCCGTTGCCGCCTGTCAACACGCGCTCGAACTCAATCCAAACAATGATGCCCTTCGCGACGAGTTCAAAAATCTATGCGCCAGCATGACACTGGAAGAGGGGAAGTACGGACAAAAAACCGATTTTCGAAGCTCAATTAAAAATAAAGAGTTTCAAGATCGTCTTCACAGCCAGGAGCAAGCCGTCAAAAGTGCTGAATACAAACAAAGAGCCGTTCTCGAAGCCAGAAAACTGGTCAAACAAGACCCTACTGTCACCAATATCCTCCAGCTTGCTCAGGCCTTAGCCGACCTTGACACGGAAGAAAGTTGGGCCGAAATGACCCAGCTCCTCCAAACTAACTATGAAAAAACCCGTGATTTCTCATTTAAACGGAAACTCGGCGAACTCCAAATCCGGCGTCTGAAGGAACAGATTCGTCAAATCTACCAAAAAATTCAGGAAAAACCCGATGACGAAGGCCTTCGGAGCCGCTTTCAGGCCCTCACTTCCCTGCTGGACAAAACCGAACTTGAACATTACCGGGAATGTGCAGCAAATTATCCAACGGACTACCAGGTTAAATACGAGTATGGCCGATGTCTTCTCAAAAACCATCACTATGATGAAGCCATCCCCTTATTTCAGGAAGCCCAGCAAAATCCGCGTTTGCGTGCAGCCGCCTTGGATAAAGCAGGAGTGTGCTTTCTCCTGAAGGGCTGGTATGAGGACGCAATTGACCTTTTCAAAGAAGCTCTCAAACAGTGCGCTCCTCAGGAAACCGCCCTTGCAAAAGAGATAACATACGATTTGGCAAGGGCTTATGAAGCCGCTGGCCACACCGAACAGGCCCTCGAAATCTATCGGAAACTGGCCCAAACTGACTTTAACTACAAAGATGTCAGCCAGCGTATTGACAAACTTCGCTCCAAAAGGCATAATGGTTAGTTCTTTATATGCCGGCCATTCAGAAAAACCGGACTAATAAAAACCAGATTTCAGGAGTACAAAACGTGGCGCATTCTTTATCTGCCAAAAAACGAGTACGGCAAAATGAAAAACGCAGGACCATTAATCGTGCCCGCAAGAGCATGGTCAAAACCCAGAGGAAAAAAGTTCTGACCGCTGCAGCAGCCGGCAATCCGGAAGCCGCCCAGCAGGAATTTAAAATCCTTGTGCGCAAACTCGATAAACTCTCCTCGACCAGCACCATGCACAAAAACACAGCCGCCCGCATTAAATCCCGAATGGCACGCCGGCTCAATCAGCTGCAAACCAAGACCAGCTGAAAAAAGGCCGGGTAGAGGTCTGCTCTGACGGAAATGGCAAGGCCGTCCCTCCAAAGACGGCCGTTTTTTATCCTCAGACAGAACAGTACCGCCGGCTCTTTCAGGAGAAAACATATGCCGCACCTGTTCATCAAAGACATCCAGCCCGGACAGCAGATCAATGATATCTATTTGGTAACTCAGCCCATTCTCCGCAATACCGCTCGCGGCGACCTTTATATCGCCATGTTTCTCTCTGATAAGACCGGCAAAATCAACTGCCGGATGTGGCAAGCCACCGAACAACTCTACCAGCAAATCCCCTCCGAAGGATATATTCAAATCCGCGGCAAAAGCGAACTGTATCAAGGGGCTCTGCAAATTGTTATCAACGACTTGCAGGTGGTGGACTCGTCTAAAATCAATCCGGCGGACTATATGCCGCGAACTGACAAAGACATCGCCACTATGTATCGGGACATGCTCGAAATCCTTGCCTCCATCGAAAATGAGTCGCTGCGCAACCTGGTCTCGGTCTTTGTCAAGGACACCGACTTAATGAAGCAGTTCTGCACCGCGCCGGCGGCTATGCAGATGCATCACAACTATCTAGGCGGGCTGCTGGAGCACACCGTCAATATGCTCAAAGCGGCTCAAGTTCTTTTTCCTCTTTATCCCAAAATCCAGAGAGACCTTGTTCTGGCCGCTGTTTTTCTTCACGATATTGCTAAGACACAGGAGTTGTCTTACAATGTCGGCATCAGTTATACCGACCAAGGCCAGCTGCTCGGACATATCATCCAGGGATGCCAGCTGATTGCCCAAAAAGCTGATCAACTCGCCAAACAGGCCAAACCTGTACCGCAGGAAATCCTCGACAACCTGCTCCACATCGTTATCAGCCACCACGGCCTGCCCGAGTTCGGTGCGGCGAAAGTCCCCGCCACGCCGGAGGCCTTTATGGTACACTACATCGATAATCTCGATGCCAAGATGAATCAAACAACAGCCCTCATCGAAAACGACCCGGGCGAGGGCAACTGGACCTCCTACCAGAAGTCCCTCGAAACCAAACTCTATCGCAATCGGGTGCTCGAATCAGATAAGGCCTAACGCCGGAAAGCCCGCAGCAGAAGCCCTTTTCCCGTTGTTCAGTATCAGCACAAATCCCCTTGTGAAAAAACATCCGATGATGCTTTTTCGTTTTGTTATCACGGATGCTTTCTCCTGCTCCTGTTTCAGTTTTGGATCGATGCGATTTTCAAGACAGATCTATCCCCGCGAGCAAGCCATATTCGGAATATTCCGGCATAGATATATCGGAAACAAAATAAAAAACGCCGCTTGCCAAAACAAAAACAAACTGTATACTTGCTAACACCTTTTTTTGACCTAAGGAATCTGGAAACTTAAAACAGCAGGAGCCAGCGATGAACACTCATCGAAAGAGTTTAAGAAAACGAGCTCGCACACAAGGATTTCGGGCCCGGATGCGGACCCAAAAAGGCCGCCAGATTCTTTCGCGCAAGCGCCGCGCCGGAAGAAGTGTGAATATTAAACGCAGCTTCAGCTGAACTGCCGGCAAAATATCAACCGGTCTTCTGCCAACCGGCTTCGGCTGCTGTTGAGTCTTTAACGGTCAAAGCGGGCAGGGTCATTTTCGGGCGAGAGGTCAGACTGCGGCGGCCTGTGCAGATACCCGCGCTGATACAGCCAGCGCATAAGCCCCCGACGGAGCCGGCGAAACGGGCTGGTCACCAATCGATGAATCCGAATCCACGGGCTTTTGCAGCGGCTTTGCTCCCGCTCCTGCGGTGTCATTAAATCCGGTCGCAGACGCCGTTTATGTTTGAGCAGATGGTACTGATCCTCACGCTGAAACAGCCGACACAGCCAGCCCGAACTTCGAAAGACTAACGAAATCTGAAAATCAATCAGATACGGCCGCCCATCCTGCCCAACAAGAATATTACCCCGCTTGTTCAAATCTATATAACAAAGATTATGTTGATGAACCCGCTCCAGCAGCCGGGCCAGCTCATCAAAAAAACCATCGGGTATCGTCGGCTTTTCATCCAGCGAAAGACCTGGGATATAATCATACACAAATCCGTTTTCGCCCCAGCGGTCAACCAGATGCGGCACCTGGTCCAAATCCTGCAGACGCTGGAGAATCTCCACTTCCCGCCGGCACAGCCAGCGCCCCAGCCAACAAAGCGGAAGCCCCAAAAACGGCTGCGTTCGGCTTACTTTAAGCACCTTCAGCGTGTCCGCCTCTAACGCCTCGGGCTGGATCGATTCATAGAGTCCTGTGGCTGCAAAAAAATCGTGCTTGAACGTGCGCTGCAGCTGATGCTGCTCACCGTTTACAGCGATTTCCTTTGGCAAACCATCAAAACCGCAAGCATATAAATCTGATTTAAGTCGTTCAAACATAGGAGATATTCGGCGTCGTTCCGCCGGCTGTTCTGACAAATATTTCTATTTCCAGCGGGCAATTTCACTTCGCAGGGCCTCCAGCAGATGCTCCTGCGGCACCACCGCCGTCCGAACCCCCCGCCGATAGACAAACCCTTTGCCTTCGGCGGCGCAGACGGCTACATCCGCATCAGCCGCCTCACCCGGGCCGTTGACAATGCAGCCCATCACCGCCACCCGAATGGGCTTGTCCACATGCTCCAGTTCTTTTTTCATCTTGCGGGCCAATGCTGTGATATTGATACGGCAGCGGCCGCAGGTTGGACAGACAATCAGCTGCGGCCCTTCCGGCTTCCGGAGACCCAGTGCCTGAAGAATTTGTTTGGCAATTTCTACTTCGCAAACCGGGTCACCCGCAGCACTGACCCGAATGGTATCGCCGATTCCCTCCGCCAGCAAGGTCCCCAGTGCTGTCGCCGACGGCACCGCGGCATCCTCCGGCAGCCCCGCGTGTGTAAGTCCCAGATGAATTGGATAATCAAAATCCTCTGCCAGCGCCCGGGTGATTTCAATCGTCCGCAATGTATCGGCGCTTTTAGCGCTAAGCACAAGATTATCGAAACCCTTTTTTTCAAACAGACGCACATAACGAGCCATCTGACGGCGCATCAGCCCTACACGCCGGCTGACGGGCACATCCCTGCTTTTCAAATCGCGGATGCTCGCTTCATTGACGCCGATACGGATGGCAATCCGATGCTGCTTAGCGCAATCGATAATTCGGAAAATATCCTGGCGGTTTTTTATATTTCCCGGATTAAGACGAATTTTGGCAGCACCGGCCTCGATGGCTTCCACCGCCCGTTCGGCAGAAAAATGAATATCCGCAATCAGCGGAATAGAGACTTTCTGCACAATATGGGCCAGGGCCAGGGTATCACTTCGTGTCGGCACCGCCAGCCGCACCAGCCCGCAGCCGGCTTCCTGGAGACGGCGAATCTGCCGGACACAAGCCGCTGCATCTGTCGTAAACACCTTGGTCATCGACTGAATAACGATCGGATATCCCGACCCCAACCGTACTGAACCTACCCGAACGGTCCGAGTTTTTCTTCGAGGAATCATTCCTGCAGGATAACAACCCAAAGGCCTGTTGTCTATCTTTTCTGCCGAAGAAAGCAAGTCCACAAGGGAATAAAGAGAACAACAAGGTCTTTATTCATTCCGGAGGGCCTTCAAGAGAGGTCCGGCCAGAGCTGCAGAAGCCGCCAAACGAATCCACAGCCAGCCGCTGAAAACAATCAAAACCAACTCCGCCAGCAGCATCCCTGCCGGTGCCGGCTCAATCCTGCCGGCCAGCGCAGGCAAAACCGCCGGCATCGCCGTCAGCATGCCGCCGAGCACGCCGCCAGCCAAAAGCAGCGTATGTTCCTGCACAAGCATCGCCGCCAGCAGCTGCCGCCGAAACCCAACGGCCTGCATCATTGCCAGCTCCCCGCGTCTGTCGAGGATATTCAGCCAGAGAATCCAACCCATCCCGACGGTGCCGAGCAAAAGTCCCAGCCCGCCCAGCACCAGAAAAACGGAAAGATATGTATTTTCAACCGATTGAAAAAGGGCCAGACGTTCCCGCGTAGAGACTACTTCCAACCCCCACCGGCGGAATGTTCGACTTAATGCCGCAGAAAGATGCTCCGCTTTCTCCGGAACAGCATCAATCAGGAAGACACGGTACCCCGCCGTCGAGCCAAACCGCTCCAGAAAGGCCTTTTCAGAAATCAGCAAATTGCCCTGAAGTACAGAGGGCTTGAGCATCGCAACAATTTTCAAAGAAAAACTCCTGCCTTGCTCATCCTGCTGCAAAAGCGTATCGCCAACCTTCAGCCCGAGAGCCCAATAGACCGTCGCCGCATCGCCCACCGCCGGGACAATATCCGGTCCCCAATCGACATCCAGCAAATGCCAGGCGTCTTCGGGGGTTTCTGCTGTGCCCGGCAGGACCTCCTGAAAGGAAAAAGCCCCCCGCTGGGCCAGGGCCGCAGGGTCCACACCCAGCAGACGGGGCTGTCGTGCCCGATTAAGATTCAGACAGCCGGCCGGCTCGCCTTCCTGCAAACGAAAAGCAACCGATCCTTTCAGACCGAGCAGCGACCACGAACAATCAGGATTATATCGAACAGCCGCTTTCTCGAGATTTTCGAGAATCGGCAAGCCGCTTTCAGCCAGCAAAACAAATCCGCCGGCAGCATTGCGGCGGTCCAAAATATTTGTCGGCAGTGATTTTTGATTGAGACCCACCGCCGTCACAAGGAAGACCCCCGCCGCTGTCATCGCCGCCACCCCCATCGAACGGCCGGGTCGGCGCGAGGCATTGCGGCAGGCCAAATCAAATAGACTGTCGGCAGCACCTCTCAAAAAAAACCATGCTGACGCCGACAAAACATAACGGACAAACAAAAGAAATGCCCCCAGCAGCAAAATTCCCGAAACAAAGAAAACCGCAGCTGCTCGATGAATCCCTGCCTGCAGCCCCCAGCCAACCAGCCCCAAGCCGGCCAGCAGAAGCACGGCAGATGCCGGCAGCCATCCAGATCTTTTATGCGGAACTGTTATCTCCGCCGTCCCGCTTAGAAGAAAAACCGGCGGTCGACTCAGCCACCATCGCAGCGCTGCCGCCATGGAAAGCAGCGAAATCACAACCCCTGCTGCAGCCCCTCCAGCCAGTGTTGAAAGATGGAAATTCAGATCAATCGGAGCCCCAGCCACTGCCCACGACCAGACTCCTCTCAATCCCCAAATCAGCAATTGGGTATAACCGATCGCCAGAACTGTTCCCAAACAAGAACCCGCCGCAGACAAAACAAATCCTTCAAGAAGAAACAAAAACCAAATCCGCCCTCGGCGAAAGCCCAGGGCCTTCAACAGCCCTATCTGCCGGCTGCGGCGTTCCACGGCAAAGCGGAAAAGCAAGGCCGTCAGAAGCAGCGACGAAACCAGCAAAAACAAACTCATTCCGAAAAAAAGTGAACCGAAATCGGTCGTTCCGACAGATGCCTGCCGGGCACGTTGTCCCACCGCCTCGAAGGTCAAGCCGGCCGCTGCCGGGTTCAGGCAGGTCCGAAGATTCTCGGCCAGACGCTCAGGAGTCATTGCCGGCGGATACCGAACGGCAGTTAAATTGCCGAAACGGCCGCCCCATATCCGCTGAGCAGCCGGCAGCGAAATAAATGCCTTCGGGGCGCCGCGGTATCGGTCCCAATAGGCCTCATCCTTCGGCCGAATACGACCCAGGTCAATTGGAATACCCGGCTTCCACTCCCGACAGTTCTCCACCTCCGCCAACTGCGGAAAAGCCGGCATCAGCGAACTATCTGCCCCCAGTCCCTCCATCGGAATCACCGCACAAACACGAAAAGATGCCGACTCCTCCGTCAGAAGCCGTCCGCGGGCATTCGGAACAAAATAACGCAAGGTAAGTCTATCACCGACATCGGCCTTTAAATCGTCAGCCAGCCATGAATTAATGATGACTTCATCATCGGCCAAAAGAGAAAAAGGATTCAGCGAAGATGGGTTGGCTGAGCCGACGGAGGAAACCAGCGAATAAGGACAGCTGCGCCCATCCTTTGTGATTTCGTTCACAAAGTAGGTGAGAATCCCGACAGCATCGGCATCCGCTGCCAGCAGGCAGTCGGTTATCGACTCTTGAATAAACACACGGCGGCTCTGAACCTGAATCCCTTTGGAGTTTGCCGGCTGCTGGAGCAGCAGCCCGACATCTGCAGGAGCAAAGGTCTCCCGAAGCATCCGCTCGGCGGTTTCCAGCCGACATTCTTCCGACAGAAGAACGGCATTAACCAAATCCGGCTGCCCAATCCAGCGGGAAAGTTCGCGTCGGCTGACAAAAACATTCAGTGTACCGGCAGAGTCCGCCAGCAAACTGAAATTGCCGAATGCTTCGGGCTCGGCCACCGCCGACACAGGCAGGCGAATAGAAGACAAAAGCTCCTCTTCCGGAAACAAAACTGACTCCGCAGACAGCCCGCCGACTTTTTCGAACGTGAGCACCACCTCATCTCCTGCAGAAACGTTCAGACGAGCCGCAAGGGCCTGATTAAGAACCAAACCTTCTTCGAGGAAAGAAGGCCGGAAAACCCCTTCAGAAGGCCCCAACCGGCCAAAAGATTCATCAACACCAATAACAGAGACGTGTCTGGCACGAGCAGTCCCATCCGCTCTTTCTGCCCAGCCGTTCAAAAGCAGCACCGCCGCTGCCGGCTGATCTAACTTGTCCGATAGTTCCGCTGCCAGTTGGGCACGAAAAAGAGTTTGCCGGCCGCTGAGCACCAGCCCCACCCGGCCCAGACGAAGCCGGTTTTGATAAGCCAGCGAAAGACGCACCGAATCGCCCACCAGCAGCGAACCGGTCAGGACAGCAGCTGCTGCCGCCGCCCCCAGCATAATGCCCAGTCCGATGCGTCGGTCAAAGACCAGCGTCCGAATCAGCCACTTCCAAAGATTCATTTTAGCGCCCCGCCGCCACGGGGTGGAGAATACCATAAGTCAGTTTAAACCGCTGCTGCATCCGTCCGGCCAAAACCGGCGAATGAGTCACTACAATGAGAGTAACACCGTACTCATGGTTTACCTGCTCAAGCAGATTCATCACGGATTCGGCAGTCTGTTCATCCAGCGAGCCGGTTGGTTCATCTGCCAGCAAAAGAATCGGTCGCAGAATCAAGGCCCGTGCCACGGCTGCCCGCTGGCATTGACCGCCGCTGAGACGGCCGGGAAACTCGTCGGCCCGCTCCGCCAGCCCCACCTGCTCAAGCAGCTGCATAGCCCGCTGCTGAAGAGCGGTGCGGTCCTTTATTCGCCCGCCGGCCAGTGTCGGCAGCAGAACATTTTCGAGAACTGTACATGCCGGGAGAAGATGATGCTGCTGAAAAACAAAACCGACCCGGCGATTGCGAAAATCAGCCAAAGCCGGTTCATCCAGCTGTGTCAGGTCTTGACCATCCAGCGTAATGGTGCCTGAATCGGGCTTGTCCAGCCCCCCAATAAGATTCAGCAGAGTACTCTTACCGCAGCCGGAAGGTCCAACAATTGAGGCCGACTCGCCCTGCTTCAGCCGCAGCGCCACTCCCCGAAGCACTTCAATCGGCCCGGCGGACGTGTGATAGCGTTTTGTTACATCCGTCAATTCGAGCATAAGACTGCTCCTTATCCAATATCCCCCAGAGATTCCCGCTCGACCCTTTTCCCCTCGAATCGCCCAAGCAGGCGCCGGGCCGTTCGCCGGATATCAAACTGCTCCAGCACCGCCTGCCGTCCCGCTGACCCAAGTGCGGCGGCCTTTTGAGGTTCCCGCAGCAATGGCTCAAGAACTTCACAAAGCACTCGCGGTTCATTGGGCTCATAAAGCAGCCCGCCGCCAGTGCACTGAGCCCACTCCGGATACACACCGCATCGAGGAGCCGCAAAGGGCACCCCGCACGCCATCGCCTCCAGCACATTCATAGCATACGCCGGCTGAAAGCGGACCGGCGAACATAAAACTGTCAGACGCTGCAGAAACAAAAGCCGCTGGGACTTTTCAAAACGTTCCAAAAATTCTACCCGTCCAGACAGCCCCGCCCGTTTCAATTTGTCCCTCAGACGGCGAAGCTCGGCCTCATCAGCCGCATTTTTCCCCCCGCATACAAGCAGTCGGCATTGTTCAAGACCTTTCGAAGAAGCCAGCGAAAGAAAGGCCTCTGCAAGGATATCCAGCCCATTGACAGCACTCATTCGCCCCAGAAAACCTATCGTCGGCACCGCCGGCGGAGATGGAGCCGGCTTGTAGTCCGACATCTCCAGCCCGGGCGGACAGACAAACATTTTCTCCCGCGGTATCTCCAGCCGCTGCTCCATCACTTCTGCATAATAACGGCTGACCGGAAGAAAAAAATCGAAAACCTCAGCCAGCTGCTTCAGCCGATTCCAGACTTGTTCCGTCCACGGCGCACCGAGAGCATCTACAAAACCGTCTTCATCCTGCAGCCAGCAGAGCACTTGGCACTTGAGCCGCTCTTTCAGATGCGGGGCCAAGCCGGCTAAAAGGAGATTTGATAAAACAATCGCATCCGGTTTATTGGGAAGTGCGGACAAAAACTCCCCCAGACGCTCCAACTCGGCGGCCTGACGCCCGCTGGGGCCGTTCAGCATCGACAGCGTCATCTCGCCCAGCTGACGGGCACTGGTCATCCCGGCACGTTTGCTCACATGCCGAAGCAGCGACTCCGAATCCAGCCACCGCCGCAGCCAATCAGGAAACCGCCCTGCTAACCCGAACTTCTGCTGCAGATAAACTGAAACGCCGCCGAAAAAAATCTCGGTCCGTTCCAGCAATTCATCACCATCCAGCGAAAGCGGCAGGTACATCGGCACCAGCACCACATCAACCCCTTCCGCCCGCAGGGCTCGAACCAAAGCCGCATCCCGAAGGCAGTTTTCACAATAAAACTGATCCCCGGAACCCGGCGTAATCTGGACAAGCCGCATTTGACTTACTCTTTACTTTTCCTTGGGATGATGGTGCTTCTCCTTCTGATGATGAACCGCCTCAGTCACTTTCCTTTCCATTGCGATGGTTCTTTCTTTGACACTTTCTACCACCACATAAAAGACCGGTATCACAAAAACGCCGACAAGGGTAGCCATAATCATACCTCCGAAAACGGTTGTGCCGATGGCCTGACGGGCAGCAGCACCGGCTCCGCTGGCCACCATCAGAGGTACCATGCCAAGCCCTGTCGTCAAGGCCGTCATCAAAATCGGACGAAACCGAACCCGAGCGGCCTCCACCGCGGCCTCCCGAATCGACATCCCTTCTTCGTGCATCTGCTTGGCAAACTCCACCAAAAGAATCGACGTTTTGCAGACCGTGCCCACCAGTAAAATAATACCCATTTGTGTATAGATATTATTATCAAGGCCTTTTAGCCAGGTAAATAGAGCCGCGCCCAGCAGCCCCAGCGGGACAGCCAGCACAATGGCCACCGGGACGGTCCAGCTCTCATACTGAGCCGCCAGAAACAAGTAGGCAAACAGCGAGGACAGCAAGAACAAAATCATCATCTTTCCGCCGGCCTTAACTTCCTGATAACTCATCCCAGACCATTCATATCCCATTGACGAAGGCAGCGACTGTTTGAGCAGCTCTTCCACACGACGAATCGCCTGCCCTGTACTATAACCACTCTGCGGAACTCCTGTAATGGTCGTGGACGGATACATATTATAACGCGTAACCGCCTTCGGTCCGGAAATCTCCTGTACCGACACCAGCGTCCGCAGAGGGATCATCTGCCCGGTACGGTTTCGCACTTCCAGCCGTCCAATGTCATCCGCCGTATTTCGAAATTGCTGCTCGGCCTGAGCTTCCACGCGGAATGTCCGACTGAAGATATTAAAATCATTTACATAGGTACTGCCTAAATATGTTTGCAGGGCATTGAACACCGTATTCATAGGTATATCGAGTGTTTGGGCTTTGACGCGATCGATATCCACATAGATCTGCGGAGAAGTCACAAAGAAACTATTGTTCAGACGCGTAATAACCGGGTCATTCCTCGCGTTAAAAATAAAGTCGCTGCCGACACGGGCAAGGGCTTCGTAACCAGCTCCGCCGCGGTCCTGAACGCGTACCTCAAATCCGCCGGCCAGGCCCAGCCCCTGAATCGGCGGCGGCAGCAGGGCCAGGCAAAGAGCGTCAGTAATGGAAGACAGTTCTTTCTGCAATCGTTCCGCTATCTTTGAAACGTGCATCTGCGGGTCCTTCCGCTCCGACCACGGCTTTAAATTGACAAAAATCGTGGCTCCATTCGAGGCAACCGCCATATCCATAAACGAAAATCCATTGATGGCTCCATATTCATGGACTCCCTCTGTGCGGTCCAATATCCGAGTGATTTGATCGACTACCTCTTTCGTCCGCACAAGAGATGATCCCTCCGGAAGGCGTACTCCAATCAGGATTGATCCTTCATCTTCATCGGGCAGAAAGCCGGTCGGCAGCTCGCCGAAACCTATCACCGACAGGATAGTAACAACGATAAACAGCAGCAGGATGAGTGCGGTCCGACTGAGGAGAACCCTCACCACATTGGTATATTTTGCCGTGGTACCGCGGATAAACTGGTTAAACCATAAAAACACACGACCTTGCTTCTGCTCCTCCGTCTTCAGCAGAAACCGGCAGAGAACCGGACTGAGGGTCAAGGCATTCAACGTGGAAAACAGCACCGCCACCGACAAGGTTATAGTAAACTGCCGATAAAGCCGCCCCATAATCCCACCGCTCAGTGCCACAGGAACAAACACAGCCAGCAGCACCAGGGTTGTCGCTATCACGGGTCCGGTTACCTGCTGCATCCCTTTAATCGCTGCATCACGCGGTGAAAGTTTTTCGTCTATAACCAGACGAGAACAGTTTTCCACAACTACAATGGCATCATCCACCACAATCCCGATCGCCAGCACCAACCCAAACATCGAGAGGGTATTAATCGATATCCCAAGAGCCATCATCACCGCCAGAGTGCCAATCAGAGAAATCGGAATTGTAAGAGTAGGAATCAGCGAGGCCCGCCAGTCTATCAAAAAGACATAAATTGTCAGAACCACCAGTGCTACCACGCCCAGCAGACTCCAGAACACTTCCCAAAGGGATTGAATAATGAATGCTGTCGGATTGTACGGTTCCGTATAGTGCAATCCTTCCGGGAAAAACTTTGCCAGTTCTGCCAGGGCGGCTCGCACTCCGCGAGCTACCTCCAGAGCATTGGCGCCGGGAATCGCATAGACAGCCACCGCTACACCGGGCTGGCCGCTGAGCTCAAATTCCTGGTAATAGCTCTCCGCCCCTAACTCCATTCGGGCTACATCCTTCAAACGCAGCAGCCGGCCGCCCTCCTCTACCCGAAGGATGATGTCGCCAAACTGTTCCTCCGTGCTCAGGCGGCCCAGGGTCTTGACTGTAAACTGAAACTGCTGCTCCGACGAACTGGGGGGGCCCCCAACCTGACCGGCGGCCACTTCAACATTCTGCTGACGAATCGCAGTGACCACATCATCGGTGGTCAGCTGACGAGCCCGAAGTTTCTCCGGGTCCAGCCAGACGCGCATCGCGAATTTTTTCGACCCCATCACCTCCACTTCACCAACCCCTGGCACACGAGCCAGCACATCTTTGACATTCAACTCAATATAATTGCTGAGGAAGACCACATCATGAGCCGGATCGCTGGAAGAAAAACCCAGCAGCATTGTGATATTAGACGAACGTTTCTGTGTTATAATACCGTTGCGTCTGACCTCTTCCGGAAGCCGCGGCTCTGCCTGGGACACACGATTTTGCACCCAGACCGTTGCCATATCCACATCCGTGCCTATCTCAAACGTAACAGTGATCGCCACAACGCCATCATCGCTGCTCATCGAGGACATATAAATCATTCCCTCGACACCATTGATGGACTCTTCCAGCGGCGTGGCCACCGTTTCTGAGAGCACCTCCGCATTGGCTCCAGGATACGATGCCCGAACCATCACGGTCGGGGGGGTAATATCCGGCGTTTTTTCCACCGGCAGCAGCGGAAGCACAATAAGCCCTGCCAGCACAATAACAATCGAAACAACCCAGGCAAAAACCGGCCTGTCTATGAAAAATTTGCTAAACATGGACTGTTCTCCTCGAGACAGACATCCGTATCATTAAAGCTTGGCTGATGAAGAATCCGGTTTGGCGGCCTTGGAAGAAGCAGCTTTCTCCGATGCGCCCTGTTCTTCCAAAACGGGCTGAATTGGAATCCCCTGCCGAGCCAGATGGAATCCGCTGGACAAAATTGTTTCGCTGCCGTCCAACCCTGACAGAATCACTCGCATCAATCCCTGCGTGGCTCCCAGCGTAAGCTGCCGCCGTTCCAAAACATTGTCAGGCCCAACCACCAGAACAAACTTGCCGCTCAAATCCGTCTGAATCACTCGTTCCGGAATCAAAACCGCTTTCGGACGCTCCTGAATAGGCACTCGCACCCGAACAAACATCCCGGGCAGCAGCTGCTCTTTTTCGTTCCCTATCTGACCCCGAATATAGACAGTACCTGTTTTAGGCTCCACCGTATTATCCACATAACAAATCTGTCCTCGGAAAGGATAATCCGCTTCATCGGCAAATCCAATCAGAAACGGCATCTGTCCTTCGTCCGTTGTACCGCGAAGCCGACCGATAAAATCCCCCTTCATCAGCGACTCACTCATATAGAAGAAAACATAGATGGGCTCTAACCGCACCAGCGTTGTCAGAATCGGCCGGGAAGTCGGTCCGACCAGATTGCCCACATCCGCCAGATGCCGCCCAATGCGCCCGCGGAAGGGGCTGCGTATCTGCGTATAACTCAAATCCAGTTCTGCTTTGTCCAGGGCGGCCTGCGCAGCCATAACAGCCGCACAAGCAGATTCATACGCTGCCCGTTTCGTGGACAAATCCTGCTGGCTGACGGCATTGCTCTCGATGGCCTTTTCCACCCGCTCCAAATCCACCCGGGCCCGCTCTCTTTCCGCCTGGGCGGCTTTCAGCTGGGCAAGGGCCTCATCACGAATGGCCGCATAACCTTCCGGCTCAATTGTAAAGAGCATCTGGCCTTCCTCTACAATCTGCCCATCTGTAAAATGAATCCCTTCCAGATATCCCTCTACACGTGCCCGAATCTCCACGGAATCGATCGCTTCGGTAGTGCCGGTCGCATCATAAAAATCCGTCACATCCTGAATGGTGCATTTTACCACAGGCAAAGATATAGGACCTGCCTGCGCTGCTTCCTTCGGGGCCCGACTTTTCACCCAATGCCAAATCCCTCCGGCAGCCGCCAATACAATTATCAGAAAAATTATCCATGAAATACCATTCTTGCCTTTCATAGTAAGAAATCCTTTCAAAACTCCGTGGAGAATTGATTTACGATTGTTTTTCTTCCGAAATAGACAGCGAAATCTGTTCTTCTATTTGGGCTGCATCCCAGCCGCCGCCCAGCGCTTTATAAATTCGAATCAAATCCAGCACAACCGTTCCCTCGCTGACAGCCAAATAGTCCTGCTGGCTGTAAAGCGTGCGCTGGGCATCCAGAACATTCTGAAAATCCGTCAGACCGCTGCGATACAACGTCTCCACCAGCCGTACCGTGTCTTCCGCCGCCTGAACCGAACGCCTCAGCGCCAGCAGACGAATTTGCTCCTGTCGATAGGCCGCGATGGCATTTTCCACCTCTTCGGCCGCCGTCAGAACTGTCTGCTCATAGGCCTTGCGAAACTGCTCAGCACGGGCGGTTTCCGCTTCAACCAGACGGCGAAGACGGCCCCCTGCAAAAAGATTCCAATCAATCGACGGACCCAGCGAAAATGTTCGGCTGGACCATCGGCCTAAATCTGAAAAATATTCCGAGGATAATCCAAATACACCCGATAAAGAAAGCGAAGGGTACAGCTGCGCCTCTGCTACACCGATTCGGGCGCTCTGGGCCGCCAGCAGACGCTCCGCCTGGCGGATATCCGGCCGACGCCGGAGTAAATCCGCCGGAACAACGGGCGGCAGCCCCCCTTCCGCCGGAATTGGAATCAAATCTGGACGAGCAGCCCCGACTTCAAAATCCCGAGGAAACCGCCCCAGCAAAACTGCCAACCGATGTTTAGACTGCTGCTCAGCCAGCTGAAGCAGAGGAATCTCCGCTTCTGTATTGGCCAGATTTTGCCGGGCTTGTGCCACATCCAGCTCCGGAGCGAGCCCCGCTTCAAACCGGCTGTAAGTCAGCTGAAGCATTCCCTCCTGTGCCTGCAGATTTTGCAAAGCATATCGAAGCTGCAGCTGCGACGTCCGCAGTTCCACATAGGCCGCCGCCACTTCCGCACACAAACTCACCTGCACGGCTCGGTCGGCCTCAATCGTCGCTTCCAGCGACGCCTGCGCCGATTCCACCGAACGCCGGATGCCGCCAAACAAATCCAGTTCCCAAAAAGCATCGATGCCTGACGAATACACCCCATGCTCCCTGTCACTCCCTTCCGTGGCAAAGGGGAGATTTCGGCTTTGCCGACTGCGGGTATAAGAACCCGAAGCCCAAACCGAAGGATAGCGATCGCCGGCCACCGCATCCCGCAACGCTCGCGATTCCTGAATACGCAGATACGATTCCTGAAGGGTCAGGTTGTTGTCAAGAGCTTGCTCAATCAGCCCTTCGAGCACCGGGTCGTCCAGCAGCGTCCACCAGTTTTTCAGAACATCCTCGGAGGGGACCAGCCCTTCTTCCAATCGAGTCCAGGCCGCCGGCATCTCCAGCGTCGGCGGCTCGTAATCCGGTCCCACTGTGCAGCCGACCATACCCAACAATCCTGTCACTACCACAAGAAGTTTTGTCTTTGATGAATCCATTAGGCATTCCCTTCCACACAACCGCGAAGACCTGCCGCTCCGAAACGAACAATATGCTCCGTAAGTTCTTCAACCGTAAAGTCCGGCAGCAGCAATTCTGAAAGCTTCGAGAACAATATAGGATGCAGTACCAGAGACTCAAACGAAAACACTGCCCATTGAGCGGCTCTCCGTTCCAATCCGGGGATTAATTGCTCAAAGGCCTTCGCCAAGCGATCCAGAAACTGAACCTTAATATCATCTACAATTTTGTCAATCTCCACCCGATGGTGCAACGCCTCCCGGACCAGAAGCCGAATAATCCGAGACCAGGGATCCTGCCGTCGAGCGGACTCAAGAACAGGTCGAACCAGCTCCCGCAGAAGCGTCTCCAGCGTCGGATTTTCCCCGGAACAAACACGGTCAATTGCTTTTGAATGGGCCTCCAGGTTCTCCAGAAGGCGTCGGCGAAACATCTCTTCATAGAGTTTTTCTTTTCCGCCGAAATGATAGTTGACTGCCGCAATATTACAGCCGGCCTCAGTCGTAATATCCCGTATGGAAGTTCCCTCAAAACCCTTCTGGCAGAAAAGTTTCTCGGCGGCATCCAGAAGCCGTTCACGTGTATCGAAACTGATATCCGTATTTTTATCAGGATTTTGCATACAGTCAGTCAGTCAGTACAGACAGGAAGAGAAATCAAACAAGTGTTTGAAGCGGGGATATTAAACAGGCATTTGAATTAAGTCAACAAGAAAAATTTCCCCCCACTCGACTGATTCGACAGCTAAAAACACATAAATGTTTAAGATAAATCGGGTTTTTTGACTCAAAAGAAGTATTATTAAGAAAATATTTGGGTGAAAATTTTTTGCAAAAATTTATTTCTGGATTTTTTTCTGCCGGCATTCACACAAGGAACTTTACGAAATGAAACGAAGGGGACAAATTTTTAGGCCAGATGCAGCAGCTGAAATGCATAAAAAAAGAGGATAATCCCGAAGGGATTACCCTCCTTCTCCCAACTTCACAAAAATTATATCCAAAAGGTGAAAAAAAACAAAACAAAAAAGTGCAAATAGGGAAAATACACAAGGCAAATTTGACCTGTTTTGTCCTGTTGTTTCATAAGACATTATTTTACAAGAACTAATAAAATCTCCGACCGGATACTTTTGACCAACCTTTTCAAAAAAATTTTTTACCAAAGCCCCAATTTTTCGTATAATATTCAAGAGTGGATCGGGCGGTTGCCCTGCACGAATAGAAATAGAAACAGATGCTGATTCAAAAGCATACCTGATTTCTATCATCAAGTGCAGGGAGGAAAGTCCGAGCAGGACAGGGCACGGCGACGGCTAACAGCCGCCCGGGGCAACCCGAGGGAAAGTGCCGCAGAAAACAAACAGCCGATGGCCCCGCACCTGTTTTGAGGGCAAAGCTGCTATGCGAAGAAAGGCAGCATTCTCACCCTCTGAAAACAAATGCGGGGTACAGGCAAAGGTGAAAAGGTGCGGTAAGAGCGCACCGCGCCGCTGGCAACAGCGGCGGCACGGCAAACCCCGCCGCCTGCAAGACCAAATAGGCCGGAGCCTGGCCCGGGCAATTCCGGCGGGTAGGTTGCTTGTCTGCAGGGAAACCGACAGACAGAGCCGATTGGCAACAATCGGTCCAGTGTAATAACCGCCTCCCGTACCTTGATACGGCAGACAGAACTCGGCTTACAGATCCACTCTTTTTCCTCTTTTTTATGCTGTCTGTTTGTTAATTATTTATCAAAAAAATTAGTTGATTTATTCCCAAAAACATCTATTCTGAATCTTATGGCACTGGGAAAAATCATTCGCCAAAAGCGAAAAGAACTCAAACTGACCCTCGACGAGGTAGCAGAGAAGACGGGTTTTTCCAAGCCCTATTTGTCCACCATCGAAACAGAAAGCGTCAACAATCCCCCTTCCGATGAATTAATTGCAAAACTCGAGAAAATCCTAAAGTTCAAGAGCGGCTATCTCCTCTATTTGGCTCACAAAGAAAAACTTCCATCAGATATCCGACGGGAACTCGAAGCCCTTCATGCTGAAAATCGCAAATATCGTTCCCTTCTCCGAAACATACTCAAACGAAAACAAAAAGTGTCTGACATAGGCCGCATCATCAGTGACCATGATTTTCAGGATACCAAAAAGCGGCCGCCGGGGAACTGGATACCAATCATCAACAAAGTAGCCGCCGGCTATCCGCGAGATTTCGACGATTTGGGGTATCCCGTCGGTTTTGCAGATGATTATGTCCTGGCCCCGGACTTGAATGACCCCAATGCTTTTGCTGTCCGGGTTGTGGGTGATTCAATGGAACCTGAGTTTCGCCAGGGAGATATCGTCATTTTTTCCCCCGCCGCATCTGTTCAGAGCGGCTGCGATTGCTTCGTTCGTTTTCAAAACCCCTATGAGGCAACGTTCAAAAGAGTCTTTTTCGATGCAAAAAACCAGATTCGGCTTCAGCCCCGCAATGAAAAATATCCTCCTCAGTTCGTAAAACCCTCTCGGATAAGCGGCCTTTACAAGGCCGTCATTCAGTACAGGCAGCTGTAAAGCCCCCGCTGACCCTCCTCTCCGAAGAACTCCAAATATTCGCTTTTTTGTCTGGAATCGACCTTCTGAATCGATATAATTGCCAATCTTGAAGAGGCGATGTTCTCCATTGAAAAAATGGCAGTAAAGTCGGGTTCGCTTCCGGAAAGGTTTGGCTCATGCAAATTCGAAGGATCGGTTGGTTTTTCTGGCTGTTTGGAACAGCAGGGATGCTGTTTGCACAAACCAGCGGTCTGTTTCCGGCAGGTCAGGATTTGCATCTGTCCGCTCTCCAGATGCGGCGGGCTCAGTCAGATGGACAAATAGAGAGCCGGATTATCCTCGAAACAAATGTGGAAGGCACCATCGGCGATAATCAATTCTCAGCCGATAGGGCTGTTGTCCTGCTTAAACTTTGCGGCGAGCCGTCCGGCCTTTCTGAAGGCCAGTATTATGAGGCCCTTTTGTATCTCGAAGGCAATGTGACACTCAAACGGGGAAGCCGTTCTAAGATGGCGATTATCTCAGAGCCGGTTGCAGAAAATGCTCATTGTCTGGCAGTTCGTTTTTTTGTCACCGGTCAGGTTTTCGTCAGCACCCGCCAGCAGGAAACCCTTACCAGCAAACTGTTTGACAGCGAGCCGCTCTACACGCAGGCTGTTGCGATATTCCGCCAGATGCAAGGCGGTCCCGTTCCTCCGCCAACGGCCTATGTACCGCGGATAGAAGACCGTTTTCTGCCGCCGCACAGTCTAACCGTCAAAAAAGGGGCCGCGGCTGCGGCTGCGGCTGAACGCCGGCAGCCCGAAGTCGCCGCTGCCCCCAAGGCCGCCGAAAAACCCCCATCTTCCTATCCTATCCATATCAATGCCCTTTGGGAACCGGCACCTGAGATTGAAAAGCGAACCCTGCCGGATGGACGACAGGCCGCTACAATTTCGGGCCGATTTTATCTCTGGCAGAAGCGGGGAGACGAAGGACTCCTCCTGGAATTCCTGGCTGACAGTGCCGTTGTTTATTACAGCGGCGATTCGCTGACCCAAACCCGCCCCGGTCCCGGCGGCAATGAAATCGCCTCCGGCACTATTGAAGCGGTTTACCTGGCCGGCAATATCGTGATGACTGAGGGGAATATGACCATCCGGGCTGATGAAATTTATTACGATTTTCTCCGTCATCAGGCCCTTGTCGTGCAGGCCGAACTGCGAACATTCAGTCCTTCCCGTTCCCTGCCGGTGTACATTCGTGCAGAAACCCTTCGCCGAATCAACGAAACTACTTTCGAAGGGGAAAATGTTCAGGTAACTGACAGCGAGTTTTATCTGCCCCAAATTTCTGTCCACGCCGCCCGGATGGTGCTGCTCACACCCCAACAAATCGAAGAAAGACAGCAGGAGCAGCAGCCGACCGACACTCAGCCCCAGGCCTGGCTGGAAGATGTATCATTCCGGTACGGCAGCCGGACTCTATGGAAATGGCCCCGCGTCCAGACCGATTTCCGTCGACCTGAATTTCCCCTCAACCGAGTACGCCTCGGCAATGACAATGAATTCGGCACCACTCTGGAGAGCCGATGGAACCTGGCCCGTCTGCTCGGACAACCTGAGCCGGAAGGGATGAATACTGATTTGCTTGTTGACTACTACAGCGACCGCGGCGTCGGCGGAGGAATCGAGTCGGAGTACAAACGTCCCGATTCCTTCGGCGAACTGCTCGGTTATGTTATGAGTTATCGGGGAAATGATGACCTCGGACGGGTTGGAAGCGACCGGCGAAACCTCGACCCTGAGCAGGACGTTCGCGGACGATTCAGCTGGAGACACCGCACTTATCTGCCCGAAGACTGGCAGCTGACAGTTGAAGTCGGCTATCTGTCCGACCGCTATTTCCAGGAGTGGATGTACCGCGGCGAATTTTATACCGACAAACCTCAGGAAACACTCGTTCACCTCAAACGGCTGAAAGACAACTGGGCCTTCTCCATCCTCGGCAAGGTCCGCATTAATGATTTTGAAAACACCATCGAAGAATTGCCGACTGTCGAATATCACCTCAAAGGGGCCTCCTTCTGGAATCATCAACTCACTTTCTACAGCGATACCCAGGTCGGACGCTTGCGAAACCGCTTCGATGAGGACCTGGCTTTACCGCCGACAGACGAAGATTTTTACACGCTGGCCTATACCCGCAACGAAGTCGATTGGCCCCTGATGTTCGGTACGCTCAAGGCAGTTCCCTTCGCGGCGGCTACCTTTGCCTATGAAGATCACGACGAGTTTAATCTGGCTCTGGACGGCACCCCCGTTTCCCCGGAAGAGCAGCCATTCCTCGGCGAATACGGCATCCGAACCTCTACCATGTTTTGGAAGGTGGACCCATCCGTCCAAAGCCGGCTGTGGGATTTAAACGGCATCCGGCATTTGGTCAAACCGCATTTTGAAGCCACCTTCTATGAAGATAACAGTGCTGCGGTTGAAATGCGGAATATGTACAATCTCGGCCTTTCCCAGCGATGGCAAACCTACCGAGGTCCGGAAAATCAACGGCAAATTGTGGATTGGCTCCGCTGGGATCTGGATGCCACCTGGGTCAAAGACCCGGCCGATGAAGACATCGACCCCTTCGGACGCTACGGACCGGCAGATTTTCTTTTCAATGACTCCGCTATCCCGCTGCGGACCCGACGGAACAACAGTTTCTTCGGCCTGGTCCGCAACTCAATCAACAGTGATATAGAATGGAAAGTCAGCGACACCACGGCTTTCCTCAGCGATCAGGATTACGACCTGGACAGCGGCCGCCTTCAGCAGTTGGACCTTGGCATCAGCCGTTATGTGTATCCGGAACTGAGTTATTATATCGGCAGCCGCTATCTGCGGCCGGTGCAGGTAGATATCCCCTCCGAAGGGATTCACGAAGAGGGTTCTCATTCCGTAGTAGCCGCTCTCACCTATTCGCTGGGCTCCCGCTACACAGCTGTCCTGGCGCAGGAATACAATTTCGAATACGGCAAGACCGTGCGCAGCGAACTGACCTTGATTCGCCGCTATCACCGTCTGTTTTACGGTCTGAACTTCTCGCTGGACGAGTCGCTGGATCGCCAATCCATCTCGCTGAGCATTTGGCCTCAAGGTGTTAAAGAATTAGCTATCGGACGCAGATATATGGGCATGACCGAGCCCGTGCTCGAGGAATAAATCCTATCGACCGCTCGAATGCCCGCTGCATACAGTCGCATAAAAGAAAATAAGTATTGAAGAAAGGAACTGCTATGGCTTTGGTAACGACAAAAAAGATGTTTGAGATGGCCTACAAAAACGGCTACGCTATTGGGGCGTTCAATGTTAACAATATGGAAATCACCCAGGGTATTGTGGCCGCTATCGCAGAAGAAAAGGCCCCGTTGATTCTGCAGATTTCCCGCGGCGCTCGTGAATACGCAAAAATGAGCTATCTAAAAGCCATTATCGATGTTGCTGTCGCGGAAAATCCAGATATCCCGATTTGCATGCACCTGGACCACGGAGACACTTTCGAACTGTGCAAACAGTGCGTAGACGACGGATTTACGTCGGTGATGATTGATGCGTCCCATCTTCCCTTTGAAGAAAACGTCAAGATTACCAAAAAAGTAGTTCAATATGCTCACGCTCACGGCGTTGTCGTAGAAGCCGAACTGGGGCGGCTGGGCGGCATCGAAGAAAATGTGGTCGGCGTCGATGATGTCTCCGCCCATCTGACCGATCCGGCCCAGGCCGAAGAATTCGTAAAAAGAACCGGCTGCGACTCGCTGGCTGTGGCCATCGGCACCAGTCACGGCGCTTATAAATTCAAAAGCGAACCCAAAATCGCCTTCCATGTCATCGAAGAAATTCAGAAGCGGCTGCCCGGTTTCCCGCTGGTCATGCACGGAGCCAGCAGCGTTCTGAAGGAATTTAAAGACCTTATCAACAAGTACGGCGGCAAAATGCCCGATGCGATGGGAGTACCGGAAGAAGCCATCAGCCGGGCGGCTAAAATGGCTGTCTGCAAGGTCAACATCGATACCGACCTGCGGATGGCAATGACGGCCAAGATTCGTCAAGTCTTCGCAGAAAAACCCAGTGAGTTTGACCCGCGCAAGTATCTGGGCCCTGCCCGTGATGCTATCAAGGAAATGGTCAGGCATAAACTCCATGTGCTGGGCTGTGCCGGCAAGGCCGCCGAATGCAGGTAATCAAGACTTTCGGGCTTGACGGATAGAAAATAAATCGGCCGGACGGTTTTGCCCGTCCGGCTTACGTATAATAACCCAATCTCAGGATTGTTATGAATCTGCGAATTCAGAAGGTTTGCAAGTCGGTTGTCTGGCTGCCGGCAGCGGTGCTTGTTTTGGGGCTGATGTTTGCCTGTGAACCGCAAACACCCCCTCTTCCATCAGAGAATCAAACCGGACAGGAAGGCACATCGTCCTCGTCCGAGTGTTCGCTGCCTGTTTCCCTGAAAGCCGCTTCCGCCATCGAGTTTTTCTGTACCGGCAATGTGGCAGCTGTTCAGGAAACTCTGGACAATGCTGCCGGCGAAAACGGTGTTTTAGAGTCCCTTCGGCAAATTCTCCACAGTTGGGAACAAATGCAGCAGCGCAGGCAGATGCTTCGGGACAAAGTCTGGCAGCAGCAGCAGGAGCGGCTGGCTGAGCTTCAAAATAAGCTGTCTGACCTTCTGAATGCAGAAAATGCTTCCGTCCAGCTGCCGCCGGAAGACTCAGAGGCCCCCTCAGAGGAAAAATTGGCAGACAACTATCCGCCGGCAGATGCTAATGGTCTGGAGGGCGTGCTGGCTGCCGCCATTCGCCTGCGCGACCTGGCAACTGAAGAGGAAAAACAAGCCCTGCTCGAGCACCCCTTCATTCAGAAGGCCGTTGAAACCGCTCTCCAGAGAGCTCGCCTCTACGAAGAGCAGGGACGCTGGACCGATGCCTATATCCGCGTCTATTACTGGCTGACTGCTCTCGACGAGGACAATCCTGAATATCGTAAGAAAGCCGAAGAACTTTCGGAACTGCTCGAAATCGAACTGTCCCTTAAAGACGGGGCCTGCGATGATACTGTCCAGCAGCGCTACCAGGATATAAAACCGGAAATGTTTGAGCGGGCTTTGTATTTGCTTGATAACAATTATGTCCGGCCGCTGGACTATGCTGAAATGATTCAAAAGATATTTCAGCGATGCCGTCTGCTCGTTCGCGTCCTTGAAAAATCCTCCTCTGATATCGCCTTCCAAACGGATGCTCAAACGGCCTCTCAATTTCTTGAAGAGCTCAATGCATTGGAAGCTGAATTGAACGCCAAAGATGTCAAGCAGGCCTCCGACTTAAACCAGCTGCTTCAGTCGCTGCTCGAACTGAACCGCCGAACGCTGCATCTGCCGGAGGAAGTGGTAATCGCTCACTTTTCTCAGGCCGCCCTCTCAACTTTGGATCCTTTTACCGAATTGGTTTGGCCTTGGTATGTCAAGGATTTCGAAAAAAGTCTCACTCAGCAGTTCAGCGGCATCGGCGTGGAGATTTCCAAGGCCACCGGCGTATTGACCATCATCAGTCTGCTGCCGGATACGCCGGCTTATCGAGCAGGTTTGGATGCTTACGATGAAATCCTGGCCGTCAACGGCGAACCGACCGAAAAGATGACCATTTTCTGCGCCGTCAGCAAGATCACCGGCCCCAAAGGCACCAAGGTCACACTTACCATTCGCCGGCCCTCGACCGGTGAGGTAAAAGACTACACGATTATCCGCGACCGCATTGTCGTCCAGCCCATTCGCGGCTGGCAAAGAACCGAAAACGGACAATGGGATTACTGGGCGGACCCGGTCAATCGAATCGGCTATGTGCGGCTGACTTCCTTCTCAGAAACCTCTCGCGATGAGCTGGACCAGGTTCTCACTCAGCTTGAAAAACAGGGAATGCGGGGCCTGATTCTTGACCTGCGATACAACAGCGGCGGCTACCTCAATAGTGCAGCCGAGGTTGCCGACCTGTTCCTGAGCAAGGGCGTCATCGTCAAAAGCAACCCGCGGCACGGCTTTGCCACGTATGAAATGGCCCATGAAAAAGGAACACATCCAAATTATCCGCTGGTCATTCTGATCAACGGCGGCAGTGCCAGCGCCTCGGAAATCGTAGCCGGCGCCCTGCAGGATCCCAAATACCGGCGGGCCACTCTCGTAGGCACCCGCAGTTTCGGCAAAGGGTCTGTTCAGGTGGTCACCCCCTACACCGGCGGCGGCTCTCAGCTGAAGTACACCGTCGCCTATTACCATCTGCCCAGCGACCAGCAGGTCAAAAACCGCTATGAGATAGAAAAAATCGGACGCAAAGATTGGGGCATCGCCCCCGATGTCGAGGTAGAACTGTACAATCACGAAATCCGCCGGATGCTCGAAGTCCAGCGTAAAAATGATATTCTTGTGCAGGCCTTCCACACCAACAGCAGTCAGGAGCGGCGCTACACGCTGCAGGAAACCCTGTTGTCTGATCCCCAGCTGTCCGCCGCCCTGATGGTGGCTCAGGCCAAACTGCTCCGGGAGGGCTGCCCCATCCAGCCGCCGGCCCCGCAGATTTGGCAGCAGCCGATCGACCCCAATGAAGTCTTCTAAAGGATTCAGAAATTAAAATGAATAAACTCGAACTCAAACGAAGAGAAAAATTACAGCAGATTCAACAACTTGGAATCGACCCTTACGGCGGGCGGTTTCCCGATACAGAACCGGCGCAAGCCGTCAAAAACCGCTACCAGGACCAGCAGGAAGGCCAGCGTGCACGCTGTGCCGGACGAATCGTGCTGCTTCGCGATATCGGCAAACTTATTTTCATCACGCTGCGCGATTCCAGCGGAACCATTCAGCTGGGGCTGAGCAACAAACTGCTGGCCGACCAGTGGGAACTGGTGAAGCGGCTTGAGTTGGGCGACCTCGTCGGTGCCGAAGGAATGCTCGGCAAAACCAAAACCGGCGAGATTACCATCTGGGTTGAGCGGCTGACGCTGCTGGGCAAGGCCCTGCTGCCGCCGCCGGAAAAATTTCACGGGCTGGCCGATGTGGATTTACGCTATCGCCGCCGCTATGTGGACCTTTGGGCCAACCCCGAAGTCATGCAGCGGTTCCTTACACGCAGTGCCATGCTCTCCTCCATTCGTTCCTTCCTTGAGGAACGCGGATTCATCGAAGTGGAGACCCCGATGATGCAGACCACCGTAGGGGGAGCGGCGGCCAGACCGTTTATCACTCATCACAATACCCTCGATATCGACCTATATTTGAGAATCGCCCCGGAATTGTTTCTCAAGCGGCTGCTGGTTGGCGGAATGGAAAAAATCTTTGAAATCAACCGCAGCTTCCGCAACGAAGGCCTCAGCACCCGGCACAATCCGGAATTTACCATGATGGAGCTCTATCAGGCCTATGCGGATTATCACGATATGATGGACCTGACCGAATCGCTGGTGGATTTTCTGATTCAAAAGCATTGCAGCAGCCGACAGCTCCCGTTCGGTCAGATGGAGATTGACTGGAGCCGGCCGTGGCAGCGGCGGCGCTATGCCGACCTGCTGAAAGAATATGCCGGATGCGACATTGAAGACCCAAATGCCATCCGAGCCAAAGCACGCCAGCTGGGCATCGACGAAACGCAGATGGACGACGCCGTTGTCATCAACGAGGTCTTCGAAGCTACTGTGGAATCCCATTTGGTCAATCCGACCTTTGTACTGGATTATCCGGCGGCACTGTGTCCGCTGACCCGACCAAGCAAGGCCGACCCCCGCTACGCCGAACGATTCGAACTCTATGTCGGCACGATGGAATTGGCCAACGCCTATACAGAACTGAATGACCCGGATATTCAGGAAGCCAATTTCCGACGCCAGCTCAAAGGTCAAAATGCGGAGGAAAGCATGGCTCGAATGGATGAAGACTTTATCATGGCTCTGAAATACGGAATGCCGCCGGCTGGCGGGCTGGGCATCGGCATCGACCGATTGATAATGCTCCTGACAAACGCCGTAAGCATTCGCGATGTGATTCTGTTCCCGCTGCTCAAACCAGCCCCGGCCGGCCGACCGGCGGAAGAAACGGAGAACGAAGAATCCGCCTCATCTTGACAAAACAGAACTACCGGGAGCAGGCAGTGTGAAGCATGTATCCGTTTTTTTGTGCGGGCGCTATCTGCGTCGGCGGCGAATGATGCTCTTGAGCATCACGGCCGTCGCCCTCAGCTGCGCCCTGCTGCTGATTACCGCCAGTCTGTTCACCGGCTTTATTACAGCAGTGGAAACCAGCACAACCCGCCATCTGGGCGATATTGTCCTGGAGGCCCCTTCCGGCCAGCTGATCACTGAATTTCCCGCCCTGATTGAAAGTCTTGAATCCGCCGCTGCTGTCAAATCTGCCGCTGCCGTCCTCAAAAATCAGGGGCTGCTGCTGGCCGCTCCCGGCCAGGTGCGTCCGGTCCGCGTCTGGGGAATCCAGCTGCCTCAACGGCTGGCCGTCAGCCCTCTTCAGGACAGTTTGCTCATACAGAAAGGGAAAAATACCGTCTCCTTTGACCCGCAAAATCTCGGCGGGCTCGGCGGTTTTGTCGGCATCGGCGTCCTGACGGAACCTGATGAAAAAACCGATGAATACAACATCCCAGAAGTAAGCCGCTATGTAGGCCAGCGTATGACCCTGACCACCGGCTCCATTCAGCCCTCCGATGAAGCGGCCGGCTCGCAAAACATCCGGTTTCAGCGGCGGGTCCTTCATTTTACCTGCACCGACATCATGCAGACCGGCGTATGGGATTTGGATGAACAAAACGTCTTCGTGCCCTTGGAGGCACTTTCGGCACTGCTTTATCCCAACCTGCCGGAGCCGGTCGCAGATATTATCCAGATTCGGCTGGAAGACGGTGTCCCAGACGAGGTAGGTCTGGCCATTGTTCAAGGCATCTGGGAAAACTTCGCCGGCCCCCGATTTCTCTGGGCCCATCTGGCCTCTATCGAAACCTCCCGACACCTTCAGGCCCGTCTGATCGCCGAATACCGCAAGCAAATGGGTGTGCTGCTGCTTGTGTTCGGACTGGTCAGTCTGTCTGTCGTTCTCCTGGTCTTCTGCATCTTTTCACTGCTGGTGATAACCAAACAGAAGGATATTGCCATCTTGAAAAGCTGCGGCGCCGGCGCCGGCGACGTGGCAGGCCTGTTTCTGATATTCGGCTTCCTCAACGGTCTGGCGGGAGCTGGCCTTGGGATTCTGATGGGCTGGTTCATCACCGTCAACATCAATCCGATTGAACACCAAATCAGCCGTCTGTTCGGGCTGAAAATCTGGAAAGCAGGCGTTTATATGTTCACGCAGATTCCCAACACGGTTGATTGGCCTTCGGCTGGATGGATTCTATTGGCTGCTGTACTGGCTTCCGTAGCAGGCGCGCTTCTGCCGGCTATGCGGGCGGCCTGCATTCAGCCGGTGCGACTTTTGAGGTATGAATAACCAATGCTCTCATGGAAACTGGCCATCCGTTATTTTCTGCATCGGCCCAGCTCCTGGCTGGCTGTGCTCGCTGTAGCGCTGTGCAGTTTTATTGTCGTCGTTGTGCTCACCGTAATGAACGGCCTGGCAGCCGATTTTAAACAGAAAAACCATCTTTACGTCGGCGACTGTATTCTCACAACCAATTCGCTGGTTGGTTTCCCTGAGGACCCAAACTGGATAGCCCTGCTCCAGTCTCAGCCCTTTATTGAGGCCGTCTCTCCATCCATTTTTGGGGTAGGATTGATCACCCAAGCCGGAGCCGACTGGAACATTGCCGTCCAGTTTCTGGGCATAGACCCCGTCCGTCACAGCGCTGTCACCGGCTTCGGCCAATCCCTGTATTACCGAAAAAATCAGCCCCATCTTGCCTTTGTTCCCGAATATGCCCCCCATGAAGCCGGCTGTGTCATCGGTATTGACTTAGCCGGAATCAGCCGCACCTCGCAGGGACAGTACATTCATTCCTCTCGTCCCATTCCCATCCGCATTATCCTAAGCAGTTTTCCACTCACAGCCCGCGGGGCGCTGGCGCGGGGCGGAACAGACCTGGTAAGCAGCAAAACTTATTATCTTGCCGATACCAGCCATACAGGGATTCCCCAGATTGACGGAAATATGATTTATCTTCCGCTCAAAGAGGCCCGCCTGCTCACCGGAATGGACAGCCCTTTCCCCCGAATCAGCTCCATTCATATCCGATTCAAATCCTCCATTCCCCTTCAGCAGGGTGTCGAACAGGTTCGCCAATTATGGACAGCGTACCTAAAGAAACAAAAAAATCATCCCTATTTTAACCTCTTCGAGTCTGTGCGTGTGCAGAGTTGGCTGGAGAACCGCCGCAGCCGAATCGTCGCCATAGAAAAAGAACAAACCATGCTGATTCTTCTGTTTTTAATGCTCGGAATCATTACTGTCTTCATCGTTTTTGTCATTTTTTATATGCTCGTCGGCCACAAAAGCAAAGATATCGGTATTCTCAAAAGCATTGGAACCCCCAAATTGAAAATTGCCCAGGTATTCCTCAATTTTGCCGCTATTATCGGCATTTTCGGCGCACTGCTCGGCAGTGCAGTCGGCTGTTTATTCCTGATTTATATCAACTCAATCGAAAACTGGCTTTTTGAACATTGGAATTTTCAATTGTGGGATCGAAGCATTTATGCGATTGGGGAGATTCCCAATCAAATTGAAGCTGATTTCCTGCTGGCAGTCGGTATTTCAGCGGTAGCGGCTTGTCTGTTGGGGGCGTTGGCCCCCGCCGTCCAAGCCGCCCGCAAGCAGGCAGTAGAGGTACTCCGTGTCAGCCAGGTATAATCCAGCGGAAAGAACAAACAGGATAAAATATGAACGCACTGATAGCCGCCCGCAACATTCATAAGTCCTACCCCATGGGCAAGCAAACGCTCCACGTGCTCAAGGGAGTATCCCTGCAAGCACAAGCCGGCTCTTTTATTGCCATTGTCGGTGCATCCGGAAGCGGAAAAAGCACCCTGCTTCATATTCTTGGGACGCTGGACAAACCAGACCAGGGAAGTGTAGAATTTGAAGGAAAAGACCTTAGCCGACTTTCGGCGGGACGACTCAATAAATATCGGAATCGGTCGGTCGGCTTCATATTCCAGTTCTATCATCTCCTCAATGAGCTGAATGTCCTCGAAAATACCTTGCTGCCGACCATGATTTCCAACGGTTCTGCCGGTTATTTACGACGAAAAAAAGAATTGCAGGACTCGGCAGCAGCGCTTTTAGAACGCTTGGGGCTTAGCGGTCGGCTCCGTCATCGTCCCTTTGAGCTTTCCGGAGGCGAGCGGCAGAGGGTGGCCATCGCACGGGCCTTGATGAATAAGCCGGCGCTTCTGCTTGCAGACGAACCCACAGGAAACCTTGACTCTAAAACAGGTTCTGGTATATTAGAGATTTTAAAAGAATTGAACCGGGCCGGACAAACTATTATCCTGGTTACCCATGATGTTCGGATTGCCCAAGAGGCCGGAGAGATAGTTCGCCTTGAAGATGGAAAAATTGTCCAATAGCAGATAAAATAGAGATAAAAAAGAAATTTTGGAGCACCTATGGGTTTAAAAATCTGGCTGAATGACAAATTGGTCGAGCAGGAGGAAGCAAAAGTTTCTGTATTCGACCACGGTTTATTGTATGGAGACGGGGTTTTTGAGGGGATTCGGGTCTACAATGGCAAGGTTTTTGAACATGAGGCCCATCTCATTCGTCTGTATAAATCCGCCAAAGTAATCCGCCTGACAATTCCAATGGATTTGCCGACCTTGAAAAAGGCCGTAGAAGAAACCGTCAAAGCTAACCGCATTTCCGACGGCTATATCCGGCTGGTCATCACACGCGGCCCAGGAGATTTGGGAATGAACCCCTTTCTCTGCAAGCATGCTTGTGTAATTATTATTGTTGACAAAATACACCTTTATCCGCATGAACTCTATGAAAAAGGTCTGAAGGTCATCAGTGTTTCAACGATACGCAATCATCCAATGAGTCTGCCGCCTCAGGTTAAAAGCATGAACTATCTGAACAATATTTTTGCCAAAATTGAAGCGGTCGACGCTGGTGCCGATGAGGCCATCCTTTACAACCACCAGGGCTATGTAGCCGAGGCCTCCGGCGATAACATCTTCATCGTCTCCGACGGCACACTTTATTCACCGCCTGTTCAGGCCGGCTCTCTGGACGGCATTACCCGACAGGTAGTAATCAAATTGGCTCGGCAGGAAGGGATTCCATTTGCTGAAAAGAACCTGACGCGGTTTGATTTGTACACCGCCGACGAACTCTTTCTGACCGGCACCGCTGCAGAAGTCATCGGCGTAGTGGAAATGGACGGACGCATCATCGGCGATGGACGTCCGGGACCCATCACGCAAAAACTGCGTGAAAAATTCTACACGTATGCTCGTGCCTGACTTACAATCCGCAGCGGCTTCGGAAAATCAAAACTGGACTTCCATTGCATTTCCGGTCGAGGCGGAACTTCAGCAGGTGCGTAAACGCATTCGACAGGTACTTGCCGCCGACCACCCGTTGCTTCATCAGCGGCTCCTTACGCTTGCGGAAACACCAGGCAAGATGCTGCGTCCACTGGTATTTCTGCTCAGTGTTCAGACCTGCGGACAAGTCAAGCCAACCCATATCGACTTGGCGGCCGCCGTCGAATTGATTCACATGGCCACTTTGCTGCACGATGATGTTGTCGATCAAGCCGTTCTGCGCCGAGGCCGCCCCTCCGCCAATTTTCTCTGGGGCAATACCGCTGCGGTTCTGCTCGGTGATTTTCTTCTCAGCCGTGCCTTTGCGATCGGCAATCAGCTCTATCGGCCGGATTTAACTGAACAAGTCGTCCAGACTGCCCAGCAGATTTGCGAAGGGGAACTTCTCCAAAATCTCCACCAAGGCAACTGGGAAATGAACGAGGAATTGTATGAACACATTATCGAGGCCAAAACAGCAGCCCTATTTGCCGCCAGCTGTTCCCTCGGGGCACAATTGGCAGAGGCAGATAATTTTTCTGTGCAGGCACTGAATCAATACGGACAAAAATTCGGCCTTGCTTTTCAAATCTGTGACGACTGGATGGATCTGTTCGGCAACGAAGAAAAAACCGGTAAAACAATCGGGGCCGACCTGGCAGAAGGAAAACCGACCCTGCCGGTCATTCTTTGGCTGAAAAATCTTTCTGAATCGGACAGAAAAAAGGCCCTTTCTCTTCTGGCCGATTCAAAAAAACACCGCTCTTCCATAGCAAAAAAAATCAGACAATCAGAAGTCATCAGACAGATTCAGCAAAAACTCCTGGCCCTGCAGAAACAGGCCCAAGAGGCCCTTGCTCCGCTTGCGCCCTCCACTGCCAAAACGTCGCTCTGCCGACTGGTCGAATCCATCACCGCCAGCGTTAATCTGTCCCGTCTGCCCCAATAAAAAAGGCCGGGCAAAACCCCGGCCTTTGGATATTCGAATAAATCATCAACTTTTAGAATGCAAAGCTGTAGGAAATTGTGCCCCAGTACTCATCGTTTTTGTTGACTGTATCCTCAAAGGAGTTCTGGAAGTAGAAAGCCGGCACAATCTTGGCACCCGTGAACGGGCAGGTCAACTTTGTCTCCAAACCCCAGACCATGTGCGACCAATCGTGATCGGAATACATCGTACCATCGTTGAACGCAATGTCCCACGAGAAGGTCAGCGGCAGATTGGGAAGCATCTCTTCGGTCGGCAGCAGATAAGAAAATCCCATCAGATAAATAGTTCCGGAACAATCATCAATCTCTGAATCGCCTTTGCTTGGCCAAATCTGATATATGCCCGCATGCGGAATTAACGGCGTACCGGTCAGCTGCGGCATTTCAAATTCGAGAAACACTTCCTGCTTATCCAGCTCTTTTGTGGCGCGCCTAATATAATCATAATACCGCCAGCCGATTTTGTAGTTGGTTTCGAAGCAGTCACCGGCAAACGCCTTTCCCTTATAGTACACCGTGTAATCGTACTCAGCCATATCGGCACGGCTGTCTATACTCCCAGTTGAGCCGCCGCGTTCTGCATACGACATCCACAGCGTGGCGCCAAGGCCGCTTGAGTGCAAGAAGTCCACGCTGGGCTGGAAGGCACCGGCATTATCCAGAACATCATAGCCGCGCCAGATGTACCGGGAGGTGTAGCTTAAATCCACCGTTGTCGTCCAGTCCTTTTCCTGCTTCTGCTCTTGTGCAAAAGCGGCTGTCGCTAATCCGCACAGCACTAACACAATCATCGTCTTCTTCATAGTTCAGTTCCTTTCCATTGCTCCCTATACGATTTCCTTATCTTGTTCATGTCCAGATCTGAAACTCGACTCTATTCTGCTCGAACACTCATCTCCTGTCAACCCCAAAAATATAAAAAAATAGCACGCGCAAACTTTTGTTAAAATAGGCAAGATACTTCTCGCCTTTCGATGTGTCTAAACAACCATTTGAGCTTCGAGCTGTTCTTTGGCCTGTCCGACCAGATAAAAACTGCCCGTGATGCAAATCAAATCTTCTCGCGTAACAACACTGTTGGCAATGCGCACGGCCTCTCGAATCGAAGGAGCCGTCTGGCACATTTTACCGCACAACTCTGTGTAAAGGTCTGCCAGCTCCTGCGGATAAACTGCTTTGGGACTGTCGCTGCGCGTAAAAATAACCTTATCCGCTCCGTACTGAAGCTGCATGAGCATCCCCCGAATATCTTTATCTTTGTTGCAGCCGAAAATAATAATCATCGAATCATACGGAATATGCTGGCCGATGGCTTGAATCAGGGCCCGTATACTGGCGGCATTGTGTGCGCCATCCACCAGAATCCGCGGGTCATTGCAAATCATCTCCATCCGCCCAATCATCGAAACATGGTTGAGTCCTTCAACGGCTTTGCTGTCATCCACCGAAAAGCCGCGCTGTTTGAGCTGGTCCAGCATGGCCAAAGCCAGTCCGCAGTTAATGGCCTGATGCTCTCCAGGCAGCGGCACTCGCAGATGCTCGTAACGGCTGTGCGGCGTCGTCAGACAGATGCGGTTGTGAAGCCCATATTCACGCGACGACTCAAAGCGATACGAAAAATCAATATCTTTTCCCGTAACACACAAAGGCGCTTTCATCGCAGCGGCCTGTTTTTTGAGTACCCGCATCGCTGCCAATTCCTGCGGCACCGTGATAACCGGAATACCTTCCTTAATTACGCCGGCTTTTTCACGGGCAATGCTGTCAATAGTCGAGCCCAGCAAATTCATATGGTCCAAACTGATGCTTGTAATGCCGACCACCTCCGGAGTAATCACATTTGTGCTGTCCAGACGGCCGCCCAAGCCGGTTTCAATCACAGCAATGTCTACCTTCTGCTCAAAAAAATACAAAAACGCCATCGCCGTGAGAATCTCAAAGAATGTCGGCGGTTCTTCCTTCTCAGCCATTTTCTCCACGATCGGATGAACTCGGTTGATCAGATCAGTCATCGCCTTTTTGGAAATCATCTCCGAGTTGATCACAATCCGCTCGTGCAGTGTCATTACATGGGGGGAAGTATAAAGCCCCACTTTATAGTGGTTGGCCTCAAGCATCTTAGCCAACATAGTCGCCGTGGAACCTTTGCCTTTGGTACCCGCAATGTGGACACATTTTATCTTGGTATGCGGATCCCCAAGGGCTTTCAGGAGATTATTCATCCGGTCCAGACTAAACGTGGTAACATTATAGCGCAGCATGTTCTGCTTCTCGTAGTCTGTCCGATCAAACAGGTATTTTATCGCCTGTTCGTATGTCCGAAACGCACCTCTGGTACGTTTGATTTTCTCGACAGCAACGGAGGAGGTATTTTTGCTTGGTTTAGACTGCGTCCTTGATAGTCGTTTAGCTGTTGTCATAGTTGTTGTGAATAATAACCTAAAAAAGATTAAAAGTCAATCAATTTATGCCAAAAACCACCAAAAAAGAAGGAGTTTCTTTCCGTTTGTCTTTTCATAAGATATTGAATATAAATAATTTAGAAAGCGTAAAGAAACCACAGTTTTATACAGAAAACAACAAATCCCCCTAATGATTCCATAAGTAAATCTTATAGAAAAACTCACAAGGCCCGAAAAATAAGAACCAAAAAACCCTTGAAACAACCTTCCCAACCCTATAAAATACGGTTCTTTTCAAATTTGTTTCACAAAATCTTCACAATTTTTGAGGTTTTTTATGGCGAACACAGGAGCGACAGGCCTCTCGGCCCTGGATATGAAATGTGTAGAAACCATCCGTTTTCTGGCCTTAGATGGGGTGCAGGCAGCCAATTCCGGACACCCAGGGATGCCGATGGGGATGGCAGCCGCGGCATATGCACTCTGGATGCGGCATCTCCGGTTTAATCCGGCAGACCCCAACTGGCTCAATCGAGACCGCTTTGTCCTATCCGCCGGTCACGGCAGCATGCTTCTGTACGCCCTGCTTCACCTTTGCGGATTTGACCTGCCGCTGGAGGAACTTAAGCAATTCAGACAATGGGGCAGTAAAACCCCCGGCCACCCTGAATACGGCCATACCCCAGGGGTAGAAGTCACTACCGGACCGCTTGGACAGGGAGTTTCCAACGCAGTCGGAATGGCCATCGCCCAAAAATATCTGGCCGCTCGCTATAACAAAGAAGCATTTCCTGCCTTCGACTATAGAATTTATGTCATTGCCGGTGACGGCTGTATGCAGGAAGGAGTCACCAGCGAGGCATCCAGTTTAGCCGGACACCTTGGGTTGGACAACCTGATTGTCATCTATGATGACAATGGGATTACCATCGACGGCGAAACCAGTTTGTCTTTCTCGGAAGATGTTGCTCTCCGCTATCAGGCCTACGGATGGAACGTCGTTTCGATCGGAGGTGACGGCCACAATATCGCCGAACTTGACAAGGCACTCGAGGCCGCCAAAGAGCCCAACGGCAGACCTACCCTCATTAAGTTCCGCTCCCATATCGGCTATGGAAGCCCTAATTTCCAAGATACAAGCACCGCCCATGGCGCTCCGCTGGGCGTCGAAGAATGCAAACTTATCAAGAAAAATGCCGGTTGGGACCCCGACAAAACCTTTGTCATACCCCAAGAAGTGGCCGCCCACATGGGAAAAGCCAGGGAAAAAGGTGCCCGCCTTCAAAAAGAATACGAGGAACTTTTTGAAAGATACGCCAAGGCCTATCCGCAGGAGGCCAAAGAAATTACCGATGCTCTTGCCGGCCGTCTGCCGATCGACATTGACCCCTTGCTGCCGAAGTTTGAGGCCGGCACGTCGGTTGCCACCCGTCAGGCCTCCGGCAAAACACTGGATGCCCTGATGCCGCATTTACCGCTGGTCATCGGCGGCTCCGCAGACCTAACACCCTCCAACAACACCCGCTTCAAAGGGGTGACCGATTTCCAAAAGAACAACCGCACCGGCCGCTATATCCGCTATGGTGTCCGCGAACATGCGATGGCCGCCATTATGAATGGGATGGCCGTCAGCCGGCTCATTCGCCCCTATGGCGGAACATTTATGGTCTTCTCAGACTATATGCGCGGGGCACTGCGGGTGGCCTGCATTTCTAAGTATCCGACGATTTTTGTCTTTACGCACGATTCTATCGGTCTGGGCGAGGATGGACCAACCCACCAGCCCGTCGAACATTTGGCGGCTCTCCGGGCTATCCCGAATCTGCTGGTCATCCGGCCGGCTGACGCCAACGAAACAGCCCAGGCATGGAAATACATCCTTGAACATCGACAGCAGCCGATTGCACTGGCTCTAACCCGCCAGGGCATTCCGGTGCTGGACCAGAACAAATACGCCAGCGCCGCCAATCTCGTCAAAGGCGCCTACGTGCTCATCAAAGACGATAATCCCGATGTGCTGCTGCTCGCTGCCGGCTCCGAGGTGCATATTGCCCTCCAGGCACGGGAGATTCTGGCCGCCGAAGGCATCCGCTCTCAGGTTGTGTCGATGCCCTGTTGGGAACTGTTTGAACAGCAGCCGGCTTCCTATCGGGAGAGCGTCATTCCCCCCTCCATCAAAGCCCGAGTCGGCGTTGAGGCCGCTGTGTGGCTGGGCTGGGACCGCTGGATAGGCCCCTGGGGCGAGTTTATCGGGATGAGCACTTTCGGCGTATCGGCACCGTATAAGGTCTGCTACAAAAACTTCGGTATTACCCCCGAAGCCGCTGCCGCCGCCGCCAAAAAATCCATCGCCGCTGCCGGCAAGCAATAACCCTTTTCAAGGCACACTTCAAAGACCCCGCTTGTTCGGGGTCTTTTTTTGTTAGAGGCAGTCAAGCCAGCCGGCAGCCAGGTTTTTAAAATCACCCAGATCGGCAGCGCCGCTCCGGTCTCTGTCGGCACCCAGACACCAATCCGGTTCGGCACAGCCCTCAGCCAGCCAGAATTCGGCCAGCACGGTCAATCCCTCCATCCCATTGCCCGGCAGGACGATAGTCTGCGGCGGGGTCAGGACATTCAGCACACCTGCCTGACAGCGGCTGTTGATAATCGCTCCCAGATTGGTAAGTGTATCAACCGTAATTTTATATCCGTTCAGGTCTAAGACCGCACCCGCCTCAATCGTCAGTTCTGTTGAGGTCGGCAGTGCCCAATCTGTGCCTATCTTCATCGTTCCTGCCAAAATACGCGTCCGGCCGCTATAGGTGCAGGTGCCGGCCAAAGTCAGTGTACCGCCGCCGCCTTTGGCAAAGTGGCCTTCGCCGCTGATTGCACCGGCCAGAACCAAATCACCCGATTGAGCGGAAAACAGATATCTCCTCCCATCCGACAACTGAAGCGGCAGCAAAATCGTCTGTTCATAAGGCGATTCATTGACGATATCACCCAGCAGAACAATGCGATTGCCGGCAAGGGTAAACCCGCCCGCCGTACTCAGAAAACGAATCCCGTTCACTTGTCTGTCAGCCGCCAGATTATTATTCACCGCCGTCTGAAGCGCCCCGTCAAACAGCAGATTGTCCGCTCCGTACGACGGCATGTCCCAGTTGGCCGCCTCTGACCAATTGCCCGTGTTGCCGCCGCCTGTCCAGGTACGCACATTGGGCGAAAGTGCCTGCTGCGGAAACGTCCACTGCTGAGCCCGGGTATGAAGCCAGCGCTGCTGCCGCGTATAAGAACCGCTTGCAGAATCGGCCGCAGCAATCACCTTGGCTGTAATTTTGTTCAGGATGCGGAAGGAACCGTCGGTAAGCGGCTCAACGGCCCACTTCTGCGCATCGTTGTTGAGGTCGGTATATTGCCGAATATACTCCCCATCCGAGAATGAGCCGTTCCGCAAGTCAACCGGCAGGCCGCTGGCGACATTCACAATCTTCGTATAACCGTCAAACGTCGGAACAAAACGCCATTTCTGAAGATTCGAGCCGGTCCGGTCGGCGACGGTCAGCCGTGTACCCGAACTGGTATTGGCCACCGTTGCCGGCAGGCCGCCAAACTGCATCTCCATCGAATAAATCCCCGCCGGCGTCAGCCAGAAACACTGATGACCCGGCTGGGAAGAATCCCAGCTGCCTACATCGACAGACACCCCAACAGCATTCTCCGCTCCGGCCGCCTCCAGCGCCATCGACGTCGCCGAATTAATCATCCGAAACCCCCGATTGTTTGTCTGCACGACATACCATCGGTGTGCGGTATTTCCGCTGTTATAGGTCACCAGCTGCACCGGCTTGCCCGCTCCGTAAATATTGTTCGGATTGCTGTCGGGGCTGACTGCCGCCAGCACCTTGCCGTTGGCAAGGCAGGAGATTTTGTACTGGTTGCGTCCCACTCGCGTAAAGTTCCAGATTTGGTCGGTTCCTCCCTTCCATCGGTTCATCTGAATCCTGCCGGAATAGCCGTCCGCCGCCTCCAGGTACAATCCTCCCGCCGGCGCGTCGGCATCGCGGTTCATCCCGCAGACAATCGCATAGTTTCCATCCGGCAGATTCCAGCCCGCTCGCGGCCAGCCGTCATCCCCCCAAATCAGTGTCCGAATGCCGAGGGTGGCATTGCCGCGATTGCCGGCATCGTAGAAATGAAATGAAAACATCTCCAGGCCGTCCTGCGCTGTAAAAATCCCAATATGTCCGGGCCCAATCTCCCGTCCTACCGAGCCGCATTCCGGCTTCGGATTGCCATAGGAATAATAATTAGCATCAAAATCGCGGCCCAGAAACAGCGAGCCGTTATTCTGCACAAGGACATTGATCCCTTCTTGGTCAAAGTACGGCCCCGTGATATCCACCGCTCGCGCATACCGGATAAAATACGTGCTGTCCGCACCGACACAGCATCGCTCCTGATTGAAAAACAGATAATAATAGCCGTTCTTATAGTAAAGATAAGGTGCCTCAATCCAGGCCCGTGCAATCTGAATCGGGCTGCTTCCGCTTTTGACCTTGCCGGTTTCGGGGTCAAGTTGGTAAAGCCAGATACCGCCGTAATTCCAGCCGTAACCGCTCGGATGTCCGAACGAGCCGGCCGCCAGCCACAAGTTGCCCACCTCGTCAAACAGCAGCGACGGATCAATGCTGCGCCGGTAATCGGTACATAAAGCAGTCCGCAAAACAGCCCCCTGGTCAACCCAATCCCGATTAAAAATACTCGAACCAATCGCCAGACCGCAGACAGACTGCTCCGTGCAATCACTATCCAAACACATATTGCGGGAGTAATAGAGATAATACAAATCCCCTACCTTGATAATCTCCGGCGCCCACAGGTTCCATGGCCCGCTGCCCTCGCACGTGGACAGATATTCCGCCATATACGGCGGTACACCCGCTGCATAGCTGAACGGCTGAGTTCCCCACGACCAACTTGCTAAATCCGCAGAATAGCGAAGATTTAAGTTGTTGTTTGTCGAGAAGCACCAATACCGGCCGCCTTGATAGAGAATCGTGGACGGGTCATGGCAAGAGGTAATAGCCCCTGTGATTTCAATGGCTTCCGATGAATTGACAAGAACACACAAGAATACCCCCACAGCCGCAGCACAAAACGTTCGCAACATCCCCATCACCCTTTTTTGTTCCTTCGTTTGAACAGCAAAAACACCTTTTTCTCGGAGCAGCGGCCTTCCAATCCTGTGATATCCACTAACCCCCACTCTCGAAAGTCTATCAAAAATCCAAGATTTTTTCAATACTTTTTCCAAAAACCCTTTTTAAACCCATCTTGTAATTACACTGATTTTCGATACACTCTACACATATCCAATCAGGAAAGGACCCGACAATGGCAAAGAAAATCAAACGGATTGCTGTGCTTACCGGCGGCGGAGACTGCCCGGGATTGAACGCTGTTATTCGCGCGGTCACCAAAACCGCCATTAACAAATACGGCCTGGAGGTTTACGGCGTCGAAGACGCTTATCTCGGGCTGATTGAGAACCGCATTCGCCCCCTCAGCTTTGATGATGTGAGCAATATTCTCACCTTAGGCGGCACAATCCTCGGCTCTTCCAATAACACCAATCCCTTTGCCTTTCCAATGCCTCTCGGCAAGACTGTCCGCAAACGGGATGTCTCGGACTTATGCATAGCCAATCTCGAAAAGCATGGTATCGAAGCAATGATTTGCATCGGAGGAGACGGAACCATGTCTTCGGCCGCTGCTTTTGCCAAAAAAGGCCTGACCGTAATGGGAGTCCCCAAAACCATAGACAATGACGTGTACGGCACAGACCTTACCTTTGGTTTTAATACAGCCGTTACAACCGCCACGGAAGCCATCGACAAAATCCACACCACCGCCAGTTCACACCATCGTGTAATGATTGTCGAAGTGATGGGGCGGTATGCGGGCTGGATTGCCCTGCACGCCGGCACCGCCGGAGGGGCAGATATCATTCTGATTCCTGAGATTCCCTATGATCTGGACTGTGTGACCGAGGTGGTGCTGGCCCGCTCCCGCAAAGGCAGGCGATTCAGCATTATCTGCGTTGCCGAAGGTGCCAAAGCCAAGAGCGGCAAAATGGTTGTCTTAAAAAAAGAAACGGACAGCCCCGATCCGATTCGGCTGGGCGGCATCTCCTATGTGCTGGCCGAACAGTTGTCAAAACTAACCGGACTGTCCTGCCGGGGCGTCAATCTCGGCCATCTCCAGCGCGGCGGCACACCCACGCCTTTCGATCGGAATATGGGAACCCTGTTCGGTTATTATGCTCTCGAACTGCTGATGAAAGGGGTGAAAAATCATCTTGCCGTTTGGAAGGACGGCAAGCTCGGCTCGATTCCCCTCAGTCGTGTCGCCGGAAAAATCAAAACCGTTCCCCGCAACGACCCGCTCATTGCCGCCGCCAAGGCCGTCAAAACCAGTTTCGGGGTCTAAGTCCTGATGGCTCCAAAGAAAAAAATGAATGTTCTGATTACTGCCGGCGGTACACGGGAGTACATCGATCCGGTGCGGTTTCTTTCCAACGCCAGCAGCGGACGAATGGGCTTCGCCCTGGCCAGCGCTGCCCTCCGTGCCGGACATCGGGTCACCCTGATTACAGCTCCGACCGCTCTAAAACCCCCCGCCCAGGCCAGGATGATTCCTGTTATCTCCAGCAATGATATGTTTCGGGCAGTCAAAACAGAGTTCGCCCGTTGCGACTGTCTGATTATGGCAGCAGCTGTAGCCGACTATACTCCCCTCAAAAAAGCCAGGAAAAAATTAAAAAAGGGAGAGGACCTTCTTACCCTTTCTCTGAAGCCAACCGCAGATATCCTCGCCTGGGCAGGCCGGCACAAAAAGAAAGGCCAGATGCTGGTCGGCTTTGCCCTCGAAGACAAAAACCTCCGCACAAACGCCGAGCGAAAACTCAAAGATAAGAATCTGGAACTGATTATCGCTAATACGCCGGCGGCCATCGCTGCCGAGCGTTCAACTATTCATTTGAAAGCCAAAGAAGGCCCCTGGCAAACCTTTTCTAATACTCCCAAAAGCCGCCTGGCCGCTCATATCATCAAAACCATCGATCGCCTCAGACAATCTTGCTAACCTTCAAAACCCCCGCTGCCGGAGTAGCCCGGATTAAACTTTACAGAAAGTATCGTCCGGTTTTTTCTCCAGAACGACCCACCGGAGCCGGCGGCATTGCGGACACCAGCGAAGCCGATAACACCTGCCGGCACCCCCGATACGAATGAGCCCTGCTTCGGCGGCATCGACCATCCAGCCGCACTTTCGGCAGCGCACCTGCCAATTGGGTGCATATCCTTTCATCTGGATTCCCTGCTTGCAGCCAAATGGCCTTACTCTGTAATACCCAGGTCTTCCTTGGTTAGAATGCTTTCAAATAAATAGCCGGCGGCCTCAATATTCTCGCGGGCGCCTTGCTTGCGGTCAATGACACAGACTATCCGGTCCACTTTCGCCCCGGCTTCGGTGAGAATCTTGGCCGCCTCAAGCACCTGCCCGCCGGTGGTGGCAATATCTTCCACCAGCAGGACCATATCACCCGCTTTCAGGATACCTTCAATCATCTTGCCGGTGCCGTAGCCCTTTTTGCTGTTGCGGACGATGAGCCAGGGCTTGCCGGACTCCAGCGATGCTGCCGCCGCCAGTGCCACTCCGCCCAGCTCCGCACCGGCAATCCTCGACACCGCCGGGGATAGGTGCTTGCAGAACTCCTTGCCCAGCGCCTTAAGAATATCCGGCTGCGTTTCGAACAGATATTTATCCAGATAATAGCTGCTCCGTTTGCCGCTGCGCAGCAGAAAATCTCCTTCCAGATAGGCCGATTCTTTAATTCGTTTGGCCAGCTGCAGTTTGTCCATAGATGGCTCCTCTATCGTTTCAGATTTATACTTTCAGATTTGCCTGATGAGTGAGATATCGTCGATACTTGCGGCGGATGGGAGCAACGACCTCGGCGAGAAACTCATCAACCTGCTGCGGCGCACAGCCGATATAGTCCTTCGGATTGAGAACCTTGCGGAAATCAACCTTGGCAAAGGCCGGGTCTGCCTGCAGCCGCTCGAGCAGGTCGTTTTTCCGCCCGTGCTCTTTGACCTGTGCGGCAGCGGCCTGCGAATGCACCCGAATCCGCTCGTGCAGTTCCTGCCGGCTTCCGCCTGCTTTTACGCCGGCCATCAGGATGTTCTCTGTCGCCATAAACGGCAGTTCCGCGGCCACATGGGCAGCTATCACCTTCGGATATACCACCAGTCCCGAAGCCGTATTAATCAGAATCTCAAGAATGCCGTCAGTCGCCAGGAATGCCTCCGGCATCACCGCCCGCCGATTGGATGAATCATCCAGCGTCCGCTCCAGCCATTGGACCGATGCGGTCATCGCCGGACTGGTCGCCAGCGAAAGCACCAGCCGCGCCAGCCCTGTCGCCCGCTCGCACCGCATCGGGTTACGCTTGTAGGCCATAGCCGAAGAGCCGACCTGTGAGGTCTCAAACGGCTCCTCAATCTCCTTCAGATTGGCCAGCAGCCGAATATCATTGCACATCTTATGCGCCGATTGTGCAATCGACGCCAGCACATCCACAATCATCTTGTCGAGTTTTCTTGGATAGGTCTGGCCGGTCACCCGACACACCTGCGAAAAACCAAATGCCTGTGCAACCATTTTTTCCAGCCGCTGGACTTTGGAGCGGTTTCCGTCAAACAGCGACAGAAACGAGGCCTGCGTGCCCGTCGTACCCTTGATGCCGCGAAACGGAAGCGTCTCAATCCGCCGCTCCAGTTCTGCCAAATCCATTGCAAAATCATACGCCCACAGCGTCGCCCGCTTGCCGACCGTGGTCAGCTGTGCCGGCTGAAAATGGGTAAAACCCAGCGTCGGCAGGGCCCGATACCGTCGGGCAAAGCGCCCCAGCCGATCAATCAGACAGGCCAGTTTGCCCGACGTAATCTCCATCCCCTTGCGGAAAATAATCAGGTCTGCATTATCCGTAATATCGCAGCTGGTCGCCCCCAGATGAATGATGCCGGCGGCCTTCGGAGCGGCCTGACCGAAGGTGTGGATATGCGCCATTACATCGTGGCGAAACTTCTGCTCAAACGCAGAGGCCTGTTCGTAATCAATGTCATCCAGATGCTGAGCCATCTGCCGAAGCTGAGCATCGGTAATCTTCAGTCCCAACTTCTTCTGCGCCCGGCCCAGCTCCAGCCACAGCCGCCGCCATGTCCGAAACTTCGTATCCGCCCCGAATAACTCCGCCATCTCTCGCGAAGCATTCCGCTCCACTAACGGACTTGTATAGATTGATGTTTCTTTCGGCATTTTGAATACCTTTCTCTAAAATCTCTCCATCACCGGCAAACCGCTGTCCTTCAGGAATTCAGGATTTTCTCCACTTCTTCCCAAAGTGATTCGGACAATTCTGCTTCAGCAGCCGGCACAATCTCGCGGATTTGCCCCTTGCGGCGCGCCCCCACAATCGCCGAGGTAACCTCCGGCTTCCGCAGCACCCAGGCAACCGCCAACTGGCCGACTGTTATCCTCGCCTGGGCTGCAACGGCTCTCAGCCGCTCGATGATTCGCAGATTGCGGCCAAACAGCGGCTGGCGGAAATTGGGGTCGGTCTGAACCCGATGGTCATCCGGCGGCAAGGTTTTCAGGTATTTTTCTGTAAACTTGCCTGTCAGCAGTCCTTTCTGAAGAGGACTGTAAACCACTACTCCGATTTTCTTCCGGCCGCAGTACGGCAGCAGCTCTGCTTCAATATCCCGCTGCAGCATACTGTAAGGCGGCTGCAGCGATGCCGGCGGAGCAATTCTCTCAATCCGCTCCAGCTGCGGCACCGTAAAATTGCACACCCCTGCATACCGCACCTTGCCCTGCTCAATCAGGCGAACCATCGCCTCCCAACCCTCCTCAATCTGCTCCTCCGGCTGGGGCCAATGCATCTGGTAAAGGTCGATTACCTCTACCCCCAGCCGCTTCAGACTGGCCTCGCACTCCGCTGTGATGCTGCGGGCATCCAGACAGCTGATTTTCTCCCGCTGTGAATTCCACAGCAGACCGCACTTGGTTGCCACCAGAGGCCGAGGCCGAAACTGCCGCAGCGCACGGCCCACCACTTCTTCTGAATGACCGCAGCCGTAAATCGGGGCCGTGTCAATCCAGTTAATCCCACACTCAAGGGCCTCGCCAATCGCCTCCAGAGAATCTCGATCTTCCTGCGGCCCCCACCCGTACTGCCACGGTCCGCCGATGGCCCATGTCCCCAGCCCAATAACTGTCAGATCCAAATCCGTCTGTCCTAATCTTCGTGTTTTCATCAGTTTCTCCTTCATCCATAAAACGCAGGATATCCCCAATAAATCAAGTTCAGCAAACCAACAAAAGCCGGCCTCAAAATCCAGCCCAGCAAAAACCACGCCAGCAAAAAAGCCGTCAGGCGAACAGGCAAAAAACTCATCAGCACCTGGTAATACCTTCGCCACGTCGCCGGCAGCAGCAGTTCCAGCCACGCCCGCCCGTCCAGCGGCGGCACCGGCATCATATTGAACAAAAACATTGCCAGATTCAAACTGAACAAAATGCTCACCAAAACCGACAGCCCATACGGCAGCCCATCCGAACAGCCGCTGGTCACCTGAGCATAGTTAACCACTTCCGGCGGATAAAACAACTCCGCTGCTGTCCCCAGTCGAATACAACCGGCAGCCGCCAGAGCCAGCAGCAGATTGGCCGCCGGCCCGGAAAGAAACATCAATGCAGCACGCTTCGGATACGTCCTCGCCCAGCGAACATCATACGGCGTACTCGCCCAGCCGATCATCCAGCCCCACGCCGAATACGACAGCCACGGCAAAACAATCATCCCCAGCGGCTCACGCAGAATATGCGGCAAAGGATTCAAAGACACCTGCCCTCCCTCCAAAGCTGTCCGATCGCCCAGCCGCCAGGCCGTAAATGCATGCGCCGCTTCGTGGAAAACCAGCGAAACCAGCAAAACTGCATACCATACCACACCCTGTATCAAATCATCCTCAAACATCCGGACTGTTTCCTGGTCTCCGCGGCGGATTGCATTTCATTCAAGATAAATCATTTTTCGGGTCATCCCGCCGTCGATCACAATGTTTTGGCCGGTAATAAACTCCGCTGCAGGGCTGCACAAATACAAAACCATCTCCGCCACATCCTCCGGCCTGCCAACCCGACCGGCCGGATGCTGCGCATGGTCTTGAGGACGAATCGTCCACGGCGCAGGGGCCCCGTGCAGATAAGCCGTTGTATCAATCCAGCCGGGACTGATGCAGTTGACCCGCACGGCCGGCCCCAGACTGATTGCCAGTGCATGCGTCAGGGCCGTCAAGCCCCCTTTGGTTGCTGAATACGCCTCCGTATTCGGCTCACTCATCATCGCCCGCGTGGAAGCAATATTCACAATGGCTCCGCGCGACTGCCCCAGCAGCGGCGCACAATGCTTGGCACACAGAAACGCCCCAGACAAATTCACATCAAGCACCCGCCGCCAATCCTCGTACTTCAGTTCCGACACCGGCACGTTTTTGGCAATCCCGGCATTGCACACCAAAAAGTCGATCCGTCCAAACTGCTCCGCTGTCTGCCGCACCATCGTCTGAACCGACGACTCGTCGGAGACATCCGTTTGGAAAAAAACCGCCGCCGAGGAGTTCAGAAACCCAAGCGCTTTCGACTTCAGCCCCGGATCCGCCTCTGCCAGCACCACCCGAGCACCCGCCTCCAGAAAAGTCTTGGCGATGCAAAGGCCGATTCCTCGTCCTCCGCCGGTGATGATGGCCGTTTTATTTTGAAATCTTTCTTTATTCATACCCTTTTTATACCCGCCGACACAAAACGACTCCAGAAGATTCTGGATTCAATCAATTCGTTGCGGTACAATCTTAACCAATTGTGGATAGACAATCAGAACTTCTGCCCCAGGCAGCAGACAGAAAGGAACAGCATGAATAAAACTTCCGAACGCTTTTTACAGGAATTGCTCGAAACCCCCAGTCCTTCGGGGTATGAACAGCCCGCCGCCCAGGTGTGGCGCGAATATGTTAAACCCTATGTCGAGCAGCTGCTCCCCGATGTCCACGGCAACAGCATCGCCGTTCTGAACCCCGATGCGGAATTCAAGTTCATGCTCACCGGCCATATCGACGAAATCGGCCTGATTGTCACCCATATCGACGACAAAGGATATCTTTATACTGCCCAAATTGGCGGAATGGACCCTGCTTTGCTGATTGGCCAGCGAGTACAAATCCGCACCGCCAACGGCCCTATCCTCGGCGTGATCGGACGCAAAGCCATCCACCAGATGACCCCCGACGAACGCAAAAAGGCCGTCGAAATGGAAAACATCTGGGTAGATATCGGTGCCGGCAGCAAAAAAGAAGCCCTCAAACGCGTGGCCATCGGCGACCCGATGGTCATCGATGTACCCTACCGCCGACTCAATGGCGACAAAATCGTCTCCCGAGCCACAGACGATAAGGCCGGTGCGTTTGTCGTGGCAGAAGTGCTCCGGGCCATCTCCCGCCGGAAACTGAAAATCTCCGTCATCGGCGTTGCCACCGTTCAGGAGGAAATCGGCCTGCGGGGAGCCATCACCTCCGCCTACAAGGTCCATCCCCACGCCGGCATCGCTGTAGATGTCGGCTTTGCCAGCGACCATCCCGACACAGACCCCAAAAAAACCGGCCAGGTCGCCCTCGGCAAAGGCCCCATCCTCCATCGAGGCCCCAATATCAATCCGGTTCTCGAAAAAGACCTCTTCAAAACCGCCAAAACCCACAAAATCCCCACGCAGATAACCGCCGAGCCGCGCGGAACAGGTACCGACGCCAACGCCATCCAACTTTGCCGCGGCGGTGTGGCAGCTGCTTTAATCAGCATCCCCAATCGCTACATGCATACGCCGGTAGAAGTGATTTCCCTGAAAGATTTGGATGCCTGCATCAAACTGCTGACGGAGTTTTTGGCCGAGCACCCCGCCCAGCGAGATTACAGGCCTTAAGAAACTGCCCCCAAAAAAGGTCAAAAGGATCCGCTCATATCCGCCGGTGAATCGATTGTATCCCCGTCTGACCCCAGACGACGGTATTCCTCCACCGTCTCCAAAAGCCGCTCCAGAATCGCCCGACCTTCTAAACTGATTTCCAAACCAAGAAATTCAATACCTAAAGAAAGGGTATAATTTTCTCGGTCTTGCCGGATATGGCGAAGCTGACCTTCCACTAAAATCGGTTTCTCATAACAAATCGGTGTAAACTGAATCCCGAAAAGTTGCCCAATGAAAAAACAATCCCTCTTTTCCAACCCTACAGCCACCCGCATCCCCCCTGCTGAAATATTTTGAAGCTGACCCTGCCAGTAGCAATCCACCGGCATCGAACCAGCCTTCTCCAGAAATCCCCGATGCCAGAACAGCACCCTTACATTCATATCCTTCGGAACCGGCTGTCTTTGATAAGCCCGCCGAGGTACTTTCTGAATCCTTTTCGGAAGTTCAATTAAAACTTTTCCATTTTGTCCCCCCAGAATCGACGAATCAATCCCTGACACCGTGCTTTCACAAATGTACTTTGAAAAATCCATCCGAAAAGTCAGACCAACCGGTTGGTTTATTCTAATGTTTTGCGATGCAGTTTGACCATTCGAAAGAGCTTCAAGAACAATTGTCTGTTCATTGCATTTCAGAAGGACCACCCGAACAGCTTGCCATCTGCCCGAGGCCAGGAAAGTCATCACCCCTGTTTTCCGCTGAAAGGCCGCCAAAGAAATCAAGTTAACAAGACCATCTCCCTCCAGATATTCCACTTGATACGCCATCGTGTCAGTGAACATATCAATCCCCCTGTCCTGGCTGGAAACTCGCTTTCGAATCTTGCTCAATATCATATCACTATTTTCGGTCAAAAAAGATGCCTCCTTAAAATCCAAATTCGTCAAATAACACAAAAATCGTTTCGAAAAGGCAATTTGTTGATTTTGACGTCTGATAATCTGTCTGAACTGCCCTCGAAAAAGTTTTCAAACGCCTTCTCAATTCGGCATTTGCAAACCCTTTCTTATCCCGATAAGATACCCTCCTATGAAACCAAAAACCTTCGAAAGGACATCGCTGGCAGCAGCATTTCTGCTGCTTCTGTTTGCCTGCGGACTGGGCCTGGCAATGCTGCTGGTCAAAGTCCGCTCGGCCGTTCATCTGTCTGCTCCTATTCCGCTGGCCGGCGAAGGTCTCTCAGTGGTTCTTCCGTTTGGTCCGGGCTGGAAAACTCTCACAGAATGGACCTACGAACAGGACAACAGTTTTGCCCTCATCGCCATCTTTTCACCCGAGAGAGCACCGCTTGCCGAGGTCCGCTGGCAATATCGGCTGGCCGAAAAACCCCTTTCCGCCGAAGAACTGCTCAAACAATATGCCGTCCGCTTCAGCGGCACGGTCAGTAGTATAGAAAAATTTGAAGGCCAGCTTTCTTTCTATTGGCTTTTTTTATTTCCTCATGCCGACGAAGAACAAATGCTTCTGGCGGCGGCTGTCCCCCGGCAAGGCCGTGCCCTGCTGTTCCAGATAAAGGGTTATTCGGATCCGCTTTATCTGTCCGAGCTTTTTGAACGACTCGCCGCCCGTGTGGAGTTTCACCCTGACCCTCGCCGAGAAGTCTCTGACCGACTCTTTGGAGACATATCCGAACGGCTTTATCCCCAATGGCTCCAAAAACTGCAAGGCCAGCCCGATATTTTCCTGCTCCACTCCACCGCAGGAACCCCCTTAGGATATTCCAGAACCGCAATCTCCAATTCTGCCGGCACACTGGACACAGCCATTGAACAAGAGCAAATCTACCGGCAAATCGAATTGCCCAGAATCAAAAGCCGTTTCGAAGCATCTGCTGCTCTGACGGAGTTTGTCTGGACGACCATCCGGCAGGTTCGCCGCCGTCCCACTCAGACCCTTCTGAAACGTCTGCCTGACGGCTCAGTCCAAGTCGAGGATTCCTATCAGCGAAGGGATATTTGCTGGCCTCTCAAAGAAACCGTGCCGGAGATTTTAATGCCTCTGCTGGCTCGTGCGATGCTCGACTGTCCGCAGTCCGAAGCCGTCATTGACATCATCGCCCCTGCCGGCCAGGTTGTCCCCACCCTGATTTCCAAAAAGACGGCGGAACAGGCCGCTGAACCCATCGACCAGACTCAATATGTCGTCAAAGTCGATTTTCTCCACCACCCAGATAATTACGAAGAATATTATTTCGATGCCCGACAGGTTCTGGTGGGCCGCTTAGAAATGCTTCCCGGACAAAGCCGCCGACTTTGGAAAACCGCCGACAAAGTCGACCTCAACCGCTTTCTAAATCCCCCCTTCTCAAAACCAGACCAGATTGTCCAAAGTCCGGCCACCCCGATGTTCCCTGCCGCCGGACAAAAAACAGAATCAGACTCCAAAGGATAAACGAATATGACGGACTATTCAGCAGACTGCCTCATCATCGGAGCCGGTCCGGCCGGATTGGGCGCTGCACTCTATGCCGCTCGTGACCGCTTCAAGACCATCATCCTCGAAAAGTTTTACCCGGGCGGACAAATCCTCACTACCGACCGGATCGAAAACTACCCGGGCTATGTTAACATCTCCGGGCCGGACCTGGTTCTGAAGATGGTAGAGCAGATCCAGTCCTTCGGCGCCGAAATCAAAAGCAGCCAGGAAGCCCTCCATCTCCAGCGCCGCCCGGACGGCCTCATCGAAGTCCGCACCGACAGGGACACATACCTGTCCAGGGTGGTTATCCTGGCCCCCGGCAGCTCCTATCGCAAACTCGGCGTCCCCGGCGAAGAAGAATTTCGTCAGGCCGGCTCCGGCGTAAGTTATTGCGGCACATGTGACGCCCCCTTCTTTAAGGACAAAGTTGTCGTTGCCGTCGGCGGCGGAAATACCGCCGTCGAAGAGACCCTCCATCTGTCCAAATATGTCCGCACCGTTTATCTGGTACACCGCCGCAGCGAGTTTCGGGCCTCCAAAATTCTTGTCGAAGAATTGATGCAGAAAGCCGCGCAGAAAGATTCAAACATCCGTCTCAAACTCAACACCATCCTCACTGAAATCAAAGGCAGCAGCAAAGTAGAAAAAGTTCTCCTCAAAAACGTCCAAACCGGACAGATAGAAGAATTGCCTTGCGACGGTGTGTTTATCTTCGTCGGAATGGTTCCCAATACGGCCTTTCTGAAAGGTTTTGCAGATTTAACCGAGGCGGGCTTTATCCGCTGCGAGCCGGCCTATTTGCGAACCGCTGTGCCGGGGGTGTTTGCGGCCGGCGACTGCCGAATTGGTGCGGCCATGCAGCTGGTCACGGCTGTTGCCGACGGCGTCAATGCCGCTATCTGGATGAAGCACTACCTGCGTGCCCCCCAGTGGTGGCACCAGCCCCTCACCGAGGCACTGCACAGCACCTGACAACCAGAGTTAATACAAAGCAATTTGTTTGCGCTTGCTTCCCCGCTTCAGCACGGAGGGAAAAAGATTTTCTATTTGTGATTGTGAATACAATCTTCAATTAAAACTGCATCTACAGAACATCTGTGCTGGACATCCCCATACTCTGAGCCAGCCGCTCGAACTCATCCAGCGAATAGTATTCTATGATAATCCGTCCCCGGCTGCCTCTTCGGCCGGGTTCAATTCGCACTTTCGTACCTAAAATTGTTTCCAGGCGCTTTTCCAGATCAAGAATGTAAGCGGCCTTTTCTTTTTTCTGTCGGCTGGTTTGCTGGTCTCGCTGCAGAAGCCGGCGCACGATCTGCTCGACCTCCCGCACACTCAGCCGCCCTGCCATCGCCCGGTTGGCCAACTTTCGTCGGACTTCTTCCTCCTGCAAAGCCAGAATAGCCCGGGCATGGCCCATACTCAGCTGGCCGGCCTTCAGCATCTCCTGCACATCCGCCGGCAAATCCAGCAAACGAAGGTAATTGGAAATGACCGAGCGGTCTTCGCCCAGACGCTGCGCGGCCTCTGTCTGGGTAAGCGAAAAACTCTGGATGTACTTCTGGTAGGCCTGAGCCCGTTCAATCGGATTCAAATCGGCCCGGTGAATATTTTCCACCAGCGCCAACTCCAGCATCTGCTCCTCCGTTGCCTGACGTATCAGAACCGGTATTGCCGACAGCCCAGCTATCTGGGCCGCCCTGAAACGTCTTTCCCCGGCAATGATTTCATATTGTCCGTCTCCCGCCGGACGCACCAGAATCGGCTGAATCACTCCATTCTGCCGGATCGACTCCGCCAGTTCTTTCAGCTCATTTTCATCCCAAAATTGACGGGGCTGATACGGATTCGGACGAATCGAAGACAGGGGCAATTCTGATTTCGATTTCTCTAACTCCTTGTCCCGAGGATACTTATGTTCATCTCGGACGACTGGTACCTGCTCTTGTTCACTGGGGCCTACTGTTATCGGACCCAAAAGTGCTTCCAGCCCCCTACCCAAATGCGGTTTTTTTGCTTTCCCGCTACTCATAAATATTCCTCCATAAAAATAGTATCTTAACCCATACAAATGGTGTCGGCAGTTCTAAAAAGAAATCGATAAAAAATCCAGAAAAAAATGTTTCACGTGAAACAAAACTTACAAACCACCTCACTCCTGTTTCACGTGAAACATTCTGCAGAAAACCCTGCTGCTAATTGCTAATTGATATTGGAGGATTTTGGAATGCCGTAAAGCTGAAAAATCATCTGGTCTGTCTGTTCAAGATTTTCCTTTGGGATAACCACGGTCGGGTAATTCATCTCAAACTCGACAACATGGAAGGGGGATTCAGGAGCGGCATTCAGGGCAGTAAGGATATCGGACATCTGCTTGATTTCAACGCCGTTAAACGTCTTTACAACGATCCTGCCCATGTTTTGATAGCCAAGATTGATTTCAGCCGGCAAAACAAAACTCAAGATAACAACCTCTTTTCGCCCTTCCGGCGGATTCATTGACAGATTTCGATAGTAATTCAAAAGATGAGGGGGCACCTTTCCCTGCCAGTTCTCGCCCCAAAGACGCAGGTAATCAAGCGTAAGTTTCTGAAAAATATAACCGCCGGTTATGAAATATTTCGGCTGTTTGCCGTATTCCTGATAGGGCACCAGCATATCCGCCGAATCGAATCGGGATGCCGTCGATTGAAGTGTGAGTTCTTTGCCCTCCCTGAAAACCGTAAATGTGATCGGCTCTCCCACTCGATGTCTCTGGATAAGATATTCATAAGAAATATCTTCATAGACAGGGTGCTTGCAGCGGCCGAAGGCATCAATCGGATTGCCGTCGATTTCAAAAATCACATCCTGGGGCTTCAAAACTTCGCTTCCAGTCCCCTTCGTGTAAACCACGGAGACAAAGCAACCGTCTTTTCTATCTTCAGGCATTTTAAGGAACTTGCGAACAGCAGGATCAACCATCTCATAGGTCTCGTATCCAGGTGTACCATATCCTTTATATTCTGTATCTTGCCGTGCTTCGGTCAAAAACAGGTTAATTGTCTCACCCGGCAGCAAAACCGCCTCTGTCTCGGAGCCGTCAAAAGCAATACCGAGAGCACTCCCTTTGGAATCCGTGTAAAGTTCTCCTCGGGAGGTTTGTCTGGAAGTGCTTGTCAATACAAAAGTTAAGATTTTCTGATAAGAAGTAGGGCACCTGCGTACAACCGCCCTGTCCAAGAAACCTCGCGACGTTTTGACCAAAGCATCCGAAGACAGCCAGCGGCCGTTCAGCTCCAGTCCCTTCCCGAAGTCCTTTGAAAAAGGAACAGCAAGCAGGGGGGCCGCAAGCTGCTGCCTATCGATTTGAAGAAGGCAAAGATTAAGGTCATAATCGATCGCCTTTATCCTGGCTGGAATATATTCTGCCGAACGGTGAGTTTTGACCTGGACAAAGGAGGCATAGGCAAACGGCTCGGCAATGGTGACAATTTCATCAGGGCCGACAGCGGTGCCGCAACAGAAATTTGTTTGGGAAGGAGAACGTTTCCACGGCTGCAAACCGTCAAACCAGCTGCTCGATATCTGTATGGAAACCAAAGAATCCTCGAAACTTCCCGACACACGGTGAGTATTTGGAAAAGTTTCTTCCGCATGTCGGCAAGAACCGCATAGTCCGATAAAAAACAGGCCAATAATCACTAAAGCAGGTTTTTTCATAAAGACTGCTCCGGCAGGGGGGTGATGGGAACATCGTATTTTTCGAGTATTTCCAGATGCTTCTGTCTCGCTTTGACCGCATCAATAATCATCGGCGTAGGGTTTCCCAAAAACCGGATTACCCAAAATCCGTCCACATCCTTCGCAAAAGCAGAATCCAAGTCATCCAAGGATAAAATAGGAAGACCGTTAACGCTCTCCACAGGTTGATGGACAAAACCGCCCACATAGGTCGTCAATTCATCCGGTAAAATATCCGACAACACTACATACTCTTTTCTTGCCGGATTTGTATTCAAATTCTGGACGTCATAAAACAAGTATCGAAGATAGAAGGGGATGTCTGTAATCCAGTTTCGCCCCCAAGACTCAAGAAAGTTGCGGTTCAAGGTGACAAACGTCAGTCCAGCAAAACATCGATAGCGGGGCTGAATATCAAATAGCCGACGAAAAGTCAGAACCGGTTCATTGTGGTCAATCTTGATGGACGCCTGATTGCAGACGCCATCTCGGTAAAAAACGACTTCAATTGTTTCACCGAGCTGCTTTTGCTCAATCGCTTCGGACATATCAAGCATCAGACCGTAAATTCGGATCATTCCATCATTATCAATATCAAAATCGCCGATTTTCGTCAGAACATCATTTCTCTGAAAAACCGACGCCCCAGTGCTGTTCAGGACCAAATCGAGCATGACCACGCCTTGCCGGTCTTCCGGAACCTTTAAGTATTGTCTGAGTGCGGAATTATGAAGACCTTCAAAGGTCAGAATCCCCAAGGAGCCAAAACCGTGATATACTCCATCTTCAATGTCCTTAAGAAAATGCTCAATCACAGGCGTCGGAATCATAAATCCAATATTATCAGCCATTTGAATTCCCTGAAATGCTGCCCCGACGACTTTGCCGTCCTGAATGACCGGCCCGCCGGAGTTGCCCGGATTAATGGCTGCATCCGTTTGAACAAGAAGATGGGTATCCGCCTGAGTATGACTGTAAATGCCTACTTCAATTCGAGATACAACTCCTTTTGTCACTGAAACTGTCTGTCCTCCGAGAGGAAAACCGCAGGTTTGAACGGTGGAATTGACCTTCGGCAGGGGACCAAATTCAAGAGGTGCCATGTCGTTATAAAAAGCAGGATCATAAACGGATACAATCGCCAGATCGCAGTCGTGGCCGACAAAGTCAACTTTTGCAGGATACCGCTTGGCAATATTCTGCTTTTTAACTTCTATGTATCTGTAATTACTCACGTTATGAGCATTGGTGAGGATTCGATTGCCGGCAATGACAAACCCGGAACCGCTGCCGCGGCTCATCTGAGTCTTCTTCCATGGGTTTACATAATCGTATTCCTGCTGAACAACCGTTAACTGAATGACCGATTTCTCATAGGTAGCTTCCTGAATCGGCGATTCTGTCTGGGCCGAAAGTGAAAAACTCCAAAGGAATACATTTCCTGCAAGAAACATAAACTGGAAGGTTCTCATTGCCGAGGTTCTTTCAATATTCGATTTTTCAGGGGTTTTTATAAAACCTGCACAACTTATTGTACCAGCAGCCCGGATATTTAGAAATTGTTTTTTAACCTGAAAGCAAGCCCCTCAACAAAAGGAAGGAAGATATCTTGCGGCAGGGCGGCTGAATATGGTATAAAAAGGGCCGTCGAAGGCCTATGCACGGGAAAAACAGTGGTTGCTGACTCGGCGGAGGTCCAAACAATGATAAAATGCCGCAGTTTTGACGAGGTGCTGGATTTTGCAATCCTGCAGGAAAAGGCAGCCCAGCAGTTTTATACCAAGCTGGCTGGTGAGGTTCAGGACCCAGCCGTCGGGGGTTTTTATCGACAACTGGCAAGCGAGGAAAAGGAGCACGAAAACCGCCTGATCGCTTTGAAGGGTTATGCCTATGCCTTGCGTGAGCCGGATCTGCGAGACCTAGCCGAAAGTGGCTATCTGGATGCCATGCCTGTGCCGGCCGATGTGACATTGAAGGAGGCGATTGTTCTTGCAATCCGCAAAGAACGCTCCGCGGAGCATTTATACACAATTCTGGCAGATTTGGTCCAGCAGGAGGAACTCGAGCAGCTCTTTCGCGTATTGGCAGGGCAGGAATTACAGCATCGGCAGGCCTTCGAGAAGAAACTGGCGGCACTGCAGCAAGACGAGAAAGAGGGGCCCTCGTCGGCACAGGAATGAAAATACTCCAAATAAACTTGACACCTGCGAAAGCAGGCCGTTAGGATGGGGTGGTTGGGGAACTACTCTGCTTTTTCAGGAGATATACGGTGAAAGAGTATGTCAAATTGGCTCGGGCAGCAACACTGACAGCGGCGGTTTGGGTGATTTTGGGCTGTTCCGATGACCCGGCTCATCAGACTCAGAAGAAGATTTATCAAAAAACTTCCGAAGCGGCAGCCATGCTCACTTATAAGGGCGATTTGGAAGGAGCCCGTACGCAGCTGGAGCAGGCCCTCTCTACGAGCGGAACTCCGACGGTGCGCGAGCCGGCGTATCTGACACTGGGTGCTCTGGAGGTGGACAATCTGCAGCGGCAGGCAGCCCAGCTGGAGGCGGCCAAACAGCCGGCGCTGAACTCTCTCCTGCAGATAACCGAGCAGATTTATCGGATTGAGAAACTGAGGGCAGAACAGCAAAGGGTTGCCCAGCTGATTGAATCCAACGAAAAGGAAATGGAGGAGCTTCAGCAATCCTTAGAGGGCGGCGGCTCGTTTGGTCATGGACTTCGAAGCGAGCTGACAACGGCCCAGGAGGAACTGGCGGCTTTGAAGGCAAGCCGAGACGAATGGGCAGCCAAGGCAGCCGCAGCCGATGAGCAGCTCTCTTTGCTGCAGGCGCAGGCGGAGGACTATTTTCAGAAAGCCAAAACAGCCGGACCAGACAAGCGGGCGGAGTTAGAGAAGACCGGCTACGAGATTCTTCTCCAGAAAAAGGGCTTTTACTCAGACAAACAGGAAGCCGTCACGCAGGTTGCCATGTTGGAGCGGCAGATTGCCCTGCTCGAACCGAGGGTGCAGCGATTGGCCCAGGCGGTCGAAGATATCCAAAACAAACTGGAAGCGCTGCGGCAGTCCGCCCAGCTGGCTCAGTTGCGGGTTGCTCACCAGCAGCTGGCCGAACAGATTCAGCAGGAAATGGCGACACTTCGTCAGATGGTTTCTGCGCTTCGGGGGCATATCCAGTCTTATCAGCAGCAGCATGAGCAGGTCTCGGCGACTCTGGAGAAGGTGCTCGAAACCTATGAGCAGGTCCGCTCACCAAACACCCTCCCGGCTGTGCTCTACAGAAAAGGACAGCTTCAGTCTTTGGCTGGTCGGCTGGCCGGCAGCCGTCTTCAGTTTGAACTATCGATGAGTATGTCGATCGAGCAGCTGATTCAGGCAGCCGGCGAGGATGCCGATGCCGCAGAGATTTTGCGCGAAGCCGTCCTCACTGTGGCAGAAGACGAATGGCTCAGCAAAGCAATGGCTGCTTTCGACCAGGCCGATGAAGCCTTTGGGCGGGCTTTGGCCGAAGAGCGAACACTGGGAGGTGAAGCCGGAAAACAGTTTGCTGCGAATGTAACGGCCAGCCGTCTGCTTAATCTTCATTCCAAGATGAAACTGGCTGATTCACTGGATCGATATGAACTGGCGGAAACGACGGAGGCGGCTCTAAAAGAACAAATGCAGAAAGCAGCCGAGCTCGGCCCGCTCCTGGCACAGTCGGAAACAATGCGGATTCTCGAAAAAGGGCTCCAGTATCTGCCGCAGATGCCCTATGACAGCGAGTTGTTTTTTGAGTCAATTCGACCGCAGCTGACGGCCTGGAAGCAGGCCCAGGGAACACCGCAAGAGCGGGAGCAGGCCGCCCGTCAGGCCCTGACACTAATCGAGCAGTTTGAGGCCAACGCCGATGAAAAACTGCGCGGCCTGCTGCAGGCCGAAAAGGACGCCGTCAAAGCGGCTATAGCGCGGGGATTTGAAGAGCCGACTATCGCACCGGTAACAACCAATGAGCCGAACCAGTTTTAGTAAACTCTTAGTCAACAGCAGGGAACAGAAATGAAACTGGCAGAGCTGCTGAAACCGGAATGTATTCAGACCGGCATGGTTTTTGAAGATAAGGCCATTGCGTTGTGCGAAATTGCTTCTCTGGCCAAGAAAAACCCGATTTGCCGGCACGTCTCGGAAGAAGATATTCTGGAGGCGCTTCAGGAACGAGAGACACTGGGCACAACAGCTTTCGGCGGGCAGGTAGCCATCCCGCACTGTCGTCTGAAATCAATCTCGGATTTTGTGATTGGAGCAGTGACCGTTCCGGATGGAGTGGATTTCGAAGCGGCAGATCGGCAGAAGGTCCGGCTGATTGTCTTTATCATTGCTCCGGAGAACCACGCCAATGCGCATATTCGTCTTCTCTCGTCTATTTCACGGGCAATTCAGAACCCCAAATGGGTTGAAAAGATGGTCGCCGCCAAAGATGCTAAGATGCTTCGTCAGATGCTCATTCGATACACAGGAGCCGAGATTCCCCTGGAAGTATCCAGCCCAAAAAGTCTGCTGCAGGTGTTTGTACAGGATGAACGTATTTTTGAGCAGATTCTCAGCGCTCTTTCGGGAATGGAAGCAGCTTCGCTGGCAGTGCTTACCGGCGAGAACAGCCGACAATATCTCTCCAAGATTCCGCTGTATGCGCAGTTTGCCGGCAATGAGAGCAGCTCGGTGTGTCGAGTGATTGCGGCCGCTGTCGAGCAGCGTTTGGAAAATGAAATCATTCGTCGGATTGAAGGGATAACCGGCCCGCTTCAGAACTGCAGCGGAGTGATGTTGACCATTCAGAATCTGTCTTATGCCGCCGGTTCCCTGGAGCCGTAGTCGATTCCGCCAGAGAAAAACCCCGGCTTAAAAAGGAAGTCCTGTGGCAGATCCGAAAATTCATTTCTATGAGAGTTTGTCCACCCTGCTGGAGGCCGGTGTGCCGATTTTGCGGGCCTTGCCGACAGCAGCACGAACGCTTCACGGCCCCTGGAGGCGGATGGTCCAATCCATCGAACAGGACCTGCGACAGGGCCGCTCGCTGGCGGACAGTATGGCTCAACAAAAACGTTTTTTTGAGCCGCTCGAGGTCGAACTGGTTCGCACCGGTGAACAGACAGGACAACTAGCCGAAATCTTTGCTCAGCTGGCCCAGTGGCGGCAATTCCTTCAGCAACTGAAAAAAACATTCTGGTCCGGAATGATTCTGCCCATTGTTATCCTTCACGCAGCGGCCATTGTGATTCCGCTTCCGCTGCTGGTGAGAGCTTTGCTAATGAATGAGGGCAGCATCTCTGACTTTTTCTACTCTGCGGCGGGGATTCTGGCTTTTTTCTATGTGCCGGCCATTGTGATTGGAACCCTTGTGCATCTGACCCCTTCCCAGGGACTTTTCAGAAAAATGCTGGATGCCTTTGTGTGTTCAATTCCCCTGCTGGGTAAGGCGGTAATCAATCTGTCTCTAAGCCGATACGCCCGGACTTTTGCAATGCTGTATCGAGCCGGCGTACCAATCGTCCAGGCCGCCGAACAAGCTACCCGAAACTGCGGAAATTGGGTTGTCCAGCAGCGGCTCAAAGGGGCCTATTTGAATGTCAAAAAGGGGGAAACGATGAGTGCCGGCTTTGCCCCTGCAGTAGATCCGGAGTTTCGGGAGATTTGGCTGGTAGGAGAAGAAAGCGGAGAGTTGGACCAATGTGCTTATCGGCTGGGCAATCTTTATGCAGAACGGGCAGAAAACACAATGAAGGCCTTCGCTCGCGGCTTTCCTGTAGCAGCTTATTTGATTCTGCTGGGGGTGCTGGCCTTTTTGGTGATAAGAGGATTTTTATCAATATTTTATCAATATACGGCAAGATTTTGAATCCGCTGGATTATTAGAGACGTCAGCAGCCTCAGAACAAATGGCTTTTTTTCCCAGCCGAAAAACGGTAATATCAATAATATCTTGATGCGGAAGAAGTGGTTTTGGCACGTTTTTTATTTCGAAAACCGCAGCGTCTTCGCAGCCAGGCGGATTTCCGCCGGGTAATAGGCAGGCATTTATGTGCCCGCCGCGGAATCATGGAGCTTTATATGGCCCCCAATGAAGCAAAAAGACCGCGTTTTGGCGTATCGGTTAGTCGTCAGTGCGGCAAGGCACACGACAGAAACCGCCTGAAGCGATTGGGGAGAGAGGTTTTTCGCCTGAGCCAGTATGAGATTCCCGCGGATTTTGACTATGTTTTAATTTTTAAACCAAAAATGTCGAAAAAAAGAAGAGGTCAAAACTCCATTGAGCGGCTGACCTTTGAAGAAGCCAGAAAAGCGTTTTTGGATATGGTATATATATTATCCTCAGGAGTTTCAGCATTCAAGGATGATGGAGAATAAGCTGTTCACCATCGGTCAAGCTGCCGAAAAAGCCGGTGTATCTCGCCAGACCCTTCAGTATTATTTGATGGTGGGTTTGCTGGAGCCGACAGAACAAACCGCAACCGGCAGACGTCTATTTGATGCAAAGGCGGTGGAAAAGATTCGTTTGATTCGAAAAATGAATGAGACCGGATATACCCTGCGGGATATTCGTGAAGTGTTTTTGGAAAAACGAAAGAACCAGGGGAAAGGACCTGTGAAATGACGGATTTTGCAACTCAGCAGCGTCGCCGAAATATGATTGTAGGCACGTTTGTGTTAGCGGGGCTGTGTGCCTTATTCTGGATGCTGATGATTTTCGGCGATTTACCAATAGCTGTCAGTAAGCTGCGTTCTTATGAAGTGCTTATTGAGTTCGAGAGTGCCCCCGGGATTGGACGCGATACGCCGGTACAATACTGCGGTTATCAGATTGGGCGGGTTTTAAAAGTCTCTCCTCCCTTTCTTGTAACAGACCCGGATGGAAAACCTCTCGGTCATCGAATAAGAGTAGTATGCCTGATTGAGGAGCGATATCGGGATATTCCATGGAATGTGGATGTAAAACTGATGCGCCGCGGTCTGGGCAGCAGCTATATCGAGTTTACGTGGGACCCCAAAAAGCCGCTGGTTCCCAAATATCCGGACAATCCGCGTTCGGTTTATCTGATGAGTCAGATGGTCCTTTCTGGAACAACAGGTTCGACCAGCGAATTTTTTCCGCCGGAGGTTCAAAAGAAACTGGAAGATTTGGTGGATGTGATTACGGCTCTGGCAACGAATGCGAACCAGATTATCGGAGATAAAGACAACCAGGCCAATATCCGCAAGACCCTTGCGGCGGTCAGCGAGGCCACTGCTCAGGCAACAGAGACTCTAAAATCGCTTCAGCAATTTACTGATGTGAGTGGTGAGCAGCTCGTTCGAATTGCGGACAATTTGGACACGGCATTTGCTGAGTTTGGACGTGTTTTTGCCCAGATTAACGCCGGACAAGGCACCGCCGGCCGACTGATAAAGGATGACCGGCTTTATGAAAATCTCGTGGATAGTACACTCGAGCTTCAGCTGGCCCTCGACCAGATTAAAAAATGGGCGGCAGACGCCAGAGACCGCGGCCTTCGTATTAAATGGTAGCAGCAGCGAAACATCCAGCCCGGTTCTTTTGAATCAGGACGTAAGGAAGCTCTGCACAGACAGAATAAAATGAAAAAGCCGCAGAATCTCTGCGGCTTTGAACTTTCCAAATCCGGATTCTATGACGTCAGTTTGAAGGGACTTATAAACGAACCGTACTGACGTCGGGCCTCTTGGAGACGCTGCTGGACGTCCTTAAAAGTAGCATAAACAATCTGCGGTGTATCCGGCACTTTCTGGCGGTAGATTTCTTCAACCCGGTCAAATTTCTCAATGAGTTTATCCACACGAACCATAAACTGCTTTTCATACGCTTCTTTTGTGTAAACTTTGTTGAGTTTTTCTTTGAAGAGAGGGGCTAAGTCTTCATATCGGGGAATCCAGCCGGTGGGGGTCTTAAGGGCCTGGACCTCACCGTGAACTCGACGCTCGGCCCAGAGCAGCCAGACCATTTTGTCAAGCTTGCCGGTCAGAAATCGGTGATTTTCATCTTGCAAGAAATAGTTGACAGAGAAAATGGGAGGTGGATTCTCTACCCCATTGGCAAAATCCAAATTATTCTGAATATACCGGCCTAAAGGAATAGACACAAAATCCTGATTGGCCATAATATTAAATTTCGGGACACCGGCCTGACCAATAGTCGCAGCAGTGGTTTCTGATTCGATAGAGGCACCTTTGGTGATAATCCCTTCGACCCAGTTAAAGGCCTGTTCAATGGGAACGAGAGTATTGCTGTCGCGTCCGCCGTAAATGATCCCGCCGACCAGGACCCCCTCCGGGTTTTCTGCCTGCGGATCCAGATTATCCAGCGACGAGAGGCGGATTGTATAGCGGGCATTTTTGTGGGAAGGCGGGATTTCTTTCCCTTCGGCGTCCTTTTTGCCTTTGTACCATTCCCCCTGAAAGTTAATGCCTCGTTCCGGAAGCTCGCAGCCCATGCCTTCCCAATACGGTTTTCCATCCGCAACCAAAACATTGGAAAAGATTACTTCACCCGGGCTGACCAGGGCCTTATAAATCACGGGGTCATCAACCGGATTGACATCGCAAATAATCCCGAAGATACCCTGTTCCACATTGGCACAATACATCTTGCCCTTGCGTTTGCGGAAATAGGCAATATCGTCGCCAATAATTGTTTGTCCGGGGAGCATCGCCGTCGAAGTTTTCCCACAGGCCGAAGGGAATGCGCCGACAAAGTAAGTGGTTCGGCGCTGGGGACCCTTGACACCCATAATGAACATATGCTCGGCCAGCCAGCCCTCTCTGCTGGCTTTCTGAATCGCCAGCCGAAGAGCCAATTTTTTCATCCCCACCGTGTTGCCGGCATACTGAGTATTGACAGAATAGACGGTATTTTCGATTAAGTCGATATATACCCTCCGTTTCTGCCAGTGAATACTGCAGCCGTTTTCATCGGTTTCACCCTCCGAATGGAGAAAACGGAAGAAATCAGCATCCTCAGGAAGTTTTTTGAACAGCTCACAGCCCGGACGGCACAGAATGCTTTCGCTGTGGGCTACATAAGGAGAATCCGTAATCTGAACACAAGGGATAGAAAAATCAGAATGAAGCGGGCCAAGGCACCAGAAGCAAATGAGCATCGTCTTGCCTCTCATCGAGCCCTTCAGAAAGCCCTTTACCTCGTCGAGCCCTTCGGTGCGGTCAATTGAGTTCAAGCTCGCACCAAGGTCCATATCTTTGGGCAAAAGGTAACGGGTGCTGAAGGGATCTCGTCCCTGGTCATTCGGACCGTCAAAGTGATAGGTGTGACCTTCCATTTTGAGAGGATGTTCACCGCCTCCGTTGAGAGCCATCTGGCGAATCTTGGCAATGTCTTTGGAACTGTCACTGAAAACGCGGATTTTGTCCGGTTCGGTGAGACTGACCGCCTCTTCAATAAAAGCATAGAGGGCTGGATTGCGGATTTCCTCGAGCAGCCGACGGCTTGCGGAATCCAGTTTTTCCCTGACAATTGCAGTGATGGGTGTCATTTTTTTTCTGCCTCTCGATGAAGTTTTCAATATACACACAAAAAACGGCAAGAGTTTAATTATGCCATTCTTCGAAGTCAATCAAAAAACCCAATGTTATTTTTAGAAATAAATTTGCCTTTTCAGATAGAGTATGTTCCTTATATGATTTGCCTGTCAGGGTGGCAGGATTTTTTCGGTGAACAAAAGGTCGGGCCTGTAATTTTGTCAGGGAACAAACCCGCTGAAAATTGATTTATAACTTACTTTATTAAAAAGAGATGGAGATTTTTCAGAATATCTTTCTTGTATTTGGTACATTTTTTGCTCAAATGCTCCCTTCGTAAATGGGTTTCTTGGAAGAGACCTTGTGGCGTTAAAATAGAGAAAAGAAATTTTTTGAGAAAAAGGAGTCGACGGCTATGAAGATTCGGCCCTTAGCGGACAAAGTACTTATTCAGCGAGTGGAAGCAGAAAACAAGACAGCCGGCGGTATTGTGCTGCCCGATACGGCCAAGGAAAAACCAAGAAGAGGCAAGGTGATTGCCGTCGGAGAAGGCAAACTTTTGGATGACGGCACGCGAGCGGAAATGTCGGTCAAGAAAGGGCAGGAAGTACTCTTTAACAGCTATGCCGGCACTGAAATCAAAATTGACGGCAAAGAATATCTGATTCTGGACGAGTCGGATATTATGGCCATCATCGAACCGTAAGCGAGCAATGGAGAACACAAAAGACACAGGAGAAAGGAACTTATGGCAGCCAAAAAAATAGCATATGATGCAGAAGCGCGTGCGGCTATCCGAGAGGGGATTCGGAAGCTGGCTCGTGCTGTTAAGATTACGCTGGGCCCGTGCGGCCGCAATGTAATACTCGAAAAATCGTTCGGGACGCCGACCGTAACCAAAGACGGCGTAACAGTCGCCAAGGAAATCGAGCTGGAAGACCCGTATGAAAACCTCGGTGCCCAAATGGTCAAAGAGGCGGCTTCCAAAACCTCCAGTGTGGCAGGCGATGGAACCACCACAGCCACCATTTTGGCAGAAGCCATTTTCGAAGAAGGACTCAAAAACATCACGGCCGGTGCCAACCCCATGCAGGTCAAACGCGGCATTGACAAAGCAGTCGATGCCCTGATTGAAGAACTCCGCAAAATGTCCATTCCTGTTGAGACCGGCAAGCAGATTGAACAAGTGGCGACCTGCTCGGCCAACCATGATGCCCAAATCGGCAAGACCCTGGCCGAAGCAATGGAAAAAGTCGGCAAGGACGGCGTGATTACCGTAGAGGAAGGCCAGTCGCTCGAAACAACCGTCGAGCTGCTCGAAGGAATGCAGTTTGACAAGGGCTATCTGAGCCCGCACTTTATCACCAATCCCGAAGAGCGGACCTGCGTCCTCGAGAAGCCCTATATTCTGATTCATGAAAAGAAAATCAGCGCCGTCAAATCACTGGTGCCGATTCTTGAAAAAGTAGCCAAGCAGGGCCGTCCGCTGCTGATTATTGCCGAAGATGTCGAAGGCGAAGCCCTCGCTACGCTGGTGGTCAACAAACTTCGCGGTGTGCTGCAGGTCTGTGCAGTGAAGGCCCCCGGCTTCGGCGATCGCCGCAAGGCCATGCTGCAGGATATTGCCATCCTGACCGGTGCAACGGCCCTGTTCGAGGATTTAGGGATTCAACTGGAGAATGTATCGCTCAGCCAGCTTGGTCAGGCCAAACGAGTCACCATAGACAAGGACACCACCACCATTGTGGAAGGGGCCGGCAAGACCGAGGATATCAAAGCGCGGATTGAGCAGATTAAGAAAGAAATAGAGGACTCCACCAGCGAGTACGATATCGAAAAATTGCAGGAACGGCTGGCCAAACTGGCCGGCGGTGTCGCCCAGATTAATGTAGGCGCGGCAACCGAGGCCGAGATGAAGGAAAAGAAGGCCCGCGTAGAAGATGCCCTGCATGCCTGCCGGGCCGCGGTGGAAGAAGGGATTCTGCCGGGCGGAGGCGTCTCGATGCTGAAGTGCCTGCATGCACTCTCAAAAATCGAATGTGTCGGCGATGAGTCCATCGGTGTCGATATCGTCCGTCGGGCGGTGGTCGCTCCCATCAAGCAGATTGCCATCAATGCGGGGCTGGACGGCTCGATTGTCGCGCAGAAAGTGCTTGAGTCCAAAGACAAAAACTTCGGCTACGACGCCATTCGCAAGGAATACGGCGATATGATTAAGTTCGGCGTCATCGTGCCGACCAAGGTCGAGCGTACGGCTCTGCAGAACGGCGCTTCGATTGCCTCGCTCCTGCTGATGACCGATGCAGTTGTCAGCGAGATTCCTGAAAAGAAGGAAACGCCTGCAATGCCGCACGGCGGCGGAATGTACTAAACCAAATGGGCCCCGCACAGGGGCCCGTTTTTTTTCAGGAAGGGGAAAAAAATGATTCGCTTTTTCTTTTCTGCCGATCCGCTTCGTGATACCGGACGGGCAATGGCTGCCGGCGCCTTGCTGGTCGGTCTTCTGCTGATTGGATTCGGCCTGCTGGTGTTTATTCTGAAGGATTTGTTTGCCTTTCTGGCGGCGGCCGTGTTTTTTATGGCCGGTTTTTCGGCCATCATCTATGCCGTCCGCATCTACTGGCTCACCCGCAAAATCAAGCCCCCCTCCGACGACTATCGCGAGAACGTCGAGATTCATTATCCTGATTTCTTCGAGTAATTTTTCCCTCGGCAGGAAATAAACCCTTGCCAGACGATTCTTTTTCCTCCACAATCATTGCCGTCTTGAAAAAATAGTACAATCACAGATCTGCAAACACGCAGGAGAGCGGCAATGAAGGCAAAAACACTGGAAAGTTATTCCATGGGCATCGGAGACCGGTTCGGGCATCAGGGCCGCGCCCAGCTTCAGGCAATGCTTCAGGCCCGCGCCGAAGGAATAGAGGTCGTACCGGTCTGGAACAAATCATTTCGCGAGCATTCCATCATCGGCACCAAACCCTCGGACGTCCGCACCGAGGCGGACGAGGCCGTTGCAGCTCTGCGCTGGACCGCCGGTTATTATGTGGATGCCGACCATATCAATTTCAAAAATGTCGAACCCTTTATCGCATGCAGCGATTTTTTCACGCTGGACGTCGCCGAAGAAATCGGCCGCCCGGCATCCCCGGACGCCGCCGAGGCCTTTATCCGCTCCTGCCGTGATTTTCTCGGCACGCTGAAGATTGCCGGCATCGAACGGCCCATCGTCATCAGTGAAAAAACCCTTCAGGCCGCCGCCGCCAAATACCTCCTGGCCGTGCAGAAGGCGGGCGAGATATACCGCTATCTGGTTTCCCGAAAAGGCGAAGGACAATTTATCACCGAAGTGTCGATGGATGAAACCGACCAGCCGCAAACCCCTGTAGAACTGCTGCTGATTCTGGCGGCTGTCGCCCGCGAGGGCATCCCCGCCCAGACCATCGCCCCCAAATTCACCGGCCGATTCAACAAAGGGGTAGATTACGTCGGAAATCTGGAGCAGTTTGAGAAGGAATTTAATGAAGATTTGGCGGTAATTGCCTTTGCCATCAAGGAGTTCGGCTTGCCGGCCAATCTGAAACTCTCGGTGCATTCCGGCAGCGACAAGTTTTCCATTTATCCTCCAATCCGCAGGGCCATCCGCCGTTTCGGCGCGGGGCTTCACCTCAAAACAGCCGGCACCACCTGGCTGGAGGAACTCATCGGCCTTGCCGAAGCAGGCGGCCCTGGCCTGCAAATCGCCAAAGAAGTCTATGCCAAGGCCTTCGAAAATCGCCAGGAGTTTTGTGCTCCCTATGCGACGGTGATTGATATTGACCCGGCCAAACTGCCCCCCATCGACGAAGTAAACCGATGGGACGGTCCGCAGTTTGCCGCCGCCCTCCGACACGACCCGGCCTGTCCCCGCTACAACCCCCATTTCCGCCAATTGCTGCACGTCGGCTACAAGGCGGCCGCACAAATGGGCAGGCGGTTTACCGACGCCCTCGAGCAGTTTGAAGACCAAATCGCCCCCCACGTTACGGCCAATCTGCTCGAGCGGCATATCCGGCCGGTATTCGGCGGCCGCTGAGCCGGCCCCTTACGGTTCCTCCGGCAGAAACTCAAAGGGCTTGCGGGCCACGGAGAAGGGCCGATCCTGCCCGATACTGTTGAGCAGCCCCAGCCCGATAAAACTCGTCAGCAGACTCGAGCCGCCGTAACTGATAAACGGAAGCGTCAGCCCCGTAATAGGCATCAGCCCGACGGCCATCGCTATATTGAAAAACACCTGCACCGCAAACATCGTCGTAATCCCCACGGCCACCAGCCGCCCGAAGGGGTCGGTGTTGCGCCAGGCAATCTCCATCCCCGCCGCAATGATGACCCCGTACAGCAGAATCACCGCCGCACACCCCGCCAGCCCGAACTGGTGCGCAACCACCGCAAAGATAAAATCGTTATGCTTATCAGGCAGAAAGAAAAAGTCATCCTGCACATAAGGCCCTCTCGCAAACCCGTAGCCGGTAACCCCCCCGGCGGCGATGGCCTGTTTGGCCTGCAAAAGTTGATAGCCGCCGCCTTCTTTCCAGTTGTACAGCCGCTCCGGCCGGCCCACAAGAATCCGCGCCAGCGTCGGGTGATGGCGGGCCATTGTCCGGATTTTCTGGTTTTGCAGCACCAGACTCGAAATCCGCATCCGCTGATAGTCCCGCATCGACATCCACAGAAGGGGGCTTGTAAGCACCGCCAGTCCGATAATCAGCAACAGATGCCAGCCCTTGGCCCCGGCCGCAAAAAGCATCGCAAACAGGATAGGCATCATCAGGATTACCGTCCCCAGGTCCGGCTCCAGCAGGATTAAAAACATCGCCAGAAACGTAATCGCAAAAGGCCCGATCAGCCCAAGCAGCCGCCGATAATTCTTCCGATACCGAAGATAATAGGCCAGCGCGAGAATATAGGCAATCTTGCAAAACTCCGACGGCTGAATCTGCAGAAGAGTTGTCGAGCCGAACGAAATCTCAATCCATCGCCGCGCGCGCCCCTCGCGGTAGGGCACAAAGGGAATATCCACCACCATATCCAGCAGCAGCACAGCCAGCATCACCAGCACCGCCGCATACAGCCCGTAGGAAATCGGCCCCAGCCGCTGATAGCCGATCAGCGTAACGGCAAGCATCCCCGCCAGTCCAATCAGGACATAAAGGACCTGCTTCTTCCAGAGAGAAGCAAACTTATTCGGCTGTTTTGCCGGAGTGGGGGGCTCTTCGCTGGAACTTTCGGATAGAGTATCTCTGTTTTGTTCGCTTTCAGCAACGACCGAGGCACCCTGCGGCTCCAGAGGGGCGGGGTGGCCGACGGAATAAATGACGGCAACGCCGACAGCCGTCAGCAGAAAGGCCGCCGCAAACAGAAAAAGCCGCGTAAAAACAAGCCGACCTGTAAAAATATTGCCGTGCACGAGTACTCTATCGGTTTTTTAATGCTTTGGTTCGAGTTTCTTATTATATCGTCCTAAGCGGGGGGCGGAAAAGGAATCTTTTTGTCCGAAATCGCAGAACCCGCCTGAAAATCCCTCGCCTTCCCCAAATTAAGAATATTGCCAATCCCCAAACAACCCTGTTTCCCAATATTGAAAAAAGGGCACTTATGGGAATTTTTTGCTTTTCTGAAAATTTTCTCTTGACCTGAAATTGATTTTTTTGTACTATCAGCGTTGATAATGAGGTTCTTAAGTGGAATGGTTATATGCAGGTGAGGAAGGGTGATGAAAGACCGCATGTTTTCATCATTCCGTTTATCTGGGGGAAGAAAGTTTCAGTGCAAGAGAGAGAACCTTTGAGGCGCGTGGCCTTTAAGGGTGATGAATAGGGAAAAGAAAAAGAGAAAGGAAGGTGCAGCAATGCGAAAAGTACTCCCGATTTTGCTGGCGATTGCCCTCGCTATGCCGGCACTGGCCGATGTGGCCGTGACCGTCGATGACGCAGGCGATGGCGTTGCCCAACTAAACCTGGCAATCAGCGGCGATGCCGTGGTGCGCGGACTGGCCCTGAAGGTCACCATCACCGGTGCCGAACTGGCTGCCATTGCGGACGTGACGGATGTCATGCCTGCGTTCAATGCCTACATTGATTATTACTACAGCAATACCGGTTTCCTCGGCACGCTGGGTGATGAGACAGACCTGCCCGGGACCGGTGCCCATGCCCTGGCCGATCCGGATGCAGCCGGCGTGCTGGCGGTACTGCCTGCGACCACATTCTCCATCAGTCTGGGTGCCCTCGACAACTCCGGCAGCCAGGGTGGGGTAACAGCCGGCGGCGTACTGGCCAAGATTAACCTGAGCAATTTCAGCGGCAGCGCCCAGGTCTGCGTCGAAGCCGATGCCCTCCGCGGCGGAATCGTCGGCGACAACCTCGGCACCGTCGATGCCGATGACTGCGGAGCCATCGCAGCCCCGTCGACCGAATGCGTCAGCAGCACCGCGCCGTTCTATGCGGATTGGGTTGCCTTCGGCAAGCCCGCCTGCTGGTGCTATGCGGCCAACTGCAAGGGTGACGCAGATGGGTTAAAGGAAGGTAACGCTCTTGCTGGCTATAGAAAAGTCTATACGGGGGATTTGAATATCCTGTTGAGTGCCTATGATATCAAAGAGCCCCCGAAAGGACCTGGGATTGCCACCATACCGAATGGTATTTGTGCTGATTTCGACCGGACAAAGGAAGGTAATGCTCTCGCCGGTTATAGGAGAGTCTATACAGGAGATTTGAATATCCTACTGGCCAACTATGATGTCAAAGAGCCGCCGAAGGGACCCGGTATCGGCGACTGCGCAGGGCCCAATTACAATTTCTTTGTAACGCCCTAATTGCATAAAAACGACACACACTTCACACGCGGGAAGTTAAATGATTGTTCGAACAATTGTAAGGAGAACGTCGATGATGAAGAAGTTGCTAACGTTGATTCTGGTTCTTGGATTCGGCTCAATGGCGAGTGCAGGTTTTACGCTAAGCAAGGGGCAGCAAGTGGACTTTCAGATTGATCCGGTCAACGGGATTACGCTCCTATCTCTGGATGGTTTAGCGACACCTGTGATGGTTTTCGTTTCACCAGCGGGCATACCTTGGACCTATGAGTATCATCAGTTTGGTGACCTCAATAGGTTTGATGATACAATTGGAAATGTCCCCGGTTCGGATTTAGGCATAGATGATTTCAGTGAGGTAGCGGCGTACTCAATTACTATCGCTTCGTCACAGAAAGGTTTTCTCCAGCCAGGTCCTTATTGGACCGCTCGGTTCAATGTCGAAGGGGTTACCTATAAAGCAGAGCGCCCTGCAGACCCCTCGCAACTTATAGGGCGGATTGATGTAGCCGATTTTGACACGATGGAGATTCTTGCCACTGCTTATGTTGTACCGGAGCCGGCAACGATGCTTCTGCTGGGTCTGGGCGGTCTGTTCCTTCGCCGCAAATAAGCCGAAGGGTTGACACAAGAACCAGAAGCGTTTAACGAACGCGTTGTGAACACACGAAAAAGCCCTCTCTGATAAAGAGAGGGCTTTTTTTGTTTGAACCGCCGCCGCCGCCTTGTTATCATACTCCGCAAAACAAAACCGAAATCCTATGCTAAGGAGTCGCCGATGAAGCGGACTGTGCTGTTGGCTTTTGCTGCTTGTTTCCTGCTGGCCGGCTGTCATCGCAGCGTGCAGAACGCCGCCGCCCCCTCTTCCCCCGGTGATGATTCGCAGCCCACCAGCCGGGTCATTCTGATCGGAGCCGCAAAGTTCCCCGCCTCCTTAGCCGGCGTCTGGGAGAACGAAGAACACGGCTGGATTCTCCGCATCGAAAAGGACGGAACCGTCTCCAAAATCCGCCATACCATCGGACGGGCCGACATACAGGCCGGCCGGACAGCCGCATTCCCTCTCATCAACGACGGCTTTGCCGCCGTCAAGCCCGGGCCATGGTACACCCAGTATGACGCCGCCGCCAATCTGGTAACCATCGAAATCAATATTGAAGAGTTTGTCTATCATTTGGGAGCCGGCGATGTTGTCCGCGGCTCCAGCCGCGATCTGTTTATCGGACAGCCGCCGGCAAAGGGTCAGCAGACCTGGACAGTGCAGTGGATTAGTTTTCCTGAATACATTGCCTCAACAAGCGACCAGAAGTATCTGGATTACAAACTGCCCTCCCACCCGGGCGATGAGGACCAAGGGGAGATAACATTCAAAAAAGTCCCCCTGCCCGCCGGCAAACCCTAAGCCCCCCTCCAAAAAACCCGTCTCAGGCTGGCCGTAAGCCCCGCCCCCGCCGCCGACTTTCCAGCCGCTCCGCTGCCCCGCCCCCGCCGCCGACTTTCCGGCAGCTCCGCTGTCCCGCCCGCGCTGCCGGCTGTCCGGCGGTTTTCAGGCCCGGCGTGCCCGCCTGCACTTAATTTTTCTTGACAATCTGCCGAAATTGGAGTATTGCCGTTGTTAACAGTGCAGCAATGCTCCAACGCCGGTCGGTCTGAAATCAGCAGGGGGGGCAATGTACAGGACAAGCAGTTGTTCAAATAAAGGAAAGGAGTGAGGATGAAAAAATTGACAATGAAGAAATGGGCGGTATTGGTTCTGGTTCTCGCAGCAGCATCGGCGGCAAGCGCCGGCCTGCTGACCCTGTCGTTGGATGGGCAGGAAATCACCGCCGCACGGGGAGACGAAATCCACTTCGATATTCTTAACACAAAACCATTCGCTTTTTTAGATGGCAGCTACTGGCTGCTTGTAAGCAACGCCGGAACGCTGATTTGCGCGCCCAAGATTGGCACGGTCGTCGGCAATAATATCAACGGTGTGCCTTATCAAGTATCTATGGACGGCAAATACGGCACCTTCATTAACACGGTGTCTGTAAATCCGCTGCCGGCCGGCAGTGTAGGCGTTTCCGTGGTCTTGCAGGTGGAACGGGCTGGTGTGATCGAATTGTATGAGCCCAAGGGCGGCTCCGGCTCTGCAGGAAGTATGACCAGTTTCATCACGATAATCCCGGAACCGTCAGCGATGGCGCTGCTGGCCTTGGGCGGACTGCTCCTTCGCCGCAAATAAGCCCCGCACCGCTCCAAAGACAATCAGTAGTCATAATACGGCTTGCCGGCAGAATCCAGACCGGGCCAGTCAAGTTTTACTTCCTGATCCGAAAGTCTGTAATGCCATCCGTATTCTCCGGTGGGACCGGGCCATTCGTCAGTTATGCTCCGCATCGTATTCAGATTATTAAAGGGATTTTTAGGGATACTGCTTAACGTGATGTCTTGACCTTCTCCCATCCGGAGTCTGAGATACTCCCGGAGTATGCGGAGGTTTTCTTTGGCGACGGCTTCTTTGGCCTGCTGAGAGTGGCTTTGAAACTCGGGGATGACGATGGCGGCCAGGATGCCGATGATCGCAACCACAATCAGCAGTTCCACCATCGAGAACCCTCGCCCGCCGGCCAAGCCGGATTTTGTGCCGTATTTACAATTTTCCATGATGAAACTTGTCTTCCGATAGACCCTATGTCCCCTTTTTTATCGGCCGCCTCAGGGCCGCGGTTAAGGGGAAATCAGAAACAGATAACGGGAATCCTCCAGACAATCCGATAATATGCAGGATATGGTAACGCTTTCAGATATACGACAAAAAAGAGGGCCTATCCTCCGTATCGCCCGCCTCTGCAACGCCGAGCACATCCGCGTCTTCGGCTCGGCAGGATGATCACTGCGGCCTTGTAAGGATAAAGAAAAACGCCGGGGCAGCAATGGCCTCCCCGGCGCTTTCAATCCAGATTTGCTCCGGCAGAATCAGCGAACCGGTATTTTGTAAAGGGTGATGCTTATCGGCTTTAGGGTAACATTGCCTGTCCAGTCCGCCGCAGGCAGCGTCTGGATGTCGATTACAGGCGGCTGGCCCGGCTCGTTGAAGGCCAACGGGTCTTCGTGAGCAATCACCCAGCCCTGCGCCTTGCCGGAGGCCTTCAGGGACTGGATGTCCACCTTGACCTGATAACTGTCGAATGTCGCATTGACAAAGCCGATCGTCAGGGTTCGGGTGTCTTCGGTCAGGGCCGCGGAAACATCCAATTTTTCATCCCACCCGGAGACCTTCAGCGGAATCGTTCCAAACTCCTTGCGGTAAAGCATCAGCGGATAGGCGGTGGCATCGAAGCCGGCCGCGGTCTTCGTAGTCTTGATGCAGCCGATGACGTTCACCGTCTGGGCATAGTTGGCCATAAAGCAGATGTCCGTACTGCGGAAATACTCGTGGAGTCCGGCCGCGATGCCGAGCGCGTCTTTCATAAAGTAGCGGGTCCCCAGTTCGCCGAAGACGTGCGGGCCGTACCAATAGTTCCATTCATCCATCGCAATGCGGATGTCCTTGCCCTGCAGCGAGGGGATTTCGCTGCGGTAGCGGCGGTGGGCCTGGCATTTCCCGCGGATGGCATCGGGAATCTGGCGGACGTGAGCGGTCAGGTCGGGCCTCGTCTGGCAGTAAAAATGCTCGCTGATGAGGTCCATATAATCCGCACAATGGCGGAGCATCTGCTCAGACCAGTTGCCGACATCGCCGACCGCAATAGTTTTGATAGTCGGGTCCACCTGCCGCATCTTCTCCACGACCCAATTGTGCTTGAGCACATAATGGCCGATGTCCATATAGCCCAGCTGCCAGCGTCCGAACATCTCGTTGCCGACGCACCACCATTTGACGCCGTAGGGTTCGGGATGGCCGTTTGCGGCCCGCCATTTGCCGTTGAGCGTTTCGGCAGAGCCGTTGCAGTATTCAACCTCGGCAGCGGCCGAGTAGGCATCGCCGAAACCGGTATTGACGGCAATCATCGGCTCCGCATTGATCAGCCGGCACAGTTCGACAAACTCATCAATGCCGACATCGTTGGTTTCAATGCCTGTCCAGGCGGGGTTGGTTCGTGTGGGACGCCGGTCGCGCTCGCCCAGCCCGTCCCGCCAATCATAGCCGCTTACAAAGTTGCCGCCGGGCCAGCGGTACACAGGGCTGTTGAGTTGGCGGAGCAGTTCGAGAGTGTCCTTGCGAAAGCCCTTGACATTGTCGGCAGGCATCAGCGAGACCGCACCAATATCAAACGTGCCCTTGCCGGTGCCGACAATCTCCAGCCGGCCATTTTCCGTGTCGGCTCCGGCCCGAAATGTCAGCGGATAGGCCGTAAAGGATTCCGTCAGGGAAGAAATTGTCACGGTCTGAGCCCCTTGCGGGCCTTCGCCCCAGACGAGCCGGACCTGGATGGGCACCGCAGAGCCGCTGCCGCGAAGAACCACCCGTCCCGTATAGTCTTTGCCCCGCAGCAGGGCCAGTTCTTCCTGAAAAATGCCGGCCTGTCCGCTCGAAAGCGAGATGCGCGGGCAGTGCCTGCCGGACAGAGGCGAATCCGTCGTCATTGAGACCGCCTCCGGCGAGCCGATGACTTTCCACGGAGAATCGGCCAGAACACGGGCCTGCTCACGTGTCATCCGCCAGATGTCGCGGGAGGCAGGCACAGCAAAATAGAACTTTCGGTCTTCGAGCATTTCCGCCCAGATGCCGCCGTAGATGCAGCGTCCGAGATGTTCGATAAACTGCCCATAGATGTATTTTGAAATGGGCTCGGACGGCTGGGCGGCGTCGATTTGGATGGTCGCGGCAATCGTTTCCGAACCCGGCTTCTTTTCCTGAATCAGTTCGAGGGAAATATCATCGAACCAGACGGTTCCTGAGGCCTGCCCCCAGCCGCCGAAGAGACAGTTGACCATCAGCTGGTTGATGCCGGCAATGTCAAATTCACATTGCAGACGTGTCCAGTCGTTGGTGCCGGTCAGGGCCTTGGTCTCGGCGCCCTCCAGCCCGTGGATGTTCAGCAGGGCGCCGCGCCCCGTCGTTGCAGCGACATTTTCGGTTTTGACCCAGCCGGACAAGCGGTAGCGCCCCCATTTCTGAATCGAAACCGTCTGCGACCAGGCCGAGTCGGCCCCTTCCTTATGAATGATTTTGGCACACATGGTGCCGTGGCGGCCTTCTTTCACAGTGAGGACTTCGGCATGACCGGACCAGACGGACCGTATCCAGTGCTCCGGATTGTTCGGCGTGCCGCTTTCGAAAGAGGGGTTTTGAAGAAGATTTTGTGTCGGAGCAGCGGCAAAAAGAGGGATTGCCATGAAAGAGAACATCACTCCGACAAGCAGACAATTCAAACGAAACGTGCCCATATTCCAGTCTCCTTTCCGAGCATGGGTTGTAAAAGAGACGGGCAGTCCCCCGTGAACTGCCCGCTTGTTTTTTATTCTGCCACTTTGGCGGCAACAAGGTCTCCGACCTGAGAGGTGGAGTATCCCATTTTCCCTGCGGCCAGGGATTTGAGTTTGTTGGCGGTGACGTATTTGACCGCCTCTTCGACCTTTTGAGCGGCCTTTTCCTCGCCGAGCGTTTGCAGCATCATCTGCATAGCACAGATGGCGGCCAGGGGATTGATAACACCCTGTCCGGTGTACTTGGGAGCCGAACCGCCGATGGGTTCAAACATCGAAACCCCCTCCGGATTGATATTGCCGCCGGCAGCAATGCCCATTCCGCCCTGGGTAATCGCGCCGAGGTCCGTGATAATATCGCCGAACATATTGCCGGTAACCAAGACATCAAACCACTCGGGATTCTTGATCATCCACATGCAGCAGGCATCGACATGATAGTAGTCCCGGCGGATATCCGGGTAATCCTTTCGGCCCATTTCATGAAAAGCCCGTTCCCAAAGGTCATAAAGATAGGTGAGAACGTTGGTTTTGCCGACCAGAGCGACGGTGTTTTCAGAGCCGACGCCGCGGGCTTTTTTGCCGTACTTGCGGGCGTATTCGAAGGTATAGCGAAGGCAGCGGTCCACCTGAAAACGGTTGTAAACGGCGGTTTGAATCGCTACCTCATGCGGTGTGCCTTTCATCGTAATGCCGCCGGTGCCCGTATAGGCGTCGCCGGTGTTTTCCCGCACGACAACATAGTCAATTTCTTTGGGGCCTTTGCCTTTAATGGGGCATTCGACACCCGGAAAAAGGCGGACTGGACGCAGGTTAATGTATTGGTCGAGGGCAAAGCGAAGTTTAAGCAGAATACCCTTTTCAAGAATGCCCGGCGGCACATCGGGATGGCCGATAGCTCCCAGCAGGATGGCGTCAAATTTCCGCAGTTCTTCGATGGCACTGTCCGGAAGGGTTTCACCGGTTCGCTTGTAGCGCTCGCCGCCGAAATCAAAACAGGTTTTGTCGGTTTTGAACCCGAATTTGGCGGCGGCGACATCCATCACTTTGACCGCTTCAGCGATTACTTCAGGCCCTGTTCCATCTCCCCCGATCACTGCAATTTTATACGTCTTCATCCAATCCAATCCTTTCCTGGTTCTTCGGTTATCCTGCTGTATCGGCTGAATTTCGTTCTCAAAAACGCCCTCTGATCTGAATAGACCAGCCAAACCTCGGCCAACTTGGGCGTCATTCAGCCATACAGGCAACCCGTTCAATATTCGAGGGTAATATACCGCCGCCCGGAGATTTTTGCAACTCCAGAAGATGCACCATCTGTGACGATTTACAGCTGAGTGCTTTCAGGTGAGCAATGTTCATAGATTCGCCACAGACACCGCAACAGGGGTATGCCGGCTCCCTCTCCTAAGGGGTTATCTAAATTCCTACCGGTCACATCTGTCTGGTGGGGATGATTATCCAGACAGAGTATTATTCATAGGCCATTTTTACCCAGTTTACACTCATTGCAGTCATATCTTGGAGATCGACTATTCCGTCAAAATTAGAATCTGCCAAAGGAGTTCCCGTTGTCAGCCAGTCCATCGCCAACTGGAATAAATCTTCGAGGCCTACTCCATCTGGACAAGCGAAATCTCCGGCGGGAGCAAATTCCCAAGATAATCTTGGATAGTCAATTCCATCCTGACACATCCGCCAGATTTCCTCCGTGCCGTTAGAGCTTTCGCCGGCAAAATCCCATCCGGCCTGAGTAAAGGTGGAAAGGGTTTGCATGCCGGCTGTAGTTCTGCCTATTCCGCCGGCACTGGCTGTTAAGCCGCTGGTCTCAATATCCCAGAAGGAGAAGATAACAGGGGTATTATACCATCCTGCCAGACTGCCCGCCCAGGAGGCCTTATCCCAGCCCACCAGGCCGCCGACGTAGTCGGAACCGCTGACAGGGCCGGCCGCATAACAGGAAATGATGACGCTTCCAGAGTTATTTCCTCCTGCCAGACCCCCGACATACTCAGAACCATCGACAGAGCCGAGAGCGTAGGAAGAGGCGATGATGCTGTCGGCATTATTGCTTCCTGCCAGACCGCCGGCAGTGCCTGAACCCTCAACAGAGCCGGCGGCGTAACAAAATAAGATGACGGCACCATAGTCCTCGTCACCAAAGTAGAAGTACTCATAATTGCCATTGGCTCCCACCAAACCGCCGACGCAGCCGGAACCGCTGACAGTGCCCGTCGCGTAAGAGGATATAATAATGCCGCCATTCCATCCTGCCAGGCCGCCAACATTATTATAATAAGAAGAGCCGAAGCCACTGACAGAAACATCAGCCCAGCAGGACATGATGACACCCTCGTAATCATTCTCTCCTACCAAGCCGCCGACGGAGCTGGAACTGCTGACAGAGCCGGTAACATAGCAGGATGTGAGGGCACCTTCGTTCCCTCCTGCCAGACCGCCAACAATTGCTGTTCCCGTGATATTCACGTTTTCAATACCCAAATGTTTGACCTGTCCCTCAAAACCCACATAGCCGAAAAGCCCAGCATAGTTTTGAGGCGCTTCGGCAATAGTCAAATTGGCTATGACGTGCCCATTTCCATCGAATACACCTGTAAATGGGGCGGATACTTCGCCAATAATCTTGTACTGGGTCCCCGTATAAGCGGACATATCAAGATTGTTCATCAGGACAAAATGCTTTCCCCAGTCAGCCGGATTAACGCCGATTGTGTTCATCTGTTCCGGCGTCCGGATCTGGTATGGATTTTCTGCTGTTCCGCTGCCGCCGCCATAGGAGGCCGCTTGTGCGGAGAAACCAATCGATACTCCAAGACATAAAATACCGGCAAAAATAGATTGATTAAAAGAAACGCTCATCGCACACCTCCCAACAGTAAAAACGAGATATTCATTCCAACAAAAAACCCGCTGTCTGTACCCTTTCTACAGACCGGCGGGTGCGCATCATCTCAACCTGATTTGCCTTCTTTTACCCATCACCCCATTCCTAATTTTTACCTAATTTTACTGGATAATTATACCAAATCCGCAGGGCAATTACAAGGGCACAGCAAAAGCGTATCGTGTTTATTATCGCTGTTTTGTTCAGGAGATAGGCAAAGGCCACTGTGTTTTTCCTCCTATCCGGCTCATAAAAATCCTTTTCCCCTCACTCATTTCATATTCCCTTTCGGCCGCTGCTTTTCCCTTGGCAAGGCAAAACGTGGGTATTGGAGTATAATGGGGGCAGAGGGCAGATAGAATCTCCCTAAGGTGCTATTTCATAGGGAGTTAAGAGAATTGGGCAGGGGCGGACTCGAACCGCCGACACACGGATTTTCAGTCCGTTGCTCTACCACCTGAGCTACCTACCCTTCCGGCATCCGAAAATGCCCAGAAATTGTGAGCATACCCAGCTGAAGCCAAAAATGCAAGTGCCTTAGCGGATTTTTGCGTGATTTTCTGTGAAAACCGGCTGGCGGTACACCCTTTATCTTCATTTCTCGCCGCCTGACGATTTTCGAAGATAGATAGCCAGCACATCGACATCAGCAGGCGTAATCCCCCCGACGCGGGAGGCCTGCCCCAGCGTAAATGGACGAAAGGCAGACAGTTTCTCCCTCGCCTCAAACCGCAGATGAGGAATTTGGAAATAATCCAGCCCCTCCGGCAGGCGGATGTTTTCAAGATGCCGGAACCTGCCAATCTGCCGCTGCTGGCGGGCCAGATACCCTTCATATTTGGCCGCCGTGGCGACGGCCTGAAGAACCTGTGCCGGCAGCCCCCTCTGCCGGACCTGCTCATCGGAAGAAAGGTCTTCAGCCAGCGGATGCTGGGGCTGCTGAATGCACTCCCAGAGGGTCTTGCCGGCCAGCCGAACGGAACGCAGATAAGCCGTCAACTCCTCGATTTGCCGCTGTTTGGCCAAGTACGCCTGCCAGCGGCTTTCGTCCACTGTGCCGAGTTTGTATCCCAGCGGCGTCAGGCGTGCATCCGCGTTGTCGGCTCGAAGGGTCAGACGATATTCCGCCCGCGAAGTAAACATCCGATACGGTTCGTCCATTTCCCGCGTGAGCAGGTCATCAATCATCACGCCGATATAGGCCTGGTCGCGTCCGAGCACAAAGGGTTCCTCTGCTCGAATGGAAAGCACGGCATTGATGCCGGCCATCAGCCCCAGCGCGCCGGCCTCTTCATAGCCGGTGGTGCCGTTAATCTGGCCGGCCATAAACAACCCTGGAATCAGCCGCGATTCGAGATTGATTTTCAATTGCACAGCGGGGCAATAATCATATTCGATGGCATAAGCATAATGGACAATGCGGGCCTTTTCGGTGCCGGCCATCAGGCGAAGCATCGCCTCCTGCACATCCTTGGGCACAGAGGTACTGATGCCGTTGCAGTAAATGGTAGTAACGGCCCGGTCCTCCGGCTCCAGAAAAACCTGATGGCGGGTTTTGTCGGCAAAACGGACAATTTTAGTTTCGATGCTCGGGCAGTAGCGGGGGCCGACAGATTCAATCTGACCGGTATAAAGGGGAGCGCGATGCAGGTTATCCCGCAGAAGTTGGTGAATCGCTGGGTTGGTATAGGTAATCCAGCAGGGAACCTGCGTCTGGGGAAGGGCCTCCGTCAGAAAGGAAAAAGGCACCGGCGGCTGGTCGCCGGGCTGGACTTCGAGTTTGTCCAGGTCCACAGTGTCGGCAGCCAGTCGAACCGGAGTGCCGGTCTTCAGCTGGCGCACGGTCAGCCCCAGCCGCTTCAGGCAGTCCGACAGCTCATTGCTGGCCGGCTCGTCAAGCCGACCGCCGGGCCGCTGCTCCGGCCCGCAGTGAAGAACGCCGCGAAGAAATGTGCCGGTGGTAAGAATGACCGCCGGGGCATTGAAGCGGCGGCCGTCGGTACAGCTGATGCCGGCTGTGCGCCCATGACGAAGAAGAACTTCGGCGGCCATTCCTTCATAGATGTCAAGATTGTCAGCGGCCTCCAGGGCCTGGCGAATCCAATCCTTGTAGGCGTACTTGTCGGTCTGGGCGCGGGGGCTTTGAACGGCCGGACCTTTGGAGCGGTTCAGGATGCGGAACTGAATGCCGGCCGCATCGGCGGCACGGGCCATCAGACCGCCGAGGGCGTCGATCTCACGGACCAGCTGCCCCTTGCCGATACCCCCGATGGCGGGATTGCAGCTCATCTTGGCAATGGTATCGCGGCGGAGGGTCACCAGCAGGGTGCGGGCACCCATTCGGCTGGCAGCCCAGGCGGCCTCGGCTCCGGCATGTCCGCCGCCAACAACAATAACATCATAATCCGTTTTCATAGTCGGCTACAATAACCCCAAAAGGTCCCAAAATCCAGAAAACACAAACTGAAAAGCCGCCGACCGCCGAGGCCATCAGACCATCGGCAAGCTGGAACCTGAAATGAAACAGCCCTAAGGATTGCGGGAACCGCAGGAATCTTTCAGACGGCGGAGGTCTTCGCCGACAGCGGGCTTGCGAAAGACAAACAAGTGTTCATGCATAATTAAATAAAAGCGGTTTCGGCGGGCAGCCGTAACCCACTGCCCCGTACAGGTGCAGTTGTGCTGGAGTTTGATGATGTCTTCCTTCAGAACAAAACCGGCTTTCAGAAACCGTTCCATCACGCGATAGGCCAGCGGAACAAAATGGCGTCCGCGCCGTGTATCACCGATGAGAATGGCACAGAAGTGTCCATCTTTGAGCACACGAAACAATTCGGCCGCCGCCTGCTCCATCGTCCGACAGAACTTATCCACACTGCTGATGTTAGACAAATCCCCCGCAATCCGCCCGTGAGAATAACGAATCAGGTTCAGATACGGCGGATGCGTAAGAACCAAATCTACAGAACGGTCAGCCAGAAACGACAAATCACACACATCAGCACAGACAATCTGACCGCCGGCGTCGGGACGCTGAAGCGGAAAATCGACGGCCTTTTCGCAAAGCGATACTGCTGCTGGATTGATGTCGCAGCCGATATAGCGGCGGCCCAGCAGACGACACTCGATCAGCGTCGTACCACCGCCGGCCATCGGGTCCAGCACCACCTCCCCCGGCTCTGAATACATCTGAATAATATTGCGGGCAACCTGCGGAGCAAAATTGCCGCGATAATTGTTCGTATGCGTCGCCCATAAACCCCGAACCGGAAACGACCAGACAGTAGTGCTTTCCAAAGGGCTGTTTTCGTCACTCATTGTGTTTCTGTGTTAATAAATAATTCTTGAAAAACGTATCTTTTCAAAAACTCTTTTCGTGCATAAAAGGCACGAGAAGTGCTTCCGTGTCCCGGACCTTTCGTTCTTGGCTGGATAAGAACCCCCATTCTTCCTGATAAACCTTGAAGGCTAATATTCTTTTCGCATATATTTTCTCTGATCATCTTGTAGTCATTTTCTATTACTCGAAAGAGCTCCGGATTTGTAAGATCAAACGTTTTTACGCAGCGGATGATGGACGAGGGCTCATCTTTCGAAACCCAGATCCTCCCCACAATGATTGCCTTTTTAAGTTTAGCAAGCAAATGGCTCTGTGCAAAGGGTGTATTGGCCACATTAACGGGGTCTATCATAGTAAGAGCCATTGTTTCTTTAATTGCGAGCCGGCCCTTGCTGTTGTATTTCAGCGCAACCGTCTTAAGCTCCCAGGAACCAAAATTAGGCGATTGTGCAGAATTTAAAGGCAAACCAAGATAGCGTTCAAGTGTATGACCCACCCAACCCTTGTTTTTCTTTCCTTCTTTGAAAACAGTTATTCCATATTGGTCAGCCAACTGCCGGAGATCTTTCCCTACAATTTGCTGAAGACGCCTAATTGCTTCTTCTCTTTCCATAGACAACCTAATTCGTTATAATGATTTCGCTGATCTGTCCCCTTTTGTTACCCTTGCAGTTGATTGCACGGGCAGCTTTTACACGCTCGATAACAAAATCTGAATACCAATCATCAAAAAAATGGTCTTGGGGATTCTCGTTTTTGGGGTCAGAATTGCTTAAGAGGAATTTCGCACCTCTTTTGTGAATCTGCCTGCAAAACTCAACCAATCGAATCTGATCATTTTCGGAAAAATCGTCTTTGGCATAAGACGTAAAACCGGCTGTCTTGCTGATGGGCCGATACGGCGGATCCAGATAAACAAAGGTGTTCTGATCGATGTATTTTAAGCAATTTTCAAAGTCTCCGCACAAAAGAGCGGCCCTTTTCAAAATCGATGAAACCGCTCGAAGATTTTCCTCCTGGCAAATAGCCGGATTTTTATATCGCCCGAAAGGAACGTTAAACAACCCTTTTCGATTAACCCGATAAAGACCGTTGAAGCAGGTGCGATTAAGGAGAATTAACTGGGCAGCGGTTTTTTCTGAAAATCCCGACGCCTTTTCCTTGTTAAATTCTTTGCGGATTTTGAGGTAAAAGTTTTTTCGCTCCTCTTCAGATAAGCCAAGGTATTTTTTCTGATACTCCTTTAATATTTCGATAAGACCCTCCACACAGGTTTGAACAATTTTGTAGCAGTGAATCAGGTCTTCATTTACATCATTCAGGACGAATCGTTCTATGCCGTCATACCGCTGAGCAATATGAAAAAATACCGCTCCGCCGCCGACAAACGGCTCTACGTATGTTTTTATCTTGCCGTATCTCAATTCCGCAGGCAGCCGTACACCAATCTCATCAAGCAGCTGTCCTTTCCCGCCTGCCCATTTCAGAAACGGCCTGGCACTCTTTATTTCACACAGCACAGTCATAAAAGTAAGTCCTTTGGTTCAACACCAACTTATATCCTATCCGCGACTGAAGGTTCATGACGATTTCCATGGGGTTTAGTTTAGCCGACGCGAGTGATTTGAGCAAGGGGATGGGGCGGGGACGGGTGATTCAGGGGCAGGTGATTCAGGGGCGGATGAATCGTCGTTGTCTCCTGAAAGAAGTGGAATAAGGGGAGTTGGGGGTTTTGGGGCTGGTACATCGTGGGGGGCTGGGTTTTCCAAGGGTGTTTGGCGGGAGGTGTTGTCAAAAATTGCTGTTTTCTGGGTTTTTGGGCTGAAAATGGGGTTTTTGGGGAAATTTGCGCACCGCGGCGTGCAGGCGGCGCGCATTTTAAAGCCACTTAAAAACGGCCGCGCGCATTTTAAAGCCGGATTTTGGACCTGCGGAGACGTCGGCGCGCATTTTTGAGCCAGTTGAAAAGGGCTGCTGAGGGGGTTTGGGGACAATTGCTGAGAATCTAATTGAGGCACAGATTTTTGAACCAGTTGGAAAGGATTGAGGGGCAATTGCTGATAATTCAATGGAGAGACGGATTGGGGGGCCGGTTGGGAAGGGTTGAGAGGGGGCAATGGAGAGGAAGTGGAGGGGAAAAGCCGGAAACAATGGGGCAAATAGAGGGGGATTGGGGCGGATGAGGGTTGTCGGGTTGTGCTCCTTCTGCTGCCCATTTTAATTCCTTTAATTCCTATACCTTGCGGCTCCTTTGGGCCGAATGTCTGCTCCTTTGTCATTCAGGAGGTATTATACCATAAATGATTTTGAAATCAAGGAAATGTTTGGTGATTATCAAACTTTTTTTGCGTGCAGGCGGAGCCGCAGTTTTGGAAAGAATGAAGAGTGAAAAGGGGAATAGTCGAGGAAGCGGGTCGGGTTTGGGGTTTTGGGTGAAAAATTAAACGAAAAATTGGGGGAACAGCCTGCCGGAGGGGGTTGGGGGGGGTATAATAGCGGCGAAACGGCTGCTTTGGAAAAGACATCGAAAAATAGAAGGGAACAAATAAGGAGTTTTGCCAACCTTTGGAGGTGCACCGAATTTCCGGGTCTGAGGCGAGAGATGCTGTAATTTGATTTAAGGAGGATAAAAAACAGATGACCGTCCCGCGTTTTCCTGTTTTCCCCGAATCTCCCGCACGAACTGAATAGGGGTGCGATATGGCCGGGAATCTTAGCCGTCAAAATGGATCGAAGACATCGTGCAGTCAGCATAGCCGGATGGCTTTACGGTGGGCGACGGCCGCCTTCCTGGAGACCGAGAAACACTTCCAGAAGATCGACGGGTATAAACAGATCTGGATGCTGAAATCGTATCTGGATGAATTGGAGAACGAACAGACCCTTGCAGAAAAACGAAGGGTCGGATAGGCTAAAACAATGGAGCCGCTATGAACCTTCAACTACGGCTGGGACATAATCATTTTGTAACTTGTAAGGAGACTCATTATGAGTATACGATTTAGTTTAAACTTGTTGCCATTATTTTGTCCTAATGAACAGGTGTACTTATTCAAAAAAAGCATATGGATGGCATCAGGAAAAGCCTGGCCAAACTATCGAATTGGTCTTTGGATACCTTTTATATTCGAAACTGGCGTGTATGTTACCAACAAACGAATCATGTTAGTTAGCCATAATTTCCGATTGCTTACTCAAGAACTTAGTTTATGGTTTAAGGATAATACTGAAAAAAGAAGAAATAGTGACTTTATTCAAGGAATCCATTTAGGAAAAAGCTGGATTTGGGGGCCATATTTAGAAGTTAAGTTTGAAAATTCCTCCAAACTATGGTACAGGTCATCTAACGCTTGGATACGATTATATACGAAGAAACCAGAAATTATTCATACTGCTATTACACAGATAATGAACAATTGCTAAGTAGGAATGTGGACATCACATCGTGGTCAAAAATAAACCTCCGATTGTCACAGATGTACGTCTTCAGCCCAAATGGGACAAAAATAAGGTCTATTTTCGTTGACGGTTTTGGCTCACGGTTTCGGGAATCGTTGAATTAAACACCTTTCTGTTTTCGATTGTTCTTGTCTTTAATTCGGCCCTGCGTTTCAGGATTGGAGAACGTATAATAAGTTTCGCACTTTGAAAAGTTGATAAAAAGAGTCCTTTCTTTGGTCGATGGGAAAATTGTGTGAATATGAACCTTGACAATCAAAGAAAGGACACAGTGATGCAGAACAGTACTTCGGCACAATCGGACAAGAACTTGAGCGATGCGATCAAAATCAATGAATCTCAGATTCAGGCGCACCTTGGCAAGCTGGTGCGTTCCACAGTGGAAGAGACGCTCAATGAGATGCTGGACGCCGAGGCGGATCAGCTGTGCAATGCCCGGCGGTATGAGCGGACGGATCAGCGGGCCAACGGTCGGGCCGGCCATTACAAACGCCGCTTTCACACTACCTCTGGCGAGGTTGAGTTGAAAATGCCCAAACTGCGGTACGCCAAATTTGAAACCGCTATTATTGAACGGTAAACGGAGAAAAGTATCTGAGGGGGAGGGACATTTTCTTTTTTCAGTAAACCATTTTTCAGAAGGAAAGGTTCTTGCTTTTGGTTCTTCGAAACCGCTACAATAAGAAGTCGATACACGAGCGAAAAAAGGAGAATAAAACATGGCAAGGCAGAGATGGTTGGGCCTGATACTGCTAATGGCGGCAGGGATTGGATGTGTTCCTTCACTCTATCCGTTATACACCGAGGAGACGGTGGTTTTTGACCCCAAACTTGGCGGCTGCTGGCAGACGGAAAAGAACGAGATGTGGTGCTTCACCCGGCATGAAAACACAAATTCCTATGACCTGGTGATTGTTGAAAACGATCAGAAGCGGAGTTATCTGCTGGCCCATCTGGTTCAAATCGGAGACAATCGCTTTCTTGACCTTTACCCCAAACGGCAGCCGCTTGAAGCCGGCGGGTGGTGGGAATATCACCTTCTGCCGGTGCATACGTTTTATCTTGTTGAGGCGAGCGAACCGAATCTGGTTTTGTCCGCGATGATGCCGGATGCGATGGAGAAACTGCTCTCGGAAAAGCCGGGGCTTCTCAAGCATGAAATGGTGGAAGACCGGCTGGTGCTTACGGCGTCCACGCTGCAATTGCAGGCCTTTCTTGAACAGCCGGAGATGGTGGAGCGTGTCTTTGGCGAGCCGGCCGCCCTGAAGCCCTATCAGCCGCCTTCAGAGCGTTAGGGATAAAACCGCTCGAAGGGGAAATTGCGAATCATATAGGCCAAGTCGGCTCCTTCGCCGGCAGGAATGTCGCTGAAGTTGGTTCGCTGTTCTTTGGCCATTTTGATGGTCGAGGAGTCCAGCCAGCGGTGTTTTTCGCCGTGGCCGTCGGCAAATCCCAAAATGCTGTGGCCTCCGTGGGCGATTGAAATGGGGTCCACCCAGGTTGTCGGCGTCTGGGGCTTGATTACCCACGAGTTGACATTGAGTCCGCGGCCGTCCACTTCTTCCACAAAGATGTATTTATTGCCCGGCGCTCGGATGGCTGTGGTTGTCAGATGGGGGTAGTATCCCTGCCATTGGATTTCGGAGAGAGGGGAGGGGCCTGTGCCGGCTACCAGGGAATAGCTGCGATAGCCGCCTACGCCCGTTCCTGCGACGGCTGACGGGGGGTGCAGATAGCGTTTATCGGAGGGGCAGTGGAAGATTTGGCTGCTTTCCGCATAGGGATAGAGCAGTCCCTTTTCAATGCCGCGGATCTCATCTTCGGCGAGGGAGTTTTCGGCGGAAACGACTGTGCCGTCCAACCGCTGGGGGGCATTGACCCAGCAGTAGTAAGGGTCCTGGCTTGAGCCGACCATGGGGCCGACGACTCGGTTTCTGTTTTCGCCAGCATAGACCGTCCAGGCCTTTGCGAGGCCATTGACATTCGTCAGGCAGACTGCACCCTGGGCCTGGAGTTTGGCCATGCGCAGGGCCGGCAGGATAATGGAGAGCAGCAGGCCGATGATGGCAATCACGACGAGCAGTTCGATTAAGGTAAAGGCGGGTTTTGGTGCGGATTTTGTTTTCATATTCGGATTCCTGCCATAGATTATCCGGTTTCGTTGAACTAAAAAGGTTCCTCTTTAAAGTAATGGCCTGAGCAGGGCCAAATTTTTATAAATTTTTAAAATTTTTATAAAAAAAGAAAAACCGGCGCCTGTTGAGCTGGCAATCCAACAGGAGCCGGGTTTTTCCGTGGTGTTTCAGACGGTCTGGAGGCGTTTGGCCTGGGGCACGAGGTCTGTTAAGTCCTTGATTTTCACCGGCTTGCCGGTGTCAATGCTTTTGCGGGCTGCGATGCCGATCAGAATGGACATGGCTCCGTCGCGGGTTCCGGCGGCGTGGCCGAGCGGATCGGGCGCGTCGGGGGCGGCAAAAAGGCGCTCGCGCAGGCGTGCATCGCCGCCGCCGTGTCCGCCGTATATTTTGGGCACTTTGATTTGTTCGGTTGAGCCGAAGTTGTGCGAAATCATAATCGAATTGAAGCGGCTTTTGTCTTCTTCGAGGTCCTGCTTCATTTCGAGGGCGTGGAGGGCCGACTGGTCCACCATCTGGAGACCCTTTTCCCAGGGGAGGCCGTCCCAGCTGTCCAGCCGACCTTCAAAGCCGTTAAACGCAATCTGCCAGCCCTCGAAGGGGGAATAGGTGGTCAGCGAATAGCTCACCTGAACATTGTTGGCATATTTAATTTGCACCGCCATTTTGTCGAAAATGTCGATTTCATTCCGCCACAGGCACGCATCGCGCAGATAGCCGTCATAGTGTTCGTTGGCTACATAAAGTTTCATCAGGTGCTTGTCTTTGGTGATGTCCCAGTAGAATTTGCATTTTTCCTTGTAGGGACATGGCCGGCAATGCGTGTGGCGGAAGGGATGGTTGTGCCCGTAATGTTCGAGGGCTCCGAAGGCGTGCACCTCGACGGGGTCTGAATCAATCCACCAATTCAGCAGGTCAAAATGATGGGTGGCTTTGTGCAGAAGCAGGGTGCCGCTGCATTTGCGCAGGCCGTGCCAACGCCGGAAATAGGAGGCGCCGTGGTCTGTATTCAGATACCAGTGAAAGTCCACGGAGGTTACCTTGCCCAGCGGCTGGGCGGCCAGCAGTTCTTTGATTTTCGTGAAGTGGCTGCTGTAGCGGTAGTTGAATCCTACGTGAACCTTTCGGCGGCTTTGTTTTTCGGCACGAAGGATGTGCCGGCATTTATCTTCGTCGATGGTCATCGGCTTTTCCGTGATGACCTCCGTGCCCATTTGGAGTCCCTTGATAATGAACTGATGGTGTGTGCCGTCCACAGTGGTTACAATGACGGTGTCGGGCCTGGTCTTGTCCACCATTTGTTCGAAATCGGTAAATGTCGGGCAGTCCGCGCCGATGTACTGCTGGGCATAGGCGACGCGGCCTGGGTTGATGTCGCACAGGCCGACAAATTCGAGCACATCGCTGTGTTTTTCGACGAGGGATTTGCCCCAGAGGGAAATGCCTCGTACGCCTGTGCCAACCAGGGCGATTCGCCTTTTGCGGGGGGTGGGTACTGCGGGGATACCCAATAAGGAAGTCGGACGGGTGAGGGCGGCGGCGGCGGCAACGCCTGCGGCCGCCAAAAAGTCTCTTCGTTTCATGCGGATACCTCCTCGAGAAAAAAGGGTTCTGCCGGTTCCGGTTTTCAGATTTTCAGCATCGGCGGTTATACCGAAAGATTGGTTTTTCTTCAACCTTCTGATTGGAAAAAGAAAGGGCGGAAGGGTTTCGGATTCCTTTCGGCCGGTTGGCCGGCAGGCGGGTGATGAGGAGAGGGTTTTTCGGTGTTTCGGGTATTTTTCTTGATTTTTCCTGTTTAAAATACGATATATAGACAAGTTCAATGAGGTAATTCGTGTGAAGGGAAGGGAAAACCCGATGAAAACGGGATGGAATTTGGTGTTCGGCTCGGCAGCGGCGGCTGTTCTGCGTGCCGGCATTATAATTATCATCATTAGCGGGAGCCCCTTGCCGCTCTGAAAAAGGAGACAAAATAAGCCCTCAAAGGCCTTTCAGAGCAGCGAGTTCTGAAAGGCCTTTCTTTTTTGCAGAAAGTTCAAGGGAAAACTCAACTATATGGACAGTCAGGACAGCAGGAAAACGGCAATGCGATGAAAGATGGTGGTTGGGAGTGCTTTCGGGTCTTGTTACGGGCTGCAATCGCCGTTCTTGACAATACCGGAAAAAAACGTACCCTATTGCTTTTACTGTTCTGGAAAGACTAAGGATTAATTATGTCAGATACTGAGAAAAAAGGTTATCGAGACACGCTGAATCTGCCGCAAACCAGTTTTGCGATGAAGGCCAATCTTACTCAGCGTGAGCCGCTGCAGCGCAAGGCGTGGGAAAAGGAGAATATTTACGGCAAAATCCTTCAGGGCCGGCAAAATGCGCCGCTGTATGTTCTTCATGACGGCCCGCCGTATGCCAACGGCGATATTCATATGGGGCATGTGATTAACAAAGTCCTTAAGGATTTTGTCATCAAGTATAAAACGATGTGCGGTTTTTGCTGTCCCTATGTGCCCGGGTGGGATTGCCATGGTCTTCCTATTGAAGTGAAGGTGATGGCCGAACTGGGCGAGGCCGCCCGCACGATGTCCAAACTCGAAATCCGCCGGCAGTGCCATAAATACGCCCTCAAGTATGTCAAACTGCAAACCAAACAGTTTCAGTCTCTTGGGGTGTTCGGGGATTTTGCCAACCCTTATCTGACGCTTGCGCCGTCGTATGAGCAGGGCATTCTTGAAGTTTTTGCCGAACTGGTAAGCAATGGTCTGGTCTTCAAGCAGCGCAAGCCGATTCACTGGTCTGTTGGATGCCAGACGGCTCTGGCGGAAGCGGAACTGGAATATCAGGATATTGCCTCGCCGAGTATTTATGTCAATTTTCCGCTGGAGGACTCTTCGGCCGCCCGCGTGCGCCAAATGGGTCTGGCGGATGAAGACAGCACCGTCTGCTTTATGATTTGGACGACGACTCCGTGGACGCTGGCCGCCAATCTGGCGGCGGCGCTGCATCCGAATCTTGAGTATGTCTGCCTGTCTTACGAGAAGGACGGGCGGAAATGGGCTTCGATTGTCTGCAAAGAGCGTCTGGAGGCGGTTGCGGCGGCGGCGGGTCTGACGGCCGGCCGCTATCGGGTCAGTGCTCCGCGGCTGGGGAAGGAGTTTGCAGGGCTGCGCTATCGGCATCCGTTTCTGGATAAAAATCCCACGGACCGGGAGGCGTGGTTTGCCATCAACGAAACCTTTGTAACGACGGAGGACGGCACAGGGATTGTCCATATTGCGCCCGGTCATGGGCAGGAAGACTATGAGGCGGGAATCCGCCATAATCTGGCTATCTATTCTCCGGTCAAAGATGACGGCTGTTATGATGAGTCCGTGCCGTCCTGGCTGCGGGGCAAAAATGTTTTACACGTGGATGCCGAGGTCAACGAGCATCTGCGAAAAATCGGCCTGCTGGTGCATGAAGGCAAGATTGTCCACAGTTATCCTCACTGCTGGCGCAGCAAGATGCCTGTGATTTTCCGGGCTACCGAACAGTGGTTTATCGGTGTGGATCGTCCGGCGGCGGCGTTCGGCCAAACCCTTCGTGAAATGGCTCTTGCCCAGATTGGACAGGTCCGCTGGATTCCCGCCTGGGGTGAAAAGCGGATTCGAGGCATGCTCGAAAGCCGTCCCGACTGGTGCATCAGCCGACAGCGTGCGTGGGGGCTTCCTATTCCGGTCTTTACCAACAGTGCCGGGCAGGTTCTGCTTACCCGCGAATCGGTGCTGGCGGCGGCCCGCCATATCGGCCGGAAGGGTTCGGACAGCTGGTTTACGGATTCGCCCCGAGAGATTCTGGGTGAGGATTTTCCGCTGCCGGCGGGCTTCTGCTGGGATGACCTGCAGAAGGAAGAGAACATTTTTGATGTATGGTTTGAGTCCGGCTGCAGCTGGCACAGTGTTGCGGTCAAAGCCGGCTGGCCCGTGCCGGTTGATTTGTATCTCGAAGGTTCTGATCAGCACCGGGGGTGGTTTCAATTGTCTCTGCTGCCGGCGCTGGGGGCTATCGGCCGGCCGCCGTTTCAGACGGTGCTTACCCACGGCTTTACGGTTGACGAAAAGGGGATGAAGCAGTCCAAGTCTGCCGGCAATTATGTCAGCGCTCTGGAAGAAATTGAAAAATACGGTGCCGATATTCTCCGGTTGTGGGTGGCCAGCGTCAATTATCAGGAGGATATGCGCTGCAGCGATGAACTCATCGGACGGCTGCAGGAGGCCTATCGCAAAATCCGGAATACGCTCCGCTACCTGCTGGGCAATCTGGATGATTTTGTCCCCGACTCTATGCGTTTGCCGTACAGCCGGCTTTTGCCGCTGGACCAGTGGGCTATGGAGGCCCTTCAGAAATTGATTGTTCAGGTTCGGCAGGCCTATGAAGATTTTGCTTTTCATCGCGTTTTTTCGCTGATTTATAATTTCTGCGTGGTTGAGATGAGCAGCATTTATATGGATGTGCTCAAGGATCGGATGTACTGCGAGGCGGCCGACAGTCCCAACCGCCGCAGCGGTCAAACTGTTATGTATGCCATTCTTGATGCGCTGGTGCGCCTGCTGGCTCCGGTTCTGGTTCATACGGCTGAAGAGGCATGGGCTGCCATCCGGTATAAATCCGAGCCGGTGGACAGTGTTCATCTGGCCCATCTGCCCCAGGCCGACCCGTCGATTCCCTATGAGGCCGACGAAGAGCGATGGGAGAAGATTATGGCCTTGCGTGACGAGGTTCTTCGTGTACTCGAACCGCTCCGCAAAGAGCAGATTATCGGCTCCAATCAGGAGGCGTGGGTGCAGATTACCCTCGAGGATGAGTCGCTGTTTGCTTTGCTTGAGGAATTAGGGGTCTCCACCTTTGCTGCGTTGTGTATTGTCAGCGGCGTTACCCTCGACAAAGGCCCCGTTCGTAAAATCACGGCTGATAAAAGCCCTTATCCGAAGTGTCAGCGGTGCTGGAACTTCTGGCCCAGCGTTGGAGAAGACCCTCACTTTCCCGACTTGTGCAGCCGCTGTGCCAAGGTGGTTGGCGCCTTGAGGCAATGAGTTGTTTTCGGCAAATCTGAAATGAGGTGATTTCTATGTCAGCAATTTTCAAGTGGCGGCTGTGTCTTTTCAGTGCAGGGATGATGTGTATCCAGCAGGCAGGAGCAGCGACGATGGAGGAAAAATATCAGCGGGCACTGACGGTTGAGCAATGGACGGATGGAAAAGTCTATCGGCAGAACGTCCGTCCTCACTGGTTTGACGGCGGCAGCCAGTTCTGGTACCGCATCGACCTGGCCGACGGCCGCAAGGAGTTTATTCGTGTACATGCTGTTCGCGGGTATCGACGGGAGGCCTTCGAACACGCGCGGCTTGCCGAAGTACTCGCCCAGGCAGCCGGCCGGCAGGTGGACCCGGAGCGTCTGCCTTTCGGACAAATCAAACTGAGTGATGATGACAGCACCCTTGCTTTTTCCGCCTTTGGAAAAACCTGGCGCTGTCAGTTGAGCACCTATACCCTCGAGGAAGGCCCGCTGGAAGAGGGCCTTGAGGAGGCGCTGCCTCCGCAGGCCGAGATTCGTCCCAGCCGGAACAGCCAGGAGGACACTTCGATTACCTTTTTCAACCGGACAGGGCGAACGGTGGTGATTTACTGGATAGATACGGCCGGGCGGCGTCATCAGTATGCGGTGCTGGAGGGCGGCCGGCAGCATCGGCAGCATACCTTTGTCGGGCATGTGTGGGTGGCAGCCGACCCCAACGAAACGCCGCTGGCTGCTTTTACGGCAGCGGAAGACAATGCTATTGCGGAGATTACGGATTCCCTGTTCCGCCAGCCGCTGATACCTTCGCGGCGGCGGCCTCGACAGGAGGGCGTTGTCTCGCCGAATGGCGCCTATCGGGCTGTGATTCGCCGTTATAATCTTTTTCTTCAGGCAACAGAAAGCGGACAGGAGCAGCCGCTGACGGAAGACGGCACGGCGGAGCATTTTTACAGCCGGCAGGTTTTCTGGTCTCCCGACAGCCGTTATCTGGCTGTGATTCGCACCCGCAAAGGACTTGACCGGCAAGTGTACCTGGTGGAATCGTCTCCCGCCGATCAACTTCAGCCCAAACTTCACACCATTACCTATCCTAAGCCCGGCGACGAAATCGACCGCGATACCCCCTGCCTGTTTGATGTAGAGGCGCGAAAGCAGATTCCGATTTCCGATGCACTGTTTGCCAACCCGTGGAGTTTGACGGATTTTCACTGGCAGGCCGATTCCAAGCGGTTTCTGTTTGTTTACAACCAGCGGGGACATCAGCTGCTGCGGGTGCTGGCCGTGCAGGTTCAGGACGGCAGCGTGCAGACCCTCATTGAAGAAACCAGCCCGACTTTTATTGATTATGCCGGCAAGTATTTTCTGGCTTACTTGGATGAGACCGGCGAACTCATCTGGATGTCCGAACAGGACGGCTGGAATCATCTCTATTTGTATGATGCCGCCGAAGGCCGGCTCAAAAACCAAATCACGACGGGCAGCTGGCCTGTCCGCCAAGTTCTTCAGGTTGATGACAAGCAGCGTCAGATTTGGTTTGAAGCCGGCGGCGTTTATCCGCGGCAGGACCCCTACTATCTTCATCTCTGCCGGGTCAATTTTGACGGCAGCGGTTTTACCATTCTTACGGAAGGCGACGGCACGCATGAAGTTGAGTTTTCGCCTAACCGGCGTTTTTTCCTCGACCGGTATTCGCGGGTTGATTTGCCGCCGGTTACGGAACTGCGAAGCAGCGGCGACGGTCGATTGATTTGTCTGCTCGAAAAGGCCGACTGGTCGGCCCTGCTGGCGACCGGCTGGCAGCCGCCCGAACGTTTTACCGCCAAGGGACGCGACGGCCAAACAGCCATTTACGGCATTCTGATTCGCCCGTCTGATTTTGATCCGAAAGAGAAGTATCCGGTGCTGGAGGAGATTTATGCGGGGCCGCAGGGGGCATTTGTGCCGAAGGCATTCGGCCGGCAAACCCATCAGCGTCAGTTGGCCGAGTTGGGGTTTGTGGTGGTTCAAATTGACGGGATGGGGACTTCGTATCGCTCGAAGGCCTTTCACGATGTCTGCTGGAAGAATCTGGGCGACAGCGGTTTTCCAGACCGCATTGCATGGCTGAAGGCGGCCGGCGAGAAGTATCCGTGGCTGGACTTGACGCGGGTGGGCATCTACGGCGGCTCCGCCGGCGGGCAAAGTGCCTTGCGGGCGCTGCTGGCCTATGGAGAGTTTTACAAGGCCGCCGCGGCCGACTGCGGCTGTCATGACAATCGAATGGACAAAATCTGGTGGAATGAATTGTGGATGGGCTGGCCTGTCGGGCCGCATTACGAAGAACAATCGAATGTTACCAATGCACACAAACTTCAGGGCAAACTTCTGCTGACCGTCGGCGAACTGGACCGCAATGTCGATCCGGCCTCTACGATGCAGGTCGTCAATGCTCTGATTAAAGCCGATAAGGATTTTGAACTTTTGGTCGTGCCGGGTTCCGACCATGGCGCCGGCGAACATCCCTATGCCAGGCGAAAGCGAATGGATTTCTTTGTGAAAAACCTGCTTGGGGCGGAACCGCCGTCTCGAGGGCTGCCTGCACAGGCGGGCAATTGAGCGCTTCTGCGGCGGGCTTCGGTGCGGCTCTGTCAGGAATCCTTCTTTGAGGAACGGTTGAGATTCTGTTCAAGGCCTTCTGAGACGGCCGGAAGGGAGTTTATCGCTTCAAGGACTTGTTCCACGGAGATGTTTTCCATCCGGTACATCGGCTCCGGATTGTCAATGCTTCGGCCTCTTCCGAATGGATTGACTGCTGCAATGGCAGCCGAACGCTGACGGGGAAACAGCCGGGCGGGGTTGGTCGGACCGAAAATCATCACGGTAGGGGTGTTCAGGGCTGCGGCAATATGGGTAGGGCCGCTGTCATTGCCGACAACAAGGGCTGCCTGTTCGAGCAGGGCAACCAGCTGCGGCAGGGTTGTGCGGCCGGTCAGCAGGGCGATGGGTACCTCCGCGGCCTTGCGGATTTGCTCGCCGACGGCCTGCTCTTTGGCCGAGCCGGCGATGACGACCGGAAGTCCGGCCCGGCGATGCAGAAATGCGGCCACTTGAGCAAATCGCTCCGGCGGCCAGCACTTGCGCTGGTGGGCTGAGCCGACTGCCAGCACCGCAAAGTGCCGGGGCTGGAGGCCTTCTTTGGCCAAGAGGGCGGCGGCGGTCTCCCGTGCCTGCGGGGTTGAATGCAGTCCGTATTCTACCGGCTCCAACGGCACCCCCAGGAGCCCCAGCAGTTCCTGATACAAGTCGAGGATGTGCGCCGAGGAAGGGGTGGGGGCAATGTGGGTATAAAAGAGCGTTGCTCCTTCGCGGGCCTCTTTCAGTCCTGCCCGCAGTCGACAGCCGCTGGCAACACCGAACAGCGCCGAACGCAGCAGTCCCTGCAGGTCCAGCACAAGGTCATATCGGCCCTGCCTCAGCTGCCTGAGAAAAGCCCCCAATGCCTGATAAGCCGCCGGCTGATACCAGCGGCCCATTGTCTTCCGGTTGAACAGCAGCAGCCGGTTGACGCCCTCGATGCACTCAAACAGTCCCGCCAGTTCCGTCCGCACCACCCAGTCGAGTGAGGCCTTCGGACAGCGGCGGCGCAGCGCCGACAACACCGGCAGTGCATGCACAATATCCCCCAGGGAGGAGGGCTTGATTATCAGAAGGCGCCCTGTCCAGTCTTCAGTAAGCAGATTGTTAATGGTGCCTGGCATTGTTCAGGCCGTATTTTACAAAAGAAAAACCCCGTTGGCAAAACCTCTCTGGAAACGGCTGAATGGCGGCGGCTTATTTTGTGGGGGAGGTTTCCATTGAAAAAAGCCGTTTTGTTTGGTACAACCATCGGCAGAAGAGGGCTTTTCATGGCAGTACAGTTTATTCTTGGACGGGCAGGCACAGGAAAAACCCGGCTTTGCATTGAGGCCGCCGCCCAGGCGCTGCGCGAGGATAGCCGGCAGCCCCTGATTTTGCTGGTTCCTGAACAGGCAACCTATCAGATGGAGCAGGCGGTGCTGTCGCTGTCGGGAATCGAAGGGTACCATCGGCTTCGGATTCTTTCGTTTCAGCGGCTCGGCTACTGGCTGGAGCCGGCCGGCGGGCGCTGGGAACTTAGCCGTGTCGGTCGGCAGATGATTGTTCAGCGGCTGATGGCCGATTGTCAGCCGCAGTTGAAATTGTTGAACTCGACGGACGAGGCGGCCGGTTCCGCGGCGCAGATGGCCGATGTTCTGGCTCAACTCTATCGGGCCCAGGCAACGCCGACTCAGCTGGCCGAGATGGCCCGTCTTCTGGCTGAACGAGACCCGGCCGGCCGCACGGCGCTTAAATTGGGCGACCTGGCGGTTCTGCTGGAGGCCTACCAGCAGTTCCTCGGACAAAATCAGGACTTTTATGACGCTGAGCATCTCTTCAGCCGTCTTTGCAGCCGAATCGCCCAGGCCGATTTTCTCAAAAATGCCTGTTTATGGGTGGACGGCTTTTCCGGTTTTACAGCACACGAAGAGGCGGTTTTGCTTGAGCTGCTCAAGGTCTGCTCCCAGTCGCATATTGCCCTGTGTCTGGAGCCGTCCATTCTTGAGGATGAGCCGTCGGAGTCGTGGAGCATCTTTGCCCCAACCCGGCGGACGTACCTTCGGCTTCGGGAGCGGATTGAGCAGGCCAATCTTCCGCCGGCTCAGCCCATCATCCTTGACAAACCTTATCGGTGGCGTCAGACGCCGGCCCTGAAAACACTCGAACGTTATTTCCCTGAGGAGTTTGCGCCGGCTTCCTTTTCATGCGGAGGGGCGATTGTCCTGGCGGCTTTGCCTGATGTCCGCAGCGAGTGCCTCTGGACGGCCCGGCGGATTCGCCAACTTGTCCGTCAGGAGAATCTTCGTTACCGTCAGATTGCCGTGGTGGTGCCGGAGATGGCTTCTTATCAGCATCTTTTAACCTGGGCCTTTGGACGACTGGAAATCCCGTATTTTCTTGACCAGCCCCGGCCGCTTCGAACGCATCCGGCCGCCGAACTGCTGGACAGTGCGTTGCGGGCTGTGTGTTTTCATTTTCGGCTGCCGGATATGATGGCCTTTCTGAAGACCGGATTGCTGGGGCTGACCGATTTTCAGGCCGATTTGCTTGATAATTATTGTCGGGCCTGCGGCATTGAAGGTGCTGACTGGCTCAGTGAGCAGCCATGGAAATTTGCCGACCCGCAGGAAGGTTTTCCAGAGGGAGAGATTGACTCCATCCGCCGGCAGGCCGCCGCTCCGCTCCTTGCTCTGCGGCGAAATCTGCGCATCGAGGAGGAGGGGCTGCTTGCCCCTGAAGAGTTTGTCAAGGCCCTGTGGGAGTTTCTTGAAACGCTTCAGGTGCGACGAACGCTGGCACTGTGGGCAGAGGACGACCCTTCCGACCAGCGTTTCGGCCATCGGCAGATGTGGCAGAAACTGGTTCAGGTTTTTGATGAACTGTGCATCGTCTATCAAAATCGCAGGCATCCCGCCGCGGTCTATCAGCAGCTTCTTCAGTCTGCGCTGAGCACCCTTACCGTCAAACTGATTCCGCCTACCCTGGACCAGGTGCTCATCGGGCAGATTGAGCGAAGCCGCCATCCGGAAATTCAGGTGGTGTTTCTGCTGGGTGCCACGCAGAAGCAGTTTCCTGCTCCGCTCGAATCGGAGGGGTTTTTCAGCCGTGATGACCGTGCGGTTCTCGAATCGCTGGATGCGGATTTTGCCGAGCCGCTGGACCGCCAACTTTTGCGGCGATGCTATCTGAGTTATATTGCCCTCACGAGGGCTCAGCGGCAGGTTTATCTGACGCGTCCGCTGGCCGACGAAAAGGGCAATCCCATCCAGCCGTGGGGAGGCCTGGAAAAACTCCGTCAGCTCTTTTCAGACCTCCAGACGCTCAAGCCCGCCGCCGAGCCGCAGTCGCCGGAGGAAATTCAGACCTGCGCGGAATGGGCCTTGTATTTGTGTCAGACGCTCGGACGGGACAGCACGGCTGAGTCCTCCAGCCGTACGGCCGCGGGGGCTTTGCTTGAAGGTCTTGACAGTCCGGCCGCCCAGACCGTCCGGGAGGCGCTCGAATACCGCAACCAGGCCCAGTTGGAGGAGTCTCTTGTGCGGCAGGTGTATGGCGGCTCTTTATCGACTTCCATCAGCCGGCTGGAGAGTTTGGCGGCCTGTCCGTATCGGCATTTTGCATCCTATCTGCTGCGGCTGAAAAAACGCCGTCTGGTTCACCTGGAGCCCCTCGATTTGGGCTTGTTTTATCATGCTGTTCTTAATGAACTTTTCAAAACCGTTTCCCGACAGGGTCTGGATTGGGCGGAGGTTCCGCCGATGCAGCTGGAGAAGATGGTGCGGGAGGTGAGTGCCGGGGAGATTGCCCGCAGTGAATTTCTCCAGAGTTTTCAGCGTCATTCCGCCCACAATCGTTTTCTGCTGCAGACGGCCTGTGAGCAGCTTGTGCGGCTGGCGGCAGGGCTGCGCGAAATGCTTGCCGCCGGCAGTTTTCGGCCTCTCCAGACGGAAGTCAATTTCGGCACCAACGGTCTGCCGCCTCTGCTGATTTCACCGGCCGGCGGCGCCGCTGTCCGCCTCCGCGGTGTTATCGACCGTGTGGATTCTGCACAGACGCCGGAGGGGACGGCGGCGGTTGTCTTCGATTACAAAACCTCCTCCCGCGACTTTCAGTGGGGTCCGTGGTTTTACGGTCTGGATATTCAGATGCCTGTCTATCTGCTGGCTCTTCGGGGGCAGACGCTCGCCGGCCAAACGCTCGTGCATCCGGCAGGGGCCTTTTATATCCCTATTCAAAGTTCCATCAAGTTCAAGGAACTTTCTGAGCTGGATAAACCCGGACAATTCCCCTTCAAGGCCAAGGGCTTTCTGGATGAACGATTCGCCCGGCTGCTGATTGACCCCGCTCAGAAAAGCGGCTATTACAATTTCTCGTTTAATAAAGAGGGCCAGCTCACGCGGGTTTCACAAAGCGGCATCCTGACTCCTGAGCAGTTTGAGCGGTTTCTGTCGGCTACCCAAAGCATTCTGCAGAATCTGGCCGGGCAGCTGTTTGAAGGCCGCATTGAGATTGCCCCCTATCGTCTGGGGCGCACAAGCGCGTGTTCCTATTGCGACTATCGGCCTGTCTGCAAGTTCGATTGGGAAATCAATTCCTATCGGTTTCTTCCTTCTCTGAAGAAAACAGACGTGCTTGAAAAACTCGAGGAAGGGCAGCCCTGATGGATGCGATTCGATGGACAGAGGCGCAGGAGAAGGCCATCCATGTTGTTGGACGGGATGTGCTGGTCAGTGCCTCCGCCGGCACCGGCAAGACCGCTGTGCTGGCTCAGCGCTGCCTGGCGCGTCTGTGTGAGCCGCCCCAGCAGACGGATGTGGACCGGCTGCTGGTTCTGACCTATACCGATGCGGCCGCCGAAGAAATGCACAGTCGAATCGCCTCCACGCTGCGTCAGAGTTATCGCCGCAGTCCGTCCTCTCATCTTCGCCGGCAGCTTCTTCTGCTTGATGCCGCCTGGATCAGCACGTTTCACGCCTTCTGCAAACGTCTTCTGGCGGAACATTTTTATCTGCTCAATCTCGACGCCAACTTTGCCATTGTTGATCCTGACCAGCAGGAGCTGCTGAAATCTGATGCCGTTGTGCAGACGCTTGAAGAGGCCTGGTCGGAGCCGGTTTTGGCTCAGGGCATTTCAATCCTGCTGACCGGCCAGTCTTTGTATGGGGCGAAAGGATTTTCGCGGCAGATTCTTGCACTGGCAGGTTTTCTTGAAAGTATTCCTCAGCCGCAGCGGTTTTTCGAGCGTATGGAGGAGTTTTGTGCGCAGGGGCCGCCGTCGGCCGATTGGCACCGCCTCCGCCGGGAGCAGCTTCAGAGGGTCTGTGAAATTCTCCGGCAGGCCCGCCAAAAAATTGACTATGCACGGCTTCTTCACGACTCCCTCGGCCTTGGCGGCTGGCTGGCGCAAACCTTTGATGCCTATCAGGAAACGGCTGAGCGCCTTGAACAGACAGCCCATCGGCAGGATTGGCAAACGCTTTACCAGCAGCTTCAGTCGCTGGAACTTAAGCGGTTTCCCAACCGCCCCAAAGACCTCGACGAACAAACAGCAGATTTCGTCAAACAACCTCTTAAGGAGGTCAAGAGCGATTGGCAAGACCTTCTGAATCTGGCGGCTCTCAATCCTGTCTCTGTTCAACTGGAAGGCGAATCGGTTCAGCTTCAGATGCGCACGGTGCTTGCGCTGCTGAAGCGGTTTGAAGACAACTATGGCCGTATGAAGCGGCGCATCGGGGCGCTGGATTTTTCAGACCTTGAGCAGATGACTGTTTCACTGCTGCTGGAGCAGCCCCAGATTGCCGAGAAACTTCGCCAGCGGTTTGATTATATCTTTGTGGATGAGTTTCAGGATATTAACGCCGTTCAGAAGTGCATTCTTGATGCCATTCGCCGGCCTGACAATGTGTTTGCCGTCGGCGATGTCAAGCAGAGCATTTATGCCTTCCGCCGCAGCCGGCCTGAACTGTTTCTGGAGGCCCTTAGCGCGGCGCAGGAAGAGCCGCAAGACCCTCTTACGGCGCAGCGGCTGGACCTGGGCGTCAACTTCCGCTCGCGTCCTGAAATCCTTACCTTTGCCAATACAGTCTTCCGGCGGATTATGACCTGTCAGACGGCTTCGATGGATTATGACCGCCGTGCCGAACTTGTATGCGGCCGGTCGGATGCGGCCGCCTTGGCCAAAGAGGAGCCGCTGCCTGTGGAATTGGTCCTGCTGGATGAAGAATCCGACGAGACGGCTGAAGACGACCAGAACGAGGAAACCTCCGAACAGCAGGCGGACTTCGGCGAATCGGCCTTGCCGCCGGCTGAAACCCTTAGTCCTATTCAGCGGCAGGCCCTGTGGATTGCTCAGCGGCTCCGCCGGATGGTGGGTGCGGATACCGGCAAGGCCGAATTTCAGATTTTTGACAAGGAAGCCGGCTGCCGGCGTGATGTTCAGTATCGTGATATTGTCATTCTGATGCGTTCTGTGGTGTATCGGGCCAACATCTATGCCGAGATTCTTCGGCTGGCCGGCGTGCCCGTCGTCTCCCAGACCGCCAGCGGTTATTTTGCCGCCACCGAAATCGCCGACCTTCTTGCTTTGCTTAAGGTACTCGACAATCCCATCCGTGATATTGAACTGGCTGCCGTGCTTCGCAGCGCCTTATTTTCTTTTACTGATTCTCAGTTGGCCCGCATTCGCCTGCCGGCCGACGCCGCCGAGCCGAAGCCGGCTTCCTTCTATGAGGCGCTGCTTGCGGCCGCCCGCCGGACAGATGACCCGCTGGCGGCTAAGGTTCGACAGGCCCTTGAGCAGCTGACGCAATGGCGAAGGGCTATCCGGCTGGGCTCTCTGTCCGATGTTCTTGGTGCCATTCTTGACCAGACAGGGTATCTGGCTTTTGTTTCCGCTCTGCCCAACGGGCGCCAGCGGAGAGCCAACCTGCTTAAACTTCATCAGCGGGCGGTTCAGTTTGAACATTTCAGCACCGGCCCGCAGGCCGTCTCGCTGGCACGCTTTGTTGAGTTTCTCGAAAAAATGGGCCAGGAGGAGCAGGATTGGGCTCCGGCCCAGCCCGACAGCGCCTCTGAAAACGCCGTCCGGCTTTTCAGCGTGCACCGAAGCAAGGGGCTGGAGTTTCCTGTTGTGGTTCTGGCGGAACTGAATACGCACTGGAATCTTCAGGATTTGGATCAGTTGTGTCTGGCCGATGAGGATACGCTGGGGTTGCGGGCTGTTGACCCGCAGCGGCAGATTCGGTTTCCCACCCTCCCCTGGCAGGTGCTCCGCGAACGCAAACGCAAGACCGCGCTCGAAGAAGAGATGCGGATTCTTTATGTGGCCCTTACCCGCGCCCGGGAAAAACTGGTCGTAACGGCCAGTCGCGGCCGTTCTCACTGCAGCCGCATTGTCCGGGAGTGCAGTTTGTCGGCCGGACGTACCTTGCCTTCGTGGAAACTGCTGAATGTCAACCAGCCGATCGACTGGCTTCTTTACGGGCTGGGCGAAGAGCCGCCAATGAGGGAAGTTTTCCTTGATGGGCCGGCCGCCGGACCGACGTTTTTTACCGTGGAGTGTGTGGACAGCGGGCGGCTTCAGGAATGCAGCCGGGTTATTGAAGAGGCCGGCCAACGCAGGCAGACCCCCGCTGTGCCATCTCTCACACCCGATATTGTCCGGCAGTATCAGCCCGTCATTGATACCTGCCGGCAGAGACTCCAGTGGGTCTATCCCTTTGAAGAGGCCGCCCGTCTTCCCGCCAAACTTTCCGTCAGCCAGGCGGTGCGGGCGATTGATGAATTTGCTTTTATTGACACGGAGGAAAGTTTACATTGCCAGCCCAGGGCAATTCTGGATAAAGTTGGGCGTAAACCTTCCGTCTCCGCTGCCCAAATCGGGGCTGCCACCCATTTGCTTTTGGCCCGGATTGACCTGAAACAAAAACCAGACCGAAAAACACTTGAATCTTTGGCTGAAATGCTGGTTTCAGACGGCTCAATCAGCCCGCAAGCCGCCAGACAGGCCGATTTTGATGCGATTTTGCGGTTTTTTGAAAGCGAATTAGGACGGCTGGTCCTGCAATATCCAGACAATGTTCATCGCGAATGGCCGTTCACCGTTTCTGTTTCCGCTCAACAGGCAGGAATTGCATCTTCCGATGAAAAAATCATTATTCAGGGCATTGTTGACCTTCTTATTCATACAAAAGAGCGGCTTATCCTGCTCGATTTTAAGACTGACGCTGTGTCTGAGGAAGAAATTGCCGAGCGGGCAGCCCGCTATGTCCCGCAAATCCGATACTATGCCCTTGCCGTTGAAAAGATACTCGGCCAGCCCGTCGAGCAGGCGTGTCTGTATTTTCTAAAACCATCAAAATCGTTTCCGATCGACTTGCCCTCTTGACTTTTCCATAAGGCCTTGCCATACTGCCTCTCTTTGTCAGAAGCAATACCGTACAAAAGTAAGGACAAGGCCTCTTTAAGCGGCGGAGAAATCTATGAAAGCTTCGGAAATGAAGAAGGGCCAGACCATCAAGATTGATGGGGTCCTGTATGTGATTGTGGATTATCAGCACGTCAAGCTGGGCAAGGGAGGGGCTGTCTATCAGACGAAGTTGAAAAATCTGACGGACGGCGGCATCCGCGATATCCGGATTCGGGCCGAAGAGGTTCTCGAAGAGGCCTTTCTTGAGAAACGCAATTTTGAATATCTCTATTCGACCGGCCATGAGCATGTCTTCATGGATTTGGAGAACTATGACCAGATTACCCTCGATGATGATGCCTTCGGGGAAGGGCCCAAATACTGCAAGCCCAATACGCCGATTCTCATCAATATGTATAACGGCAAGCCGGTTATTGTCCAGCTGCCCAATACGGTGGACCTGAGAGTGGTGGATACCGCTCCGGAAATCAAGGGGGCCACGGCAACCAACCAATACAAGCCGGCCGCGCTCGAAACCGGTCTGGTCATTCAGGTGCCGCCTTTTGTCAAGGTCGGGGAACTGGTTCGGGTCGATACTCGTACGGGGGAATATGTTACCCGCGTTAAGGAATAGCCCGCAGCACCTTTGGAAAACGATGGTTTTTCTGTGTTCTTTGTGATATAATGAGATAAATGGTTGTGCTCGGCAGGACGTCGAATGTCCGCCTGATTTTGCGGGGAGTAGCTCAGCTTGGCTAGAGCGCTGCGTTCGGGACGCAGAGGTCGCAGGTTCAAATCCTGTCTCCCCGATTTCTCTAAAGCATTTCCTGACAACGGCTTGCGTAAAAACAAGCCATTGCTGTCTTAACTCTCAATATCAATTTTTAGACACTTTTTAGACACTTTAGAGGTTGAACTGACGGCGGCAGGAATAGCCAATGAAAGGGGTTTGCTCTTCCGCCCGAATTTCAAAAATTGAAAGATGGCTTCCTCACAGAGGCACCCTTTATAATACAGAGCGGTTCTGGTGCGATTATAAATTTGGAACGAGGAGACCGGGCGGCTTAATCGAACTGGATGTCTTCGAGGACAAACTGGAGATTGGTCGAGCCGTTCCAGGTATTGTACTGGGGCTTGTAAGCGACGTGGAAGCAGTCCGCCTCGAGGAGTTTCTTTTCGAGCGGTCCCATTCCAAAGCCGATGCACCGGACGGCTCCGGTATTATCCTGAATAGAAATCTGGAGGTGGTCGTTTTTGGCACCGCACCGCCGCGGGGGAGCAATCAGCCGAACCCCTCGCGTGGCAAAAAGCGGCGGCGGATTGCCCTGTCCGAATGGCTCCAGCCAGGCCAGTTCCCGCATCAATTGTTCTGAAAACTCCCGAATGGTGGCCTCTGCATCAATGGAGAGGGCTGCCGGCGTTACAGAATCCGAATTGCAGCGTCGTGCATAGTCCTCGAAGGCCTGGGCAAAGACGGCTACTCGGTCAGACTGGATGCGCAGGCCGGCCGCCAGTTCATGGCCGCCAAAACGAAGCAGATGTTCTCTGCATGCGCAAAGGGCGTCGTGGAGATTGAAGCCCTCTATGGAGCGGCCTGACCCTTGGCCGAGCCCGTTTTCGAGATTGATTAAAATGGCCGGCTTGCCGAATTCCTCGATAACGCGGGAGGCAACAATTCCAATCACGCCCGGATGCCAATTCTCGCCGGCTAATACGATGGTGCGGCGGTCGGGATGGTTGAAACCGGCCTCCAGAATACGCTGGCGGACTTGTTTAAAAATATCCCGCTGGCATTTCTGGCGGAGTTTATTCTGTTCCTTGAGATAGCGGGCAATCTGGGCCGCGCGATAGGCATTCTCCGTTGTGAGCAGTTCGACGGCCAGGCGTGCATGGCCCATTCGTCCGGCGGCATTGAGCATGGGAGCGAGCGTAAAGGCGATATCGTAGCTTTCCAGTCCCCTGCCGGCAAGTTCTGCGGCCTCAACGAGCGCCCGAATGCCGCACAGACTGGATTCTTCGAGGGCTTTGAGGCCGTAGCCGGCAATCACGCGGTTTTCGCCGCGCAGTTCCACTACATCGGCAATGGTGCCCAGTCCGGCCAGCGTGGTAGCATTCAGAAGATACTGGCGAAGGTCCGGGGGGGTTTTGCCGCCGTTTCGGAAAGACTCGGCCAGTGCCCAGGCGAGTTTGAAGGCCACCATTGCCCCTGCCGCCGATGGGTTGGGGTAGTCGGTATCCAGCAGAGGATGAACGACGGCGGAAGCATCGGGCAGCTGAGGGCCTGGCCGGTGATGGTCGGTAATAATCACATCCATGCCGAGGCGGCGGGCCAGGGCGATTTCCTCCAGGGCACCGATGCCGCAATCGACGGTAATCAGCAGATTTGTGCCTGCTTCGGCCAACTGATGGACGGCCTCGGGGTTCAAGCCATAGCCCTCGTCAACGCGGTGAGGAATGTAGTAGTCGGCTTTCAGGCCGAGCATTCGAAACAGGTGCCAGAGAATGGCCACGCTGCTGATGCCGTCCACGTCATAGTCGCCGTAAATAGCAATCTGTTCTTTGTTTTTCACGGCGCGGCGAATGCGCTCCACGGCCTCCTGCATTCCGGGCAGGCGGGCGGGGTCAATTAAATCTGTTAATTTGGGCGAAAGAAAAGAGCGGGCGGTCTTCGGGTCTGAAATCTGACGGTTTAAAAGGATTTGCGCAAAGAGGGGAGTGATTTTCAATTGTCCGGCGAGGGATTTGGAATGGGCAGAACGGGGACGAATCTCCCAGATTTTCCGCTGCATCCTTGCCTGACTCATTGAGTGCATCCTTTCTCTGACAATTTACGGTAATTAGGCAAACTATACAACAGAGCAAAGGGCTTGTCAATTGAGGCAGGGCAAGAATTACTGGTGGTCGAAGATTTCGTCGAGGATATTCTGGGGCATGGGAGCTGTGCCTTGCGGCCAATCCTTCAGGAAGCCGCCGTCCAGAAGGGCCACTACATAGGGACTCATAATCGCCCATTTTTCTTTGTCGCTCAGTCGGCCCTGAAGGCAGGGGGTATCCGGCGGCACGGGGCCTTCGTGATAGGGAGGAATTGCTACAAAGGCAATTTGGAACGGCTGGTCTTCCTGCTGGAGCATTTGTCGGGCGTACTCATCGTAAAGAGGAATCATTTGAGCACAAGTCGGGCAATCGTGGTGATACATCAGAATAACGGCGAGGCCGGTTTTCAACTGGTCTGCAATGTCAATGTATTGAAGCCAGGGCCATTGGGGAACGGCGGGCGTTTCGTCAGAGGAGTTTGCCTGCTCCGGCTGCGAGGTTGTATTATCTTGCTCTTCAATCTGGGCAGGTGGGGAGGTCTGGTCAGGGGTCGGGGCGATGGGAGAGGGCTGGGCAGGTGTCGTCTGGTTATTGGTTTTAGAAACAAAGTCAGGGCTGAGGTGCTGGACAGGCGTCCAGGACTCGGGCTTTTTAAATTCGGGACGAAATGCAACCAGAATTGGGGCCGCCACGGCCATAAAGCCGATGGCTGGAATGGCCGCCGCCAAGGCATGGAAGGGATGAGGCCAGGGGGGCGGCAGAAGTTTTTCGCCTTTGGGAGGGAAAATCAACAAGAGCAAAAATATCGGAATATCGATAAAAAATAACGTGTACCAAGGGTCTACGTGAATGCGTCCGAAGCAGCCGCACGACTGGACGCCGAGCATTCCCTTTATGAGGGTGATGATGCTGAAGGCAAAGAAGGCCGCTGCGGCCGCCAGCCAGGATGCCTTGCGGAAAACCCCTGACAAAATCCAGACTCCCAGGGCAAACTCCAGCGGAATCTGAAAAAGGAAAAATTCATACGATTCCCAAATGCCGTGCTCGCGCCAGGAGGGGATATAAACGGTCAGGGCTTCGTGAAATTTTAAAAGGGCTGCTCCCGCGAGCAAAAGACCCGCTATGGTCATGATGATTCGATTGCCAAGTTTCATCGTACAGCGATTATGCGGTTTTATAGGGCGATTATCCATAAAAAACATCTATTGCCATGATTTTATTACGGCAAAATGAGCACGACAGTTCAGGAGAACATTTCTCTTTTTTTTCTTGATTGACCTGGTTTTCCCGTGCGGTATAATCCAACATTTCTGTTGGAAAACATTTTTGGGGATAATGCGATGAAAATCTTAGTGATTAACGCCGGAAGTTCATCCATCAAGTTTCAGTTGTTTGAAATGCCGGAGGTTCGTGTTGCGGCCAAGGGAATGGTCGAGCGAATTGGGGAGAGTGAGGCGGCTTTGAGTTATACGGCGGGCGAACAGTCGCTGCAGCGAAAGGTTGAAGCGCACGATCACCAGCAGGCCATGTCGGTGATTCTGCAGGTTTTGACTGATGCCCGGATAGGAGCCGTCAAAGATATCCGTGAGATTAAAGCAGTCGGCCATCGGGTGGTTCACGGCGGTGAAGAATTTACCGGCTCGGTGAAAATTGATGATGCGGTGCTGAAATCCGTCGAACGGTTTGCCGATTTGGCGCCGCTTCATAATCCGCCGAATCTGACGGGGATCCGCGCTGCTCAAAAGGCGCTGCCGCATGCGCTTCAGGCGGCCTGTTTTGATACGGCTTTTCATTCTTCGATTCCTCAAACGGCCTATCTGTACGGGCTGCCGTATGAAATCTACGAGACGTATCGGGTGCGGCGATACGGTTTTCACGGCACCAGCCATCGGTATGTGGCGCGTCGGGCGGCAGAACTGATGGGCCGCGACAAATATGATGTCAACCTGATTACATGCCATCTCGGCAACGGCTGTTCGATTACGGCGGTCAAGAATGGAAAAAGCGTTGATACGTCGATGGGAATGACGCCGCTGGAAGGGGTGGTTATGGGGACTCGCTGCGGCGACATTGACCCGGCTATTGTGTTTTATCTGGCGGACAAGGGGTATTCGCTCGAGCAGCTTAATGATATGTTCAATAAGAAAAGCGGGCTTTTGGGTATTTCGGGCATTTCCAATGATATGCGGAATCTGATTGAGCATGCCCGGCAAGGACACCAGCGGGCACAGCTGGCTATCGACATTTTCTGCTACCGCATTAAAAAGTATATCGGGGCTTACACCGCCGTCTTAGGAACGCTGGATGGTGTGATTTTCACCGGCGGCATCGGGGAAAATAATGCTATGATTCGCCGGCAGATTGTCGCCGACCTGCCGCATCTGGGCATTGAGATTGATGCTGCACGCAACGAGGCGAACAAACCGAGAGAACGGCTGATCAGCTCTGAACGTTCGCGGGCGGCTGTTTATGTCATCCCCACCAATGAAGAGGCGGCTATTGCCGCGGATACCTACCGACTGATTCAGGAGTAAATCTTCCGGCGGGAGGCAGGGGCGATTTCCGCCCCGGCCCCCTGCCGCTGAGCACCTTGATATACAGCGGCGCCACTGTCCAGCAGGCCAAAAAACCCAAACAGGAAAATGCTGCCGCCGACAGGCCGAAATGCTTTTTCATAGAGGGCTAATCCGCCTGATAATGATTGGGGGCCAAGAGGATTTTCTTGCGAAGGCCTTTGGCCGATTCGAACGGATAATCCCGGTCGGCCTGAAGATGGACCGACTTTTCATCAATATCGACGGTCATCGACAGGTCGGGATGGCGGCTGCGCAAGACATTGGCCAGATAAAAGGCCTTTTCGATGCCGTCTCCCGTTTTGAAGTTGGCCACCTCATCGGGCTGGGCCAGCCGAGGCCCTTCATAGATGGACTCGCTGTCCATCTGACAAAGATTCTGATACACCTGCTGGTCGGAGAGGCCGGCGGACTGCTCGATGGAGACCGGTGAGCGTTCCATCGCCGCCTTGAGAAACGGCTCCCAGCGGCAGCGGGTCATATCGCGATAGGCATAAAAGGCCAGATCGGCAACCAGATTCTGCGAACGGATGGATTCGAGATAGTCCATGACCTGCTCTCGGGACCAGTCGGTCTGGAGTTGAATGGGTACGACGGATTCATATTTTTTGTCCGGCGAGGGCAGACGGGGGTCGATATGAAGAAACTCAACCAGCCGTCTGACGAGTTCTTCGGCATCGGGCACAAGAGGAGACAGAAACCGGGCCAGTTTGGCGCGGTCGGTCGGATTTTTGATGTCGATTTTTTCGATTTCGAGAAAACGGCCGAGTTGTTCGCAGCACAGGCGGCCCTCGATGGGATAGGGGCTGAAGTCCTCTTCTTCAACTTCCTCCAGAAGTTTATCGAATGTCGGGTCGAGGATTCGATAGGGGCTGCCGTGTTCATAGCCGAAAAGGACTTCGGACTTGACAAACATCCGCTCGCCCCGCCGATGCCGGCAGAACTGAAAATATTTTTGATAGTCGCGCTCGGAGCGCAGAAAATTGGCAAAATTGAGCTGGGTGAGCGGCGCATCCAGATACTGCCGCAGCAGCCGGTCCAGCCGCTGATATTGAGCCGGGTCAATGGTGGCCCTTTCGTAAAAGCAATGGATAGAGCCCGTTGCGTGAGTTACCACGGTTACCTGTTCATTGCGGAGTGCCCGCTGGGCCTTTTTGGAAATTTCCGTGCCGTTAAACCACATGCTTTTGGTGAGCAGCCGGCGGTTGTTGGTAATCACGCCGTCCTGAATATCAATAAAGTTCTGGGAGTGAAGAGGGGTGAGAATCAGAAAGATGTCCTCCAGGGGGATATCGCAAACGATAAAGGCGGCGGCGGCATAGAGAGCGGAGAGAGAAACGCACTCGCCGGCTCCGGTCTGGTAGCCCTCTTTGCGCCGAAAGGCGGCCATGGCCTCGACGGTTTCGGTTTTCCAATAGGGAATCACATCGCCGTCATACTGATCCAGGCCGAAATGACGGCGGATGTTCACATCGAAATAATAGCGGTCGCCGGTATAGCCAAAGAGGGCGTTGGAGCGGGCGATATCTTCCGGCGAGATAACATCTTTGAAGCGATTGAGTTCCACGTCTTTGCGGGTCAGGCCCCAGGTGGTCAGGTCGAGATTGAACTCAAACTCATCCATCACATACTGGCGCAGCCGCATCAGGCGGCGCCATGGGTTTTTGCCTTCAAGTTTAAGAAAGCAATCTTCCTGCCGCCAGCGCCAAATCAGCGGACTCATCAGGTTGGCCAGCACAAGGGAGAACATCAGGTCCGGATAGACAAAGCATTCCATATCGGACAGTGTCAGGGCTGAACTGTATAATTCCAAGTCTTTCTGATTCATCGGTTTCCTTTCACAAAACAGGACAGCCGGCGGCAGAGCCGAAGTTTTGCAGAAATCCGCCGCCTGAGCAAGAGGAACGGCATGTTTTCCTTTCTATCGGCACCATCACTCCCGATGAAAGAAGCATTTATTGTAGCCGGAAAATCCCTTTGCCGCAAGGGGCAGATTTTGAGGGGATAATTCTTGCCTTGGGCTGAGTTTTCCGTATATTGGGAACAAATAAACTAAGGAACAGCCGGCTTGACGGATACGAGGCGACCATTGGGAAAGTGCCCAAATTCAGATTTCATCCAAGTGCAAGGAGAAGCCAATGAACTCATTCATCAAACTTTTTCTTCTTTCGGTACCGATTTGTCTGGCGAGCTCGTGCAGCCGGCCCAGCGGGTCCCCCGCTGACCGTCAGCTCGGCGCTGCCGCTTGCTGCGAGAAAACGATGGCAAAGGAAAACGGCAGGATTGTGATGGGATTCAATAGCGGCTGGCGATTTCAAAAGGGGCCGCTGGCGGCAGAGAACCTGGCGGATTTTGATGATTCTTCCTGGCAGGCCGTTCGGCTGCCGCATGACTGGGCCATCGCCGGGCCTTTCAATCCGGAAGAGCACGGCTATGCAGGCAAACTGCCGTGGAAGGGCGTCGGCTGCTACAGCAAGCGGTTTACGCTGCCCGCCGAAGCCGAAGGCAAGCAGATTTATCTGGATTTTGACGGGGTGATGGCCTTTCCGAAGGTGTATATCAACGGCCAACTGGCCGGCCAGTGGGACTATGGCTATATGTCGTTTCGGGTGGATGCCACACCGTATGTTCAGTTCGGGCGGGAAAACCGCATTGTTGTCATCGTCGACACCCGCCATCAGGGTACCCGCTGGTATCCCGGCGCCGGCATTTACCGCAAAGTAACAATGACTATCTGCCAGCCCGTTCATCTCGGCCACTGGGCAACCTATATTACTACGCCGGAGGTAACCGATGAGAGGGCGCTGGTAAAAATTCAGACCGTTCTTGAAAATCATCTGGACAAAGATGCTTTGGTGGATGTGAAGGCGCTGGTTCTTCATCCATGCGGTACTGCTGCTGCCCAAGCGGACAAAATGGTGGTTGTGCCGGCAGGCGGGACGGAGCCGTTTGAGACTACGCTGGAGGTCCGCCGGCCGCTCCGCTGGGATATTGAAAGCCCGGTTCTGTACACGGCCTGCGTCCAGGTGCGCTCTTCCAACGACTTGACTGACGAAGAGGGTGTTTCTTTCGGCATTCGAACATTTCAGTTTACCGCTGACGACGGCTTTTACCTGAACGGCCGGCGGGTGCAGATATATGGAGTGAATCTGCATCATGACCACGGCCCGCTGGGGGCGGCTTTTTATCGTCGGGCAATGGAACGCCAGCTGCAAATTATGAAAGAGATGGGCGTCAATGCCATCCGCACCAGCCACAACCCGCCGGCGCCGGAACTGCTTGAGTTGTGCGACCGGATGGGGTTTGTCGTGTGGGATGAGTGCTTTGATAAATGGGACGACAAGGCCGGACGCATCAACGGTCAGCCGCCGCTGGAGGAATACGGCCATAAGCAGATTCGGAACTTTGTGATGCGCGACCGCAACCATCCGTCTATTGTGGTCTGGTCAATCGGCAACGAAATCAGCAATCAGCCGCATGACCCCGAAGGCAAATCGCCTGAGCGCGTGCGGTTTATGCGGGACTTTGTTCTTCAATATGATGCCACACGGCCGGTCGGGATGGCCTGTCATATTCCGCAGACGGCCAATGAGCCGATTCTGGATGCGCTGGACCTGGCCGGCTGGAATTATGCCCGCCGGTATGAACTGTTCCGCCAGCGATATCCTCACAAACCCATTGTGTACAGCGAATCGGCGTCGGCCCTGAGCACGCGCGGCTTTTATGAGCTGCCGCTGCCGAAGTCCAAAACAGACTATTCCGCCGCCCTGCAGGTGAGTTCTTATGACCTGAATGCGGCGCCGTGGTCTGATATCGCCGATCGCGAATTTGCCCTGATGGAGCAGGACCGGTTTGTTGCCGGAGAAATGGTCTGGACGGGCTTTGATTATCTGGGCGAGCCGACGCCGTTCGATGCCCAGGCCCGCAGTTCCTATTTTGGAATTGTGGATTTGTGCGGCATTCCCAAAGACCGTTACTATCTTTACCGCAGTTACTGGCGGCCGGAGGCGGTGACGGTGCACATTCTGCCCCATTGGAACTGGCCGGAGCGCATCGGCAAAAATGTGCCGGTGTTTGTCTATACGAACGGCGACAGCGCTGAACTTTTCCTCAACGGGAAATCGCTCGGCCGGCGGACGAAAGGGCAAATCCCTCCCAAGCCCGCCAATCTGGCCGACGGCAAAGCCGCGGCTGCCAGCAGCGAAGAATGGCAAAAGGCCAATACAGCAGCCCATGCCTTTGACGGCCAAAGCGAAACCCGCTGGTGTGCTGCCGATGGGAGTGTTAACCAGTGGCTTCAGGTTGACCTGGGCAGTCCGCAGACCGTTCGCTTCCTCCGCGTTGAATTTGAAAACGATGCGAAAAACTACGGCTATGAAATCCGCGTTTCCAATGATGCTCAGCAGTGGACGACGCTGGTTTCCGAATCGGCCGACGAGCGGTCGCGGCGGAGCGGCGGACGCGAGCGATTTTACGATGCGGAAACCACCGCCCGCTATTTTCGCATTGTCTTTACCGACCTGAAGAGCAACTGCTGGGCCAGTGTACGGGAGTTCGGCATCTATGCGGAGCCGGTTGAGTCGGATTATTATGCTCCAACCTACCGCTATCGTCTTCGGTGGAATGACGTTGTTTATGAACCGGGCGAACTGAAGGCCGTCGCCTATAAGGACGGCAACGTCATCGGCCAGGCCGTCATGCGGACGGCGGGGGCGCCGGCTCGGCTTCGGCTGACGCCGGACCGGACGCAGCTGGAGGCCGGCGGTGAAGATTTGGCTTATCTGCTTGTCGAGGCCCTTGATGAACACGGAACCGTCTGTCCGCTGGCGGATAATCTCGTCCGCTTTCAGATAGAAGGGCCGGCTGAAATCGCCGGCGTCGGCAACGGCAACCCGATGTCGTTCGAACCGTTCCAGGCCGATTACCGCAAGCTCTTTTACGGCAAGGCCATGCTGATTGTCCGCACAGTTGAAGGACAGCGCGGAACCGTTCGGATTCGTGCTGTATCGGATGGGCTGAAAGACGCAGCGGTTAAACTGAAGGTGCGCTGAAGCGCGGCGGCAGGCCGGCGTGTGTTTTCAGGCGGACGGCTCTTCCTGGGCGATGCCGGCCTGCATCGACGGCTCCGCCTCGGCTGAAATCTGCTCAAAGAGCAGGTACTGCTTGAGTATTTTGACCAGTTCGGCCCGCTGGATTGGTTTTGTTAAATAGGCGTCGCAGCCGGCCTGAAGGCATTTGGCCTCGTCGCTCTTCATTGCACTGGCCGTCAGTGCAATAATGGGGATGACGCAGCCCTGCTCCCGCAGCAGGCGGGTTGCATCATAGCCGTTCATTTCGGGCATGTGCATGTCCATCAAAATCAAGTCGTACGAGCGGCTGAGGACCTGCTGAACCGCCTGCCGGCCGTCGGCGGCAATCGTTACTTCCAGACCGTACTTTTCGAGCAGTTTGCGAATCAGAATCTGGCTGGCGGGGGCGTCTTCGGCTACGAGCACATGCCCCCAGAAACGAATCTGTTCGGATTCAGCCGGCTTGAGGTTCAGAGCACCTTTCTGGAAAAGGGTCTGGTCGAAGGCGCCGGCTGTATTCAAGTTCACACCGGCGGGGATTCGCAGTGTAAAGACAGACCCTTCGCCGGGCCGGCTTTGAACGCTCAGATCGCCGCCCATTAATTCACACAGCCGACGGGTAATGGTCAGCCCCAGGCCCGTGCCTCCATATTGGCGGGTGGTACTCTCTTCCGACTGGACAAAGGGTTCGAATATCCTGTCCAGGCGGTCGGGAGGGATGCCGATGCCGGTATCTTCGACAGCAAAACAGACCAGCGGCTCCGGGCCGTCTGTTTGAACCGAAACGCGTAAATAAATATGCCCCTGATTTGTAAATTTGACGGCATTGCCAATCAGGTTAATTAAACACTGGCGCAGCCGAAGGGGGTCGGCCAGAATCTCCGCGGGCAGGCGGCCTTCCGGCAGAATCTGAAAATCGAGATGTTTGTTCAGGGCGGCCGGCTCCATCATCGCCCTCATCCCAACGAGCAGGTCCGCCAAGGCACAGGGAATCTTCTCCACCGTCAGTTTGCCGGACTCTATCTTTGAAAAATCAAGAATATCGTTAATCAACGCCAGCAGACTCCTGCCGCTGTCCACAATCAGCTGAAGGAAATGCCGCTGGGAAGTTTCCAGCGGGGTTTCACAGAGCAATTCTGCAAAGCCGAGAATCGCATTCATCGGCGTGCGGATTTCATGGCTCATGTTGGCCAGAAAAGAACTTTTGGCGCGACTGGCCTGCTCGGCCTGCCAGGCCAGGTGCTCGGCTTTCTGCTTTTGCACTTCCAGTTCCGCGGTTCGCTGGGAAATCAGCCGGCTGGTCTGGAGGTTTCGTCTTTGCAAATCGCGCAGGTAGAGCGTCAGCAGAGATGACAGAAACAGCCCTGCCGACAAAATTATCCAGGGAATCTGAAGGAAAAATCCGGCTTTGTGATTGGCCTTCGGCTGACAGTACAGCCGCCAGAGGCGGTCGCCGCAGGCAAGCGTTTCCGTATGGCAGAAATTGCCTGCATTGATTCGAAATGAATCCAGCCATCCGGCCGGGCGAAGAGGTCTCTTCTGTCC
>CALMLO010000013.1 GCA_937868095.1 uncultured Phycisphaerales bacterium | reverse complement strand
ATAGGCTAAAACAATGGAGCCGCTATGAACCTTCAACTACGGCTGGGACATAATCTGTTGCCAGCTATAGTTTCCTTGTCCATATAACATTGTATTTCCAAGGGTCAGAGCAGCACCATCAATTATTAAAGGACAATTAGTAAATTCTATGCCATTATGTTCAATTTTTGGCATATCTCCTCCCAATGGCACACCTACTATTCCAACTGCTACACCCAATGCCGTATTAGGTGCATTCCACGCTTTTTTAACAACTTCTCCTAAAAACCAACCAATATCTCCAAGCATATCTCCAAGAGAACCTTCCTTTTTATCCAAACCCCACGGATCAATCCAGTTGATGGGATTATTCCCGCAGTAGGCATACAGGTTCATCCCGTCGATGTATCCGGCCGGGTCGGGCTGTAATCCCGGAAGCAGTAATAATAGATTTCGGTCATCAAGTCCCACTGACTGCACCCCTTTCTTTGCTCTATTTTGACGGCTAAGATTCCCGGCCGTATCGCACCCCTATTCAGTTCGTGCGGAAAGTTCGGGGAAACAGGAAAAATCAAGACGCCCATCTGTTTTTAATCCTCCTTAAATCAAATTACAGCATCTCTTGCCTCAGACCCGGAAATTCGGTGCACGCCCAAAGGTTGACAGACTCCTTATTTGTTCCCTTCTATTTTTCGATGTCTTTCCAAAGCAGCCGTTTCGCCCCTCATTATACCCTACCAACCCCCTCCGGCAAGATATTCCCCCATTTTCCGCTTATTTTTCACCCAAAACCCAAAACCAGACCCGCTTCCTCGACTATTCCCCTTTTCCCTTTTCACTCTTCACTCTTCACTTTTCCCCTTCATTCATTCTCGACCCAGGCAGTCGAACTCAGCCAATTTCCGCAACACCCCCGACCCTCAAATCCCCCGCATCAAAAAATTCTTACCCCCTCTCTTTCCAGCACTTCCAGCCGCCGCCCCCGCCCAAGCCCCCCGCATTTCCAGCCCAAAAACCCCGATTTCCCTTGTCCGACTTTTTTTGCACATTGCCTCCCAAATTGGTATAGTACTTCAATCTGTGAAAAATCCCAACCGCGGCCCAGCCGCCCGGCAGGCAAAAGCGAAGAACCCCGGACAATGAGGATTGGATATGTCGATTACAGTCGAAGAAATCTTTGAAACCGTCAATATGACGCTGCGTCAGAATTTTGACATCCGCACACTCACCCTCGGTCTGAATCTGAAGGATTGCATGGACCGCGATCTGGACCATTTCTGCACCCGTGCGGGCCAGCGCATCGAATCAATGGGCAAACAGTTAAACACAGCCGCTGACAAAATGCAGGCCAAATACGGCGTTCCCATCATCAACCGCCGGATCGCGGTAACGCCCGCCTCGATTCTGCTGGAGCCGCTGCCGAAAACGCAGGCCGTTGCTGTGGCCGCAGCCCGCATGCTGGACCGTGCAGCCGCAGCAGGAGAGATTGACTTTATCGGGGGCTTTGGTGCCCACGTCCAGAAGGGGCTGACTTCCTCCGATGAGAACCTGATGCGTTCGCTGCCGGCAGCCCTTTCGCAGACCCAGCGGGTGTGTTCCTATTTCAATATGGGCTCGACGCGGGCCGGCCTGAATATGACGGCGGTAGAGCGATTCGGCCATGTGCTCAAAGAACTCGCCTTCCGCAGCCGAACAGGCATCGGCTGTGCAAAGGTGGCGGTTTTTGCCAACGTCCCGGAGGACAATCCCTTTATGGCCGGAGCGCATCACGGCGCCGGCGAACCCGATTTCGCCCTCAATGTCGGCATCAGCGGCCCCGGCGTTGTGAAAGCAGTCGTCGAGCAGAACCCCGACTGCGATTTGACCGAACTTTCCGAAGTGATCAAGCGAACCGTCTTCAAGATTACCCGCGCAGGTGAACTGATCGGAAAAGAAGTGGCCCATCTGCTTGGCGTGGAGTTCGGCATTGTGGATATTTCGCTGGCCGCGACGCCGCGGGCCGGCGATTCGGTGGCGGAAATCATCGAAGCAATGGGGGTAAGCCGAATGGGCCGGCCCGGTACAACCGCGGCCCTGGCACTGCTCATTGACGCCGTCAAGAAAGGCGGCGCGATGGCCTCCGGACATGTAGGGGGACTCTCAGGGACTTTTATTCCGGTCAGTGAAGATGCCGGCATGATTCGGGCGGTGCGGCAGGGGGCCTTGTCGCTGGAGAAACTGGAAGCCCTGACAAGCGTCTGTTCGGTAGGGATGGATATGTTTGCTGTGCCGGGCAGTACACCCCCGGATGTGCTCAGCGCCATCATTGCAGATGAACTGTCGATTGGCATCATCAATAATAAAACCACCAGTGTGCGGGTGATTCCTGTGCCGGGCAAGAGGGCCGGCCAGATTGTTCATTTTGGGGGGCTGTTCGGCTCGGCCCCGATAATGCCCGTCTCGCGAAAGGCCTCAAAAGACTTTGTGATAAGACGCGGACGAATGCCCGCTCCCCTCCAAAGTCTCCGCAATTAGCCGATGGGCTCCTTGCCGTCTTTCTCCTGAAGACGCTGCAGGATGGCCTGGACGGCCTGTTCGTGGGACTGCTCGGCCAGCGGGATAATAAGGTCGGCGTATCTTTCATAAAGTCCGCTTCGTTTCTTGAAAAGGGTTTCCAGCGTCTGGCCCGGTTCAATGACCACCCCTCGAGAGGCCATGTCAGCCAGCCGGCTCTGAAGGATTTCAAGGGGAACCTTGAGATAAACGACCCGGCCGGTCCGCTTGAGATGGTTCATCGCCCCATCGTAATAGACGGCACTGCCGCCGGTGGCGATGACGGTTTGACGGACATTCAGATTGCCCAGATACTCCTCTTCAATCCGGCAGAACCCCTCCAGCCCGTGCCGGCTGATTAACTCCGAAAGGGTTTGTCCATATTCGGCCTGAATAGCCACATCGGTATCGAGAAAACTCAGACCGAGGGCCTTGGCCGTCAGGATGCCGAGGGTACTCTTGCCGGCGCCGGGCATACCGATCAGGATGAGATTGGATAATTCCATCGTCGGGCCGCAGGCAGGTCTTCAGGGGCAGACAGGCACCCGGCGGGCAGCTGCCGGAGAATGGTTTGGGCAAAGGTGCATCTGCCGATCGACTCCGGCTCGTGCGCATCGGAACCGTAAATCAGCCGCACGCCTTGTTCAAGTGCAATTTGATACAGCTTGACCCAGAACGGATGCCAACTTTCCGGAATGCGTTCGCCGGTCAGTTCGTTCAGCTCCCAGGCGATTTGATGACGGGCCGACAAAATCGCGGCCTCTTTAAAAATCCCCAGCGCTCGTTCGCTGTGAACATCCAGATTTATGCAGGAGGCCAGCAGCCGCCCGGGATGGGCCAGCGTATCGATTTGGGGATTGGAGACAATGCCCAGCAGTGTCTTTTCCCACACCCGCAGAAAGTCCAACTCGTCCATTCCTCGCTGGTCGGGACTGTGGGGGTAATGCCCCTTCGTGGGGACATAGTGAAACCCGGCAATCACATAATCCAGATTGTCCGTATTTTGGACAGCGAGCCGTCCATCGTCATAATCGCCGTCTACGTCAATTTCAGCACCGACAATGACGCGGCAGCGGGGGCGGGCCTGCCGAACCTGGCGGCGGATTTCCTCAACGGGGGCCTGCTCCTGCGGATGATAGGAGTGATCCGTAATGGCAATGATACGCAGTCCCAGCGCGTCCGCCTGCCGGCAGATGGCCTCTACCGTCATCCCCGGTGCGTGTCCGCAATATTCTGTATGAATATGGAAATCGTAATCTATCCTCATCGGTCTGTTCCGAAAAAAATTGTCCTTGCAGTTAACCATTTTCTGCGGGAAAAAGCGAGGGGAAATATCCATCTGCAAAGAAAAACGCTTGACCCGGCTGGAGTCAGAAATAAAAAACCGCCGGTTTTGCGGACCGGCGGTTTTGCTGTTTGCTTTTTTGGTTCTTTACTGGACTGCTTTCAGTACCGCAACGGAGCGAGCCGGCAGGGTGACGGAGAGATTGCCGTCTTTGACTTGAATGCCCTCCAGTACCGCGGGCTTGACAACATTAGGTTTATCAAAGGTATTATGGGCCTGCATTGTCTCTGCGGTCAGGACGCGTCCGCTGGCGGAGCTGACTTTGAATCCCTCCAGTATGCAGTTCAGCTCTGCCGGCTTGTTCGGATTCAGGTTGCATATGGAGATATACACGGCGTCATCCTTGCCTTTGGAGGCGGACACGTGCAGGGCAGGAACTTTTTGGTTTTCGAATGAATAGTCGTCGCAGCGGAGCTCTGTCGGCAGCAGCCGGCCGCCCTGATGCACCTTGTACATCTCAAAAACGTGGTAGGTCGGCGTGAGGGCCATTTTTTCGCCTTCGGTGAGAACCATCGACTGGAGGACATTGACCGTCTGGGCGATGTTGGCCATCCGGACGCGGTCGCAGTGGCTGTTGAAGATATTCAGGAAGATGCCGGCGGAGAGGGCGTCACGAAGGGTGTTCTGCTGATAGAGAAAAGACGGATTGGTTCCGGGTTCACTGTCCCACCAGGTGCCCCATTCGTCCACAAAGAGGGCGACGCGTTTGCGGGAGTCGTATTTGTCCATGATTTCCTTGACGCGATGGATGACTTCATCAACCTCGAGCGTATTTTTCATCAGGGCAAACCACTCTTTTTCATCAAACTGAGTGGCACTGCCCTTGTGTCCCCAGGAGCCGGTGCCCCGCACATAGTAATGCTGGGCAAGAGCATCCATATACCGATGACAGTTTTTCATGACGACGTCGGTCCAGTTGTAGTCGATCCCGCCCGGGCCGCAGGCAATTTTTACGATTTCATTACCGGAATAGTTGCGGACATAGGTGGCATACCGTCTGTACAGATCGCTGTAGTATTCGGGGGTCATATTTCCGCCGCAGCCCCAGTTTTCGTTTCCAATGCCGAAATAGCGGACTTTCCAGGGGTCCTGGCGTCCGTTGGCCCGTCGAAGATTGGCCATCTCGCTGATGCCGTCGAAGGTCATATATTCGACCCAATCCTGCATTTCCTCGACGGTTCCGGAGCCGACGTTGCCGGCCACGTAGGCGCGGCAGTCGAGCAGTTCACATAAATCCAGAAACTCGTGCGTGCCGAAGGCGTTGGTTTCCGTGACCATTCCCCAGTGCGTATTGACCATTGAGGGGCGTTTTTCCCGCGGGCCGATGCCTTCTCTCCAATGGTATTCATCAGCAAAGCACCCGCCCGGCCAGCGGAGGACAGGGATATTCAATGCTTTGAGTGCTTCGAGGACATCGATGCGGATGCCGCGGATATTGGGAATGGATGAATCTTCGCCAACCCAGATGCCGTCGTAAATGCATCGGCCCAGGTGTTCAGCAAAATGGCCGTAGATTTCGGGGGCAATGGTATCTTTGGGCTGGTCGGCACGGACCGTTAACTGTGCAGTCCAGCCGACGGCTGAAAGCAGCCCCGCCATCAGGCAAATCCCCAGTTTTTGTATTCCTGAATGTCTTTTCCGTTCCTTCATTTCTGTCCCCTTTCTGAAAATTTCACTTTTTCCCTCGAGAAAGACGTCCATTCTGCTTTCTACGGAAGCGGCATCTTATCGCAGCAAACCCTCATTGGCAAGCGGTTATCTCAGGTCTGCTTCGATAAATTTAAATTTCTGTCCGCCGATAGAGGCATCGACCATCAGACCTCGATCGGCCATGATGAAGACGGCCATTCCATCTTTGTAGTCGGCTTTGGCAGCGGCGCCGACGGTCACAGCGGTAGCAGTGGCCTGGGCGGAGAAGGTAAACTCACCCGTGCGGAAGCGATCGAGGTCCTGCTTTTCACGGAAGAAGATGATTTCTCGGAAGAATTCGCCCCCGAAGGAAAAGCCGATGGTGGCCTGCGACAGACTCGTGTAGCCGATTTTCCGGCCGCGTTCGAAGACTTCGCCTCGTCCGTAGGCCCCGCCAATCCAGAAGGCCCCTTTGGTTACCCGCGGCAGGACAGCATACCCGTAGGCATTATCAAAGAAGGACTGAATGGTGGGATCCTCGGACTTAAAAAGGGCGATGGCCTCTTTGACTTCGGCGCTGAGGACGTCGCGGGATTCTTTCTTTTCCGGTACGGTGGAACAGCCGCCGAACAGAACAAGGGCAGCCGTCCAGAAAATCAATTTTTTGCCTTTCATAGCGAGTCTCCTATTCTTTATGTTTCTGTTTTTGTTCAGGGAACCTGGAGTATCATTCGCAGGGTTTGCAGATTGACCACATCTTGGCGATTGTATTCGAGCAGGGTCTGCAGGGCTTCGGCATCTCCTCGCTTGACATAGTCCTGCCAGAGCTGGACGGCCATCCAGCCGTCAACGCCTTTCAGCTGCCGGGCGATGCCCAGTTTTTCTTCCACTCGTTTGAGGCCGCCTTTGAGCTGTTTCTCCCAGCAGGAGTACATCAAATCGTGATGATGAAAGGACTTCTCGAGGTGAATGCCCATCCGCTTCCGCAAAAACGGCAGGTCAAATCGGCTTCCATTGTAGGTGTAAATCCGCTGGACGCCCTTCAGGGCTGCCCTGAGGTCTTTTTCGGTAATACCCGGGCTGACCAGCTGAATCACTTCGAGCACCGGGCCTTTTTCGAGGGCAAGTCCCACCACAGTAACTTCGGCGTGGCGAGGGCTCAGCCCCGTCGTTTCAATGTCCAGATAACATCGCATAGCTTTCGGGTTTTATTGTTTTCGTAAAAGGGCGGCATATCCGCCGTCGTGGGCAAATACTTCTTTGCTGCCGCAGAAGGGCAGGGTCAGTTCTTCTTTTTCAAGTTTAAATTCTTTACGATTGCGGAGGAATTCCTGCACAAGAAGCTGATTTTCCTCCGGCAGAATGGAACAGGTGGAATACAGAAGCAGGCCGTATTTGCGGACCCAGCCGGCGGCCTGCTCGAGCAGGTCTTTCTGCCGCTGTACCAGTTCGGGTATTGTTTCCGGTTTCAGCCGCCATCGCACCTCCGCGCGACGGGCCATCACGCCGGTATTGGAGCAGGGCACATCAAGCAGAACGGCCTGAACTTTGTTTTTGGCGCCGAGGGTCTGTTTAATTTGCTCCGGCTGGACGCACTGGACGCAGGTGATTTCCAGCCGACGGCAGTTTTCTTCGACTTTTCGGAGCCGCTGACTGTCGGCGTCGGCGGCGATAATGCGGCCCTGGTTTTTCATCATCATTGCCAGCTGGAGGGTTTTACCGCCCGGGGCAGCGCATAAATCCAGAACAACAGAGCCCGGCTGGACGGGCAGCATTGCGGCTGTTTTGGCGGCGGTAGGATCCTGCACGAAAAAATATCCTTTTTGGAAGGTCCACAAGTCCGGCAGATAGCGGCGGGTATGAATGCGAAGCATGGTTTGTTCTGCATTCAGTTCTGCCTGAACGGCTTCGGATTTGAGCAGTTCGGCCAGCCGAGGGGCGGTGGTTTTCAGCGTATTGGGCTGGAGGATAATCGAAGGGATTCGATTGGAAGCCAGACAAATTTGGCGAAGGGCCTCCAGATCGTAGTCCTGCAGCCAGCGTTCGACGAGCCATTTGGGCATTGAAAAAACTGTGCTGTAATAGTCTGCGGGCTGGGTGGATGGCTCAGGCAGAAGCGGCTCTTTCAGCAGGCAGCCGAGAGGGATTTTGGTGGGTATCCAGCAGCGCGGGTCGGTTCCTTCTTCGGGTCGGCGGCGGTCTTCGATTGCCCGCTGAAGCCGGCGCAGAACGGCATTGACAAACCCGCGCCGTCGGGCCTGCCGGCCTGCCAGAGAGGCCGTTTCACTGAGGATGGCATAATCGGCGGTATCCGGGCAGAACACCAGTTCATAGGCCCCCAGCCGCAGCAGAATCATCAGGTCTTTTTCAACGAAAGCCGGCTTCATCTCTGCTGCGGCTGCCAGGAGTGTATCCAGCAGGGTTCGATTGCGGATGACGCCCAGAACCAAATCGGTTACCTGTCCGCGCGATTCTGCATGGGGCAGAGTTTGTTCGAGCAGCTCGGCGGCGGTGCGGCGCCCCTCTTCCCAGCTGAGGAGGATTTCAGCGGCCAGAGCTCGATTGGAAGCAGCGGGGGACATCTTCATTCCATCATTCCTTTGAGAACTTTTTCCAGCGGCAGGAACAAATCACCTGGCTGACAGGCCCGGCCGTTGACAAAAGCGCCAAACGACATCAGGTCCGAGCCCGCTGGTTTGATTTGCTCAATACGCAGTGCACCTTCTCCGCACCAGACGTCCAAATTTTCATTGAGCATTCCGGAGGGCTGGCGGGTCGGATTCGGCACATCGAGGGCCTGCGCTTTCTGGAGGGTTACCCGCCAGGAACGTCCGGTTTTGCCGGAGACATATACGGCCTGGGCGCCGGGCCAGGGCCACAGTCCCCGAATTTGGTTGACGATGGCAGCGGCAGGACGCTCCCAGTCGATATAGCCGTGATGCTTTTGAAGTTTGGGAGCATAGGTGGCTTCCGATTCGTTTTGAGGCGTATAGACAGCGGTTCCTTTCTCAATCTTCTCGAGGGTCTTCATCAGGACCGGAACAGACAAAGCCGCCAGACGGTCGTGGAGCGTCTGGGCAGTATCGTCGGGCAGGATGGGAGCCGGTGCCTGGGCGAGAATGTCGCCGGCATCCATTCGGTCGGCCAGCGTGATAATGCTGATGCCGGTTTCAGTTTCGCCATTCATCAGGGCCCAGTGAATGGGAGCGGCTCCGCGGTATTTGGGCAGCAGAGAGGCGTGGACATTGACAGCTCCGAAGCGAAAAAGGTCGATGACGGCGCGGCCGATCTTTTGCCCGAAAGCGATTACCAGCAGCAAATCGCCTTTGCAGGCGGCGATTTGGCCGATGCAGTCGGGAGCATTGATATTCTCGCATTCTGCCGCAGGCAGTCCTTTTTGTTTGGCCCAAATAGAAACAGCGGTAGGTTTCGGAGTGCGCCGGCGTCCGGCAGGCCGGGCTGGTTGGGTGAATATCCCTGCCAGGTGATGGCGGCTGGACAGGATGGCCTCCAGAGACGGAATCCCAAACTCGGCTGAACCCAAAAAAACAATTCGCATCTTGCTGTATCCCTTTGGTTGGGAGCTGCTTTCAAAATACCTGTTGGCTTTCGCAGTATTATAGAGGCCGGCAGTGCTCTGGACAAGAGCAGGTTTTCTCACCTGCGGGAACGGGGCGGCTGCTCGATATGGAAGACCTCTCGAAGCGGACGCTCAACCGGGCTGTTGTCGGGGTTGGTGGGCATAAGGTCTTTCATATAGGCCCACCACTTTCGGCAGACATCCGTTTGGGCAACAGCATTCCAGCGGGCCTCATCTTCCAATTCGACATAGCCGAACAGCTGACGGCTTTGCTCGTCCAGAAAAATGGAGTAGGTTTTTACGCCGTGCGACAGAAGGGTTTGTTCGAGCTCAGGCCAGATAGGATTGTGCCGTTTTTCATATTCAGCTTCATAACCGGGGTGAACCTGCATGACAAAGGCCTTGCGAATCATAAAAGATATTCCTTAGTTTGATAAGATTGAAGCCATTTGGATTGAAGTTGACTGAGCAGCAGCGCGTTTTTTCGGAAGGGTCTTGGGAAAGTCTTCAATGCCCAGCAGATGGGCGATGCGTCGGGAGATTTCTGTATTGTCCAGAACCCCTGTGAATTGTTCAGCACCGGGACCAAAGGCAAACAAAGCCACCTGTGCGGCACTGTGATTTTTCGAAGACCAATGGGCTTTCATTAGGTTCGGCTTCAGGGAGCCGCCGGATAAGGTCAATTCACCGGTTTCATGGTCGGCGGTAACCAGAACGAGGGTCTGCTTGTCTGCGGCGGCATAATTCAGGGCTTCCCGAACAGCCAGGTCAAACAGAAGGGTCTGACGGATACAGACTTCTTCCTGATTGGCATGGCAGGCCCAGTCAATCTGGCTGCCCTCAATCAGGAGGAAAAAGGGCTTCTCGGGTTTGCTGTTGGTTAAAATCCGCAGGGCGGCCTGTGTCATTTCCTGCAGCGAAGGTTCGGGCGGAAGTGTTGTGAGGGCCTCTGCCTGAAAAAGCCCCAATACACGACCCTGCTCGACGGCTTGCAGCTGCTGTTGATTTCGGACCAGCGTATAGCCCGCTCGCTGAGCTTCGGCCAGCAAATTGCGGCGGTCGGCTCGGAAACCTTCCGGTTCAGAGTCGGGCAGCCAGTATTTGCGTCCGCCGCCCAGCAGTACATCAATACGGGCATCGAACATTTGTTCGGCGATGCGGGCTTCCAGGTCGCGATTGGGGACATGAGCAGCCATGCCGGCGGGAGTAGCGTGTGTGATGGCGGAGGTGACGACAACGCCGAGGCGGCAGCCGTCCGACCGAAGACGCTGCGGCAGTGAAATCCAGTTTACGCCTTTTTCATCCTGGCCGAGACGGTCGTTGCGGGTCTTGATGCCGCAGAGGATAGCCGTGATGGCCGCTGCCGAGTCGGTCACTTCCCCGCGGACATTGTGGGTGGAAACCAGAGCCGTATAGGGCATTCGCTCCATCCAGAGCCGGCCTGCGGCGCCGGCAGCGGCCTGGCGGGCAAGGGCAATCTGGTTGGTGCCCATTCCATCACCAATACAGAGAATAATATTGCGCGGCCGTCCTGGATCCGGATTGTCAAGCAGCTGAGTGGTTTGCGGCGGCTGGTAAAAGGCAATATCCGATTTTTCCGATACGGTGTAGTGCCAGCTGGAACATCCAATCCAGAAAAGCAAGGGGAGAGAAAGAAAAATCGCTGCAGAAACGACGGGGTGTTTTCTTGAAGAAGAAATCATAGTTTGTTTATCCTTTTGAGTGAGCATACCAGTCAGGGTCTTGAGAGAGTTTTTTGCGGGCCTCTTCGGTCATATAGGCAAAGGCCGGCCAGTCGGAGTTCCAGGCCCGCTGGGTAAACGGCGTCGTTCGCATCTTTTCGACTTCAATGCCGGCGTCTTTCAGATAGGAACCGTAGATATGGAGCGAATCGCTGATGTCGGTGTAGCGGCCGACGCGGACCGGCGAGCCGATTTTCTCAGCAATTCGTTCGGCGAGAATCCGCTGGAGGTCGGTAAGAGCATAAGCATTCATAAACCAGGCCTTGTAGAGGTCTCGGCTGCGCCAATGAGTATTCATCTGGAGGACAAATCCGTCCTGGCCATCTTGAATCAGACGGCACCAGAGACGCTGCAGGCAGGGCGGGTCTTCTGTTTTCGGGTCGGCGGTCGGCATCCAGGTGATGGCCTGAGCCCGGCGCGTATAATGGCAGGCGGCCAGGGCATCGACGATAAAATCGATTTGATTGACCGGCTGGAAGGGTTTGGGACTGTGGGGATTGCGCAGGTCTTCGGTGGGGCAGTAGGCGAACAGCCGCTGATGATAGGTATAGGTCCATTTGCCGGCAGCCGGGTCAATCCAGTGGTCGTGGATGCCGCTGACTACTTCCTGCCGGTATGATTCAAGTTCTTCCGGCCCGCCGGGAAAGTTTTTGTGGATGCGCGGCTCGCGGAACGGGTTGCTGACAGTAATCATCACCGTGGCATCTTTGCTGGGCGGATC
>CALMLO010000012.1 GCA_937868095.1 uncultured Phycisphaerales bacterium | reverse complement strand
GGATGAGCGTCGGCATGTCAATCTATGATGGTTTTATGCCTGGGCTGGGGTCCGTCGATACCGCTGTTTTGTTTTCCGGATATAGGGACTTAACACGTCCCCGGCCTTGGTGCATTAATACAGATGTCTATGTTGATAATGGAGTGCGGTATCTCTATTTTCATATAATGCCGCATAATACATACCCAAAATATATTGGGATCAACGGGACAGCGTATGTGGAACATGTCTGGGGTGATCCTTTCCCCGCATGGATTTCGTCCCATGAATATAAGGCCGGAGATGGAGTCACTGTCGATAATATCCACTATTGCTGTCATACTGCTCACACCTCCGATACAACCAACCGGCCGGGGAGCGGAGTCAACTGGTATCTATACTGGTATATAATCGATGATAACTGCGGAAGGGTATAAATGGAAGATGTCATCAGAAATAGAGAAGACAGAAAGAAATTCTGCGATGCATTTACCAGTGGCCGGATGTGCAAAGTCACCGGATTGATTGTACCGAAATTTTTCTGTGATAAAGTTTGCCATAGCAAACCTGAGGAAATCAATTTCCCCCAGGAAATCAAATATGGCATCCAACGGTATCAGCAGCGACAGATGATTAATCTGCAGGGACAGAGTGCTCCTGAGCTGACCCCCATCAAATCATTTCGGGATTATTGCCTGACCTGTCCTGGTCCAAGTGGAAGGCATGAGGACGAAAAAGATACGTTTTTTAAGGGCTGTTCGGTATGCCTGCTGCTTGGGATTAAGCCCGATGGAACCCGACAGAACCTGAAAGAATGGTGGGACACCGGTGGGGACTGCCCTCTCGGACACTGGCCGCCCGTAGATAAGAGAGAAAACTGTAAAACGGATATGGCTGTTCACCAATAGGTTAGAGGTTCGCAACAAAAGAGTTTTCGATAAAAACAACACGAGTAATGTTGAATGGAAAAAAGATTATACCCCCGCCGTCCCTGAAGATTCATGGCATTTCCATTCCCATCAGTTTATCCGACCTTTCGGTTTTCTGCAAGGGTCTGTTCTTTTTCCAGTTCCTCCAGAAACGAGCTCAGCATTCACATCTCTGCGTATAGCCGCCGATTTTCCGGAAGCGCCGTCCGGTCTCCAGGAAGGCGGCCGTCGCCCACCGCCGCACCATCTGACCATCCTGCCAGTTGCACACGCGACGGGTTCGCATCCGCACTCCCGAATACGGCGACTCCATGAGTTGGTTGTACACAGACACCGCCTTGGACCTGCTCAATCAGGTCCAGCATCAGCAATAGGAACTGGCCTTCCCCGAGACTCCCAAATCGGGTTGACTGTACCCCTGTCTTTGGTCCATTTTGAAGGTTAGGACTCCCGACCTTTTCATACCTGTATTCGGTTCTTGTGTCAAGTTCTGATTTCCTCTCCAATCCAGTTGCCGGTCAGAGGATACGGCTCTGCGGGGACGCAACCGGAGCGCCGGCCGGTCATCGGAGCAGAGGCCGGGCCGTCTTCCCTAGCAGTCCGGCTCTTTTCATTTCCCCTCTGCTTGGATGCATCAAGCGTTAAATCCCGGGGGCGGGGGGGCAGAGCCCCCATGCAAAAGTCCGGATGCGCTGTCAGCCACTGTTCCTTAAACTCCCGCGGCGGCACATAGCCAAGAGCCCCATGAAACCGTTCCTCAAAAAAGTATTGCCGGTAGGTTTCGATGCTCACACGGGCATCGGGTAGCCCTGTAAACAATTCCATATTCAAACGCTCATCCCGCAGCCGGGCGTTATAACTTTCCTCCACCTCATTCTGCCAGGGCTTGCCCGGCTCGATGTAGGCCGTGGCCGTTCCCTGCTCGCTCAACCCTGCTGGACGGCCTGGGCGATGAACTCCGGCCCGTTGTCGCGGCGAAGGTACAGCGGTCGGATGTGCAAGGTCACCGGGCTGATCGTACCAAAATTCTTCTGTGAGAAAATCTGTCACGGTAAACCCGAAGAAGTCGACTTCCCCACGGAAATCAGACACAATATCGATCGGTATCAGCAGCGACGGCCGGTTGACCCGCAGGGACAGAATGTGGCTGAGCCAGCCCCCGCCAAATCGTTCCAGTCTTATTGCCTGACCTGTCCTGGGCCAAGCAGAAGGCATGAGAACCAGCAAGACACATTTTTTAGAGCCTGCTCGGTATGTCTGCTGCTTGGGATCAAACCCAATGGGACCCGACAGAATTTGCAGGAATGGTGGCAGTCCGGCGGGGCACTGGCCGCTGGCGGAGATGAGATTTCAGATAATGGCTGTTAACCGCTAGGTCGCAGGTTCGGGGTGCGGCTGTCCAGATGGCGGTAAAGCGACGAAATCGTCCGCCGTCCCCAGGCAATGGTGTTCAGGAGGACGAGGGTGCGGAAGTACTCGAAATGGTCCCAGTGGAACTGCGATTGAAGCGAATCGAAAAAAGATTCCAGATTTTTTTAGGAAAACGGACGATCTTAAACATAACGGCGGTCTCCTATGTAAAAGAGCGTGTTCCAACCCTCTTATCGAAGAGAGTGCCGTTTTTTATTGAAAAATCGCCTTCATCGTCCAAAATCCCATCCTCAAAAGTCAGTCAACTTGAGTATTTACTCAAAGGTCCGTAAAAGAGAGAACAACCGTTCTCATAATTTTAACAAGTTCTCAGTTGTTTTTATAGGGACTTGTCCAATGACTTTTAGCCCTTTATCTTTCAGTTGATTCTGACCCATCATAGCGAGTACGAAAACCTTTGACTCGGTGAAAGGTCAAAAAGTTGGCATCATGCTGGTTGTTGGCTCCGCCCTGTCCATCGTCCCAAGCAGTGCGGGAGACAGCGATTATATCATCCCCCTCGAACAGCCAGTCAAGATATTGAAAGCCATGCTTGTTGACATCAGGATGATAAAGGACAATCGACCGAATAGTCCAGGTCCGCAGATTCTCTGATGCCATCAGAGCCACGGCATTACGAGTCCGCTCAGGATTGTAACCCCTGTATTGGGGCAGAATGGCATTTGACAGGGTCCAGTACAAACCGCTGACAGGATCAAAACGGATAGTAAATTTTTTGCAGCCGCCAGGAAAATCGATAAAGCTGCTTTCCGGATCAAACGTTGCTGTTGTACCGTTATGGCTGACACGGATGATCGCCGCCTTTTCCAAACCTTCCCGGTAGTCTACACGCAGAATATCGACGATTTCGCCGCTGGGATCAACAACAGCGTTACCCTCCAACCAGCCGCCGAAATGACCGTCCAGCCAGGCAGGGCTGCTGGCTAAGGGATTGGAGCACGTCCAACTATCGGCTCTGAGGAGATCAGCATCCACGGGAGCAGACATCATAAAGGCGCGGAAATTGCTCCCCCAGCGTTGGCTTGTGGGTCCCATCGCATCCTCCATGGCCCGCCAGAGACGACCATCGTGTTCAACTACCGGAACAGGAGCAGTGCCAAACTTACCATCTTTCAACAAAAGGCCGGTGTTTTTGTCCTTTGGCTGGCTCCACGTATGTCCGCCATCTTCTGACTTCCTGATAACCACATTGCCGTCAGCCCTATCAGTGCCCATTGCATACAGCGTCCCATGGTGAACAAATAGATTCGCCCAAAACAGCCCCTTCACCTTGGTAAGAGGCCACCAGGTCTGGCCGGCATCAGAGGAACAGTAAAACCTTGAGACGCCCAAACTATATTGGGAAGAGTTGGGGCCAAACTCATCACATTTAGAGATGTAATCTCCATTAGGCAGTACAGCAAGAGCTGGAGAACCAAGGTAAATCCTGCTGGCGGCAGGAGAATGGTCAATCACCACCCCTGGTAAATCACTTGGGATATCGAGTGTTTTTACTTCAGGTGCCGGCTCCGATGGAACACTATTCACATTGCTCAAGGGGCTAGCATAGCAAACAACCATGTCAGACCTTGTATCCATATAGGTTGCAAGAAATACAAGCAGCGGAATAATAGAAAGATTCTTTCCTTTCATTGGATTCCTTTCGGGCTAATTATTGAAATTGATCTGCCATGACTCAAGGTAAATTCTCTTTGATAAAAGGATTAAAAACACTTTTTACCCAAGCAGTCTTTCTTTATGGTCGTGTTCGGCCCATCTCTTTAATCCTGTCGAGCATCGTTGCAAACATTTCGACCTTATCAGGATAGCGATCGGAGACATCTTGTTGTTCGCCTGGGTCGATTCTCAGATTGTAGAGTTGAGAATGCGGCGAGTTGCCGGTTTCGATACCAGTTTCCCAAGCAACTTTGGGCTTGTCACTGGGTTCGATATATTTCCAGTCCCCCATCCGAATTGACAGCGTGCCGAAATGGGAATGTTCGATGATGTACTCCCGACCGATTTTGTTTTCGCCAAGCAATGTATCGAGCATATTTAGACTGTCGGGGGCATCCTCGGGTGTTAGCGTTTGACCGGTCAGGGCAGCCAGAGATGCAAAGATGTCTACTTGACTGATAAAGGCCTCACTGACAGCCGGCTTGACACGACCAGGCCAGCGGATGAGAAAGGGGATACGTGTGCCCGCATCAAAGATACTATACTTGCCCCCGCGCAGCGGCCCAGCAGGCTTATGGCTGCCGACTTTCTCGACGGCATCATCTTTATACCCATCATCAAGAACCGGACCGTTATCGCTAGTGAGAATCACCAGTGTATTTTCCGCTAACCCTAAACGATCAAGCGTTTCCAGAATCTTGCCAACTTGCCAATCGAACTCAACGATTGCATCACCGCGGGGGCCCATATCGGTCTTGCCAACAAAACGAAGATGGGGCACACGTGGGACGTGGATGTCATTGGTAGAAAAATACAGGAAAAAGGGATTGGATTGGTTCATCTCGATAAATGCAACCGCCTTCTCCACAAGGGTATCAGCAATCTCCTCGTCCTTCCAGAGGGCTGACTTCCCGCCGGACATGTAGCCGATGCGAGGGATGCCGTTGATCACAGAGTCATGGTGACCGTGACTCCAGTCCATTTTGAGCTGGTTGCGAAAGGTCTTGCCATCCGGCACACCAGGAATAGGCTTGTCATAGCTAACTATGATTGGGTCATTGGGATCAAGATTGACCACACGGTGGTTTTCTACATACACACAGGGAACCCGATCGCCTGTGGCAGGGATCACAAAAGAATGGTCAAAGCCAATCTCTCTCGGCCCCGGCTTGATAATATCATTCCAATCCAGGTTGCCCTTACCCAAACCCAAGTGCCACTTGCCTACAACTCCGGTAGTATAGCCGGCTGACCTGAGCATGGAAGGCAGAGCCTTCTTGTCTGTATCAATGATCAGTTGAGCATCGCCAGGCAGGATATTGGTGCCGGGTTTGCGCCATGCATACTGGCCTGTAAGTAGCGAGTAGCGAGAGGGGGTACAAGTTGCTGAGGTAGCGTAGGCATTCGTAAATTTGATTCCTTCGCGGGCCAAACGTTCGACATTTGGGGTCTGAACGGCAGTTGCCCCATAGCAGCTCAAGTCGCCGTAGCCGACATCGTCACCGTAGATCAAGATGATATTCGGACGATTTGGTGAGGGGGAACCCGTCGCGATGGATGCCTTAGAAAAGAGACTTGGCACGGCTGCAGTTGTCAGCACTGCAGACTTAAGAAAGATACGACGGCTCATACACATGTCCTGCATTTTCTATCTCCTATTTAAGCCGATGGTTTCCAAACACCCATCTACCAATCCCTTCATGCCACCCGCCCTACTCGATTCTCGCCTTGCCTGGCCCAGGAAACCAAAAGAGTGGATAATGGCGATCACCGATAGCAATTCCATAAGGGGAAAAAACTTTGTTTTGACTCCTCTTCCTATATGCCTGCCTGACCCACCTGGCATACAGGCCCAGCGTGCACAAGGCCACACAAAGAAGAATAGAGTGCTGCGACTGGAGCCGATCAGCAAACTCAAAGCGTCGCTGTGCCAGATGGTCTGGCGGGAGAATATCAAAGATGTTGTCAAATACAGTCATGAAAAACCTGTTATCCGCCGCCTGGAAAAACTCCTCGCGGCCTAAAATCGGTCAGTTTGAGTTGTTAAAGAGCTAAACCAATGTCATTTTTCTTGGAAAGTACAGTATCTATACAATAAACAGACGAAATCTTTTTGTCTCATACTGGTATTTGACTTTCATAGTCCGCATAATAACGTCCCAGAGGGGTTAGCGTCCCATCATCCTCAAAAAGCGCCGAAGTACCCAGATGGCTGTTGTCCTTGCTGGCAGGAAACCAGGCATACCGTTCAACGCAATCTAGCATGTCAAGCTCAGGTAAAACCGCTTGCATAAACTCCAAAACCCGCTGGGGACTATGTCTATGCTCTTTGACATCCTTGGCCTGCCAATCTCCAACAGCAAATTCAGTGATCCAGACAGGGCGGCTATACATCTCATGAATTTTCCGACATTTTTGGATAAGTGCCTCAGGGCTGGGACCGCCATAATCATGAATGGTCACAAAGTCAACCCGCAGCTGTCTGCGGTCAACCTCATGCATAAACTTTTTCATCCATTCATTATCCGGGTGTACGCAGGCTGGACTACCCAGCCGAACTTTAGCTTCCATGAGTGTCGGCCAGAGTTCCAAGGCTCTTTCCACCGGGATATTGGACTGGCCTTGCTCATCAGGTTCATTGAAACCGAGGAGACAATCCACATCATCCTCCTCCTTGTGCTCATTGATGTATTTTACCGCCTCCTCCAGCCCCCCGGGCCCCCAGACCATCGGAACAAAAGAGATATTTGGCGGATAATCTTTCGGTTTCTTAAGACCCCAGCTGTAATGCCAGTCTACTCGCAGGGACTCCAAATTGAAAAACCAGCTGCTGCTGGGCTTCGTCACAAGGCCAACTCCCTTTTTAAATTTTCTCTTGGGGTCTTCGTGCCGTGTCTCTTTTGCCCAAGTCAGCGAAATGAGTCCTACAGACGCCAATCCAGAGTAAGACAGAAATCTGCGTCGGCTGAAACAGCTCATAAATATTCTGCTCCTTTTGGGATAGTTTGAATTAGGGTTTAATAAAGCGCCACTTCACATTTGCATCTGAATAGGCAGTGCTTTCCAGAGTAATTTTTCCTCCACTTTTACGGTAGCACAAACGCTTTCCGGTCTGCTTATGGTCAACGTAGTACCACCCATATTTGGAGTGGATCAGTTTCCACTTGACCTCATCACCTGATTTGGCTTCATCTGCCATGGCAGGGCTGCCGGCAGCGCTGTCGTATCCCAGTCGCTGGCCAGCTGCTTTATTTTCAATATAATACCAACCATTACCGGCATCAACCAATCTCCACTGCACTCTATCGCCCATACTGAAAATAGTGGTCATTTCCAGACTGGCACCGTTGCTCCGGATGCGATTATGGCTGCCCTGATGGTTAAGGAAATACCACTCTCCTTCATTGGGCCCATCGATATCACCATCCCAAGAAGCATACAGTTTTCCCAGGGGCGTCAGAGTATTAGTGCCCGGCTCAAAGATCGGCGAGGCCTTGCTTGCATCAGAGGAACCGTCCCAAGGAAAGATCGCATAGCGCCTCAGCCAGCTCGTTTGTTCCATACGATACAAGAGCTCGGCCAGACAGGTATACGCTTGCTCCTGAGTATACGGGTTGCTTCCGCTCCAATCAGCTACATTAAATTCTGTCACCCAAACATCTCGCCCCCAGCGGTTATGCACCCAGGTAAGATTATTCATGAATGTATCAGGATTTGGAGGATAGTAACAATGAACACATATATAATCCACCCGTAGACCGCTGCCCGGCGTATCTACGATTGCCATAAAGTCCTGGATCCATTGCGAGTTATAGTGCACTGTCGCGGGGCTACCCAGTAGCAAGTCATACTCATCGGCCTTCGCTTGAAGAAGAGGCCACTGAGCAATTGCTTCCGCGACAGTCATATCAGCTTGGTCGCTACCATCCGGTTCATTGTATCCCAATAAATAGTCCACATCTCTAACCGCAGCCAAATTGTTCAGGTCAGGCCACCATTTATTATGTCGCATCGGCACGTAATCGATGCCGCTATCCATACTCGCTGGCAGGGAAATGTTCCAATTGTAAACCCACTCAACATGGAGGGCATGAATCTTAACAGCATCTCCACTTCCCACTCCCTTCTTAGGTGTCACCGCCGGAAATCTTCTATCAGCCAAAGAGGCAATATCGCTGGCAAAAAGCACTTGATCGTAGAAGCAGATTTCATCAAAATAACCCCGTAGATACTTGCCATCGCGGAAATTCATCGAGCCGACCAAGATTCGCGGCTGGGCGTTCTTAGGACCAACAGAGCCGATTGCAGAAGCTTCCAATATTCCATCTACATAGAGACACATCTCCCCCGTCGTGCCGTTGCGCGTGGCTGCAATGTGATGCCAGTATCCATCGTTAACCGCCGTCGTGGATTGAATGGTCACGTCTCCGGTATCAGATCCACCCACCCCAAACGCCGCTTTGTCTCGTAGAAGCGTAATGCCGAAATCGTCCTGCACCCCCGTCGCTTCCGCATCCGCCATACCCATCCCAGACCACCATTGGTCGCCCACATCGGCAATCTTGGAAGTGCGCACCCAGAAGGAAATCGTGAAATTATCCTGGATCAGTCGAGGGAGATAGAGATATTCCCCTCTGCCGTCGCTTTCCTGTTGGGCGTCGAGACCGAGCACATATCCATCCCCCGAAGGAACCCAGTCCTCAGGTTCCGTATTGCACAAGGTGCCATTGTGCCGGCCTAACCTATCAAAGGCAGTTGAGCCCCTCCCTTCATTTAGAGGCCACCATCCCACTAAACCAGCAATACTGGAGCGATGCCAGGACCGGCTTAAGACAGATAGGTCACCGAAGTCGACAACCCCGCTTTTATTTACATCGGTTTCCCCACACCAATCGCAACACCCACATGCCTCAAGCCAAGAGGAGCTCATGACAACCAAATCATCAAGGTTAACCCAATAGTCCCCCGTCAAATCTGGAGAAAGTGGAATTAGTGAATACAGACTTACTCCTGTGGGATCTATTGCAATCTGATCTAGGCAAACCGCAGTAGAACTAACGCTGCTCATCTTGCCAGCCCAAGCGTAGAACGTATCCAGCGGTTCTACTGTGGTATAACGGAAAGCAAGACCGGACCCGACGCGGTCTTCGGCTTTCGGATCTGAGCCGGCGGTCAGATACACATCATAGGTATCGGTAGCATGGTCGATAACCAGCCAAAGATGATACCAGAGGTTGGCGACTAAGTTGGTCCTCAGCGTCAGAAAGGAATTTCCATTAATTGCCTCGAGCCTGTAGTGGTTTGCATCCTGGTTAACCAATCTGACGCAGACCACCTCCTGCCCGCTATTGTTCGGGATATCAACATCCGTCAGCGCATAGCAGTGCTGCAGCGGCGAAACGCCCTCTGCTTTGAAGGTCAGGTATAGGGTAGCCGTCCGTCCATCCGTGATCGCAAGGGATCCGAGGGTCTTGCAAAACCCTCGGCTTTGCCAGCTGGGAGCCATGTGACGTACAAAGTGGTTGCCATCTTTATCGATGGCAACCTGTGCGTTGTTTCCGATCCAAAATCCCTCATCGGAACGGTTGATTCCCACCCAGCCGTTGCAGCCGTTCACATAGGCATCCACAGGCACTCCCTCCCAGTCTTCAAAGACTATAAGCGCTGCCGGGGAAAGTGAGGTCAACACCGCAAGAAAATACCCCCAAAGTATCTGTTTCAACATACTCCTATCCTTTCTCGCGTGCACCGATGTTTGTTTCGTTCTGAAGGGAGTTGTCCCGGTAGTCCTGCCCCCCGTTGTCTATAATCAAAGGGCCTGCCTTGATAACATGGCTCAGGCCATATCTGGTAATTTCCACCTAGCTGCCTCTGGGGTTTTCCGGCAAAAAGATCCCCCCACAACCTGCCGCGCATCCGCCGGCAGCATCGAGAACAAGATCGTCTTGTTAGGTCACTATTTACGCGTATCATGGTCTTCCATACCTGGTAGAGAGACTGTTCCTGAATTCCCATCGTCTTCACTTTCCCCATCAACGAAATAGGTAGTACCATGCCAGGAAGGTATACTCGCCAGCCAGTCAGCAGCCACATTTTCCAGTTCTGCCAGATTATAAATATGTTGCCACCCCTCTGACAGTTCGGCCAAGTCCAACAGGTCCACCCGCCCATCTATAGTTAAATCACCGCGGTATTCTGGAGCAAAAACAAAGCCGCTTAGGGCAGATTCATTGCCAATCCTATCAATCGCTGAAACAGCATACCCATAGACAACCCCCCTTGCCACTGCTCGGTCAATATAGAAACTATCCGAAACTGTCGCCAAGAGTTCACCCGGGTTGCATGATACCATCGAGCGATAGACATTGTAAACATCCAGGTCCGCCTCAGGATTGGCATCCCAGTTAAGAAGAATGGAGCCGCTGCTGGAGGTAGCAGACAAACCAGAAGGGGCTGCTGGCGGATGCACGTCCGTTTCATAGCCAAACGCATCAATAATTACTTCGGTCCCGCTGCTTGCCCGATTCCGCGTGCCGGCAACTCGAACAGTCAACATATGCAAACCGTAGGGCAGTTCCTCGCTCTCATACAGCAAGACAAAATAGTCCGCCGCAGCGCTGTAGCAGTCCACTATATCAACCAGCACCCCGTCCAGAAGAATCTCCGCGTTGCCGAGGTCGTCTCGCCTGAAGCCGTAATACCATACTTTTGTACCGGTAAAAGAAAAGGTCGCCGCTGCACCTGTTGTCTCGCTGAAATGTTCATCTTGGCGGTATCCGGGGTTTCCTTTCCATATCCCCCACGTGCCGCTATATAACACAGCGGCATCGTCATCATTGACAAGGGCAGCTGGCTGCGATGTATCCTGATACCACCGTACCCAATCGATCTCATAGCGGGTCGGGTAAACGACTTCGGAAGCATCACCACCAGCCGTACCCCCAATAGCTTGGTTCAGGATGATAGAGTGCGGTTGCTGAAAGCCCTCCATTGAACCATCTCCGCTATCCAGAGAACAATTCCATCTATTGTATAGCGTCCCATCCATATAGAGCCCGACCTGCTGGGGGGTCCACTCCATGGCCCAGACATGGAAAGCATTTTCCCATGCGGTCGGTAAGCTGGATATATTAACAGTGGTGCTATCCCACCGCGCAATCCAGCGGGCATCCCCTTTTTTCCACCAGGCCACATTGAATTTAAGCATGTTCCGGTAATACTCCATGATGTCACACTCGCCATTATCGGGCCACTCCCCGCTGCAGCCGAGAGTCCAGAAGGCCGGCCAACTGCCCCACTGGGTATCAATCCGGGCACGCATCTCCAGCCAGCCGTACTTATGCTGGACCTTGCCGCGAGATTTCAGACTGGCGCTGCTGATGGTACCGTCCTGCCCCATATAGATGCCCACCGGGTAAGTTCCATGGGGGTGCTTGTGGGCCTCAATGTGCAGGAGACCGTCGCAACAGTAAGCATTCTGGAGGTTATCCGTGTAGTATTGCCATTCCTGATTACGAACATATCCGTGCTCATAGTCCCAATACGCAGGGTTAGGGGCGACCGGAGTACTGCCGCTGTCAAACTCATCGCTCCAGACCAATTGCCAGGTACCTGTGGAAGGAGGTGCAGCAACAGCGGACAAACAAAACAGTAGCACTCCAACAATACAATAAAAAATTTCAGCCATTTAACAGATGCCCCCCTCAATGGACAGAACTCTTAGACAGATTACTCCGGGCGGCATGGGCCGCCCAGAGCAATCTGTTCACAAACCAGTCGCTGTACAAGTTATGGACAAACCGGGTACAATCCGCATGACAGCCACGCCCTGGCAAACACCACAAAGTCCGCCAAGTCAACCTTGCAATAAGAACTTCCTGTGTTGTCAAAATTGAACGCGCTTTCATAAGGGTTGAGGCAGACGCTTTGCCCGGTAAACGCGTAGTACTCATCCGCAATTTCTGTGGGAGATAAGGCATAATTGTAAATCTTAATCTCATCAAGAACACCAGGAAATATGTCACCGCCGTAGTGGTTTCCAAGTAGGATTGATGCAGCATTCGCGCTGCCCCATGACCAGGTCGTATCCTCAGCAACCAGCGCACCATTAATGTAGACTCGGCCTGAATTCTTACTGTCAACAACGGCCGTCAGATACGCCCATTCTCCAGCGGCCACTGCATTTGGCCCTGCCCAGACATCACCATTTGCATAGGAGGAAAATCTTACCCAACCTGTCCCTTTATGCGAGTCGTCTCCGTTGCGGATCATCAGCATCCAGCGTCTGCCACTTTCGTCTGCTTTCGTAATTACCCCATTGCCACCGCTTGTCCAAGCAGTGCCATCCCACTTCACCCAAGCACTGACTGTTAGTTGATTGGTCAGTGTCGATGGGTCCCATATTCCCGCGTTTGCCCAACCATTCTCATTCATGATTACCGCATCACCCAGAATCCCTGGCACAAAAGTCGGTATACCATTTGGTTCTGCATTATGAGCCACGGGGTCTTGTGTGCTCTTGTCCAAGTACACAGTACCGTTAAAGTCTGCTTGGTCCAGTGACCAGTAAGCCAACAGCCGTTTGATGCCAAGAGCTGCAGGTGTCGAGATCGCCGTCCCCGAAGCATTAGCAACTTCGCAGTAATAGTAACCCTCGTTGGCGATTTGGGCGTTGGAAATGGTCAAAACCGCTGAACCGCTGCCCACAAGAATGTCATCCCCGGAAGTAGTCGTGGTGTTGTCCAATGAGCGGAACCAATGAATGGTAGCCGGAACTCCGCCATGCAGAATAACGCTAAATTGGACTGTCTCTCCGCCAAACACGTAGGCGTTCGCCGGACCCTGCGCAATCACAGGGGCCAACATCTGGGTGGTAAACATCCAGATGCGACCCGAGATTGTATTGCCATCAGCTGGACCGCTGCCCAGAACACTCTCATCTACCCACCAGTAGTAAACAGATTCATAGTTCAGAGTACCCACGTTCAGGCAGGCCTCCGCCGCCGGCCCGGGACCTGCGTCCACGGTGTATCTTGTTGCGCTCAGCAAGTTTGGCTCCCTTCCAGCCAGGTAGACATAGTGACTGGTAATTTTGGGGTTTGGTTGGGTCATCGTTTCAGGATCCAAGCCGGTCTTCCAGCACAGCGTGACGTTCGTTGGGTTTACATCGATAGCCCCATCCTCTGGAACAGGGTCCCAGGCAATACCGGGAACAACCTCATGGACAGCATACGCTAAGATGTATGCCGTGTTCTGGCCTGCTCCGCTGTTTATCGTGAAACGGCGGGTCGCCGCATCAGCAGTCCATGTATAGATCGCCAGCGTCGGCTGATTGCCCCGCAGACCCAGGTACTTGTATTCCGGAGCATAAAGGTTGCACCCACACCAAGTCCAGTCTCCGCCGACCAGTACTTGAAAGCGATACTCCTTGCCCACCGTCAGTCCCGAAATGTTAATATACAGGTAAGCAGGGCCGCTGGGATTTATCCGAGCACCGTTGTTAAGCAGGTTGCTGAGAGCCGCATATGTGCCGGAATAAAACTTGTTCGGCCATGTGCTGGATTTCGGGTCGGCACCGCTCAGGTTCGTGTAGTCGATATCAAAAGGGATACCCTTGACTACTTGCGGTTGGGCATTAGCACCAAGATTGCTGGCCTTGATAAGACGTCCATCGTTGGCCAAAGCCCTCCACCAGTCGCCGGCGGATGCGATTTCATTCACAGACACCCATTGACCGGCCTGGGCGAGCATGCCCGCCGTCAGAAGCAAACTTAACAATGCGATTTTTCTCATCTGTTTTTCCTTTCTGTTTCATTTGCTTTCATGGAAATACTGCGGAAGACAAACGCCTTTTCGCATTGCCTTCCGCAGTTCCATATTTACTCAATCCGCTTTGCCCATCATTCCGCAGAAACTATCAAAGCTGCTTATATTCTTTCCCTTCGCAATCCCAATAGGCCGCCGAACCCAAGCAGCAAAAGCGTTACCGGCTCCGGTACAGAGGTGTCGTGCAGAGCATAGGCCAGGTTAAAATGATTGGCTTGGTTTTTGCCGGCATTGGTCCAGATGGTGGCAGACGCGGTATCAGCCGTCCAGGTAAACGTAGCCAGTTTTGGCGTAGATCCGTTGCTAAAATAGACATACTGATATTCATTTTTGACACCGTAAAGATTGGCACTACAACCACCCCACGCTCCGCCCAGCAGCAGCTGGAAACAGTAGTCGTGTCCGACGGTCAGACCGGAAAAGGTGAAAGTCATCACTGTCGGTCCCCACTCGCTAACCAACCCGCCGGTGTTCATCAAATTGAAGATGGCCGCATCGCTTCCGGTGTAAAACTTGCCTTCCGGCCACACATGAGAAGCGGGGTTAGCATTCGTGATGTTTGAATAATCAACATCATACGTAATTCCACCGATTTTCTGGGGAGCCGCCTCTTTTCCCAGGTTGCTCGCCTTTACCAGCCGTCCATCAGTGGCCATCGCCGTGGGATCACCTGGCGTCGCCACCGACCAGCCGCCAAAGACGGTGGCCGCGCTGACCAGTGAGCACAAAACCCCCACCACCATTACCTTCTTCATCTTTTTCATCTCTCTGTCCTCCAAAAAAACTGATGTTCTCTGTATTTCACGACGAAATACCTTAACAGATTAACATTCAGCAGCTCACTTAAACTTGCGGGGCAAGTACAAATCCACAACCGCATTCCGGCAGTTGACAGTGTCCCGGGAATCATAGCGTTCCACATGTCCGTCCACATAGCCCGCGTTCATCCGCACGCTTGGCAGCGGGTCAGGACGAGGACCTTCAAGAAGATAATAAATTTTTATACCCGGGTATTCTGGAGTTTCCTTGGAGGCCCCCTCAAATGGGTGTGTCATCACCAGTTTATTGACCCCAGGATATCCCCAGGTATAATTGACTGAATAAAAGATCGTATCACAAAGGAGCAGGTTCGCCGCATTTTGCTTCTTGCTGCCAGGGCCCACAAACCGCGTCGGCGAGGAGACATTGTCAAACCCCTGATAGTTCCATAGGAGAGTGTAGGTGCCGTCAGGAATCGGGAGAATTTTCTCATATCCTTCCTGAAAAGTCAGGCCCTTCCCATCCACGCCTCCTCCTGTTATAACCATCTCCGGCTCCATGGGAGCGGAGGGACAAGTGTAAACATCCACCCTCTCGAGGTATGGCAGCATATATCGTCCGTGGTGCCCGCCGTTCAGCGCCATTGGGTTCGTGCATGCGTAACTTAGCGCGGTGGGCCGATGCCAATGGGTCACCCTGGCCGGGTCGGTAACGACAGAACCGGTAAAGGGGGAGTCCTGCAACCCGGAAATAGCAGGCGGCAGCGAAGTGTTGTTGCTGGCCATGTACGCCAGGACTGCCTCCACAATCTGCCGCTGATTGGAACCGCAAATAACCAGTCGGGACTGCTCTTTGGCCTTCCGTAAGGCAGGGACAAGCACTGACAGCAGCAAAGCAATGATGGCAATGACAACAAGAAGTTCAATCAGGGTAAACCCTGGGTCGTTTTTTCTTCTCATCTTCGCTTCTCTCCCCATAATTACTAAAAGCCATAAATTGTATGTGTTCGAAGAGTTCATCAGCTAACCCATATAAAATTCTTGAGCATTTTTATCGCTGTCATACTAATTTTTTATAGAATTTAAACTTGCGCCACGTAAGAGTTTAGATACACTTGACTCCCAAACAGGTTTTCTTAAGGAGCCAAGGATGGCCAAACAACGCTGGAAACTGACGGATGAACAATGGCAAAAGATCGAACCGCTGCTGCCCAAACCCGAGAAATCCAAACGCGGCGGCAGACCTTGGGCCGACAACCGCAAGGTCTTTGAAGGAATCCTCTGGATCCTGCGGACCGGAGCCCCGTGGGCCGATCTGCCCAAACAGTATCCCAGCCCTTCGACCTGCTGGAGGCGGCTTCGCGACTGGGAAGAGCAAGGTGTCTGGCTCCAGGCCTGGCGGGCCTTTCTGGCCCAATTGGACGAAAAGTCCGAGGCCTTTGTGGACGGCAGTTTTGCCCCGGCAAAAAAGGGGCCAGTGCGTCGGAACGACCAAACGCGGCAAGGGCACGAAGTGGATGGTGGTGGTCGACAGCTTCCTGTTCCTGACCCAATTCATGCAGAACATATCCAAAGATATGAACAGAATTTGGGCCGTCAGTGGGTGATGTGAGTGTTATGGTTTCCGTGGAAGACTGGGACCGCCAAGTGTAAGTAACTAGGCCTAGCCCGGCTTTTCCATGGTTTGGAAAATATTTGTATTCCTGATTGACACCGTAACAGTTCAGATGGCACCATTGCCATTCAAACCCGACCATTAGCTGAATCCGGTACAGCTTCCCAACTTCCTGTCTATTCAAGATGAGTTGGATCTGGGTATTTCCTTGCTCGCTTAATCTCAGACTTTTCTTCAAGAGCCCCTGCACATTCTTATCTGGGCCGGAATAAAAACGTTCACCTGTCAATTCCACTCCACGTCCTCCTACTACATGGTTGGGTTCCAGATTGGGTTGAAAGAGTATACCCCTTATGTTAACAGACCCTGCCCCCGGCCCCAAATTGACTGCCTGTATCAACCGACCATTTGTTTTCAAGTCGGCTACAGGGTCGATTTGCAATTGTGCTTGCCACTCACTAATCGGGATAGCCCTTTCTCCGCGGTAAATAAACCCCTTTTTTGAGGAAATATTGCTGACAAACCCCTGACTGCTGAGCAAGATATCTTTCACGAGGCCACTTTTGTCAACTTTCTTGGCGGTACCTGCTTCCAACTGAATCTGACGCCGGATTTGCCGATTTCCTTCCGGCACCAGCACAACCTTACCTTTGATTACATGGACTTGTGATTCGTTGGTCCCGACCTCAACACCAAATTCAGTTCCACGGTCAATTACATAAGAATTGGGTGTATAGACGGTAAACTCGGTCGCCGGCTTCAGCACCCTTGCATAGACCCTTCCGCTAAGCAGGTTCAATTCGCTGCCAGAGAGTACTTCAAAGTGAGCTGGCGCCTCAATGACCACTTCTGCCCCCTTCCGAAACAGGAGCTTGGCAAATCCTCCCTGCAGCCAGTACTCCCCTCCTTCAGAGTTTAAGACAGCACCTGCTTCCAAAGGAGTCGAGTGATCGTCCCAACTCGTGTTGACACAGTCAATCAGTGTTGCGAACTCGTTGTTCTCAACAAGGGCAAAACGAAGAAGAACATCAAAAAGCAAAATGGCTGCTATTGAAGAGATAACGACCCCCAGTTTGACCCATTTGGATGGCCGTTTTTGTGTCGAGGGATAGACCACCTTTTGGATCGGTTCCCGATGCGGCTTTTCCTTTTGGACTTCGACCGCTGGAGCTGTTTTTTCATTCTCCAACATTAAGCGCCATAGGTTTTGATCCAGTATCTGGCCGCTCACCTCATGGAGACAGAACACACCCCCCATCGAGCTGAGTCCGACATGAATACACAAAGCTTCCATATAATATTCAGCAGCCAAAGGGTTCTGTACGATTAGCTCCCCAAGCCGCTTCATACCTTCCGCATCCAGATTTCCATTCAAGGAGCGCAAGGTCAGGTTGGTAACCTTGAACATCAACTCTGCATCTTCTGGCTTCATAAAACCTGCTCCGCTCGAAGCCCTCGGCGGACACACAAGGCTAATCTCGAATGGATTCCAGCCATAATCCGATGAATGGCCGCGGGTGTTTTCCCTATCTGTTCCGATATCCTCTGAAATGTCATCTCATTTTCATACCGCATTTTCAGTAACAGCACCTCATGTTTTGAGAGATTCTGAACGCATCTTTTCAACACATCCAAGTGATCTTGAAGAGTTCTGGCTTTAGCGGCAGCGGCTGGTTCGAGGAAGTTGTATACCTGCTCATCAAAGCACACCTTAGATCGTATCGTTTCTCTGCGAAACGAAAAGATTTTGTACTTGGCGATTGTAATGGCCCATGCGACAAAATCCGTTCCTGCCTGGTATTTATCAAACTGTTTCCACATCTCTGCCAAGGTATCTTGATAAATATCCTCTGCATCATTAAGATTGGGGACGAGGATTAGGATAAATGCTTGTATCCGCCGCTGGTTGGGAACCAGCAGATTCACGAATTCGTCTGTTCTTTTTTTGTCATTTGCCTCAGCCATAAACTCAAATCCAAGAGGATATTCCTATTAGCAATTCCAGAACAAGAGGGTTTATTAACAAAAAAATCCCTAAATCCCTATGAAATCCCCATAACCTCATTGTCAAAAAGGCAGTTATATCGAAATGACATTAGAATTTCCCTCTCTCCGCGAGATAATGGCGAATAAATCGACCTAAAAAAGGCAGATTTTTGACTGCCCAGTCTGTTTTTATGAAATTCTTGCGACAAAATTAAGCGATTGGAACCCGTAGGGTACAAATATTCATCGGTGGCTAAATATTGGTTCTTTCACAAGTTGAGA
>CALMLO010000011.1 GCA_937868095.1 uncultured Phycisphaerales bacterium | reverse complement strand
TCTCAACTTGTGAAAGAACCAATATTTAGCCACCGATGAATATTTGTACCCTACGAGATGATAGACCGGTTTCTGGAAATGGATTTGGTATCTATCAAGGCCCAGACCCATGCGGTACTGACCGGATTGCGAGGGCTTCTTCGCTATGCGAAAGCAACCGGCCGTCAAGACCTTGTCGCGGAAGCTGAAAAACGTTTCGCTCTGTACCTGACCGAAGCTTCTACTGAAAATCATATGAACTTCAACTGGTTCGGTCGGCCAACTCATACGGAACCGTGTGCAATTGTGGATGCATTTATGGTAGCCGTCCAATTGTGGCAGATGACAGGCAAAAGCGAATACATCGAAGAAGCTCACAAGATTTACTATAATGGGATCTGTCATGCCCAGCGGGCCAATGGGGGATTTGGTCTGGAAGAATGTGCCGGCAGTCAGGGTGTTTTTCTGAAAATGAAAGCACCGGAAGCATGGTGGTGTTGTACGATGCGCGGTTCTGAGGGATTAACGCGAGCGGCAGAATACAGCTTCATGCACAAAGACGGCATGCTGGTCCTACCGTTTTTTTATAATGGTCTTATCCAGTTTGAGCAAGCTGATTATGAAATAAAAACGGCTTATCCGTATGAGGGAAAGGTTATCGTCAGATCTATGAAAAAATCCAAAAGCAGCAAGGGGATTTCCTTTTTCAAACCTTCCTGGGCTGGGAAGTTCGAATTGACACTGAATGGCAAACCCCAGGCGGCATTGGAAAAAGATGGCTTTGCTGTTTACGAGAATCCTCTCGAGGCTGGCGATACGTTAATTTACATCTTTGAACAGAAACCCTATTTTGCCCCCACCCACAACAAGCATACCATTGTTGGTTTTCAGAAAATTTACTATGGACCCTTGCTGCTTGCAGCTGACATTGAAAACAGCAAACCCCTTGCCCTGCCGGTGAATCCATCCATCCAATGGGATGCAGAAAAGTGCCGCACTGGGGTGAACGGCAGAAAAATGTTCCTGCAGCCCATAAACGATATTGCTGACTGGAACTACAGCCCCGAATCGTATTGTCGCCAGATTTTATGGGAAAAGACGGTTCCTTAAAAAGGAATGCCGTATTTTTCTCGCGAGACGACTTCATCAAACTTTTTGCGAGGTCTGGCTTTGAGTGAGGCATCAACCGCAGGGTATCCCAATGTGACCAGCGTCAGAATCAGTTTGTCTTCCGGCAGGTTCAGATGGCGGCGAATCTGCCGATAGAGGTCCGGATTCATGCCGGTCGCGTCGTTGGCGACAGCACCGATGAGGCAGCTTCCAACCCCTTCATGCTTGGCTTGCAGGATCATAAATGCAATGGCCAGGGATACCTGTTCATACAATCTTGCCAGCAGGATTTCTTTTCCCCGCAGGGCGGGATTAAAGGCGGGATCTTTGAGCGACTTCCTGATAAAGTCTTCATCGAAAGGTAAACCAATGTCGTCCGCCAGAATCGGCGCGAGCTGCTGCATCTGCTTGATGCGCTCTTCTTCGCCCCACGCAGCCATGTCCCCACAGCATACAATAACCGCATCGGCCTTTTCGATAAACTTCTGTCCTACAGCCAGCTGCTGCAGCTCTTTCTTCGATGCAGGGTCTTTGACCATCACAAAATGCCATGGCTGCACATTAGCCCAGCTGGGGGCCCGCCGGGCGGCATCTAAAATCCGCCGCAGCACATCGTCTGGTATGCTGCGATTATCGTATTTTCTGACACTGCACCAATTGGCTATTTCATCCAGCAGATCGGTCATTTTTGTCCTTCCTCAATCGATTATGGTTTATGAGGTATTTCGCTTATAATAGTTCTTTATCATTCAGTTTATCCGTTTTTGCTCGTTTAAGCAAGGGTCTGCTCTTTTTTCCAATTCTATTGGGAATACCATCTGTCTCAGGAATAAAAACCGTATTCCCAGCCAGCTTCGTAGAGGGCAACAATGTTTTCTGCAGGAACACCGGCCTGAATGTTGTGTACACTGTTGAAGACATAGCCGCCGCCGGTTTTGAAAATTTTCAAGTTTTTGCGTACCTGTTCTTTGACTTCCTGGGGTGAAGCAAAGGGCAGTATATGCTGAGCATCAATGGCTCCACCCCAAAAGACCAAATCCTTTCCAAACCGAGCCTTGAGCACTTCCGGATCCATCCCATCGGCACTGATTTGAACAGGATTAAGAATATCAACGCCGTTATCAATCAAATCAGGGATATACACAGCGCAGCTCCCGCATGTATGGTACCAGACTTTGGCACTGGTAAGCGACTTGATATGCTGTATTAGACGTTTTTGGCGGGGCTTGACAACGCGCCGATAAAAGTCTGGGTGGAAAAGCGGCCCGTGCTGGCCGGCCAGGTCATCGCCAACCATTACCACGTCAATGAGATCACCGATTTCTCCCAGAAAGCCGCTGTAAAAGGCCAGCCAGTACTCCAGAATTCGATCCAGCAGGGCCTCGCAGAAAGTCGGGTTTTGAATCATATCCATAAACCAGCGTTCCAATCCTCGCAGGTACCAGCAGGTCTCATAGACAACTCCTCCAATGCCGGTGCAGATAGCATAAGGGGTTTCCTTGTGCAAATGGGAAACCTCCTGACGCAAGCCGGCAAAACGGCTTGGATCCCCGCCGTCGGGAAAGGGGTAGGTTTGCAAGTCGTTCACGGAGACCTCCGCGAGCGGATGGTAAGAGATGTCCATATACAGCAATTGGTCCTCCGGCATAGACCAGACTACACCGAATTCATCGGTCAGATCATGCCAAAGCCGACCGTGGCGGATATTCTGGCGGATGCAGCCGTCAAAGCCAGTCGGCGAATGCGCACAAACATAGCGAGTATCCACATGGAATCTTTTCAGTACCGCTTCGCTGGGTTTGGCCAGCTGCTGAACAGGATCCAGAATTTGAATGTTTTCTTCCCAATCAAGATATTTTATGAGTTTTGTGTAGGCTTCTTTGTGAATGCCGGTTTGAAATCCGCCTAAGTCGATAGGCACCCGATCGGGCTCTTTGTGATTTAGGGCTGTCTGTAAACGCTGCCGAGGACTCATAGTTTCTTTCATTTTCGGCTCCTAATCCCGCTACTGTAAAGTTGTTTCTGTAAATTGCTGTTAACCGTGTATGTTCGGGTGGAGGCAAGGAGGCCGAAGGCCGACGAACCGGAACCCGAACCCACA
>CALMLO010000010.1 GCA_937868095.1 uncultured Phycisphaerales bacterium | reverse complement strand
TTTTTTGATGCGGGGGGATTTGGGGGTCGGGGGTGTTGCGGAAATTGGTTGAGTTTGACTATTTGGGTTGAGAATAAATTTAAAGAATAATGGAGAGGGGCGGCGGGTTTTTGGTGCTTTTGATGTTGATATTCTCCTGCTGGAATGATATATTCCAGCCTCAGATTGGCTACGCAGGAGTTTTGCGCCCATAAATAAGAAGGATGAACAGAAGGACGTCTGCCATTCTTCACCGACCCCGCAGGAAACGGCCGCACTTGTGCGGAGAAAATAGAATCATGAATTGCGAATTAGAGAACCGGAAATTGGTTTTTTGAAAATGCGGAAGGTAATAATTGATGGTGAATGATTCTTTGGAAGGACACAAAAATAAATGGGAAATCTTTGATGGAGGCAGCAAAAATGGGTAATAAGGTCGAAGAATGTTTTTTCTGTGGAATCAAGTGTGAAGTATATTCTGTGAGGCTCTTTGGCCCTATGAAAAAGTATCACTGCAAAAACTGTGGTACCTACCAAATTATTGATGGAATGCATGACTATAACTTTACAAAGGAAGTAAAATTTAAAATGGCATGTCTATTGAACGAAAGACGGCTTAAAGGTCTCGGCCCTGTAGTTTTAGTTGGAAAACCGGTTGAGAACAAAACGGCTGGTGATTTTTCTATAATTAGTGTAGATGAGATTCTTCGAGAATTTCCTAATAAAGCAGGCGATTTTATAACAAGAGCGTTATTGAATCTAAGCCGATTAGTACAACAGCCATTTGAGGCCATTGAACTAATTTTAGAACCTGTCGGAAAGTATGTTCTTTTTTCGAAAAATGGGGTAGAAGCAACTCGCCTTTTAAGGGAATTGGCAAGTCGGAGGTGGATTTCTTTCCTTCGGGAGGGTGAGTTCGAAAAAGGTTTTCCTTTTAGTTTTAATCTTACGTCAGAAGCCTGGGAAATAATAGAAAACCTGCGTCCAGAAACAAAGGATAGCAAGTGTGTATTTGTTGCTATGTGGTTTGATTCCTCCATGGATACTTTCTACGAGAGCGGGATTAAGCGTGCTGTTGAGAAGGCAGGATATACCCCAGTAAAGATTAACTTAATGGAATTTAATGGAAAGATTTGTGATGAAATTATTGCGGAAATTAAACGTTGTAAATTTATTATATCTGACTTTTCCGGTCAAAGAGGGGGAGTATATTTCGAGGCAGGTTATGCTATGGGACAGGGGAAAACGGTAATTTTTATTGTTAAGGAGGAAGATGTAACAAACCTGCACTTCGACACGAGACAATACAACCACATTGTATACAATTCTCCCGAAGAACTTTATGAGAAATTATACAACAGAATATGTGCAACGATAGTTTAGGCAGAGCAGATAAAAAGAGTCTTTGCAATCCGTGAAGGACTTGAGGGGTGTTATCAAAATCAATGAGGGCCGGAGGCGGGAACATACGGGTGGGGTGGGGCGGCCGGCGGGGGCGAAAGGTGAAGCGGGTTTCCGGTGCTTTTGATGTTGGTATTTTCCTGCGGGAATGGTATAGATATTCTTTGGTGTTCGGGGAAATAGATGATAAGAAATGAACATTCATGAACTTCACAGTATTATGCCGATAGATAACATCCCATCTGTTATGAAGCATGGGATTCTTTCGCATTATCTGAGAGAAAAACTTAAAATTCGCGGTTATTCCATTGCTCTGGAGGATGTTCAGCTTCGCAGAATGAACAAGTCGGTGCCTGGGGGCATGGCTCTTCATCGATATGCGAATCTTTATTTTGATGCTCATAATCCGATGTTGAGCAGAGTGAGGGATAGAAATGGTGAGATTTGTGTTTTAACCATTTCTGCTTCTGTGATGGAATTGCCTGGGGTGGTAATAGCAGACCGCAATGCTTCGAGTGATTATGCGGGTTTCTATCCGTATCCTGAGGGTCTAAGCAAATTACAATTTGATATGATTTATGCTACCTATTGGACCCATCCTGACGATTTGATATCAGAATGGAAACACAAATCCATAAAATGTGCGGAAGTTTTGGTGCCTGAACGGGTGCAAACCAAGTTCATTTCAGGGGCGTATGTTTGTAATGAAGAGGCCAAAAAACGGTTGCAAATGGCTGGTTTTCAGGGTAATATTAAAGTCAAAAGAAGCTTGTTTTTTTAGCAATCAGGACGGGGTATGTCTATTAATGTCTTAATTGGCAATATTTTTGATACAAAAGCCCAGACTTTGGTTAATACCGTAAACTGTGTCGGGATTATGGGCAAGGGGATTGCGCAGGAATTTAAGAAGCGGTTTCCTGCCATGTTTAAGGATTATCAAGAGCGCTGCGGCCGAAAAGAAGTTCAACTTGGAAGACCTTACCTTTATCGGGATTTATATGGGGTTTCCATAGTCAATTTCCCAACAAAAGCACACTGGCGGTCGGTCTCCCGGCTTGAAGATATTTGCAATGGCTTAACCTACTTTCTCGAAAAATATAAAGAATGGGGTATAACATCGATTGCTTTTCCTCCTTTAGGATGCGGCAACGGCGGTCTGGAATGGGACGCTGTGGGGCCTTTGATATACCAAAAACTTTCTCCAATTGAAATTCCGGTTGAAATTTATGCACCGTACGGGACGCCAAAGCAAAAATTGACCCTTCCGTTTCTTAACGAGAAAATCGGAGCTCCAGAGAGCATGCCCTATGGGAGCAGCGGTCAAAAAATTAAACCTGAATGGATTGTTTTACTTGAGATCGTCCGAACTCTTCAAAAACAACCTTACGCCAGACCGGTAGGAAGGATAATCTTTCAAAAGATATGCTATACCGCCACTGAAATGGGTTTGGATACAGGTTTTTTTTACAAGCAAGGAGCCTATGGGCCGTTTTCTTCCCAGATAAAACCGACATTAACCATTTTGGCGAATAACAATTTGGTTATTGAAACTCAAGTTGGCCAAATGACAGCGTTACGAATCGGACCCGAGTATGAAACTATAAGAGAACAATATATTCAAACCATTCGAAAGTATCAGAAGATTATAGAAAAAGTGTCCGATCTTTTTATGCGTATCAAAAGTACAGAGCAAGCAGAAGAAGTTTCTACTGTTCTTTATTCGATACGACGGCTTAAGCAAGAAACCCAAAAAGATAGAATTTCCGAAAGAGAAATTTACGATTTTATTCTTAAATGGAAAAAGAATTGGGATACGTCGCAAAAAAAATATGCTGTGGCTTCTGCGATACGCAATCTTGGAATGCTGCAGTGGATAAAAACAGATTATAGCGAAAACCTTCCGATAGAGAGTGTCCTATCGCAAACGGGAAGTATCTCTTCTTGATTTGACAACCACGACAGCATTTTGTTCAGAAGCTGCCGGGACGTTATTGTTCGTTTTGGGGGGTCTGCTGAGGGCGGCAGATTTTACTATGCAGCCAGGATATTGCACTTTAGTGTAATCGGTGTTGGGGGATTTTTTAAGATGGGGGGCAGGGCTGTGGGGGAGTGCGGCTGGGGTTTGGTTATTGCAAGTTTTGTAATACGGCGTTTGAGAAGTCGGTCAGGTCGAGTTCATATCTTTCGTGTGCAATGGGGTCCAGGCGGGTTGGGCCGCGATTTGCGATGAGGAGGCGTGCTCCGTTTCGGTGTGCGTCATAGGCGAGGGATGCGGCGGGATTGACTTCGAGCGAGGAGCCGAGCACCACAAAGACATCGGCCTGGCGGACCCACTCCTGGGCTTTCTGGAGGGCGTCGGGGGGGATGAGGTCGCCGAAAAAGACGATGTCGGGTCGGATGAGGCCGCCGCAGCGGGTGCAGCGGGGGACTTTCCTGCGGCGTATTTGTTCATCGACCTGGGCGCGGGTGCAGGGGTCATTGCAGTTGAGGCAGTGGAAGTGGAGGACATTGCCGTGAAATTCGATTACATTCTGCGAGCCGGCTTTGGTATGGAGGCCGTCGATGTTCTGTGTGATGAGGGCCTTGAGGAGGTTTTCCTTTTCGAGACGGGCCAGCATCTGATGGGTTGGGTTGGGTGTTTTGTCGGCGAGGGGGTGAATGTGCTCGATGGCGATTTTGTAGTATTCTTCGGGGCTGGAGAGAAAGAAATCGAGTTCGAATGTCTGGGGGGAGATTTTTGAATACAGTCCGCCTGCTCCTCTGAAATCGGGGATTCCGGAGGCGGTGGAGACTCCAGCGCCGGTTAAGGCGACTGCATAGCGGCTTTGTCTGAGAATCGACAGAAACGAAGCCGCCGCCTGCTGCGGGTTTTGTTCCTGTTTCATCGGTTCACCGGAGTTTATGTTATCCGAGCGGCGGAGGTTTTGCAAGTGGAGAAAAAGTTTTCTGCGGGGTTGACAGGTTTGCCCTTTTGCTCTATGGTGTCGGAGCAGTGGTGATTTGAGCCAATGAAGATTTATCGCTGCACGAAAGAGTGATTTGTGAAGATTGTGATCGTCATTCCTGCCCGTTACGGGTCCAGCCGACTGGAGGGGAAGGTTCTCGCGAAAGAAACGGGTAAATATCTGGTTCAGCATACGTATGAGCAGGCGTTGAAGTCGGGGTGTGCTGAGCGGGCTCTGGTTGCGACGGATGATGAGCGTGTTGTGCGTGCGTGCCGGGAGTTTGGGGCGGAATGCGTGATGACGCGGGCGGACCATCCGAGCGGTACGGACCGGATTGCGGAGGCGGTTGGCGGGGTGGACTGCGAGATTGTGGTGAATTTGCAGGCGGATGAGCCGGATATTGAGCCGGCGTATTTGTCGCGTGCGGCGGGTTTGCTGGAGGAGCATCCGGAGGCGGATATGGGGACTTTGCTGGCGCCGTTTGAGACGGCCGAGCAGGTTGCTAATCCGAATATTGTCAAGTGTGTGACGGACGGGCAGGGGCGGGCACTGTATTTTTCGCGGTGTCCGATTCCTTATGACCGTCAGCGGGGGGGCATCGGGAGGGTTGAGGATTATAAGAGGCATTTGGGGCTTTATGTCTATCGAAAGTCTTTTTTGCTGGAATTTCCGAAGCTGCCGAGGGGTGTTTTGGAGCCGATCGAGAAACTGGAGCAGCTTCGGGCGCTTGAAAATGGGTATACGATATGGACCGCGATGGTGGAAAAGGCCTGGGACGGGATTGATACGGCCGGGCAGTATGAGGCGTTTGTCAAACGGATGCGGGCCGGGAAAAAGGCCCATCCTGAATTATAAATGAGGTTTTTTCGATGAAAAGCGAGAGCAGTCAGGACCTTTTTGCAAAAATCAGTCAAACGACACAGGAAGATGAGTTTTTTCTGCCGCTGCCGGAGGGGTATCAGAAGGGCAGGACGAAGTATGTGATTGTGATGGGGACGGTGATGAGCGGGCTGGGGAAGGGGATTTTTTCCTCGTGCCTGGCTAAACTGCTGCAGGATAAGGGGCTTCGGGTGGCTCCGATTAAACTGGAGGGGTATCTGAATATTGACTCGGGGACGCTGAATCCTTTCCGTCATGGGGAGGTTTTTGTGCTGGATGACGGGATGGAAACGGATATGGATTTGGGGACGTATGAGCGGATGCTGGACCAGAATCTGAGCCGGGCGAATTTTTCGACAAGCGGGCAGATTTACAGTTCGGTACTTCATAAGGAGCGGCATGGGGATTATCTGGGGCGTGATGTTCAGATGATTCCGCATGTAACGGGGGAGGTGAAACTGAAACTTCGTCAGCTGGCGATGACGGCGAAAGCGGATGTAGTTTTTGTCGAAATCGGGGGGACGGTTGGGGATTTGGAGAATGCTTTCTATATTGAGGCGATGCGGGAGCTGGCTTATGAAGAGGGGCCGCACAGCACGTGTTTTGTAGCGCTGACGTATATTCTTGAGCCGAAGACGCTGGGGGAACAGAAATCCAAAGCGGCGCAGCTGGGTATCAAGCAACTGATGCAGATGGGGGTTCAGCCGGATATTCTTGTTTGCCGGTCTGAAAAGCCGGTGCGTGAGCAGGCGCGTCAGAAGATGAGTCTGTTCGGGAATGTGCCGATGGAGCGGGTGGTGAGCATGCATGATTCCGGCAGTGTTTATGCTATTCCTGCGATGCTGCGGGAGTGCGGGCTGGATTTTGAAGTGATCCGGATGCTGAAAATCGAGGAGCGGATCAATCTGGGGTATGAGCGGAAGGAATGGGGGAGATGGTGCGATTTTACGGAGAAGATAGGTCGGGAAAGCAAAGAGGTAACTATCGGTATTACGGGCAAATATACGTCGGTGCGGGACAGTTATGCGTCGATTTTGAATGCTCTGGAGCATTGCGGGATTCATCTGGGGTGCAAGGTTCACATCAAATGGATTGATACAGGGACGGTGACGGAGGAAAATGTCAAGGAACAGCTGGCTGGTGTGGACGGGATTATTGTTCCCGGCGGATTTGGGGTACGTGGGATTGAGGGGAAGATTGCGTGTGTTCGATATGCACGGGAGAACGGCCTTCCCTATCTTGGGATTTGTCTTGGGTTTCAGGCGGCGGTGATAGAGTTTGCCCGGCATGTTTGCGGTCTGAAGAAGGCCAATACGACAGAAGTAGAGCCAAAATGTCCAGAGCCGGTTATTGATATTCTGCCGGAGCAGAAAGAGATTGAGGGGTTGGGGGGCAATATGCGTCTGGGGGGGCAGGATGTAGAACTTAAGCCGAATACGAAGGCGTGGGAGCTGTTTGGACGGGCCTCTGCGGTTCGGATGCGGTTTCGTCATCGGTATGAGGTGGACCCTCGGTATGTGGAGATTCTTGAGAAGGGGGGTCTTGTTTTTTCGGGGAAGGCGCCGAAGCAGCCGATTATGCAGATACTGGAACTTCCCGACCATCCGTATTTTCTGGCTACTCAGGCCCATCCGGAGCTGACGAGCCGGCCGCTGCGTCCGCATCCGCTGTTTATGGGACTGCTGAAGACGGTGCTTCAAAATAAGAAGGTCTAATCTGGTTTTTTGGGGGGGTGGGCCGGCCGGCGGGGGGCCGGTGAGGGGCTGAGGGAGGTTTTCTGTCTTAAACTTCTGTAAGTTTTTTCTTTATAAGGTGTTAAGATTTGCCTGCCGGTAAAAATCCCTGGAGAAGAACCGTTGACGAGGTTCTTGATTTGGGGTACAATCATTGTTTCTAAAAAGCCCGGCCTTCTGCGGAAGGACCTTCAGGAAAAAGGATTGTTATGGAAGAAACAAAACCAACGGATTCTCAGGAACAATTTGAAGAAAAGCAGATTCTGGATGAGCTGAAGACGTCTTATCTGAATTATGCGATGAGCGTGATTGTTTCCCGTGCTCTGCCGGATGTGCGTGACGGTCTGAAGCCGTCTCAGCGGCGTATTCTGGTTGCAATGAATGATTTGAATCTGGGTCCTCGTTCGAAGCACCGCAAATGCGCCAAGATTGTCGGCGATACGAGCGGCAATTATCACCCGCATGGGGATCAGGCGACGTACGGGACGCTGGTTCGGATGGGCCAGGACTGGAATATGCGGGTTCTGCTGGTGGACCCGCAGGGTAACTTCGGGAGTATTGATGCCGACCCTCCTGCGGCGATGCGTTATACGGAGGCCCGTCTGACACAGGCGGCGATCGATATGCTCGAGGACCTGAAGCTGGAGACGGTGGATTTTGTTCCGAACTATGATGAGACGCGGATGGAGCCGGTTGTTCTGCCGTCGAAATTTCCGAATCTTCTGGTCAACGGTGCCAGCGGGATTGCAGTCGGGATGGCGACGAATATTCCGCCGCATCATGTAGGGGAGGTTTGCGATGCCCTGCTGCTGATGATTGATGACCCGGATTGCGGGTTTAAGGATATTCTGGAGAAACTGCCGGGGCCTGATTTTCCGACGGGGGGGATTATCTGCGGCCGGAAGGGGATTCTGGATGCTTATGTGACGGGGCGCGGTCATCTGAAGGTGCGCTGCCGCTCCCATATTGAGACGACGTCGAAAGGCAGGACACGGATTATCATTACGGAAATTCCGTATATGGTGGTTCGCTCGAATGTGGTTGCAAAGATTGCGGAGTGTGTTCATACCGGGACGATTGATGAAATAGCCGACCTTCGTGATGAGTCGGACCGCAAGGGGATGCGGATTGTCATTGAACTGAAGAAAGATGCGGACAGCCAGGTAGTCCTGAACAAACTGTACCGGTACACGCCGCTGCAGACGACGTTTGCCGTTAATAATGTCGCGCTGGTGAATAATCGTCCGGAAACGCTGAACATCAAGCAGATGCTCAAACTGTTCATCAGCCACCGGCTGACGGTGATTCGCCGCCGGACGCGGTTTCTGCTTCGGAAGTGCCGCAATCGTGCGCATATTCTGGAAGGTCTGATTCTGGCGGTCAGCGATATTGATGAGATTATTGCGCTGATTAAGGCGTCTGCGGATGCTCCGACCGCCAAGCAGAACCTGATGCGCAAGCCGCTTCGTCTGTCTGAGTCGGAGACCCTGAAGAAAATACTTCCGGCGGCGTTTGTGAACGAGCGGAGCCGGCAGGACCAGTTTCTGACGGGTCCGCAGGCGGATGCGATTCTGACGATGCAATTGCAGCGTCTGACGGGGCTGGAGATTGAAAAACTGGCGAAGGAATATGCGGAGTTGTCGGAAAAGATTGCTGATTATGAAGCGCTGCTGGCCAACCGGAATCTTCAGCTGGATGTGATTCGGGAAGATTTGTACGAACTGAAGGAAAGATATAAGGACAAACGCCGTACGGAGATTATTACCGAAGAGGCGGACGAGCCGGAACTGGAGGATTTGATTGCCGAGGAAGAGACGCTGGTGATGATCAGCCATGGCGGCTATATCAAACGCAGTCCGATTGATGCGTACCGCAAGCAGGGCCGGGGCGGCAAGGGGATTATTGCTTCGGATACGAAAGAGGGGGATTTTATTGAGCATTTGTTTGCGGCATCCACGCATGATTATCTTCTGTTCTTTACCAATCGGGGGATTTGCCACTGGCTGAAGGTGTATCATATTCCGGAGATGTCCCGTCAGAGCAAGGGGCGGAATCTGGTGAATCTGCTTCATCTGGGGCCGGATGAAAAGATTGCGTCGATTCTGAATGTTCGGAGTTTTGATGATACGCGTCAGCTGGTGATGGCGACGCGGAAGGGACTGGTGAAAAAGACGGTGCTGTCGGCTTACGGCAATCCGCGTTCGAGCGGGGTTATTGCGATTAAACTGGATGAAGACGATGATTTGATCGGGGCGGCGATTACCAGCGGGGAAGATGAAATTATTCTGGGTACGCGGGATGGGATGGCGATTCGGTTTCCGGAAAGCCAGGTTCGTTCGATGGGGCGTGTCAGCCGCGGCGTACAGGGGATTCGTCTTCGTCCGGGGGATGAAGTGGTGGATTTGGTGATTGCTGAGCCGAACAGTTCGCTGCTGACAATTTGTGAGAATGGGTACGGCAAACGTACACCGATTGAGGAATACCGTCCGCAAAACCGCGGGGGTCTGGGGCTGATTAATATCAAGACGACGGAGCGGAACGGCAAGGTGGTTGCGCTGAAGACCGTTCATGATGACGATGAACTGATGCTGATTACGGCCAACGGGATGATGATTCGGACGGGTCTGGAGCAGGTTCGGGAAATCGGCCGCAATACGGCAGGGGTTCGGATGATTACCCTGAAGGAAGGGGATAAACTGGTGGCGGCAGCCCGTCTGGCGTCGGAAAATGGACAGGAGTCCGAGTCCGAGTCGGAAGGGTCTGAACAAGCATCTGAGGATGAATGAAGGATGAGCGCCAAACGAGCTGCATCGGCAGCGGCGGTAAGCCCGTTTTATCTGATTGCCGGGGAGGACCCGTTTTTGCGGTCGCAGGAGACAGGTCGTCTGGTGGACCGGCTGCTGAGCGAGGAGGAAAAGCAGCTGGCGTTCTGGCAGCCGCGTGAGGAGGAGCTGGGTTCGATTTCGGAGATTCTTGATGAATTGCGGACGGTTCCTTTTCTGGCGAAACGGCGGGTGGTGCTGATTCAGGATGCGGAGGAGTTTCTTTCGAGGCACCGGTCTGTCCTTGAAGAGTATCTTGAAAATCCGAGTCCTACGGGGGTATTGATTCTGACGACTGCGAAGGCGGACAGCCGAACGCGTCTGACGAAACTGGCGGTCAAACTGGGAGGATTGATTGAAGTTGCTCAGCCGAAGCCGTGGGAACTGCCTCGATTTGCGTGTGCGTATTGTGAGAGTCATTTCGGCAAGAAACTGACATTTCCGGCTGCGCAGCTGCTGGTGGAATTGGTTGGAGAGGAGCCCGGCCGGATTTGCAGCGAGTTGGAGAAACTGGCGGTGTATGCCGGCGAGCAGCCGACGATAACGCCTGAGCATGTTCAGGCCCTTGCCGGCAGCAGCCGGACTTTTGGGGCGTTTGATGTGCTTGATTCGCTGATGAAGAAGTCGCCGGGTGAGGCGCTGCGTCGGCTTCGGGCTATGTTTGAATCGGATAAGTCGGCTGACTATACGGTAGTTGGGGCGTTTTCGTATCATTTTCGCCGTCTTTTTGAGGCGAAGGCCCTGCTTGAGAAGGGGGTTTCGGAATCGGCGGCGGCCCGAAAGGTTGGTGTGTGGGATAAGATGCAGGAGCGTTTTTTTGAGCAATTGAGGCCGTTTACGCTGAAACAGCTGGGTGAAGTGCTGGGACAGTTGGGGGAAATGGATTATTTGATTAAAACTGGAAGAAGCACGGCTCCGGCGGCCGTCGAACGTTTTGTGATTGAGATAGCCGGTGGGCTGTGAGGCATTTTTGGATTGGTTCCGCGAAAAGTCTTGAAAAATCCGCCATCTCTGCTTATAAGATTAGCCCGAGTTTACTATAAGCAATAGTTATTGAATTGGAATTGACGGTCTGCGCCGTGTACAAAATCGTATCGAAAAAGCCGTTGTCCGCGAATGTATTTGAGATGGATGTTTGTGCGCCGTATGTGGCCCGGGCGAGAAAGGCGGGCCAGTTTGTAATTGTTTCGCCTGATGAGGAGAGGGGGGAGCGGATCCCGCTGACGATTGTGGACGGCGATGAGCAGAAGGGGACGATTCGGCTGATTTTTCAGCGAGTTGGGAAGACGACGAGCCAGCTGGCGGAGATGAGTGCCGGCGATTGTTTGGGGTATGTAGCGGGGCCGCTGGGGAAACCGACGCATGTTGAACGATTCGGGGTGGCGGTCTGCGTGGGCGGTGGGATTGGGGTTGCGCCGCTTTTGCCGATAACCAAGGCGCTGAAGGAGGCGGGCAATACGGTGATTGCCATTCTGGGGGCGCGGACGAAGGAACTTCTGATCCTGGAAGAAGAGTTTCGGCAACTGAGTGATGAACTGATTGTGGTGACGGATGACGGCTCGTACGGGCGCAAGGGGGTGGTGACGGAGCCGCTTGCGGAGGTGTGCCGGCGCGAGAGAAAGCCGGATTTTGTGATGGCGATCGGGCCGGCGATTATGATGAAGTTCTGCTGTGAGACGACGCGGCCGTTTGGGATACGGACGCAAGTTTCGCTGAATACCATTATGGTGGACGGGACGGGGATGTGCGGGGGATGCCGGGTGGAGGTGGGGGGCAAGACTCAGTTTGTGTGTGTGGATGGGCCGGAGTTTGACGGTCATCAGGTGAATTTTGACCTGATGATGAAGCGTCTGGCGGCCTATAAAGACCTTGAGCAGAAGGCCTATGAAGCGTATCGGCAGCATCGCTGCCGGATTGGTTTGGACCGTTCGAGCAATCCCTGAATTTATTCGGGAGACAGCCGGAGAGAGGCCGTGAGCGAGATATCTCAAACTCTGAAAGAATTGCTGGAAAAGCATCGTGCCGGCCAGTTGAAGCCGAAGGACCGTTTTGCGATTCCTCCTCAGGAGATGCCTGAGCAGGACCCTGCGGTTCGGCGGTTCAATATGAATGAGGTGGCGCTGGGCTATACGGAAGAGCAGGCGCGGATGGAGGCGCTGCGGTGTCTTCATTGTCCGAATGCGCCTTGTGTGGAGGGCTGTCCGGTGCGGATTCCGATTCGGGATTTTATCCGGGAGATTGCGGAGGGGCGGTATCAGAAGGCGCTGGAAATCATTAAGGGGTATTCTCTTCTGCCGGCGGTGTGCGGGCGTGTGTGTCCGCAGGAGGTGCAGTGCCAGGAGAAATGCACGGTAGGGCTGAGGTTTAAGGATGTGATGAAAAGTGTTTCGATCGGCCGGCTGGAGCGTTTTGCGGCGGACCGTGCGGGTGAGGCGGCGGCGGTGCCGGAGGCGGGGGAGTCGACCGGTCAGAAGGTGGCGGTGATTGGGTCGGGGCCTGGGGGGATTGTGGCGGCGGCAGATACGCGGCGCGGCGGTCATGAGGTGACGATTTTTGAGGCGTTTCATAAGCCGGGCGGGGTGATGGTGTACGGGATACCGGAGTTTCGTCTGCCGAAGGCGATTGTGCGGAAGGAGATTGAGACGCTGGAGAAGATGGGGGTGCGGATTGTGTGCAATTTTATTGTGGGTCGGACGCGCACGATTGAGCAATTGATGAAAGAGGACGGGTTTGATGCGGTTTATATTGGGGTTGGGGCGGGGCTGCCGAAGTTTCTGGGGATTGAGGGGGAACATCTGGTGGGGGTTTACAGCGCTAATGAATATCTGACGCGGGCGAACCTGATGAAGGCATATCAGTTTGGGGAGGGGGCGGATACGCCGATAGCCCTCAGTCGGCGTGTGGCGGTTTTCGGCGGGGGGAATGTGGCGATGGATGCGGCGCGGATGGCACTTCGGCTGGGGGCGGAGAAGGTGTATCTGATTTACCGGCGGAGCGAAAAGGAAATGCCGGCACGGGTGGAGGAAGTGCATCACGCCAAGGAAGAGGGGGTGGAGTTTCGGCTGCTGCAGAGTCCGAAGCGGATTTTGGGGAATGAGCGGGGGCAGGTGGTGGGGGTTGAGTGTTTGCGTTATGAGTTGGGGGAGCCGGATGAGTCGGGGCGTCGGCGGCCGGTGCCGATTGCGGGCAGCGAGTTTGTGCTGGAGGCGGATACGGCGATTGTTGCGATCGGCAATGGGCCGAATCCGCTGCTGCAGCAGACGACGCCTGGGCTGAAGTTTAACCGGTGGGGGTATATCGAGGTGGATGAAAACTGCCGGACTTCACTGGAGGGGGTGTATGCGGGCGGGGATATTGTGCTGGGGTCGGCGACGGTGATTCTGGCGATGGGGCAGGGGCGGATTGCGGCGGCGGGTATCAATGCGTATCTGGCGGAAAAGCGGCGGCGGGGGGCTGGTGCTTGACCGCAGGGAGAGGTTGGGTTTAGAATAACCGGGACGGTGAGTTGGGACGGTGAGCGGGGACGGTGAGCGGGGACATAGGCGCCCGTAGCTCAGCTGGATAGAGCAACGGATTTCTAATCCGTAGGTCGCAGGTTCGAATCCTGCCGGGCGTGGTAGGGGGTAAGAATGAAGGGGGAATGGTGAAGCGTGGACAGCGGGAATGTGAACCATCTGCGGAGATGAGGATGTCTGGGAAGAAGGCCTTTGTGAAGGAATTGGATGGGGGGCGGGAGTATCAGCGTGTTGTGGACCCTGCGGAGACATGGGGGGTGAAGGCGGGGCGCGTGCGGCTGGAGGCGGGTGCATCGTGCGGGGTTCATTCAACCGGCGAGCGGGAGGAGGTTCTTGTTTTTCTGTCGGGGGCGGGCATGGCGTATGCGGGGGACGAGCGGCTGGCGGTTGGGGAGGGGAAGGTTTGCTATATCCCGCCGAATACGGAACATAATATTGTGAATACCGGCTCGGAGCCGCTGGTTTATATTTTCTGTGTGGCACCGGTTCGGCCGGGCTGAGAGGGGAAAGACGGCGGACCTGCTGCGAGCGGGGGCGGTTTGGGCGGAAGGATGGGGACGATTAGCCGGCTTGCGGGGGCTGGGTGAAGTGGGCCTCGACCCAATCGCAGAGGATGTGATAGGCCACCTGGCCGACTTCCTGCACGGCGGCGGTGGGGCCTTCGATGCAGATGCAGAGGTCTGAGATTTTTTCGAGGGGGGATTGTCTGCGGCCTGTAAAGGCGAGGACGGCAGCCCCTTTGTCTTTGGCGGTTTGTGCGGCTTTGAGGATGTTGGGGGATGTTCCGCTGGTGGAAAATGCCCAGAGGATGTCTCCTTTTTTGACGAGGGCTTCGACCTGTCGGCTGAAGACTTCTTCGAATCCGTAGTCGTTGCCGACGGAGGTGAGGATGGAGGTGTCGGTTGTGAGTGCGACGGCGGGCAGTCCTTTGCGCTGTCGGCGGAAACGTCCGACGAGTTCTGCGGCGGCGTGCTGGGCGTCGGCGGCTGAGCCGCCGTTTCCGCAGGTGAAGATGCATCCGCCGGCTTCGATACATTGAACGAGGAGTCGGCCGGCCTGCTCGAGGGGCTTGAGGCAGTCCCGTTCAAAGACCGACAGCATCTGCCGGTGAAGCGAGGCGGCTTCGGCGAAGAAGTCGGCAAATTGAATTTGGCTGCTGGTGTTCATCGGCGGATATCCTACCATTTGGCGAGGGCGGAGGCAATCAGTTTTGGTCGGCGGGGGTGCTTGCGGAGCGTCCGCGGCGTCGGCGTCGGGCGGAGCGGGGGCGCTTGGCGGAGCGGTCTGCGGCGTCTTTGCGGCTGTGCTTCTGGGAGGGGCGGGCCTTGGGGGCCGCCTGGATGTCCGGCTCGGTGCCCAGCCAGACGGGCTGGATGCGATTGGCACGAATGAGGGTGCGGAGTTTGCGGAGTTCCTGCGGTGTGTAGAAGGTGAGGGCGACTCCTTCCCTGCCCATGCGGGCGGTGCGGCCTGTTCGATGGGTGTAGGATTCGGGGTGGGTGGGGAAGTCGTAGTTGATGACGTGGGAGGTGTGGCTGAAATCTAATCCGCGGCTGGCGATGTCGGTGGCGATCATATAGCGGATGTCGAGGCGTTTGAACCGGCGGAATAGACTGGTGCGTCTGGCCTGGTCGAGGCCGCCGTGGATGATTTCGACGGAGTTGAGTTCTTTTTTCAAATGATTGTATAACTGTTCGCTGCTGCGGCGGCTGTTGCAGAAGAGGATGGCCTGGCGCGGCTTGTTTGTGCGAAGGTATTCGAGGAGTGCTTCGAGGCGATGATGGGCGCGGGCCTGGCAGAAGGTGTGGGTGAGGGTTTCGGGGGCGATGTTTTCCGTGTTCAATTCGATGATGACGGGGTTTTTGAGGTATCGCTGGGCGAGGGTTTTGATTTCCGGCGGCATGGTGGCACTGAAGAGCAGGGTCTGGTGTTCGTGAACGAGGCAGGAAAAGACAAACTCGACATCGGGGAGGAAGCCCATGTCGAGCATTTCGTCGGCTTCATCCAGCACGAGGGTCTTGACGTGGGAAAGCGTCAGGGGGCTGTTGTAGAGCAGGTCGATGAGACGGCCGGGGGTGGCGACGAGAACGTGGACGCCGTCGGCGAGTTTTCCTTTCTGGATATCCATTGGAAAGCCGCCATAGACGGCAAAGGCCTGAATGGGGGTGAACTGGGCAATCTTGCTGATCTCTTCGACGTATTGAATGGCCAGCTCGCGGGTGGGGACGAGGATGAGGGCCTGAATCTCTTTGGCGGCGGGGTCGATTTTTTCGAGGATGGGGATGGCACAGGCGGCCGTTTTGCCGGAACCTGTCTGGGCTTTGGCGATGAGGTCTCGGCCTGCGAGGATGGGTTCGAGTGTCTGCTGCTGAATAGGGGTTAGTTCTTCGTATCCGATTTTTTGCAGGCCTTTGAGGATTTCCGGCTGCAACTTCAATTCCGTACATTTCATATTTTTGTCAGTCTTTTCTGATGTCTGTTTGTTGAGAGTGCCTGTTTATTCTTCGGTGAGGGGGCGGAGCCAGATGTTGCGAAAGCGAACGGGGTTGCCATGGTCCTGGAGGGAGAGGGGCAGTTTGTCGGGATGGGGTGAGTAGGGCGGGCGCTTCTGCCAGGCGGTCGGGCCGGTCAGAATCCAGTGATCCTGGACAAGGACGCCGTTGTGAAGGACGGTGACGTCGGCCGGGCGTGTAAGTTTGCCGTCTTTGAATTGGGGAGCATGGAAGATGATGTCGTAGGTCTGCCATTGTCCTGGCTGGCGGCAGGCATTGACGAGAGGTGGATTTTGGCTATAGACGGCGCCGGCCATTCCGTCGGCATAGGTTGGGTTCTGATAGGAATCGAGAATCTGAATTTCGTAGAGGCCCATCAGAAAGACGCCGCTGTTGCCGCGTCCCTGGTCTTTGCCCTGAACCAGTTCGGGGGCGGCCCATTCGATATGGAGCTGGCAGGAGCCGAAGGCCTGTTTGGTTTGAATGTCGCCGGAGCCCGGGAGGACTTCGATATAGCCGTTTTCGAGTTTCCATGGGGCGGGCTGGTTGGGCTGCTTGGTACCTTGCCAGGCGGATAAGTCCTTGCCGTCAAATAGGATAACAGCGTCGGAGGGGGGAAGGTGATTTTGGGGGCCTGGCGTGACGGTTGGTGGAATCGGACGCTGGGGGTCGTGAACTTTCCAGGCATAGTTGGCGTCCGGATTTTCGAAATTAATGGGGCCGGTGGCAATGTATCCAGTCCAGAGGATGGCACCGGCCGTTAACGCTGTCCCAAAGGTTTTCATGTTTATCTCCTGTTTAATTTCTGCTATGCGTCCTATTGTATCCGGCGGGGCTGCGAATGTACAGAGTTAAAAAGAGGGGTTTATTTCGTCGAGAATTGTTTGAATGTAGTGCGGGATTTTGTTCTGGAGAATGGGGGAAAGGGAGATTCTTTGGCAGATTTCCGCCGGTTCGATGCCGAAGAAAATGACCTCGTCCGGAGATTCGCCGAGCCGGCGGGAGATTTCGAGGACTTTGAGGATGTCCACTTCGTGGAGGGATAGGTGCGATAATTGCTTGATGCTTTGGACTTGCTGTTGGGTGAAGCGGCGGATGGTGCCGGGCGGGGTATTCATGAGGGCACAGTCGATAAGGACGGCTTTTTGGCGGTTTGCTATGTGGTGGAGGAGATTCATTCCGCCGGTTCCGGCGTCGATGAACTCGAGGTTGGGGGAGGGGGTGAGTTTTCGCCGGCCGGCAATCTGTTCGAGGCGGCTGAGCAGGATAGTGCCGATGCCTTCATCACCCATGAGGGGATTGCCGAGGCCGATGACAATGACGGGTTTTGGGTTTCGCATTTTTCAAGAGGAATTATACATCGCGGCGGCGGGGAGGGAAATAAGAATGGAGAATAAGGGGAAAAAACAGAATGGGTTGGGCGGGGGCGGCGGCTGGAAGTGCTGGAAATAGAGGGGGTAAGAATTTTTTGATGCGGGGGGATTTGAGTGGTTGGGGGTGTTGCGGAAATTGGTTGAGTTTGACCGTCTGTAAAGAAAAGAATGGAGAAGGGCTTGCCGGAGGGGGTTGAGGTTGGGTATAATAGCGGCGAAACGGCTGCTTTGGAAAGACATCAAAAAATAGAAGGGAACAAAAATAAGGAGTCTGCCGACTTTGGAAGGGTGCTGGATTTCTGGGTCTGAAGATGATTCTATACGGCTCTTAGAAAAGAGGACAGCGGCAGCGGCTCTTTGATACGTAAATACATCTATGGGCCGGGGATTGATGAGCCGGTATGTATGATTACTTATGCCGCAGGCAGTGAGAGCGGCCGGTATTTCTACCATTTTGACGGACAGGGCAATGTCATTGCCTTATCCAACAGCAGCGGCAATGTAGTCGAAGAATACGAGTATGATGTGTACGGATTGGTTTCTGTGCAATCTCTGGGCCAGACTTGGGATCGATCCCAATACGGCAATCCGTATCTGTTTACCGGCCGACGCTGGGACGGCGACACTGGCCTGTATTACTATCGTGCTCGTATGTACAGCCCCGCCCTCGGCCGGTTCCTCCAGCCCGATCCGATCGGCTATGCCGACGGCATGAACCTGTATACCTACTGCGGCAATAATCCCCTCAACTTTATTGATCCGTGGGGATTGAAAGAATCTGAACAAGCTCTTATAGACTATTTTGTCAGCAAATATAATTTAAGTAAAGATATAGGTCGTAGGGCCCTTCATGATGCGATAACTAAACAAGGCATGACTGTGGCAGAAATTGAAGAAGAAGCTGCTAGAATAGCGTCTCAAGGCGGAAAATATTTAAATGTAGGCGGCGGAGCAACGAAATCGGGTTGGATAAAAAAGGCTAGCGGCGGTGCTTTGTTAACTTATATTGGATGGGTTTTGACTATTTCTCAGGAAGCAGGCGCAGGTGGCATGCTTCATTATGATGACCCAATAGACTATGCTGCACCTCCTAATTTTTATGATGATAACGGAATTTTTAAAACTCCTGTTTGGGTAGATCCGGTAACAGGCGAAATGGGAGATGGGATTCCTTTGGGTAATGGTGCCTGGCTTAATCCTCTTACTAATGAAGTCATATATATAGATCCATTTAGCGGAAAAGCATACAAATCTGATCCCTTTAAAAATGGATATGTAGGAACTGAAGAAGAATGTTGAGAGCCAACCTTTGTCTGATACTACGTTGCTGGAAAGACATATGATAATCTATCGACAATTTATCCAGAAAAAAACTGATTAGCTAAAGTGAGAAATGCATTGAAACTGAAAAAAGTATTTAAATTAGAAAAAATATTTGATGGAATAATCGGGCAGATATGGAGGGTGTCCCTTTCATAGTTGAAGGTTGAAAAAGATGGCGGTTCCGAGGCAAAT
>CALMLO010000009.1 GCA_937868095.1 uncultured Phycisphaerales bacterium | reverse complement strand
GTTCAATAATCCGCACAATCGAATTAACCGGCCACCACGGCACCCAGTTGCGAATGTCCTTGGCTTCATCATCACTGTATCCTTCATAGCCGAGCGCCCGCTTGACCGTTAAATCCTCCGTATCCTCCTGCCAGTCCTGCCCGACGAGGATCAGTTTGCGAACGGTGTATCCGTCCGACGAGCTGTCATAGACCGGCACGGCCTTAATCCGCGCCCACTGAAAGCTGCTCGTCGCCGATTCGACAATCTCCCGCCGCACGGCCCGGGCCGTCTGGGCCCATTCCATCGGCCGCAGCAGTTCCTGCAGCATTTGGATCTGCGATACCATTGCTTACTCCAGCGGCATCGGCAGCGGACCGATGCCCTGCGTCAAACCGCCTTCCCCGCCCGTCTTTCCCCACGGCAGATTCCCGCCGCCCAGCAGATCATCCGACGGACTCGGTGTCGCATTTGCCGCGCCTTTCAGACGCCAGGTATAGACCCCGTCCCGCAGCGTCGTCGGCACCTGCAGAAAGGCAACATTTAAATCGCTGTTATACGGCACCGGAATCACCGTATTGGCATACGCTGCCGACTCCACCGGCACCTCGCCGCCTTCGCCGCCGTTGGCCGTCAAGTCAAAAACCTTGGTTCCGTCATAGCTGAAGATCTGCAGGTACAGAGAACTGTATCCGCTCAAATCCTCTCCGTTTCGTCCGCAGAAAATCGGCCGCACACGCTTGTAGTCCATATGGATTCCTTTCGATTATTTTTCTCCGAATAGAAGCACTTCGTAAGCAGCATTCTTTTGTGTGTCCGGATTTTCAATCACAATATTCTCGTTGGCCGCAACCGGAACCCCTCCCCCGTAGAAAAACAGAGCCGCTCCGCCGATTGGAATCGGAACCCCGCCGGCCGGCGAACCAAGCCCGCTGAAGCTCCCCTGCAGCAGAAGTTCTGCCTGGCCGTCCGAGCCGCTGTTTCGCACGGCTATCGCCGTCAGGGTTGTATAGACGGCCGAATCGCCGAACTGATCCAGCAGCGACCCGTCCGTCAGATTCAGGACTGTGCTGCCCTCCGGATCGAGCGTGCCGGCAACCACCGTCATCTGATCCGACTCCGTGAGCATCTGCAGGTATGTCCAGTTCAGAGTAGACTGGGCCTTCAGCAGGGGCAGAGATTTGCTGTCGGAGGCCGAAGCCGTCACTTTCAGCAGCCCATTTAAAGCCATAATATTTTCCCTTCAAAGCCGTTTTATCGAATCTCCGCAAACCGAAGATTCCGCGTGATCAGATGTTCCTTTTGGTTTTGGATATCATAGATGATTTGGACAATCTCCGGATATACACCCGCCCCCTCCGTCCAGGAAGCAAACAAGTCGTACTCGCGTCCGCTCAGTTTCTCCAGCCCGTCGCCCGGCTGAAACGTCGGCACCCCCGCTCCGTCCCCGCACCACATCCTTGCCAGCGTAAATCGGCCGCTGATCGCCATATCCTCGTTGGCCGCGCGAAGCTTGTCAATCTGCTGGGCCAGCTTGACCCCCTCATCGGTATTCCAGGCGGCCAAACCGCTTTCGGCGAAGATGCTCGAATCCGTCCGCAGCGAATAGGTGTACTCATCCAGCAGCACCGCCGCCGCCTGCGGATAGGGACTGGCGGAGGCTGCCCCCGGCTGGCCGGCATACAGCAGCCGCTCATCCATCTGCACGCTGGCCGTAATCCGCACCCGCGTGCGCCACTGCGGCCAGGCTCGCTGCTGCAATATGTCGTCGCACAGACTCGTCCAGTAATTCAGCTCCAGGTTGTCCAAGGGGCCGCCGGAGATTTTCCGCTGCTGCTTGTCGAGGATCTCCGACAGATTCGGCTGCTCAATCGCAATGCCGCATTCCGTCCGCATCAGCCGCACCGGCCCGTCAAACCGCTGCCAGCTTTGTCCGCCGTCCAGCGACAGTTCTACAACGACGCCGACCGTCTCCAGTGTCCCATCCTGATGGGTCAGACAGGGCAGCAGCCGCCTGGCAAACGGCCCATACATCCGCCATCCTGTCTGCGGGTCCGTAATCTCCTCCGCCGGCAGCACACTCGCCCAGTCAAACGGGGCGCCGCGATTGTAGCCGCTGCCTGCGTAGGCTCCGGTCTCATTGAGGACCCATTTCCGCCCGACCTCCGGACGGAAGCTGCTTCCGAGCGGATGATAATAGGAGAAGAACGAATACTGATCCGGATTCGGCTCCCGCTGCAGCTGAGATTCAGTTAGATAAAGATTTTTCATTTCATTGCTCGTGTCCGGCTCCAGCCGGCTGTCTTTCCAGCCCGGCACCAGCGGCACGGTAATCTCATAGACCTTCGGTGCCCCCAGCCCGATGGGGGTATTGATTGTCGCATCCAGACTCTCATCAAACTCCGCCGCCCACAGCATTTTTTCCCCGCGTGCCGCCGCCGCCGCAATCGATTCCCCGGGCACCGGCGCATAGAGCGTGTGCAGGATCGTCCGATTCTGCGCCGTCCGTTCGCTGCCGGCCGCATAACCCGGCTTGTAGAAGACCCATTGCGGACCGGCAGCCGTATACTCCTCCCGCAGCGTCCATCCGATCCGCCCGCAGATTTGTGCGACGGCGTCAATCGGCCGCTTGCGGTCTGCATCCACGGAGTTGATAACCAGATCAAAATCCGCATGCTCCAGCCCCGGCAGCGCCGCCGGATTGACAATCGGACAAATCGTCCAGATGCGGTTGTGCATCGGCGCCAGCAGATACACAATCATCTGCCGCACCGTCCACCATTCCGCATTCGGCCCTCCCCCGAAAATCGGAATCGTGCAGGCCGCCCCGGGCCACCGCTGGTCGTTTTGAATCAGGAAACCGTCCGGGTCTCGATTCGGCCGACCGTCCTCGTTAAAGATGCACGCCCGGCCGCTGAACCACTGCGCCCGATAAGCAATCGCCTGCTGATTGGGCTGCCCCCAGTTGTCGTAGCAGTCCGGTCCGCGTGCCCACACTCCATAAATCGGATTGCAGGTATTGTACAGCCAGCGGTAGTCCCTGCAGACAATCACATTGTGTTCGGCCGCCGACTCCCGCTCTGTACCGCCGGTAAATCCGTTGACGCGGCTGACGAAGACGCCCTCAAACAGCACCGACTCTTCGCCCAATCCGTCATCCGTAATCAGCCGAATCAGATCGCCGGCCGACAGATTCTCGTAAGACTGGTCCCACCGAAGTGCGGCAAATCGGATGACGGCCTCATTAGGACGATTGCCGTGATTGAGCGTGATCTTCTCAGGGCGTCCGTCCGGCAGCGTCACCCAGCCGGAGCGGATCTGCCCGCTGACCACATTGGCAAACTGCACCAGCACCCGATTGGCATTTCGGCTCAGTTCCGTCATACCAGCCCCCGCAAAGTGATCTCAAATCGCGCCAGACATCCGCCCGGAACCGGCACAAAAATCCGCCCGTTTGCCGATGGCACCAGCCGAAAGTTTTCAAAGATGCAGTTCAGGTAGGTCGTGCCCTTGTAGGAGTAATCCGCCGCCTCCGCCGCCTGCAGGGCCTCCAGATTCTGGGCAATCATAACGGCGTTGTTTCGTGCCTGCTCATAGGTGGTCCCCGTTGCCCGGATGACTCCGCTGATCGGAAGCTCAAATCCGCGTGTCCCCAGAGCGATCGTCGCCAGCCCGTGTGCCCCGGCAAATCCGAGATACTGCCGCTGCATCCGCCGGTTATTGAGGCCGACGGTCAGTTCGCTGCCCAGCAGTGTCTGGAGGTCATAAGCCATCACTTCGTCTCCAGCTGATAGCGTCCGTCTTTGTTAAACTCCCCGACGCGCGGGCTGTTGCCCGGGTCCGGCAGATGATAATGCACATCCCGATGCTCATGGATCTCCACCGGTGCAACGGAATAACCCGGCACCGTCCCCGCCTTCATCAATCCTTCCTGCAGCCGCTCAAAAAACGTCTTCGGCGAAACCCCCATCGCCGCGACTTTTTCTCCGATTCTCCGCTGCAACTGAATCAGATAAGCAGGAATTTTGGATTCATAATCCTCCGCCGCCATCGATTCGATTTCTACGGCATATTGCGCCGCCGTCACATCCTGCGCCTTGACGGCCTCAATTCGCCGCTTCGTCGCCAGGTACTCATCCATCAGCTTGGTGATCGCATCCGCCGAAAAGGCCGCCGCAACCCGCTCGCTAAGAATGTCCTTTTGAGTGGCCCCGGCGGCCTCCATTTTTTGGATGGCCTCCGCCAGCGGCTTGGGTTTTTTCAGCAGATTCAGCAGGGCGGTGGTCCCCATCGTCCCGCCGACCAGCCCCTCCATCGTCTCCATTGAGATTGGCTGCTGAGACATCTGCTGGAGAATATTTAAGATTCCTCCGCTTGTCGCAATGCCCCGCTCCTCCAGCTGTGCGCGGGCCTCCTTGCTGGTCAAGCCCCGCAGTACCGCCACCAGTCCGCTGGCCGCCAGTGTCGGGTCGCCCATCTGCTGCGTCAGAAAATTGAGCATCCCGAGCGTCTGCTCGGTCGTGAGCCCAGCCCCCAATCCTATCGGCAGCACGCGGTGCAGCTCCTGCGGCGCCAGCAGGTCCGTCAGAAGGTTCTGGATGCGGCGCGGGTCCTGAATCCCCGTCTGCCGCATCATCGTCAGATAGGACTGCACAATGGATTCGAGCGGCCGCTGCGGCTCCTTGTAGCCGCTCTCGATCGCCTCGCGGAAAATCTTCATCTGCTGCTCGGTCGTCAAGTCCGCTCCCCGCTGCTGCAGCAGATACCAGGCGCTGGCCACCTCCTCAAACGGCCGCCGCGCCTCCACCGACAGCTGTGCGACGGTCTTGCGGGCCTCGGGGTTGGCCTGCAAAAATCGGTCCGCCAGCTGCAACTGCAAAAAGGCGTTGTGCTGCCGCTCCTGAAGCTGCACCGACTCCCGCATTAAATCCACCTGCTCGCGCAGGGCTGTGGATGCTTCTCGGATTGCCACGGTCAGCAGGGCCAGACTCGAGGCCCACTGGCCGATCTTGCCGATGAGGCTGCCGGCCGTCTCGTCCGTCCTTCGGCTGGTCTGCTGCATCTGCTCGAAATCATCCGCCGCTGAGGCGGCCTTCCTCCCGGCATCCACAGCGGCATTGCCGACCTTCTCCTGGGCCGCCGCCACTTCTTCAATCAGACGGCGAGTCTCTTCCGCCCCCTTGGCCCGCACATGGATATTGATGTCTTTGTCCGGCATCCGTGCCTCTTCTTTTTTTATCCAATCCCCGTGCTCTTTCCGCCGGGCGAGAACAAATATCCCTGCCCGAATCGGTCCGTAATCATCTTCTGCCTCCGCTGCACCTCGCCGATCAGCTGCTTGGCTTCGATTTTTTCCTGCTCCAGAAATTTCCGCCACACCGCCGCATCCTCCGTCAGCCAGTAGCCGTCCCAGTTGGTGCTCACAATCCATTCGCCTTCTTCGCGCAGCTGCTTAATAATCGCCCGCACCTGCCGGCGTTTGGTCTCGTGGCTTCCGCCCAGCCCAAGCCGCTCGGCGATCTGGATGGCCGTCATCGGCCCGGCCGCGCGGCTCAGCAGAATCATCACCTTGGTGCATTCTTCCGTCTGTGCCGTCGCCCGCATCGTCAATACTCCGCCGCTTGGCTGCGGTCTGGCTCGGCGAAGAAGTCATCCCTGACAACCCGCCGAGCCGCAATCGCCCGCAGCTGTTCATCCGACAGTTTCGCCAGCGCATCCTTGTCCGGCGTTTCCTTGATCCGCAGGTACGCCTGCGCCTGCGGCCCGAAGACTTCCTTGATTTTTTCGAGAGTATTTTTGCTGAGCGCAAGGGACGTGCTTTTCCGCCAGCCGAGTGTGCCGAAGTTCAGCTGGCGGCTCTTGTTTTTCCCGAAATCTTCTTTGCGGGCCGTGCAGAAGGCCTCCAGCGACCGCACAATTTTTTCGATGCGTTCCTGTGCCGGCCGCACCCGATACAGCAGTTCTTCCTTGGCCCCCTGGATAATGCGGTCCGCCTCCGCCTCCTGCTGTTCGATAAAGGCCAGTTCCGTCCCGAGAATCGCCAGCAGTTTGTCGGCCTCCTCCCAGGACTGTATTGCAATCAGAGAATCGGCTTTAATTCGTTTGTTCATAATCGCCCTCCGTGACTGAATAGGCATGCGCCGCTTCATGCAGCGTGCGATAGATTTTTTTGTCCCGCCGCTGGAGCATCGATTTCATCGCCTCCACCGTCGCCCAGGCCTCCCGGGCCGTCATCTGACTGACAGCGTCCGTCCGATGCCGCGTCATCCTTCGGATCATTTTCTTCAGTCCCTCCGGTCCCCAGCCCAGGTCTTCGGCCAGATGCCGCATTGCCTCCCGCAGGGCAAACGACGGGCTGTCGTCCGCCGGATACAGCTCCGCCGTCCGCCGCCGATAATAATCCTCCGGCAGCCCCGGATGCCGCCAGCCAATCGCCTCGCAGACCGCCAGCAAATCATCCATCTGGCGGTTGGTCATCTGCCGGCAGGACGCCAGCGGCCGTCCGCTGGCGTCGCGATACTGCCGCAGCAGCAGCCGATAGCGGCCCTCATCCAGCCCGGCGGCCTTCCTCGCCACATGCACCAGTTTGATCTGCTCACGATTCAGCATTTCCTTCACCACGGATTTTCACGGATTCTTTTTTAGATTTTTCTTATCCGGCCTTGACGGCGGTCTCTGTACCTTCTTCTTCCATCGGCTGCGGCACCAAGAGCGGCAGGCGGTCCTGGATCGGCAGTCCCAGCGAGCGAATCGCCGCCTCAATCACCTCGGCGCTGATGGCCTCAATCTGTCCCTCTTTGGCCTGCCGGCTGTTGTTGATGGCGCTGATGACAATCGCGCAGGTCCGCAGCCGGCCCGTCTGCGGCGTGCGGCAGATTTTCTGAATCATTGCGATGCCGCTGCGGTCCAGCTTGATGCCGTAGCTGTAGAGCCGCTTGACATCCTGCTCCGTATAAAGTTCGGCCCCGCCGCCCGTCCGTCCGAACGAGGCCGCAATATCCAAATCCAGCACCGCCAGCATCCGCGAGCGAAACTGGTCGAGCGTCTCATTGCCTTTGCGGGCCGCATCCGACTGGATGGTCTTGAGCAGCTGATTGTTGCCGGCCAAAATCAACGTGCTGCCGTTCTCGCCGATAATCTGCCGCAGCTGATTCAGCTTTGTAACGGTCAGTCCGCTGCACTCATCCAGCAGCAGCGTGCGTTCTCGCTTGAGCAGGTGCTCGCGGATGCGGCTGGTGAGCGTCTTCATCCCGCCGTACGAATCGAGATCCATCGCCGCCGCAATCGCCGCAAACATCGCCACGCTGGTCATCGTGTCATCGAGTTTGACATAGATGGCCGCCGGATGCACCGCCGCATACTGCCGCAGACAGATCGATTTGCCATGTCCGGCATCCCCGATGATCACGGCAATGCGGCCCTCCCCCGGCTGCGTAAAGGATTCCGCCTGCTTGATGACCGCAAAGATGGCCTTGGCCACCGTCGTCTCCACAAAAGGCGATTCCTTTTTCCGCTCGGCCCGCTTGGCCGTCCGGTTCATGTAGTCCACCAGCCGGGCGGCGATTTTTTTGGTGTCCCCCTCGTACTTGCCAAGCAGAAACTGCGACAGGGCCGCCAGCGAAACGCCGATGGAGGCCGCCAGCTCGCCGCGCGTAATCCCATACTGATCGCAGAAGGCGATCACTTTGTTGCAGATGTGCCTGACCTCATCCTTGCTGTCCATATTCGGCATCCCTACCAGAACTTTTCGGGCCTCCTGCTCGAGCGTTTCGAGCAGCTTTTTATTCATCGTTTAATCCCAATTTAAATGCATTTTTTCCGGGCCTTGTTCGGCCTCCATCTCCAGCTTCGGCAGCGGCTTCGGCTCGGTCCGCATTGCCTCCCAGTCAATCTGCAGGTCCGCCACATATCGGATCGCTTCGCCGCCGGCCGCCCGCCGCACCTGTTTGATCTGCGCCATCCGCTGATGTTCACGGACCTGACCGTCCATCACAGTTGCCGCCGGCCGAATCGCCGGATTTCCCGGCTCCGGCAGCGGCCGCGTCCGCGCCTGCATCGCCGCCAGCGTCAGCGACACCAGGTCCGACGCCGCCGTTCGGGCAGCCGGTACGGCCTGCTTGATCAGTTTCCGGGCCCGCGCCTGCATCGAGCGGGCCTGTCGCAGGGCCGCATCATCCGCCGCCGCTCCGTAGGCCACCATCTTCCACTGTTCGGCCATGCAGATAAGCTTGTAGGTATTCGGCTCGTAGACCCAGACCTTCGAGAGGTCCTCCGGGTCCCAGGCTGCGCGGACCTTTTTGCCCTGCCAGGCCAGCAGGGCCGGCTCGGCCGCCCCGTAATCCAGCCCCCGGATGCGGATGCCGTTTTTGCCGACTGTCAATAGTCCGCTCCAGCAGCGGCACATCAGGTCCAGCACGCCTTCGGCCGTCACGCGCCGCACCGAGCGCTGCTGCATCACCTCCAGCGGACTCTTTCCGTCCATCCCTCGCCCCTGATGCGCCGTGCGGTTGTAGATCTGGATGTAAGTCTCGGCCTGCGAGCAAAAATCCTCCAGCGTCGGCGCCGCCGCCGCGAAGGTCTCCGATTTCATTTTTTGAAACAGCTCCTCCGGCCGCGTCTGCGTGGTGCGTCCGCACCAGGTCGCAAACGTGCGGCAGAACTGCTGCTCGAGCGTATCAAACCACCGCTCGATGCACTTGCTCTGCGGATGGTAGGGGATCGCAAACGATACCCCCACGCCCAGCAGGGCGTACAATCCGGCCGTCACCTCCTCATCCAGCCGCAGCCCCTGAAGCCGGCGTCGCTGTTTGGTGACGCCCGTAAACATCTCGCAGTCATAGTCCTTGCCGTTGTCGATTTTGACCGACTCCGGCAGTCCCCACTGGCGGCATCCGGCCCGAAATGCCTGCAAAATCGTCGTGCTGTTGGGCTGCTCGCTGATCACCCAGCCGACGATGGTGCGGCTCCGCATATCCTGCCAGGCCGTAATCCACGGCCGTACCCAGCGCCCGTTCGATCGCACCCACACATCGCATTGATGATGGTCGCCAACCCAGACCGCCCCGGGGGCAATGCTCTCCGGGTCCGTCTTGAGGTACGGTGCAAATTTTGCTTCATAAGCTGCGCGTCCCTCCCGATGCAGCACCTGCACCGGCAGCGGGATCCGCTCTTCGACAAGCTGCTGCATTCGGCGCAGAGAAGGAATCCTCCATCCGCGCTGCTGGCTTTGGTTTATGTAGCATAGATTTCGCCAACACATCGCCGCCGACGGCTTCTGCTCGACCAGATACATCCGGCAGAACTCCTCCCATGCCTCCGGACTGATCTCCGCCTCCGCCGCTCGCCGGCTTCGTCCATCCGCCAGCCCGGCCGGCCCCAGCATCCGCAGCTGTCTCTTCCAGCGATACAGCGTCCGCAGCGGGATCTGCATCTTGGCGGCAAACTGCTCGACCGCCGCCGTCCGGCTGATCCGCAGCGATTCGGCATGCGCAACAAACAAATCCATCTCCCGCAGGATCGCTATTCGCCGCAAAACCGTCTGCCGCTGCACCTCCGGCAGCTCCTCCAGATCCGTTTTCGGGTTTTCTGCGGCGGAGGCCGCCTGCAGGTCCGGATGCGCCGTCGACGGAATCCGCCAACTGCGTCCGGATTTATAGGCCCCCGGAAGCCGGCCGGTTTCGCACATCCGCCGGACCTGCCCCGGACTTCGCTTGAGCCGCTCAGCTGCCTGTTCAATCGTCCAGTCCATGGTTGGTTTTTTTCAGCCGCAGTGTAACGATGCTTTTGACCGCATTTAAAACGACTTGTGTTTTTTCCGCCAAATCCACCAGGGCCCCCAGCGTCCCACGCAGGGCCGCGTCCAGCTCCTCTTCACGGATTTCCCGGCAGTAATCGCCCTGACCGATTTTCAGGATCGGCTCCTCGCGGGGCTTCTGCACGGCCTCCAGCGGCGGCAGGGGCGTTAACTCCTGCCAGCTTTTCGGATTGGTCGGAAGCGGCAGATTCCCCAGCATGTCATAGAACATGTACTTGTGGATGATCCATTTGCCCGTCAGCCCCGGCGTCTGACAAAGAATCGCCCCTTTGGCGCAGTCAAAGCACCAGCCCTGCACCAGCCGATATGTGCGTCCCTCATGCTCGTAGGTCGGATGCACGATGGGATACGGCATCGGCCTCAGACACGTCGGACACAATCCGTTCTCCACAAACGCCTGCATCTGTGTGTTCATACTCACTCCTTTCCCCTCCGCCGCCGTTCGGGCTGCATCGCATCGGCCGAGCCGGTCTGCAGCCGAGCCGCCGTTCGGCGGCCCCCGGACGATCCGTCGGCGGAGATTTTCAATTCCAGATTCGCCCCGCAGCAGCGGGCCTTGATAAACCGCGCCGCCGCCGGGTTGATGGTATAATCTCCGATTCGCTGCCGCACCGCCCGCCGGCAGTACGGGCACTCAAAGGCCCAGTATTGGATCCCCATCTTGCGACGGATTTCAGCGGGCACTTGTCGGCAGGCCATAGGCTAACCCCTTGCAAAAATAAGCGGATGGGCCCCGAGGCCCATCCGCCCGGTTGAGGAGGAGATATCCACAGGGCCCTTCCCGGATGGTGAGGAAGGCCGTGCAGACGCCGAAATCACCGGTCGATTCGCCGGCTGCTTCGGCAAACCAAAAAAAGAACGAACAACCCTGTTTTTCGTTTGCGTGCTCATTTCGGCTGCCCGGCTCACAAATAAGAGGGATCCGGCGGATTTACGCTTCCGCCCGATCCCTCATCTTCAGCCGGTTCGCTCCGGCTTAGTAAAAATTTTTTCACGAAATCAATTTGTCCCTTTTCGACGCGATCCCCCAGCAAATAGACGGCCGCCGCCAAGACGGCCTGGCGATGCAGCGGGGCCCGCCGCTGGATCCGTCGAATCGCCTCTTCCACTTCTTGACTGATCGAGATGGATGTCCAGACTTTCCGTTTGCCCGGCTTGTCTTGACCGAAAAATTGTTCGAGGAAATCGATCTGTCCGCAATCCAGGCTGTCTTTCAGCAGGTCAAGAGCCGCCGCCAGAAGGGCCTGCCGGTGGAGGGGAATCCGCCGCCATACCTTCCGAAGCCCAGCAGCGGTTTCTCTTAGAACCAAAACCCGTTTTTCTTTTTTTCCCATCTGCATATGTTATTCTCTAACACCTTCATCGGCGGAATGCAAGGGTAAAAATAATTTTTTTTAAACATCCTTACGTTATTCTCTGTTTAAGTTTTTGTAAAAAAAAGACTTGTCAGCAAAAAAAATTTTTGCAAAATCTGGCGAAAAATATTATACTAAGGAACCAGTATGGCCCAGATAACCTATACCATGAACTTTACGGAGACGTCCCGCCGCATCGCCGAATCTCTGCGGCGGGAGGGCTTCTCCTATCGACAAATTCTCAATGCAGGGATTATTCTTTTCGACCAGGCGGATATGACGCGTCGCGGCGAGGCGATTCTCCTGGCCGAGGACCTCATGAAGGAAGAGCTAAAATCCCTGATTCTCCGGCTGCAGGATCGTCTGGCCTGGATGAAGAAAATCCGCAATCCGAACGCCTTCAGCGAAGATGAGAAAAAACTGGCCGCCTTCCTCGAATCCTTCCTCGACCAGAACCCCTCCGGCTCGGCTCCGCAGGTGACGATTGCACTGCTATCGCCCGAAGAGCAGAAGGCCCTGGAGGCCTTCCGCCGCACCGTCGCCCCCGAATCCCACGCCCGCACCAAACGAAAGGCCGCCCCATGACCGCTCCAGAATCCAGCTCCAGCAAGACCGGGCATTTGTGCCTGTTGTTTGGGATTTTTTGGATGGGCATCAGTCTTCTCGGTTGGCTCCTCGAATCAGGGTTTCTGAACCGTTTTACCTGGTTATTTTTGGCCGGGGCGGGCTTTTGTGCCCTCGGCCGTTTAATGGTCCTCCTGGCCCGCATCGAGTCGCTTTTAAAAAATTCTCAAAATTCCCAAAAATCCTCTTGACAAATCTTCATCTACCTCGTAAGACGTAAGCATCTTCAGCCGGAACGCTCCGCAGCAAGGCGGCTGCGGCCGGCGTTTATTTTAAACACCGGCTTCAGCCCAGAAAGGATTCGCTTATGGGCACGGAAGCTGTCATTCGCAAAATCCCCCCCATCCTTCTGGCCGCCGTTTTTCTGGTCGGCTGTTCCGGCGGAGGCGGTGAGTTTGCCGCCGGCGCTGCGGCCGGTGGGGCCCTCACCGGGGTCCTGGCGGCCTATCAGCAGCATCAGCAGGACCTGGCCGCCCGCTACGAGCAGGCCGTCAAAGAGCAGGAGCAGGCCGTCACGCTTGCCGAGCAGCAGGCCGCCAAACTCAAGGCCGAGGCCCTGCAGAAAGAGCTGCAGGCAACCCAGCAGAAGGTCGTCCTCTTAGAGACAGCCAAAACGGCTGCGGAGGCTTCCGCCGCTATTGATTGGACCAACCCGCAGGCGGTCAGCGGATTTACGACAGCCGCCTCCGTCCTGCTGGCCTCGTACTTTTTGAGCCGCAAAAAAAATAAATCATGAAGACCCCGCTGAACCTGCAAACCTGTGATATTCTCCTATGCTCCGGCAGCAGCCGGCTCAGCCGACGCATCAAGACCTACAATCGGCTGCTGGGCATCAAAGGCGCGGCGGCGGAAATCACACACGTGGCCCTCGTGGCCGCGCAGGGTGCCGCCGTCTTTGAGTCCACCACACTCAATACCTGGTCCGGCAAAAAGGGCACGCAGGTCAATCTCTTTGACCGCTGGCTGGACCATTACCCCGGCAGCGTCTGGGTCCGTCGGCTCAACTTCACCCGCAGTGAGACCTTCGAAGCCGACTGCGTGCAGGAGATGTCCGCCCTCGTCGGCAAGCCGTACGAACACGGCATCCCCGGCGTCCTCGAGCTGCTCCTGTGCGGGATTGAATGGCGGTGGTTCCGCCGGCTCTTTGACACCCAGAACCGCCTGCGGACCGCCGAACTGCACTGCACCGAGGCCGCCGCAAAGGTCCTCCAGCGGATGGGCCTTTTGCGGCGTCTGGATAACACCGGCAGCTGGGTCTGCCCCAACAAACTGCCGCCGTATCAATGGTGGCCGGGCCAGCGGGTCGAAACCCTCCTGGCCCAGGCCGCCCGCATCTCTGAACCGGAACCCCTCAAGATTTAGAAGGAGACCCCATGAACTGGTCCGTCCTGGCCACCGTCATCAGCGCCGCCGCCGGCATCATCAGCGGGTTAATCCTGATGATCCTCACGTCCATCAAATCTGACATCAAGGCCATCTCCGCCCGCGTCGATCAGCAGGACCTGCGCATCGAGAAGCTCCTGGAGCGCAAGAACCTGTGCAATCAGGACTACGTCGGCAAGGTCGAGTACATCCGCTCGACCAACTCGCTGGAGGAATCGATGAAAAAACTCACCGAAGGCGTCGCCATGCTCAACGGCACCATCCGCGTCATTGAACAGATGCCGCAGATCTGCGGCAGCATCGCCAAGGAAATCGTCCGGGAGATGAAACATGATAAAATCTGAACTCATCCGCCAGACCCGCCGCCTGCTGCTCCGCTCGCTCGATCGGGTCTATCCGAGCCCCATCACCGTCAAGGGACTCTTCCAGGTCCTCTGCTCCGTGGATGACAGCTACGGAATTGACCTGCTGCGCAAGGACCTGGCCTATCTGCAGGAGAAGGGCTACATCCGCATTTTGAATCTGGACGGGCCGGCCTCGCTGGCCGATGTGCAGCTCGACTCGCTGACGGTCGTTAAACTCACGGCCGCCGGCCTGGAAATCGCACAGAACCTGCAAAAGGATTCCGCCATCGAACCATGACGCGCCGCACGCACAGCTCGATTGACACGCTGCCGGCCGACCTGCGGAGCCGGCTGACGGCCATGCTCACCGACGGCCAGTGGCCGGCGGACTGGACCGGCCCGCGCGACGGCAAGCCGACCTATGACGATCTGGCCGAATACTGCCGCCGCTGCGGCCATCGCATCAGCCGCTCCGCCGTCGGCCGCTGGGCCAAGGGGCTGCTGGCCTACGAGCGAATGCGGTCCGCCGCCCAGATCGCCCGACAGGTCATGAGCGGTCTGTCGGAGGAAAACGCCTCCGAAACGCAGAAGGCCGCCGCCGAGATTATGACCGCGCAGATCATCGATCTGCTCAGCGCCGAAGAGCTCAGCCCGAAGGAAATCTCCCTGGTCTCCTCGGCCATCCGCGACTGCACGCAGGTCGCCCTCAAGGCCGATCAGTATCTCCGCAGCCGCCTGGCCGAAAAGGCCGCCTCCGCCGAAAAAACCATCGCCAAAGAACTCCGCAAGAAGGTGGACCCGGAGACGCTCAAGATTATCCGCGAACAGATTTACGGGATCGTGCAATGACCGAACCGCTGATCAACCTGCTGCCGTATCAGAAACGCTGGCTGCTTGATGACAGCCGCTACAAGATTGCGCTGCAGGCCCGCCAGACCGGCAAGTCTTTTATGGCCTCGCTGGAGGCGGTCGATCAGGTTTATCAGACCGGCGAAACCTGGGTGCTGCTGTCGCGCGGCGAACGGCAGAGCCGCGAGCTGATGGAGAAGGCCGCCCAGCACGCCCGCGCCTATGCCCTCGGTATTTCGGCCGTCGAAGAAGAGCGGTTCCGTGGCGATGAGAATGAGTACAAAATGCTCACCATCCATTTCCCAAACGGCGGCCGCATCATCGGTCTGCCGGCCAACCCAGACACGGCGCGCGGCTTTTCCGCCCATGTCGTGCTCGATGAGTTCGCCCTGCACAAAGACAGCCACAAAATCTGGACGGCGCTCTACGGCTCCATCACGCGCGGCTACAAGATTCGGATTCTCTCCACCCCGATGGGCAAGCAGAATAAGTTTTATTCGCTCTGGACGGGCAATCAGCCCTACAGCCGTCATTTTGTGGACATCTACACCGCCGTCCGCGAAGGGCTGAAGGTCGATATTGAGGCCCTCCGCAGCGGACTGGATGACCCGGACGCCTGGGCCCAGGAATACGAATGCAAATTCATCGACGAGGCGACCGCATTCCTGACCTACGAACTGATCTCCGCTTGCGAGAGCGAACAGGCGGCTCTGGAGTCTGCAGAGATTTCCGCCGGCGGCGAGTATTATGCCGGTATCGACATCGGCCGCAAACGCGACCTGACCATCCTGTGGCTGCTCGAAAAAGTCGGCGATGTCTATTGGACCCGCCGTGTGCAGGTCCTCGAAAAAACGCCGTTCCCGATGCAGACGGAACTGCTGGCCGAGACGATTCGCCGCCTGCGGCCTCGCCGCGTCTGTGTGGACTATACCGGCATGGGCGGCCCGATCTGCGAGCAGCTGCAGAAACTCTTCGGCTCCTCCCGCATTGAGCCGGTCACGTTTACGCCGGCCGTCAAGGAGTCGATGGCCGTCCGCGTCCGCCAGCTCTTTGAGGACCGCCGCATCCGCATCCCCGTCGACAACGCCGTCCGCAATGACCTGCACGCCGTCCGCAAAATCGTCACCGCCGCCGGCAACATCCGCTACGACGCCGAGCATACCGCCGACGGCCATTCCGACCGGTTCTGGGCACTGGCACTGGCGCTGGAGGCCTCAGACGCCGGCGCCGTCAAACCCATGTGTTATGTGAGTCGGAGGGCCTGATGCAGATTTTTAAATCCATCGAGCGTTTGTTCAGTCGCACCAAGAGCAGCACGTCTTTCGCTCGGCTGCTGCGGTCCTCCTTCCGCGACCCCGTCCTGGCCGGCGAGCCCTATCGTCAAGTGGACATTGTCTTTGCCTGCGTTAACAAACTCTTAACGACGCTCACCGCCCGCAATGTCCCGTTGGTCTTAAGCACGCTCGACGATCAGATTGTCGAGGACGGCCCGATCTACAATTATCTGTTCCGCAATCCGGCCATGTCCTTCGACCGGCTGGCAGCCGACTGGCTGGGCAATTACATCCTCTTTTGTGATGTGTTTTTTGTCTTCGAGGACCCCATCAAAGAAGACAGTCCTTTTGAGATTGTCGCCGGTCCCCGCATGCGGGAGATCGTCAATCCGGGCGGCACGTTGGTCGGATGGGAATGGCTCGATGATTTCGGCCGCATCCGCCGCGCCACGCCGACGCAGGTCTATCAGACCCGCAACTTCAATCCGTACAATCGCTGGCACGGCCTGGGACCGCTGGGTCCCTGCGACAATGCCCTGCAGTACTGCTATGCCCTCATCCTCCGGAACCGCACGGCTCTTCGCAACGGCGCCGAGCCCGGCGTCATTCTTCAGACGCCCGCCGGCGTCAAACTCGAGCCGGAGGAGATCACGGAGATCCTGTCGGCCTTCGACAGCCGCTACGCCGGCGCCGACAAGGCGATGAGCACGGTTCTCCTGACCGGCGGCGTTGAGGCCAAGACGCTCACGCTCAAGATGGCCGACCTGCAGGCCGCCGAAATCGACCAAAAGCAGGCCTGCCGCATCGCCGCCGCCTTCAACGTCCCACCGCAGCTGATCGGACTTGTGCCTGAGGCGCAATATGCCGGCGGGCCGGCCATGCGGGATTTTATTTTTAACAGCTGCATGCCGCTCTCACAGCTGTTCGCCTGGACCATCACCGATGCCCTTATCAGCCGCTTCTACCGCAGTCAAATCCGCTCCCGCTCCGTCCTCGAATCCGGCACCTGGCGTCATCTGCGGCAGCTGTCGCAGAAAGAGTCCTATCGGCTCTGCCGCATCAAGGCCGCCCAGTCCGGCCGGCCGGTCTTCGCTTGGTTCGATTGGGATCAGCACCCGGTCGTCGCCGAAACGCGGATGGACTGGACCAAGAAAGTCATTGAGCTCAGCCGTGACGGCATCCCGCTCGAACAGATTATCCGGGCCTATGACCTGCCGTTTGATCTGGAGGCGATGCCGCATGCCAAATACTGGTGGATCAACTGGATGTCGCTGGCGCCGGCCCAGTGGGTCCTCGAGGCCGGTCCGCAGGGCATCGCCGCCACAGGCCCGGCCTATACACCGGAGGAGGAGCCGCAAAAGCAGACCGTCCGCTCCGCCGACCCGGCCGAGGAACTGGTCCGCAAAGAGCAGGCTGACCGGCTCTGGAAGGATTATGTGCAGTCCTGGCTGCCGCTGGAAAAAGAGATGCAGGCGGCCCTTCGCAGCTTCTTCCTGCGGCAGCGCCGCGAGCTCACAAGCCGCCTGCAGGAGGCCCTCTCGGGCAAAAAGGACGACCCGCAATCGCCGCCGACGACGGAGATTCTCGCCCGCGTCGTGCTCGATCTGAAAAAGGAAAACGGCCGGCTGCAGCTGATCAACCGCACCTTCTTTGAGCGGGCCGCCCGTATCGGTGCGGAAGGGCTCCTGAAATCCTCGGGCCTATCGGCCGAGGAGGCCGCCCGCCGCGCCGAGTCCGCCTGCCAGCGGAAGCTGGTGCGCGGCGCGCTGCTGCACAGCAGCCGCAACATCACCGGCGTCAATCAGACCACGCAGGCCGCCGTCAGCCGCACGCTCCGGGAGGGGCTGGAGGCCGGTGAAGGGCTCGGCGAGTTAACCAACCGCCTCCGCTCCGTTTTAGACGGCTCGCTGGCGAGGGCCCAGCGCATCGCCCGCGCGCAGGTGGCCGGGGCCGTCAGCACCGGCCGCTTTGCCGGCATGCAGGAGGCCGGCATCGAAAAGAAATCGTGGCTGACCGCCCGCGATGAGGCCGTCCGCGACGCTCATCGCAAGGCCGAAGAGACCTATCGCGACGGCATCCCGCTCAATCAGCCGTTCTATGTCAACGGCGAGCCGCTGATGTATCCGGGCGATCCGAGCGGCTCGGCCGGCAACATCATCAACTGCCGCTGCGTCCTGATGGCCCTTTACGGACGCAGCCAATCCATAGGAGAGTCCCATGCCGTTTGATTTGAATCAGCAAAAACTCAAGCATCTCCACGCCTTCATTCGCGAGGATGAGAAGGCCATCGACCTGGACAACAAGCGCATCACATTCGTCGTCTCGTCGGAAGTCATCGATCGCCACGATGAAGTCGTCGAGTCCCGCGCGGTCTATGAGGCCATCCGCCGCAAGGGCGAGTTTGCCGACAACCCGATCTGTCTGGCCTGTCATCTGCACCGACTCGAAAACGGCATGCCGCCGGCGGTCGGTTCCTGGGATGTGAGCACCGCCCGGCTGGTGAATGTCGGCGATCACGAGCAGGTCGAAATGACCCTTCAGTTCGACACAGAGCTTCAGCTCGGCGCCGAGCACTGGATCGCCTACAAGAACCGCACGATGCGGGCTGTGAGCATCGGCTTCCGCGTCCTCGAATATCGGCTCGACAAATCCGGCGAAAAGACCCTCTATGTCATCACGAAGCTGGAACTGCTGGAGATTTCCTGCGTAGCCGTCGGGGCCAATCCGGAGGCCCTGGCCAGATTGAAGGGCTTCGAATGGGCCGCCCGGAAAAGTCCCGACATCCAGGACTTTGTTAAGCATTATCTGGATCAGGAGGTCCGCTCGCTCCGCGACTGGCTGGACGAAAAGTTCCAGACCCTCGAAGACCTCCTTTACTTCCACAACCAAAAACAATCCGCCGACCTCTTTTCGGCTGCGGAGGAATTGTCCCCCGGCACCTCCTCCGATCCCCGAAAAGCAGACGGCTCCTCCGGGGATTTCGCGGCGTTAAAAAAAGCAATTGAAAGTCTTTTAAAAAAGGGGTAAATCATGAATGAACAAGATGTAAGAAAAATGCTTGAAGACCTCCTCCTTCAGAGGGAGAAGGGGCTTCTGACTAATGAACAATTCATCAAGTCCGTCTCCGGCGAAGTCAACAAGCTCCTGGCCGACCGCTTCGCGGACATCGATCAGCTCCGCAAAAACCTCAACACCCTCTCCGAAGAGCTCCGCTCCTATCGCGAGCAGTCGATGATCGGCAATCCGGATCTTCTCAGCGGGCTCTACAAGGGCGTCTGGGGCAATGCGCGTCTGGCCCAGGATTTCGGCCTGTACATCATGGCCGGTGTTCTCGGCTCTTCAACCGCCACCAAAATCTTGGAGCATCGCGGCTACAAGCTCGAGAAAGCCGTCAGCTCGCAGAACAACCCGTCCGGCGGGCTATTAATTCCGCAGCAGCTGGTTGACGCGTTCATTCTCATCATCGCCCAATACGGCGCCGCCCGCCGGTTCTGCCAGCCGTGGCTGATGACCACCGATACCGAGTCTGTGCCGAAATTCAACAAGGGCCTTCGGGTTTACTGCACCGAGGCGGGCGTCGTCCCCACCCCGCAGGACATCTCCGGCAATCTCCTCACGCTCAAGGCCCAGAGCTGGGACATCTTCGTGCCCGTCAACCGCGACACTGCCGAAGATGTTTCAGCGGCCATGGCTTTGGGCAATATCTTAGGCGAGCTGATGGCGATGGCCTTTGCCGAACAGGAGGACCGCGTCCTCTTCTGCGGCGACGGCACCAGCACGTACTTCAACAACGTCGGCATCACCGGCTGGTTCAATCAGCTCAGCTCTCCCAAGGGGCTTGTGAGCGGCAGCGGCACCGGTTGGGGCGGTCTGACCCTGCCGAACTTCCGCAGTATGATGGGAGCCCTGCATCCATTCGCCTGGGCCGGCGACGGTCCTCGCTGGTTCTGCAGCAGCCGGTTCTACTTTGAAGTGATGATGAAGCTGGCCGATGCCGCCGGCGGGGCTTCCAAGACCGAAATCATTGTCGGCGAGGTCGCAAACGGCCGACGGTTCCTTGGGCTTCCCGTGGAGTGGGTGCCTCTGCCGTTCGAGTCGGCCTCCAATCAAATCTGCTGCGTCCTGGCCAATCTGGGTCGCGGAGCCATCTTCGGTGACCGCCGGCAGACGACCATCGAGCAGAGCCGCGAGGCCCTGTTCCTCCAGCGTCAGATCGCCGTCCTGGCCACCGAGCGTGTGGCCCTCAATATCTACGGCTGCCATGATGTCGAGACCGATCAGACCAAAAAGGCCGGCACCATCGTCGGCCTGAAAACCGGATAACGGTTGATCCTCCTTTCCTTCCTCCGGCGGTCGTTCGGCCGCCGGAGGGTTTTGAAAATGGAACAAAAAACGATTTTTGAAAGGAATAAAAAATGAACCCGCTTCAGGAAGAAAAGGTAACGCTGATGCTGGCCGAAGTGAAGAATAACGATGCCTTCGGCACCCAGACGCCGCTGGACCTGTCTGGTTGCGGCGTGGCCAAGATTGAAATCATTGTCGGACCTACGGATGTTGCCGTCGGTTCCGGCGGAACCTCCACGCCTCTGGTGCTGGAGGAATGCGACACCAATTCCGGTACACCCGGGGACTGGTCGGTGATCACAAAAGCCACGCTGACTTCCGTCATCTCGGCCACCGATGACAACAAGATCTTTGCCATCGATGTGCCGAATATCCCGGGCCGCAAGCGTTATGTGCGGGTCAAAGCCCCGACCGCCGGCAGCGGCACCACCGGTGCCTTTCTGGTCATTCGCGGCGTGACCGCCCAGCTGGCCGTCGGTCCTTCGACCGCCGCCGATCGCGGCTACGCCCAGCACATCACGGCCTAAACCGAGGGGCCGCTTCGGCCCCTCCTTTTGGAGAAATCTATGGAAGCGAAAAAACAGTCGTCCATAAAAAACGAAAGACCTGAAAAAAACTTCCCCAGCCCGAAAGACAAGATGATTCGGCCTGAGGACTACAGGAGCAAGGCATGCTCTGCACCCTCGAACAAATCCAACAGCGTCTCGGCGTAACCTCGCTGTCCGCCGAAGATTCGGCCGTCTTAACCGGCCTGCTCGCCTCCGTGACGGCGATGGCGGAGCAGTACTGTCATCGCGGGCTTGTGCTGCCGGAAGAACCCGTCACAGAAGTCTATACCGGCGGCACGCCGTATCTGCGGCTGCGGGCCTTTCCGGTCGCCGATCTGCAGGAAATCCGCATCGCCGCCGACGGAGACTTCGATTCGGCCGAGCCGCTGGGGGCCTCCGAATATCGGCTCCTGCAGTTCGGACGCAGCGGCATCGTCTATCGCGTCGATCTGCCCTGGCCGGCCGAGCCGCCCGATTCGATCCAGGTCGTCTATCGCGGCGGATTTGTACCGGCCGGCGAAAGCCCCGCAGATCCGGCCGAAACCCCGATGCCGGCGGACCTGCAGGAGTCGGCCGTCGAACAGGTTGTGTTCCTGTTCAAGCGGCGGGACGACATCGGGCTGTCCGGTGTGTCCTTTCAGGGCGGTTCCTTTTCGAAGTTTGAACAGGTGGACCTGCTCCCGCAGGTCAAGCGCATCTGGGATTTGTATCAAAGGATTGTGCTGTGAGAATTCTGATTGAGTTGGGACCGGAGTTTCGCGCCGCCGTCAGCGGCACCGAACGCTCCGCGAAATATCTGGCGTCGGCGGCCTCCGCCGGCCTTCGGCGGGCGGCCGAGGAGACGGCCTCCTACATCGCCGATCAGTATCTAAGCGGACGGGCCTTAAATCGCCGCACCGGCAATCTGGCCCGCTCGCTGGCCGGCTGGATGATTGCCGACCTGGAGGCCGTCATCGGTGTTCGGCCGTTCTCCGGCGTGGATGCCTATGCCTGGCTGCTCACCGATGAGGTCAAAACCATCCGTCCCCGCACAGCCCGGCTGCTGGCCGTCCCCATCGGGGAGAATCTGACCGCTGCCGGCGTGCCTCGATTCCGCTCGCCGCGCGATGTGCCCAACGGATTCTTTTACCGCAGCGCCTCCGGGGCACTTTTGTTCGGCTACCGGCTCGGCAAAACCGAACGCGCCCGAATTCGGCCGCTCTTTGCCCTCGTCCCGGAAGTGACGGTCTTCGGCTCCGGCGCTCTGTACGACGGCGTCCTCGATCGTGTTGACGCCATCACCGATACCGTCTATCGCTCGATTGCGGATCAATTGGAGAGTGCCTGATGGATTTGCGGAAAGACTGCATTGCTCACTGGCGATTTGAGGAGTCCGGCGACTCGCGGCTGGTCCTCGATTGTCGCGGCATCCTGCACGGCCTGGCCTCCCGACCAACGAAGGAGTTGTCCTGCCCAGGTCTTCTGGGCAATGCCTTTGCCTTCAACGGCGCCGGCGATCATATCAATCTGGGCTCCAGTCTGCAGGAGCATTGGCGCAAGAGTTTTACAGTCTGCGGCTGGGTCCAGCGAATCGACTGCGAGCAGGAGGTTGCTCAGCCCCTCTGGGGCATCATCGGCAACGATTATGAAAATATTCTCGAAATCGATGAAAACTCCGACGAGGTTTTCTTTAATTATGTCTGCGATTCCAAATGGACGAGCTGCTATTCGACGGTTATTCCGGATTCCTGGCGGCGCAACGAGTGGTGTTTCGTCGCCGCCGTCCTCGATGTCGAAAACAATCAAAGCCGTCTCTGGTGGAATGATTCCCTATTAAAGAACACCTCTCTGGCGGAAGGCACAGACCCCTCGAAGTGGACAAGTCCTCTGCCGTTCCTCTTGGGCGCCGCCATGCCGCCCGGCGGCGTCCCCTTCACCAATCGACCGCTGCGGCTTGACAATCTGATGCTCTTCGGCCGCGCATTGACGGATGAGGAGTTGCTCTTCCTGTATAACGGCGGCCTGGGCCGCGAATCTCTCACGGATTCCCCGGAGGCCGGACTTCTGACCGATCTGGAAGACTGGGCCTGTCAACGTCTGGCGGCGATGACGGAGGACGGCCGCAGCTGTTTCCGCACGGTCGCTCCCTGGGCCGGCCAGATCGGCATCGCCGACGGCGGCGTCAGCAGTTTTGAGCGATACGCCCCGATGGCCTTTGTGCAGGCCTCCGTAGAGCGGCTCAGCCGCGAGGGCGATTACGCCCCGGCCCTGCACATCATTCTCGACATCGCCTTCGGCGACCGCAGCGGCATCGACGGCGCCGCTCGGCGCGGCGGCCCGGATACCGTCGGCGTCAATCGGCTCTTTGAAAAAATCGTTCTGGCCTTCGACCGCTCGCATCCAGGCCCGGATTTCTGCTGCGACGAATTTTATTTGAGCGATGCGGCGGATTTGATTGTCCATCCAAAAATGCATTACCGGCAGGTCCGCTTTGAGGCCCGCTGGATCCCGATTCCTGAATCATAAGGAGATGGAATATGGCTGTTGTGAACAAACGAATTTTTTGCCCGACGGCAACCGCCGTCAACGGCGTGTCCGTCGGCGGCACCGTCTCGGTGCGGCTGACCGCCGGCTTTGACAACATCCTCCGCAGCGGGGCCGACGGCCTGCAGGTCCCGATTGTCGATCGCGACGTGCAGTTTGTGCGCGGCTCCGTCACCGTGCAGGACTGGCCCAAGGTGCTCGACCTGCTCACCGGCACCGTCAGCAACCTGGTCTTCTATGAGCGCAAGTCCGGCACCGGTCCAACCGGCGGCTACATCAAACACACGCTCAATAATCCCTGCATCCACAACATCCGGCTGGAGATCCGCCAGGGCTCCTATGCCTCCGTGTCGTTTGACTTCGAGTGCCGCTTCGGCGATGAGACCGCTGCAATCGCCGACGTCTGGCAGCAGACCGATGCGCAGAATGCCCCGACTTATGTCTCCGCCGCACGCGGCGGCTGGCGCATTCGCTCCTGCCTGCACGGCAGCACGGCGATTGCTCACCCGCTCGGTCTGTCGCTGAGTGTGAGCGTCCCGATGCTGCGGGCCTGCAACGATGCGGATCTCGGTTATACGGCGGTGGACTTATCGCCCGAGTGCGGTCTTGCGGTCAACGGTTCGCTCAGTTTTCAGGATGCCTCCATCCAGAACAATGTGATCCTCAGCAACCGGCTCCTGACCTCCTCCGCCGCCGCTCTGCAGCTGGTTCTGGTCCAGTCGGCGGGGGGGGCGCCGCTGGAGCTGACGATTGCCCGCGTGCTCTTCGGCAGCGTCGATGCCTCCGGCGGCCAGCTGGCCTATGATGTCTTCTCGATGCCCATTAGCATCTGCAACAATCCGTCGGCGCCGCTGACGCTGGCCGGCCCCAACAAACTGATCAATATTGAGGAGGCCCCGTGACAGCCGAGCGATATTATTCGAGGCGTCTGTGTCTGCTGCTGGCGGTCTGCCTGATCGGTCTGGGATTGTTTCCGACCTCCGCCGAGAAGCCAGTCGCCTCCGAGCCGAATGCTCCGCCGCCGGCCGAGCCGAACAGTCCGCCGCCGGACCCGAATTGGCGGGAGGTCAAGGCCCCGGCCCTGCAGACCTTCTGCAATCAGTGGCTTCAATTGAGCCGCCGGGAATGCTTTGAGTATGTAGCCAGACCGAATCGGTTTCTATTAAACGACGACCCGAACCTCTGGCGGGCGATTGTTCCCGGCACAGAGCGGGTGATTGTGTGGACATACGATCCCAACGGCATCCGCATCCGCGACTGCTGGATTCGCCGCGCGCCGGCGGATGTCAATCACGATGGGATTGTGAATCTCAAGGATTGGACGATGCTTTTTTAGTCGCGGACTTATTCTTCTTTGACAAGTTCATAGAGTCAGCGGAAAGGTTGATCTCGAGGGCCTCGAGGATCACGGCCAGCTTGTCATCGCTTAAGCGATGCCGGCCGGCCAGATAGTCATAGACCAGACTTCGGCTGACCCGGCCTTTCACCAGCCGGGCCAGCCGATTCGGGTTGAGTTTTCGGTTTCCGCCGGGCTTCGCCCCGGCCTTGTCTTTCCTTTTATAATGTACGATATATCGGACATTTTGTCAAGCCAAAAAAATAATTTTTTTAAAAATTTTCCGCTGCTCTTTGCCAATTTGCCGTGCTCTTCGGGGGCGATGACGGCCGCCGGGGAAGACCGGGGCCGCTTTGGCGGACCCCGATTTTCAAGCGAAAAAACGCGGTTTTTTCGCCGGAGATTTTCTGCGCCTACCCTGCTATTTTACCCATTTTACCAAATTCCGCGCGCGCAGCTCCGCGCGCATCGCGCGCGTCGGCGCGCGGAAGAACCCCGTTTTGAAAATCACGGATTGGCCGTTTTGATGCGTTTTAAAGGGGTTTAAAGGGGGTTTTAAGGGGTTTCGTTTTTTTGCCAACTACGTTTCGTTTTTCCGGCGGTTCAGGGCTTTTTTGCCATCTATCCCCGCCGCAGATTTGGGCCGCCCGGATCCGCCAAAATCTGCATTTTTGCCCACGCCAGCCCGCTTTTTCCCGCCGGATCCCGCCCAATCCCGCCCCTCCGCGCCTTTTGCCATTTATCCTTTCGTTTTACAATGTATTTCCTGCCCGCTGTCATAGCGCTTGGGCTGGCCGGTGCCCTCCACCAGA
>CALMLO010000008.1 GCA_937868095.1 uncultured Phycisphaerales bacterium | reverse complement strand
CGATGCTTAACCATCGCCTGAATCCATTCTTTTCGATCAAACATCTTCACAACCCGCTCCCGGCCGCGCAACCCCATCGATTCCCGAAGGGAGGCATCTCGAACAATCTTCAGCAGCGCCTCCTTCAGCGATGGAACATCACGCGGCGGAACCAAAAACCCCGTAACCCCGTTTTCAACCGACTCCCGCGGCCCAATCACATCCGACGAAACAACCGGCAGCCCCATCGCCTGCGCCTCCAGGTTCACTTCCCCGAATCCTTCCCGATAAGTCGGCAGGCAAAAAATATCCATCGCAGCATAAAAAGGCACAGGATCTTTCTGCCAGCCCGCACAGCGAATGGCCGGATGCTTTTGGATAAGTTCCGCCGTCTGCGGCCTCAGCCGGTCCTTTTCTTCCTGCCGGCCCACAAGCAGCAAATACACATTGGGAACTTCCCGTTCAATTTCTGCAAAAGCATCAACCAATTCGTGAATCCCCTTATCCCCTGTCAAACGAGCAACCGTCCCAATCACAAGAGCATCCTCAGGGATGGAATACTGCCGCCGGATAAGAGAGCGGCTGGCCGTGTACAACGCAGGATTAAAACGCTCCAAATCCACCCCGCACGCACTCCCGTTCAGGATCACCGCGCATTTTCCCCGCCTGGCAATCCCCTCCTGTTCCAGATAATCAACCATCTCATGGGCAATCGGCAGAATATGATGACTCATCCCGCACACGGCCTTCTCAAAAAACCGCAAGACCCGCCGCGAAAAGCCCGTCTGAGCTGTATAATACAAACCCCACAGCAGATAGATTCGGCAGGGAATCCGCGCGGCAAACGACGCAAGAGAACCCAGCAGAGACGCCTTCGGAGTACTGTACTGCACCATCGTAAACCGATTCCGCCTGAAAAACCGAATCAGTTGAAACAGCGCCTTCAAATCATGAACCGGCGAATAAACCCGCGTAAAAGGCATAGGAACATACTCAACCCCCGCCGGCAAAAACGACGGCAGACCAGCATCCTCCGCGCAAACGACACTCACTCGAAAGCCCGCCTCCATCAGCGCCTCAATCTGCCCAGGATAAAAGGCCTTAATCGAGTTCGAAATGGTCGTCAAAATGCAGATCGACGGAGGTTGCTTATTCATCGTCCACCCCTATAAAGAGTTTTACCCAACGAAAGTAGCCGGTCAGTCAGCCGCTAAACCTCCTCTATCCCCGGCAATCGGATACTCCGGATATAGTCAAGTTCCTGCAGAAAATGGGTTTTCTTCGCCTCGCTCATCTTGCCGAATCTCCTGGCCATCAGTCTCCCGCGAAGCCCCGTACATAAAAAACCGACCGTAAGCCCGAACTTCAGATATTGAAGCACAGAATGCCCAATGGCAGCCCCATACCGCCCTTCATTCCAGTTGCCGGCAAACAAAAAAGAAGCACTATTTTTCCGGTCAATGAATTGCTTTTTCAGATGAAAGGATTGATCAAAATTGTAGTAATACAGCGGCTCAGGCACATTATCAAACACACTGTCGCGATAAGACCGGTAAAACAGATTAAAATCAGCCGCCCTTTTCAGATTCTCATCATAGGGATGCTTTTCAAACCAGCTCTTCTTGCCCAGCAGCGTACCATGAGCGATACGAAACCCCCGATTAGGATTCTTGCAAATCTGAGCATGGCCTCGCACCACAGGCCCATCACCGAGCGGCATCCCGTTGCTGTCCAGATAGCACATTCCCGTCCCCGCGACATCAATAGACGGCTCCGACTCCAGCAGCTCCACTTGTTTCCGGATTCGCTCGGGGGAGCACAAATCATCGGAATCCATCCGCGCGATATACTTCCCCCGCGCCGCCTCCGTAATCCGATTCAAACTGTACGACTGGCCCCGATTGCGCTCATTGCGGTAAATCCGAATGCGAGGGTCTTTCACCGAGGCCGCCAGCACCGGCGTCTCATCCGTTGAACCGTCGTCAATCAAAACCAGCTCCCAATCGGAAAATGTCTGCGCAAACACAGACCGAAGCATATCAAGAATAGCCGGCCCCGTATTGTAAAACGTACTCGAAATCGTCACCAGCGGAGCACTCATACCAACCCCTTTCTCTCCCGACAAACAGACTCAAACACTTCGATGACCTTTTGTGTGTGCTTGTCCGGATGATGATGTTCGCACACATACGCATACGCCTGCCGGACAATCCGCTGCCGAAACGCCGCATCCTCCGCATACCGCACAATCCCTTCTGCAAGCCCCTCTTCATCATCCACATCAATCATAATCCCCGTCTGCTCATGAATCAGCGTCTCCGGAATCCCCCCCACCCCCGTCGCAATCACCGGCTTCTTCAGCAGCATCGCCTCCAGAATAATTCTCGGAAATCCCTCCGTATGAGACGGCAGGATCACCACATCGCACGCATGCACCAGCGCTTCCATATCCGTCCTCCACCCCAAAAAGTGAACATTAGTTTCCAGATTTTTCTCCCGGATAAATCCCTCCATCTGCCGGATAAAAGAAGAATCGGCACCCATGGCCGTTTTCCCAGGAAGCCACAGAACCGGCTCATAGCCCCGATTCTTTAACCGAACCAAAGCCGACAGAGCCGTCAGGTGCCCTTTTTCCCGAACCGGACGGGCCGCCGGCAGCAGGATTTTCGGATACCCGTTTCCGTTTGGCTTCGGTTCATCAAGGGGCTTGGCCGCATTCCTGACAATAGTATCAAAATTCACCGTATTCGGCGCATAATGCAGTTTTTCTCGCGGCACACCCTGCCGCGCCAGTTGCTCTACCGTCGCCCGCGCGTGGGCAATTACCGCCGAAACAGGCCCCTTCAAAAGACGCACAAAAACAGGATTCATCTGGTCCGGTGTACCCCACCCGCGAACATACACAACAACCGGACACCTCGCAAAACAGCCGCTCAGACCAACAAAAAAAAGAGACTTGTAATTGTTGACCCACACCACATCCGGCTTCAGTTCCAGAAGAGCTTTGCGAAGGCGATGGCGAATCCGCAGAAACTCCGGCACCTGCAAAGCCCCACGCAGAAACCGTCGAAACGGACGCCCGGCATACCCAATATAGGGGTTTTCCTGTTTCGGATAAAGAATCTGAAGCCGAAGGCCGGCTTTTTCTACCGCACCGCAGTACTCCGCGCAGCTCCCATACGCATCAAGAACAACAACCTTATGTCCTTGATTAAGACGCTCCGCAAGATAAACGCTCCCCTGCGGACCGCCCCCAAAATTAATCGTAAAATCAAAAAAAACAAAACGCATTTCAGCTTTTGTGGTTATTTCTCACACAAAATCTTAAATCATCTCATAAGAATCACCCGATAAAACACCGGATGTCTTTGAATCAAGTTGCTCCGTAGATTCCCCCTCCATTTCTGAATAAAAAATCTCATACGGCATGCTCTTCTGGAAGCTGTAAATAATCCAAGCCGCAAGAAACGTCCAAACAAAAGGCCGATAAAACACATTGGCGGTATTGCGCATCCACAACGCAAGACCGGCTGTAAAACCCAAAAAAACAGCGATTCGCAAAAAGGTAGGTTTACACAAAACCCTTTCATAAAGTACCCGGTACCCGTATCCTAAAAAGACGAAAAACACGGCTCCCCCAATAAATCCAAAGTTCAGATAGGCCTCCATCGCAATCGAACCGCCGCGGCCATGAGTGCTTTGCAGACTGCCGAAGGCAGTTTCCGTCACCCACGCTCCAATACTTTGTTCTTGTGTGCGAATAAAACCGGGTATTATGTTAGGAATCAAAAGAAATAGACCGTCAACGTAGGATTTGCCATACCAGTAAGGATGCTGTTCAGGAACTAAAGTCATTGCAATATCGACCGTCTTAATAGAACTGCCAAATTCAAGAAACGCCCTCGTAATTGGATTAACCTGCTCCACTTGCTGAACATACCGATATTCCTGCGCGATTCGCTTGGCATCCAACACAGCCAAATTGCGGGTGATCCCAATGACAGTCATAATAAAAAACAAAATCAATCCGATTCCCAGTATCCAGGAGAATTTAATCTTTCGCTGAAAATAATGAAATACTACGATTGGTATAATGGCAACTTGGATAAATCCGCCTCGGTCTCCCAGCAGCAATATGCTGAACATGTAAAACCAGCTTAAACAGAAAAATAAAATCCCGGACATGGTTTTGCGGTAAAGGATGGCACTGCTGGTACAATAGAAAACAATCCCAATCACCCCCAAATCATGGGCCACCCAGAAAAAACGGCCCCAGCTGGTTAAACCGCCCACTTTAATCAGAAGTTGATAGTCACTGAGCAGGTTTCTGATACCGCTTGCAAAAAGAGTCCCCCAGAAAAACAGAATAGTCACAACGATGAAAACCTTGCCGGCGAGAAGACACGAGCGAGAACAGGGCGTAATTTGACTGTCTATAGGTTTTCTTGAATAGCGGTTACCTGGTAATTCATATCCTATCAAAAACAGGATTAGACACCAAATACAGAATAAGACCGCCTTCAGCGTCTTTTCAGGGTCCCAAAAGACCTCATTATCCCACTCCGCCAGATGAAAGGCGTAAAATGCAATGTACCCGAAATGAAAAACACAGAACATCGACACAAAAATCACATCGGGGCTGAGTATGTTCTTGGGAGGCAGGGCAAGATATTTTCGCCCCCCCCATACCAGCAAAATCGCAAAAACACATAACAGCTGAGGGATAAAAACCGCCGGATTGCTTTTGCCTTGACAAGGAATATATGCCGTTGCAGCGGCAAATCCCACCAGCAGAAGAAAAAGAATAAACAGGATACTTGTCCTGCGCCCGGCTATATCTAAATTGGAAAGATATGCTGCCCCGTTATCAACCAAAATCGGTTTTTGCTTATGGTACATCATACTTTTCTCTCAGAAAAATATTTCATAACGGCTGCTGTACCCGTTTTCGATATACATACAGTAAGACAAGTCCGCAGCACAGCGAACCGGCTGCATAGCAGGCAAGTTGCGACCACGTCCCCGCCAGAATACCATACCGGGGAATCCCATAAAAGGAGACCGCCGCCGCCACCGCCGCACTGAGGGCATAGATCGGCACCTGCGATGCAAAGCATCGGGCAGCCGTCAGAGCGATATTCAGCCCCGAGAAAATCGATAGTACCGCCGCCGCCACCATAACCCACACCAGCATATCTTGATAAGCAGCATACTCCGCTGTGAACAAAAAGGTCAGAATCGGCCTCCCAAAGAACACGCTGACGGCAATGCCCGCCAGTCCCATCACCAGCAGCACACAGAGCAGTTTCAGCAGAAGCCGCAGATATCCTTCCGGGCATTCGACGAAATACCGCGCCAGACGCGGACTGGCCGTCTGCCCCACCGCCCCCACAAACAGGTTGCCGACGACCAGCAGCGACGAAACCGCCGCAAAGTACCCCAATTGTTCCTTGCCAAGCACCGCATCCATCGTCAGTCGGGGAATACTTGTAAACAGCGTCGTCAGCCAGGCGACGATTCCCAGCGGCGCTGCCGTGAGGGTCAGCCGCACCATTCTTCGAAAATCCCACAGCGGCCGCAGCCCCGTAGGAACAATCTCCTGCTGAGCACTGCCCTTCAGCAGAAGCCGCCGGCAAACAGGAATGTCATAACAAACAAAACCCGTCAGGCGGGCCGCCACAAGCCCCAGCGCCGAAACAGCCAAACTCTGTGTTGCGTAAAACAGAACCCCAAAAAAAACAACGGACAGCACATTCTGGATAAAGCGGCTGACCGCCGCCTTGTCCATCCGTTCGCTCTTCTGCATCACCGCTATATAGACCTCTCGGAAGGCCATCAGGCCGTACCCCGCCCCAAAAGCAGTAATCACCCACGCAGTTTGCGGCGGATAAAAAAGAAAACCAATCATAGCCGTTACCGCAATAGTCAGCACCGCCGTAACAAGTCTCAAAGCCATATAATGGCCAAACTCATATTCCTGCCGCGCATCCGTCACCTGAACCAACTGAAGTTTCAGACTCAGCAGCATACTCACCGGCAGCCCGACAGCAGAGGCGACAGCATAAAGCCCCACATCTTCCGGCTGACCCAGTTTCGTAAGGATCACGACCTGAAGCCACATGCAGAACGCCCCAAATCCGTTCCCCAGAAAGGCCCAGATAAAATTCGTTTTCAAGGAACGTTCTGCCATGCTGATTTCATCTCAATCAAATCTATCTCTGGATTGCGACCCTCGTGTCAATTTGCCCCCGCCGTTGCCGCACGCTTCCTTAGCATTAGATCAATAGACCGATTGGCTTCATAAAGTGCCTGCAGGTACTCGCCCGGACTTCCGCCGGCAAGTCTTTCATAGCCATCAGGCCATTGAGTCCAATACAACTGTGAAAAAGTCCACAGCCAATAACCGTCCGCTTTTTCACACGACTGGATCAGATGCTGGCCGATTTCTGCGCTGGTATATTTACAGAACATATACCCAGCCACATACTTCCCGTTAATATCATACTTCTGAAAATACTCATTGAGAGAACTGGGAATCTTATCGGCACCCCAATGGTGCTTTGTTGTTTCCCGGCCGTAACCATAAGTATCAGTGGAAAAGGAAATAACAGGGTAGGAATCTTTGCCAAAGGCCCGCATCATCGCTATCTGAACCCAGTTTTTGTCCACGATGGCCGGATAAACCCCCAGCAGCAGCTCGGCATTGACAGCGCGGATTCGCTCCTTATATTCCTGCGCCAATGCCTCCGCCTTTTCGCCAAGAAAGACGAAATACTCATCCAGCCAACGATGTTCCTCAAGCCACCGATACCTGTTCTTTTTATTTACCGCCGGCAGCGTCCCTCCTGAATATCCCTTGCTGAACAGAAATGTCGAAAAACAGTTGTCGCAAAAGCAGCACTCGCGGCTGTAATTCTTTTTATTCGCCTGCTCATTCTCAGTCCCGTACATCTCCATATCCAGCATAAAGCCGTCCAGCCGAACGCTGTTTTCCAGAGAAAGTTGAGCTATCTTTTCCCCATTAGCAATGAGATGCTCTCTCCAAAAAGAAACATCCAAAGGACAAACAAACAATCCTTCTGTGCCGTCCGAAAAAACCACAGGGCGGTACTGTTTGATTAATTTTTCCTGGGGCTGCCAATTATAGGCCGCAAACATATGAAGACCCTGCTGCCGGCAGGCAATACCCCATCGGCGATAAGCCGCCAATGTCGCGTTTGTCTGGGAAACATTGAAAAATTGCCACCCTTTCACAAGAGCCGTATTCAGCCCGGCCTTTTTCAGTGAGTCTGCATAGGAGGTGGGACTATCAAAATACACATAACCCGCACGGATACCCTTCTGTTGAATCCAGTCAAGGACTCCCTCTTGTTTGTTTACAACCCCGCCGGCGCCCCCGCTCTTTTCATTCTCCGAACTTGGCGACGATGTCCCGTTGTCTGTTCCGCCGGCAGCAGCCGGAGTCGAACCGGAAGAAGGAGCAGCAGAAGAAGGAGAAGCAGAGGAGGAAGAAGAAGCCCCAGAAGAGAAAGAATCTCCAGATGAAGAGCCTCCGACCGGAGAAGAAAAAGACAAATCGGATGTTGTCCCTGAAGAACCTCCCGAAACCGCCAGCGGCCCGGAAGAAGACCCAGCCGCGCTGGAATAGTCAAGCCACCACGAATCGTCCGTTTCCCGAACGGGTATCTCCACAGAAAAACTCGACGCCGCATCCGACCCCATTTCAGGCAGAATCGGCTCCGATACATCGGGTTTTACCGTGGTTAAAAAATGCGCATCCGATATTAATTCCGTGTCAAAAGTGGCTTTAAAATGCGCATCTTCCGCTTTAAATGGCTTAGAAATGGCTGTCTGCGGCACCTCCTGACGGGCAGTTTGAAGGATTTCCACCCCCAGAAATACCACAATCGCCGCGATTGCAGCAATCCCAAGCCAGTGAGTCAGCCGATAAAAGTTCATTTTTTTAACCCCCAAATGAATCCATTTACACATCCTCCTTCTGTCCATAAAATATAACATTTGCAACTATTTATAGCAAACATCGCCGCAGATTGTTCACCCGAATTTCCCCCCTCTTCCAGTCCTCTTTACGCCTTCACAATCTTCCGCCTCCCCCCCTTCACTCCCGCCGTCGCATTCCGCGTATCCACCACCAGTTTGGAATGCCGAACAATCCACTCATAATCATAAGTACTGTGATTCGTTGAAATTAGAACACAATCGTATCCCCGCAGCATCGCCGCCGACAGCGGCCGGCTGGTCATTTTCAAATCATATTCCCGCATTTTATGCGTCCTCGGCACATACGGGTCGTTATAATCCACTTTCGCCCCCCGCTCCTTCAGCAATTCAATCAATTCCAGCGACGGCGACTCCCGCACATCATCAATATCCGGCTTGTAAGCCAGCCCCAAAACAAGCACTTTTGACCCCTTTAAGCTCTTTTTTCGCTCATTAAGGGCCTCCATCACCCTGTTTATCACGTAATGCGGCATCCCCGTATTAATCTCGCCGGCCAGCTCAATAAACCGAGTCGCCATCCCATACTGACGGGCCTTCCACGTCAGATAAAACGGGTCAATCGGAATGCAGTGTCCCCCCAGCCCCGGCCCAGGATAAAACGGATGATACCCAAACGGCTTCGTGCTGGCCGCACGAATCACCTCCCAAACATCAATCCCCATCCGGTCAAAAACCATCTTTAATTCATTAACCATCGCAATATTGATGCAGCGATAGACATTTTCGAGAATCTTGGTCGCCTCCGCCGCCTCCACCGACGAAACCGGCACCATCTTCTGAATCGCCAGGGAATACACCTGATAGGCCAGTTGACGGCACTTCGGAGTCAATCCCCCCACGACTTTAGGAATTGTGCGCGTGCTGTACTGCTTATTGCCCGGGTCCTCCCGTTCCGGCGAAAATGCCAGATAAAAATCTTTGCCCGCCTTCAGACCCGTTTCTTCCAGAATCGGCTTCATCAATTCCCGTGTGGTCCCGGGATAGGTCGTGCTTTCCAGCGAAATCAGATGCTCTTTCCGCAAATATTTGGCGATGGTGCGGCAGCTGCCTTCCACATACTGCATATCCGGCTCGCGATTTTCCGTCAGCGGCGTCGGCACACAAATTAAAACCGCATCGGCCTTGCGAATCTGGGACATATCGGAAGTAGCGGTAAACTTACCGCTTTTGACCATTTTCCGAACCACTTCATTGGGCACGTTCTTGATGATGCTCCGGCCGGAATTCAGAATCTTGACCTTTTTATCATCAATATCAAATCCGAGAACCTTCACACCCGACAAGGCAAATTCTCTCGCCAGCGGAAGCCCTACATATCCGAGTCCCAAAACCCCAACCACGACTTTCTTAGATGCTATTTTCTTTTCAAGATCGCTCATACATTTACCCTTCCTATGGAGTAGTTAGAAGCACCATTGCGAGTCATAAGGATTGCCGCACTGAAGCCATTGCGTTGCCAGAACCGAAAAATCGCCCAGATTTACAAAGCAATCACCATTCAAATCAGCCGTCAAAGCCCCATCGCATTGAAAAATCGTAAAAACCGCATCCGATTTATCTGTTTTTGAGGAGTCCGCAGGATCAAAGATTCGCACCAAACATTGAGTCGAATCCAAATCCGGCAGCGGCTCCCAATGGAAAACCCCTGTATTGGGGACTCCTGGAGTAATCATCGTCCAAGTCTGTCCATTATCAGCAGAATAGCCGATTTTGATATAATCCGGCGAAGGACCTTCCGTCTGCCAAAGTATATCGGCAGCCGAACCGGCCAACAGCATCTCGCCCCCATTGGGCTGCAGAATCGTCAGCACGGTTGGTGCGACAACATCTGCGTAATAAAGGTCGTTACCGCTTCGCCAGACAATTCGATTGTTCGAAACCGCAGGCCGACACTGCGAGTAGATACTTGTGTCAACCGCCAGCAAAATCCCCGTTGCCAAATCAAAGCCATAAACATCTAAATTTGAACTGCCGTTGCGCCAATCCTCCCAAACAACCAGCGACCCATCAATCGACGGCAAGACCTGATCACCCATTTGATTACAAACTACAAACTCCGCCCCATCCGGCAACTGGCGTCCATAAAGATCGAATCCACTGATACTCTTGTTGCGCTCATCCTCCCAGACCGCAATCCCTCTGCTTACAGCCGGGTGAGACTGGTTCGCCGAATTTGTGCAAACTGCTATCTCTTCTCCTGTCTGAAGATTTTTTGCGTAAATATCCCAATTACCGCCATTTCGCAAATCGAGCCAGACCACCCACGGCCAGTCGATAGCCGGATACCCTTCAAAGGCCGAGCCGTTGGAAATGACAAACTCCTCTTTTGTGTTCAAATCATATCCATAAATATCGCAATTGCCAGCCCGTTTATCCTGCCAAACAACAATAGACCTGCTGATGCGCGGATTGATTTGCGAACCAGAGTGCTGACAAATTACAAACTCCTGGCGGGT
>CALMLO010000007.1 GCA_937868095.1 uncultured Phycisphaerales bacterium | reverse complement strand
CTGACAAGGGTGGAAGATGGGATTCGAACCCACGACCCTCAGAACCACAATAGGGTTAATACGTATCTGGAATACCACATATATCGTTTTTTAGAGTAAAAATGAGGATTTTAATATGTGAAAAAATCAAAAATCTTCAAATCTTGCCCTATGTCGGAGTTCATTTACGCCTTTTTTATGCCATAAAAAGAGTAACTTCTCTAACGCTTTTTTATATTCTCTTTCTTATCTAATGGGAAGAGGAAATATAAGAAAATGTTTTCTGAAACAACGGGGGGCTAATAACAGGATTGTTCATGTCCTGTTTGTGTAATCCCACTACATTTTGTGGTTCAGATTGCGGCAATTTTGAGCCTCTCCCTGTGGATTGGGATACCCAAATGGAAACTTGATCCTGTACAGGACGAGAGTATGGAAAAAGGTAAAATTTAATCAGGCAAAGTTTGTAGTTGACATTATGTTCTATTTCTGGCGACATTTATTCAGTGTATGTGGCTTATGAATATAGGAATCAGTGGTATGGAGCATATTATGTCTGAAAAAAACTGTGCAAAAAGAGGGTGTCCCTTTCATAGTTGAAGGTTGAAAAGATCTATTATGACGGATAAAGCAGCAAAAAATCCTGGTCGATACTGCGGCATAATACCCCCTATGGTTACTCCCCTTGACACGGATGGCAACCTTGACCCGGCGGGACTGGAAACGCTGATAGAGCATATTCTTGGTGGCGGAGTGAACGGCCTGTTTATACTTGGTACCACTGGCGAAGCACCAAGCTTATGCGAAACTGTAAAGAATGAAATCATCCAGCGTACCTGCCGTCAGGTTAATGGCAGAGTACCTGTGTTGGTCGGTATTACAAATACTTGTTTTGAGGCATCCCTTAAAATAGCATGGACGGCTCAACAGAATGACGCTGATGCACTTGTTCTATCAACACCTTATTATTTTGGACTCAGCCAGCAAGATCTTACTGTATATATAAAAAAGCTGCTTAGAAAAATTGAGCTGCCGGTTTTTCTCTATAACAATCCTGCCTGCACCAAAGTCTGGTTTGAATTGTCAACACTGGGTAAACTAATGAGCTGTCCGCAGATAATTGGTCTTAAAGACAGCAGCGCGGACATGATTTATCTTCAACGGGCCTATCAATTGGCGACTCTGCACAGGCCTGACTGGTCTGTACTGATAGGGCCGGAAGAACTGCTTGCTGAGGCTGTTCTGACCGGCATCCATGGAGGCATACCCGGCGGGGCAAATCTCTTTCCGCAATTCTACGTCACACTCTATCAAACAGCGCTGGAGCAAAGGACAGACCTTATCCAAAGTCTGCAAAACATCGTCCTCCAACTTTCCAGCTCGATATACGGCATTGAAAAAGGAGGATATCTGAAGGCACTTAAGTATGCACTTGCCTGCGTGGGAATATGCGGCGAAACGCCTGCACAGCCCCTTCAGTGCCTGCCAATGCATCTTAAAAACCGTATACGTCGGAAAATTGAAAAAGATATTTTTCCAGCCATGGAAAAACTCCTGCCAAACATAAAAGCAAACCATATCATTCTGAAGGTTGAAAGCGATAATATTTTACCCATAAGAAACAAGAGGAGGACCTCAAGTAAAAACTAAACTGACCGATCCTGTGTTCCGCCAGACAATTGCTTCAGATGTTTGGCCAGATTCTCCCAGACGATGCAATGTGCCTCGTTTTGCAGGTCTGCGGCAGACAGTTTTAGAGCCGAACCAGTGTGCGGAAGTATTCGGAATGGTCCCAGTAGAACCGAGACGGATGCAAACAGGAGTATCTGCCGGGTTGATTTTCAATCTCCGAAAAGGGACGGTCAATCGCTGGAATCCGGACAAACAAGTACAATATTAAAAGATAAATTTTGTATTTACTGGCTATTGAAAAATTAACGGAACGATGTGCCATTCCCGCGAAGGGAGAATCCAGGATTCACATGCTGCTGATTCCTCTCTATAAACCGTAATTATAGTTCAGGTAAACCGAGCCAATTTTCCATATGTGGGGTCAAACAGGCGAAAAACAAAAGAAAGGAGAGAGATTTCGTTTTTTTGCTGAGAGCAAAGAGACTGGGCAAATCGATAGGTCGTCAAACTTGATAACGGGACTTCGGCGATGGTTAAGAGAAATAATTTCAGCGGGAAAATGATTGTGAAGCGAGTGGTATGTCTGCTTGTATTCAGTGCGGGTTTATCGGCTTGTATCAGTTGCCGGAGCTTTCTTAACCCGGCTTGCCGGAAACTCACACCGGTATCACTTCGTTGTGAGTACCGGTCGGACCCGATGGGGGTTGATATCTTATCCCCGCGCTTAAGCTGGCAGATCTGCTCTGGTGAACGCGGCCAAAAACAAACCGCCTACCAAGTGTACGTTGCATCGGATGAGCATCTTCTCAGGAATAATCAACCTGACATGTGGGACTCCGGAAAGGTCCGAAGTGACAACACAACAGCTATTGTCTATGCCGGGGAACCGCTTAAATCTGATTGTGTTTATTTCTGGCAAGTTCGCGTTTGGGATCGAAGCGATATCCCCTCGGCCTGGAGTCAACCGGCTGAATGGTCGATGGGGTTGCTTTGTTCCCAAGACCGGCGGGCCGAATGGATCGGATATGATGTGGAGGAAAAGCCGGTTCCCTTGCCGGATGTGCTTGGTCGTGCACAATGGATTTTGTCCGAATCAAACGCGAATGTCAGTGCTCAGCCGGGATCCTATTATTTCAGAAAGTCTTTTTATCTGCCCGAGGATTGGGTTATTGAGAAAGCGGATTGTTATTACACAGCGGATGATTTTGTCCAGTTATATGTCAATGGAAATTTGCTCAGGTCCTTTCGTAACAAGAACGTCATTTATGAGGTGACCCTGGCCGATTATCTCAAGCCCGGCCGGAATGTTCTGGCATTTCAGGCCTCCAATGAGGGAAAGGAAGACTCTCCCGCCGGTTTTCTGGCAGCCATTCGGATCGAATCAACCGATGGTCGAGTCTTGGAATTTGCAACGGATGACGAATGGCTGATAAGTTCTCACGAAGAACCCGGGTGGAGGATGGAAAATTATGATGACTCCGCCTGGTCCAAGGCCGAAGTTATCGGCCCGCTCGGGACGGCTCCATGGCAAGGAACAAAACCGATGCAGCGAGTGCTGCCGCCAGCGCGTTATTTTCGCAAAGAGTTCCAAACGAGCGATAAAAAGATTACACGTGCGAATCTTTATGTTTCAGCGCTGGGAATTTACCAGTGTTTTGTCAATGGGCAACGTGTTACAGACGATTATCTATCGCCGGGCTGGACGGATTATCGAAAGAGGGTTTACTACCGGGCCTATGATGTGACAGACCGACTTCGGCGCGGCAGCAATGCAATCGGCGGGATTCTGGCGGACGGCTGGTATGCCGGCTATGTCGGTGGAGGTCTGCGCCGAAACCATTACGGCCGCAAAATTCGTCTGTTCCTGCAACTCCATGTTACATACGAAGACGGCACAACACAGGTTATTGGAACGGGAAAAGACTGGAAGGCATCGACAGGTCCGATTCTGTATGCAGACTTACTTCAGGGCGAAGGATACGATGCTTGTCGGGAAATGCCCGGCTGGAACAGGCCCGGCTTTGACGATTCCGCATGGCAGCCGGTTGTTGTCGGCGATACCGAGGTGAATCCGACAATCCAGGCTTCTGTTACTGAACCTGTGAGAGTTTTTGAAACTATCAAGCCGGTTTCGGTATCTGAGCCTGTTCCCGGCAAATATGTTTTTGATATGGGACAGAATTTTACCGGTGTTGTAAAAATCAAGGTCCTAGGAGAAAAGGGGCAAAGGATACGGATCCGGCATGCTGAACGGCTGAATGCAAACGGAACAATCTACATAACCAACCTGCGTACGGCGAATGCTACCGATGTCTACATTTGTAAAGGCAGCCGAGAGGAAGAGATCTGGCAGCCGCACTTTACGTATCACGGATTCCAGTATGTCGAAGTCAGCGGGTTGAATAAACAACCGGACCTGGAAACCGTTACCGGACTCGCTCTCAGCAGTGATACATCGACGACGGGAACGTTTGTCTGCTCCGATGCGATGGTCAACCGGTTGTATTCCAATATCGTCTGGACGCAGCGGATGAATTTTATGGACATCCCGACGGACTGTCCGCAGCGGGATGAGCGTTACGGCTGGACGGGAGATGCACAGGTCTATGTCAACACCGCTTGTTATAACAATGATGTACAGTCATTCTTTACAAAGTGGATGATTGACTTGACCGACGCCCAGCGTGATGACGGGCAATTTCCTCGCTATGCTCCATTGAAAGTCAATCCGACCGATGGCGGTCCAGGGTGGGCCGATGCAGGCGTGATCTGTCCGTGGACGATCTATAAGATGTACGGCGACAAACGCATCCTCGAAACGCATTACGATGCCATGAAAAAGTTTATCGCCTTTTGCAAAAACCGCTGCACGGAAGACCTGTTGCCGCCGGCGCGATTCCATTGTTTCGGCGACTGGCTGAACATCAACGATGAGACCCCGCACGATGTGATTTATACGGCCTATTTCGGCCACAGCACGCATCTGATGGCGCAGATTGCCGAAGCGCTGGGCCGGATGGAGGATGCCGCCGCCTATCGCGACTTGTTTGCCCGGATTCGGCGTGCGTTTCAGACGGCCTATGTGCAGCCGGACGGGACGATCAAGGGTGACAGCCAGGCGGCGTATGCGCTGGCGATTGTCTATGACCTGCTCGAGCCGGACCAGCAAACACGGGCTGCAGCCCATCTGATTCGCCGCATTGAAGAATGCAGCGGGCACCTGTCAACCGGTTTTCTCGGTACAAAGGATCTGATGCTGGCGCTGGCCAAGATAAACCGCAATGATGTTGCCTATCAATTGCTTCATAACGATACCTTCCCCTCCTGGGGTTTTACCATCAAAAACGGTGCCACCTCCATCTGGGAACGCTGGAACGGCTGGACACCGGAGGCGGGCTTTGCCGATCCAGGTATGAATTCCTTTGCGCATTACTCGTTCGGAGCAGTGGGCCAGTGGATGTTTGAAAACATCGGCGGCATCAGGACGGATGGCCCCGGTTTTAAGCAAATTATTATTCACCCGCAACCGGGTGGTAAACTGACTCGGGCGAAAACATCTTATCATTCTATTCACGGACTTATCCTGTCGCACTGGGAAATTGCAGATGGCCGTTTGCTGTTGAATGTTGCGATTCCGCCAAATACAACGGCCGCCGTGTTTGTTCCGTATGGGGATCCCAAACGGATTTTTGAATCGGGAGTTATGGCTCAAAATTCAGACTGTGTTAAATTGCTCAGACAAGAGGAGAAATATACCGTTTATCATGTAGAATCCGGGCATTACCAATTTGATTCGCCTTGGGAACAGTAAAATGGGTTCTGTGAAAAACATTCTATTCCAAGGTATTATTGTCTCCCTTGGTGCCCCTTGTTCCGAACAGGAAAGACGAATGGAACAGTTTCTCAAAAAAGTTTGATAAGAACTGTTTTTGAAAGCGGGAGCGTTTATGCAGAAGCATTTTTGGCCGATTGACTGGGTTGTCCTGATTTTTTACTTTGTAGGGACGATGGGTGTCGGCTTTTATTTTTATCGGAGAAGCCGTTCCCGGGAAGGGTTTACTGCGGCCGGACGATCTCTGCCGGGCTGGGCATGTGGTTTGTCGATTTTTGCAACATATCTAAGCAGTATCAGCTTTCTGGCATTGCCCGGAAAATCCTTCTCCGGTAATTGGAATCCTTTTGTGTTCAGTCTGTCTTTGCCTGTTGCAACCTGGATTGCTGTTCGGTTTTTCCTGCCCTATTATCGAAAAACCGGTGAGGTCTCCGCTTATGCGCACCTGGAACACCGGTTCGGGCCCTGGGCCAGAATGTATGCCAGTTTTTTTTATATTCTGACCCAATTAGCCCGTATTGGTGTTGTCACGTACCTGATGGTATTGCCCCTGAGTCTGCTCCTGAACTGGGATATTCGGATATTGATTATGGTCACCGGGATCTCTGTGACTATCTATTCCTTTGTGGGGGGAATTATCGCGGTCATATGGACCGATGTTTTTCAGGCGATTGTACTAATGGTCGGGGTCGTTGTTTGTGCTTTCCTGATACTATTCAACATGCCGCAGGGTCCGGAACAGGTATTTCAAATTGCCGCTGAGCATCGCAAATTCAGTTTGGGAAGTTTTGGCAGTTCATTATCCGAATCAACGGTTTGGGTTGTATTTGTTTACGGAATTGTCATCAATCTTCAAAACTTCGGAATTGACCAGAGTTATATCCAGCGATACATTGCCTCGAAAAATGACACCGAAGCACGAAGAAGTATCTTGGCGGGAGGATGGCTCTATCTGCCGATATCCGCGCTCTTTTTTTTCATTGGCACCGGGCTGTTTGCTTATTATAAGGTTCATCCGGAAGAGTTAGCTGATATTCGTTTCCAAGTCGCCAAACAGCAATTGCTGCAGGAAGGGTTCGACAGTGGACAGGAAGAATTCCTCTTGGCTGTTCATGAACGCTCCTCTTTGTTAAAGGAAGAGGATATCGGAGACAAAGTGTTTCCGTATTTTATTGGGAAGATGCTGCCGCCCGGAATCACAGGATTGTTAGTGGCAGCAATATTCGCCGCTGCAATGAGTACAATTTCAACCAGTTTAAACTCTTCAGCAACACTGATAGCAACAGACTGGTACCAGCGATATATCCGCCCCGATGCATCTGAAAAACAGTTTATGATGGTGCTGTATATTTCTACGATTCTCTGGGGACTTTTGGGGACCGGCCTGTCCCTGCTGCTGATCAATATGACTAGTGCATTAGATACATGGTGGATTCTTTCGGGCATATTGGGAGGGGGCATGCTGGGCCTGTTTTTACTGGGTTTGATCAGTCAAAAAGTAAATAACCCGATAGCTGCTGCATCGGTTATCCTTGGTTTGCTGGTGATCGCCGCGATGACGCTATCTTCGCGAATCAGCCTGCCGGTGTTTCTGAAAAATCGGTTTCATTCGTTTTTGATACCGGTTTTCGGAACGTTGACCATTCTCCTGGCCGGGCTGCTCCTTTCGCTGTTATTTCAATCCCGTAAAAATCATAATTCGAACATTTCACAGGACTCGTATAAACAGCCATAAATCCTCTAAAAAAGGTTACAATATGATATTATCGCACGGACGGATTTACTCGAATCGCCGTTAATCTCAATCGACCTTTAAGGATAACAGAGATGGATGAGTGTATCTGCATGATCGTCGCATCTTTATGCGGAGGGATTGCTTTTTCGAAGGACATTCCACGAGAAATTTATACTTTCCATGAAGACTGGGCAACGGTTTTCAATGATCAGGGCAAACCGGATGATTTGTACCTTAGAGAGATAACGGAACGAGACTGGAAAACAGTAAAAATCCCTCATAACTGGGACGATTATGGAGGTGCTCGTCAGCTGGTGCATGGAAATCTGCATGGCACAGCATGGTATAAGAAAGAATTTGAGATTCCTGTGAAAACGGGAAACAAGCATTATTTTCTCCGATTTGAAGGAGTGGGGACTTATGCCACTGTGAACCTGAACGGAGTGGATTTGGGGCGGCATCTCGGTGGACGTGTTTCATTCACTATAGATGTAACCAGCGCGATTCGAGCGGGGGCGGCCAATACGCTCCTGGTCAAGGCGGAACATCCCGTCATGATTTCCGATATGCCCTGTGTCTGCGGAGGGTGCAGCAGTGAGTGGGGGTTTTCCGAAGGGTCCCAGCCGTTGGGAATCTATCGGCCCGTCGTGCTGGAAGTCACGAACGCGGTTCGCATCGAGCCCTTCGGTGTGCATGTGTGGAATGATCAGAAAGCCGAGAAAGTATTTGTCGAAACGGAAGTGAAGAACTACGGGGATACGGTTGAGACTATTGAAATTGTGAATGTATTTCATGACAAAGAAGGCAAAATCGTTTTTCAACCGGCGAAAGAAGTTACTCTTGAATCAGGTCAGAGTGAGATCATACACCAGTCAGCAGCCCTTAAAGATCCGAAACTCTGGTCAGTAGAAGATCCTTATCTCTATACGCTGGACAGCTGCATCATGCAGAATGGCAGGACGATTGATCGGGTTACAACACCGTTCGGCATTCGGACCGTCAGCTGGCCGATTACACGCAAAGATGGTGACAATCGCTTTCTGCTGAATGGCAAACCGGTGTTCATCAACGGAACCTGTGAATATGAACATCTTCTCGGACAAAGTCATGCCTTCAGTACAGAGCAGGTGCGATCACGGGTCAAACAGATCAAGGCGGCCGGCTTTAATGCCTTTCGAGATGCACACCAGCCGCATCATTTGTTGTACCAAAAACTCTGGGATGAATCCGGAACGCTTTTTTGGCCGCAGTTCTCAGCCCATATCTGGTATGATACACAGTCCTTTCGGGAACATTTCAAGAATCAGCTGCGGCAATGGATTAAGGAGAGACGGAACAGTCCTTCCGTGGTGATGTGGGGCCTGCAGAACGAAAGCGTTCTGCCGAAGGCGTTTGCCGAGGAGTGCTGTGATATAATTCGACAACTGGATCCAACGGCGTCCAGCCAGCGCATCATTACCACATGCAACGGCGGTCAGGGAACGGATTGGAATGTAGTACAAAACTGGAGCGGAACCTATGGCGGCGATCCGCAGAAGTACGCTGAGGAATTGGCTCGTCCCGATCAATTGCTGAACGGAGAATATGGAGCATGGCGAAGCATCGATCTGCACACGGAGGGACTCTTCGAGCAGAACGGAATCCTGAGTGAAGATCGAATGACCCAGTTAATGGAGATGAAAGTGCAGCAGGCCGAATCCGTCAAAGATCGTGTCTGCGGACACTTTCAATGGCTTTTCAATTCACATGATAACCCCGGACGTCAGCAGGTGGATGAGGGATACCGTCTCATTGACAAAATTGGTCCGTTTAACAATAAAGGGCTGCTCACAATCTGGGAAGAGCCGCTGGATGTGTATTATATGTATCGCGCCAATTACGTTCCTGCCGAGAGAGATCCGATGGTTTACATCGTTTCGCATACGTGGCCCGATCGTTTTTCATCCCCACAGAAAGCAACCCTGCATGTGTATTCAAATTGTGATGAAGTAGAGTTGTTTAATGACGCGATAGAGGCTGAATCCCTCGGGAAACGAAGACGCAGTGGAGTCGGCACTCACTTTATCTGGAAAGAAGCGGATGTTCGATACAATGTACTTTCTGCAAAAGGATACTGCGAGGGCAAACCGGTTGCCAAAGATATAATCATCCTGAAGAATCTTCCGCAGGCCCCTCATTTTGAAGAGTTATATTGCGATGTCGAGCCGCTTGTGCGGGCTGAACCGGGATATCATTATCTCTATCGCGTCAATTGCGGCGGAGATATTTATACGGATAGCGAGAGACAGGTCTGGCATCAAGACAGGGTCTTGGACAGCCGGCTGCATTGGGGATCCCGTTCGTGGGCGGATGAATATCCGAACCTCAATCCTTATCTTGCCAGCCAGCGCCGCACCTTTGATCCAATCGGCCGAACACGGGACTGGGAGCTGTTTCAAACCTTCCGCTACGGGCGTCATAAGCTGGCATATCATTTTCCTGTTCCGGATGGAGATTATCGAGTGGAGTTGTATTTTATTGAGCCCTGGCACGGGAGGGGCGGCAGTATTGATTGCAAAGGGCTGCGTATTTTTGATGTGGCCGTCAATGACACTGTATGCATCAACGACCTGGATATCTGGGCCGAAGCGGGGACTGCTGTCGCTTTTAAAAAAGTCATCAACACAACGGTCACGGGTGGGCGTTTGGACATCACCTTTCCCGAAGTCAAGGCCGGACAAGCCGTTGTTTCCGCCATTGCTGTTGCATCCTTAGACGAAACGATTCAACCGGCACCCCCATCTCCCGCAAGAGGATGGTATTGGAAATACATTCCCAAAGTCATTGCATTCCCGAAGAGTGAATTGCCCGAAGGAACCGTGTCTCGGCCGACGGTCACGTATCCGGCTCAGGATGCTTCAGTCAAAGGGACATTTACTCGGTCGGTCCTGGCTAAACGCCCCGCTGTGTGTTTTGGTGAAGGTGTCGACAACTCTATTGAATGGGATATTTCGGTTGGATTGGCACAAGTTTACACGCTGCGGTTTTGGTATATGAATACAACGCACCAGCCGATTGCCGTGACCATTCAGATCATTGATGACAAAGGAGAAATCCTGAAAAATGACAGGATCACATTTCTCGAAACGCCTGAGAAATGGCGCATTGTCAACACCACTACAGAGCGATACATCAATGCAGGAACGTATAAAGTGCGACTTCAGGCAGCGAAGATGAATGGGTTGTGTTTTTACGCACTGGATATACAATGAGAGAAAGCAATTCAGATATCTCTATTTGAAAAATACGCAATGAGAAAGGACATTCGGATATGAACAGGACACTTATTTACTGCATTTTTACGATATATACGGCAGCATTCAGTTCCGCCATCCCATTTGACCGCCGGAACCATGATTTCACCATGTCTTTGAACGGGCCATGGAAATTCCTCCTGGCTGAAAATGCTCAGACACCGCTGCTTTCCGACTTCTTTCGAACAGACTACAATGACGATAAATGGAGCCCCATCACTGTACCATCGAACTGGGAAATCCAGGGCTTTGAGGAACCGCATTATTACCGGCCGGATCCCTCCAAAGTCGGCTTGTATCGAAAAGAAGTCACATTGCCGAAGGCCTGGAATAACCGTCAAATCATTGTTCATTTTGAAGGGGTTTCATTTGCCTACACTCTTTATGTAAACGGAGAAAAAGCAGGTTCATTTCAGCATGCATTCCTCCCGTGCCAGTTTGATATCACGCCGTACATTTACTATGATAAAAAAAACATCCTTGCCCTGAAGGTATATCGCGATCATGAGGAGCGCGATTTTGATTGCAATGATGCATGGGCTCTGTCAGGGATTTATCGTGATGTCTATCTATTCTCGCCGGAACGGTATCATATTGATCGTTACTCGCTTACGACCAGGGTGGACCCTGCAAAACAGGCGGCTGTGATCGAAGGCCAAATAGAAATTCGATTGTTTTGTCACAATCACGGCAGTCAACATTTCGATCATCGAGAACTGTTAAAACCAATGGCGATAAAGTTTGTGCTTGCCGATGCCGATGGGCGGATTCTGACGGACCGAACCGAAACGGTCTCGTGGGTTACTCCCCGTGTGGTACCGTCTCATGCATTCGAAATACCGATTTCGAATGCACATTACTGGAACGCGGAACAGCCCTATTTGTATGATTTGTCCATCACTCTGCTGACGGAGGGCCGAGTCTCGCATGTCGTCAAACAAAAGGTGGGTTTGCGGGAGGTGACAATCGAAGAAGGGGTGCTCAAAATCAATGGACAACGGGTGAAACTGCGCGGTGTATGCCGACATGAAGTATATCCGGAGGTTGGAAGAGCATTGCAGGAACATCACTGGATCAAAGATATCCAACTGATGAAAGCCGGGAATATAAATGCCGTGCGCTGCAGTCATTATCCCCCTCACCCGCGATTTTTGGAATTATGCAATGAATACGGTTTATATGTTCTGGATGAGGTACCGATCGGATTCGGCGAATCCCAGCAGAATGATCCGATTATGCTGGGAGCGATGCTTTCCCGGGCACAGCGGACGGTTGCGCGAGATCGCAATCATCCCTGTGTGATCATTTGGGATATCGGAAATGAAAACCCGCTTTATGGTCTTCAGGAAACCGCCGCAGAACTGGTCAAAAAAATGGACCCGACTCGCCCGTTGCTGTATCCGGGCGAAAACTTCGTCGGTCTGAATAAAAGCTTCGCCAGCGGCTCCGCTGAGTTCATAGATATCATCGCTCCGCATTACCCGCATAATGAGGAAATACAACGAGACGCGGAGGATGACACCATCCGGAAGCCGATCCTGTATACCGAGATCAACCATGCGCTGGATACGGCTTTCGGCGATTTCCAGACCAAGTGGCAGATGATCGAAAACACCGATAAAATGGCCGGAGCGATGATTTGGCTGTGGGCTGATCAGGGGATCATCCGCAAAGTCAATGGCCGGGAGGTGGTTGATTCGTATGCGGATATATCGGCGGTACGAGGGCGCCACACCGTTTTATCGGGAGATGTATGGCTGGATGATAACACCATTATAGACAGTCATGGTCCGGACGGCACGGATGGGATTGTTTATGCGGATCGTCGTCCTCAGACGGATTACTATGAAGCCAGAAAAGTGTATGCACCCATAAGCATCTCACAAAAATATATAACACGGGATTCCAATGGGAATATATCTCTGAATATTGAGAACCGTCATGATTTTACAAACCTGGATCAGTTTAAGGGATGCTGGAAATTCATGGTCAACGGACGTACGTTTCAGGAAGGCCGACTAACGCTGAACTGCTTGCCGCATGAAAGCCAAACCGCCGAGATTCCGCTGGGACTGCTTGAACTCCCTGCCGGCGATCTAATGCTCCGGGTGGAATTTTTCAATAAGAAAGAAATTCCCGTTTATGAGCGGACGCTGGTCTTTGAAAACTCGCAGGTGGATTGGTTTGCAGAGATGGATAAGGAAAGAAAAGAAGGATTGCCGGCAGGTTCAAAGATTGAAGTAGACAATAATGGTATCTTTATGGTCCGTGATGCCGGGGGAGAGATTTTGATCAAGGGACCCTTTGCCCGGATCGGTCGAAAGCCCACGATGGCTGAACGCAACACGTATCCAAGAATGGATTTGACGATCTGGGAGCCCCCAGTATTGACTGATTTTGAGATTGTCCGGCGCATGGAAAAAAAACAGGGCAATAAGATCATTGTTCAGACGAAAGTGAAATACAAAAATCCTGGTAGCAATGAGCAAACTGTACATGCAGATATCACGTATACGATCCATCCATCCGGATGGGTGGAGATCGAATATACCATTGCTCCTGACAGCAGAAAGGGGGCTCTGTTGGAACTGGGTCTTGCGTGGGAAATACCGACTGTCAAAAAAATCAACTGGCTCGGCGACGGCCCCTATCCTTCCTATCCGTACAAAAGTATGCTGGCTGAACGCGGCGTTTATTCCATGACAACCGGGGATCCTTTCTTTGCCGGCAATCGGATGAATGTCGAACTTGTCAGTCTTGTATATCCTGAAAGCCGGATTGGCATGATAACGGAATCGCCCAATATGGGCTGGGAACAAGATCTTGATACGGATAAAATCTTTGTGTATCAAAATTTGAAAATCGCCAGTCTCGGCACAAAATTTAAACTTCCTCGCCAGGTCATACGCTCCGAGGATATAGAGAATGCAAAAGGGCGCCTCAGACTCTATGTGTTCAATGAAGAGCAGACGGGGAATGGCGGTATTTTTGGTATGTTTAAAACCTCCAACGAAGAGAGGTAAAAACTCTGTTTCCGGTATTAAAAAAACGATGTTTTCTTCCATTCTGACAGAGGTCCTTGGTCTGGGGTCGCTGGACTTGAAACGATGAACCATCCATTCGAGGCGCTCGAATCAAAGCAGGGAAAGATAAAATGTTCAGTCAACATGCGATTGCCTATCCTGCGGAAGGAGGCACTTTTGGGGTGTGTGACATTTTTTTCTGGCGCCAGGTTTTTAGATATGGTATATCCTTGTTTTTTAAGAACTTACGACTGTTTTGCTGACAAGGGGCCCCCTATGGAAAACCAGATTACCGTTGCGGAATTAAAAAAGGCATTAGCACCGGATTTGGAACGTCTTTTGGAGGAGGTGGCCTTGGCCGTCAGTCAGGCACCTTACGGTCACATGATTGCCGCCAGCGAAGAGTCTGTGCGTGATGCGGCGGCGGTGTTTCGCCAACAGCTTTTTCAGAAAGCTCTCGCGCTCCGGCAACAGCAGATTGAGCCGGCTTTTTCCCCCTCGGCAGACTCAGCCGACGGAACCCTGGCACAACAAAGGGCGTCAAAAAAGCAGCATTCTGACGATGAACGGGCGTGTGGAGTTATGCCGGCAGGTGTACTGGAATCCGCGTCGCGGCACGGTGATTCCGCTGGATGCCTATGTGCGTTATTGATCTGGATGGCTTTTCTGGCAGTGCCTGAACCGGCAAAAGTCCTTCAGGTGCCGCAGGACCCGGATCCCGCGTACACGCAAGTCCTTGAGGAGCGGGCCCGGAAAATCGTAGATACCCTGAGGATAGAAGACACTGTCAGGGCCCGGCAGGTTCAAGATCTGATTGCCGATCAGTATCGCAGTCTGAGCATGCTGCATGATGCCCGCGATGCTCAGATCAAGGTCATCCAATCCCAGGCGGGTAACAATCCGGAGTCAGCGAAACTGGCAATCCAGGCCCTGAAGGATATGGCCCAGACCCTGCAAGACCAGCTGCATATCCGGTATCTATTGAAACTTTCCGCTTTGCTGACCCCTGCTCAGGTCGATCAGGTCAAGGACGGTATGACCTATGGCATAGTGCAGGTAACGTACAACAGTTATCTCGACATGCTGCCTCAATTGACCGAGCAGCAGAAGGCCACCATCATGGCCTATCTGGTGGAAGCACGGGAAATTGCCATGGATGCGGGTTCCTCCAGTGAAAAACACCAGTGCTTTGACAAATACAAAGGACGGATCAATAATTACCTGTCTGATCAGGGCTATGATCTAAAAAAGGCGTCACAAGAACGAAAGGCACGCAGCCAAATACAATCCAGGTAAAATTAAAATATAGATAAATAGAAATGGGGGGAAGAAGATCACATTAAAAAAGACATAACACACCTAAAATTGTCAGCATATAAAGCAATATAATTTTTTTGACATACATAACTGATCGCCTCCAAAATCTATAAATATGACAAGTTGTTTCTATAATACGGGGAGATCTTGTCTTTATTTTTTAATATAATACCAATTGTTCCTGAGCAATTTCATATAGGGAGGGTTTCAGCATATAGCCTACAATCACCTGCATTCGGATGGGGTAAATATAGAATTATTCAAGGAGGGAATTGAGATGAGGTTCGGTGTTGTATCTCTTTTTGTTTTTGTCATACTTCTGTGCCTGCCTTCTCTGGCGCTCGATGCAGAGCCAGTTGGCTGGGCAGCAATTGCCGGGGGCACTACCGGCGGCCAGGGCGGCCAGATTGTGACGGTGACCAGCAAAGCCGAGTTCATAAGCGCCGTCAGTGGGGACACCCCTCGTATCGTCCAGGTAGTCGGCACAATTCACGGGGATTACAATATTCCCAATGTCGGGTCCAACAAGACTATCGTGGGCATTGGGTATGATGCACGAATTGTCGGCTTCAGCGTCAAAGTCACCGATGTTGATAACGTAATCATCCGCAATCTCACTTTCCAAGGAGCAATGCCGCAGGACGGTCTGATTTGCCGCCGTGCTACCCATGTGTGGATTGATCACTGTACTTTTCTGGATGCGGCAGACGGGCTGTGTGATATTACCGACCAGTGCGATTATATTACGGTTTCCTGGTGCCGCTTCTACAACACCGGCAGGGTCAACCCCCACAGGTTCGCCTGCTTGGTGGGCTCGACCGACAACAACCCGACGGACGCGGGTAAGCTGAATGTCACCTGGCACCACAACTGGTGGGGCAGGAATATCGACCAGCGCATGCCCCGCGGCCGCTACGGCAAAAATCATGTGTTCAACAACTACTACTCCTGCACCGGCAACTTCTACTGCATCGGCGGGTCATGGGGCTTCAAGGCACTTCTCGAGAACAACTATTTTGACCATGTGAACAATCCGATGAGAGATGCCGGTAACATCGATGTTGGATCCGAGGGCACCTACACAGTGGAGATCAAGTCGGTCGGCAATATCTTCGATGGATGCACCGGCAGCAAGTCGACATACGGCAATGCTTTCGTGCCCCCCTATACCTATACACTCGAGCCGGCGGCCGATATACCCTCAATCGTCACGGAGGGAGCAGGAACTGTGGTCCTGCTCGGGGACCCGGCGCTCTGGCCGACTAAGGCAACCGTTCCCACACCAGCCAACGGGGATGGCAACGCGGCCGTGGCCTCGACGCTGACCTGGCGCGCCGGCAGCACGGCCGTCAGTCACAACGTCTACTTCGGTGATTCGCCGACCGAGCTTGTCAGTTACGGCAACCAGACCGCAACTTCATTTACGCCGCCGACCCTGACGGCGGACACGAAATACTACTGGCGCATCGATGAAGTAGCCGCCGATGAATCGGTTATCACCGGCGATCTGTGGATGTTCCGGACCGTCCCCGAACTTCCGGCAAACCTCTTGCATTACTGGCCGTTTGACGTTGACTTTTTGGATGTCGCCAAAGTGTTCGCTTCGAACCCGAATAACCCGTTTGGGGCGGCATGGCTCGATACCGACGCCAAACTGCTGGGCGGCGGCTGTCTGGACCTCACCTGTCAGAAAGATGGTCTGATTGCCGGCTGGTCTGATTCGTCAACCAACAAAATCTTCCCGAACAGCGCTCCAATGACCATTTCGCTGTGGTTCAGACCAACGGCTCTGCCTTCCTCTGACAACACCGCCTGCATGCTTGGCAGCAAGGTCGGCGACCAAACGAGCACAAAGACATTCCGCATTGAACTGCTGCCGTCCGGCGCCTGTCGCCTGACTGTTGACAGCGAGACGCCGGAATTCGGCAATTTGCCCGTCTTGAACGGCTGGAACCATATATTGGTATCAATCGATGTATCAGGCCGGCTGCGCGCTTGGCTCAACGCCAATGAGGCCGGCTCAATCACTCTGGCAACCATTGCATCGAACAACTACAACGGCCAGTACATCGGAATCGGCTTCTATGGTGACAGCCCGAACGGCTTGCACAGGGGGGATTATACCGGCTGCATCGATGACGTTGCCGTCTGGAACGTCTCGTCGGACTTGACCTTTGCGGAAATCCTTTACAACGACGGCTTCGGCAGAACAGCCGTAGGCAAACCTGTGTTTACGACGGATCCGATCGTGAATCTGGAGAGTCTGGAAGGGGCCCTGTATACCGGCCGTTCATTACGAATCTATGCTGATGGTATCGGTACGTTCCGCAAGGAATCCGGCCCGGAGTGGCTGGTTGTCCTGCCGAATGGAAATCTGTCGGGTATTCCGAAAGATGCTGATGTTGGGCTGAATACCTTTGCCGTTCGGTTTGAAAATTCCTCCGGTGATTCGGATACGGCCCAGATGATGATTGATGTGGCCAATCATTATTCCGGCGTAAAAGGAATGGAAGATTTGGCAGGACTCGCCGCCGGCTGGCTTTCAGCCGACTGCGGCGATATGCCTTCCTGCGGAGGGGCTGATCTGAATGGGGATAATCGGGTGGATATGACCGATTTTGTCCTTGTCGCCTCTGCCTGGCTGGCGGATGAAAAACTGGTGCTTCATTTGCCCTTTGAGGAGATGAGCGGAGAGACGACACACGATGCTTCTATCTATTCTCAAACCGCATCTCTGGTAAATGGCCCGGCCTGGACGTTGGGCGTTTCCGGGGGAGGCCTTGGGTTTGATGGAGTCGATGATTATGTAGAGATGGCTGACTATCGGGGAGTCAGTGGCGGCCATGCGAGGACTGTTTGTGCCTGGATCCAGACCTCCCAGACGAGCGGGATGATTCTAACCTACGGCGGCCTTGAGACAGGCACTCGATGGCTGTTTTTTATCAATAATGCCAAACTCCAGCTGGGAGTCAGCGGCGGCAATGTCGTCAGCACTCAGACGGTAGCCGACGGGCAGTGGCATCATGTAGCGGCAGTCCTGGAGGCACCCGAAACGGGACCGGCAAAGGTCCGGAATCTTCGATTGTACATTGACGGGCAGCCGGATGCGGGAATCTGCACGAATCCTGATTTGGAAATCCATACGGACGCTTTCTGCCTGGTTCGCGTCGGGACCATTCTGCAGTTGTCTGGAACGCTGGGCAGTTTCTTTAACGGCATGATTGATGATGTGCGGCTGTATGAGCGGGCCTTAAGCCAGCAGGAAATCCAAAGTCTTTTGCAATAAAAATGTTTGGGAGAAAAAGATAAAATTTATGTTATGAAAAAGATTGTACGAGAGGAGAGTCCGATGAAGCAGAATTCGCCAGACGCTACCGGAGACACATGGGTATTTATATTTATTTTGTTTTTTGTGATCGCATGTTACGGACACCCGGCTGTTGCGGTTCCCGACGGCTATGCCGCGCAAAACGGCGGCACGATTGGCGGGGGTGATGCAGCTCCGATCATGGTTTCAACCGCATCCACATTCATCTCGGCGGTCAACAACAATACCCCTGCCGTTATTATTGTTCAGGGCAGGCTCGATGTCGGCACGGTAAAGATCGGCTCGAATAAAACCATTATTGGCGCAGACACCGCTTCCGGCCTATATGGCGGAGCCATAAAAGTCGAAGGAAGCAATTATATTTTCCAGAACCTGACCATCGGCCCTTCCGGCAGTGATGCGATGGAGATATCGGGGGCCACCAACGTATTCATACACAAATGCGAATTTTTTGATAGTTCCGATGAACTCTGTTCTATTGTACGGCAGGCCGATTACGTAACTGTTTCCTGGTGTAAATTTTATTTTAATAATCCGAATTCACACTCATACGCTCATCTTATCGGCAACGGGGATGATGTGACAGCCGATCGGGGTAAATTGCACGTAACCCTGCATCATAACTGGTATGCGGAAGGGGTTCGCGGAAGAATGCCCCGGGTACGATTTGGACATGTTCATATTTACAATAATTATTACAACAGCGTGGGAAACGGATATTGTATCGGAATCGGCTATGAATGTCATATCCGGGTTGAAAACACACATTTCGATCACATCAACAACGCCTGGGCCGATTACGGGGGAACGGGCAACGGCGAGTTCGGATGGGCCGCCCTCAAATTTGAAGGATGTTCTCAGCCGACATTTATGCCGAACACATTTCCTGTGTTTACACCTCCCTATGCATACACGATGGATCCTGTTGATAACGTCAAAGACCTGACGACCGATCCGATCTACGGGGCGGGTAATTGCCTGATCGCTTTCGCGAATGACACAACGCCGCCCGTACCGGATCCAATGACATGGGCGGAACCCCCGCATTCAATCGGCGGAGCGGATATCACTATGACGGCGACCACCGCCGTCGATCTCAGCGGTGTAGAATACTATTTTGCCAACCTAACTGATCCGACTCACGATTCCGGCTGGCAAACCAGCCCGACCTATATAGATACCGGACTGGAGTTGAATACGATGTACACGTATCAAGTCAAAGCCCGGGATTGCAGCCTCAATGCCAATGAAACCGGCTGGTCGGATACGGCGTCTGCAGCAACAGCCGCCTGGACGTGCACGGCCCCGATCCCTGTTGATTTAACCGGCGATTGTCAGGTGAACATGGACGATTTTTCCCTTCTTGCGGCGCAATGGACCAATGATCCGGCAACTGTCGAACTTGTCGTCAACGGTGATTTTGCCGCCGACCTATCGGGTTGGACGCTCACACCCAACGCCCCCACAACGATCACTTGGGACAACGGTACTGCGCTACTGGCTCGTAACGACACAACGGACCCCTCCAATGGAAACTACCTCTATCAGATAATTCCTGTGATCAGCGGCAAGCAGTACAAAGTAGATGCTCAGTGGAAAGGTGACCTTTTGAACGGCGAAACCGGCCGCAATTGGGCTGAAGTATTTGTCGGCTTCAATCCCAGCGCCGCCTTTGCCGGCAACATCATTTACAAGAAGGCCACAGATGGCGGCCCCAATGCGGAACCTATGCCGTGGGACTGGGAGAGTGTACTTCTCTCTCCTAACACCGCCTCATCGCCTGCTGACGGAATCTTCACCGCTACCGACAACTACATGACGATCGCGTTCAATCTCGGCGGCCGTGCCGGCGTCGGCCCGGGCTACTTCTACGTGGACAATGTCAGTATTGTCGAAGCATTACCCTGTCCCGAGGTCGATCTGAATGACGATTGTCAGTTGAATCTCCAGGACCTGGCGGTTTTCGCATTGGATTGGCTGAACTGCAATCGAGATCCTGCTTCCCAGTGCGGACTGTGACGAGATCAACTTGCGGAGAACTTTGGAGAGATAACGTTTCATACGATAGAAAGTACATCAATATCTGAGGAAGGACATATCTAATGAAGTATAATATGTGGTTTATGTTTATTGTTGCAGTGCTGGTTGTATCTCAGATTACCGGTGCAGATCCGGGACCGCTGGTATTGTTTTATAACAGTCCGGCTGCCTATCAATCCGATGTGACGTCCAATGAGGCCCTGCCCATTGGCAACGGCAAACTGGCGGCTATGGTGTATGGCGGGATGTCCGAAGAAATCATCCAGTTCAATGAGGACACGGTGTGGGCCGGTCATCCGCATGATTATGCCCACGCCGGGGCTGCCGGCTATCTGCAGCAGATTCGGGATTATGTGTGGGCCGGCCAAGGCCGGGCTGCCTGGAATGCGGCCGCGAACACCTTTATGAGTGTGCCCCTGCGTCAGTGTCCCTACCAGCCGACGGCAGAACTGCGGCTGACCTTCGGCCATTCCGGCACGAATTATCGCCGTCAGTTGGATCTGACTACGGCTACGGCTTCGGTTCGTTATACGACCGGCGGTGTAACGTACAGCCGAGACTGTTTTGCCAGCTATCCGGATAATGTGATCGTGGTACGGTTGACCGCCGGCCAGGCCGGCAAGATAAGTTTTACCTGTAGTTTCACCACGCCTCATCAGACGGTGAGCAGCTATGTGTCCGGCAATGACGTGGTCCTGCATGGTGCGGTCAACCATGTGGGACAAAACAGTCTGGCCAGCGATATCGAGTTTGAAACACGGGTACGGATTCTCTGTGAGGGCGGTTCAATATCATCTTCCGGACAGTCCCTGGTGGTGAGCCAGGCGGATGCCGTAACCCTGGTGCTGGGGGCTGTGTCGAACTTTGTCAACTATAACGATATCAGCGGCAATCCGGGCTCGCTCTGCCTGCAAACCGTGGCAGATGCCGCCGCCAAGGGCTTTGCGGCTTTGCGTCAGGATCAATTAAACGACTATCAGGCCCTCTTCAACCGCGTGACTCTGGACCTGGGGACCTCCGACAAGGCCAACAATCCGACCAACGTGCGTTTGGATGCCATTGAAGCCGGTGTGGATGCCGCCAAGACGAACTGGTCGCTGTTCAATGCGGATGACCTGCAGCTGCTGACTGTTAATTTCCAGATGGCCCGTTATCTGCTGATTTCGGGTTCTCGCCCCGGCTCGCAGCCCCTTGGTTTGCAGGGCAAATGGAATAACGAATTGGAACCCTCGTGGGAGGGCAAAATGACCCTCAACATCAATGAGGAAATGAACTACTGGGCGGCGGAGGTAACCAATTTGGCCGAATGTCATGAGCCGCTTTTGGATTTGACCCGAGATTTATCAGAAACGGGGGCTGTGGTGGCCAATGTACATTATGACGCCGACGGCTGGGTGGTGCATCACAATACCGATCTTTGGCGGGGGGCGGCGCCGATTAACAATGCAGGCGGACTCTGGCCGACCGGCGCGGCCTGGCTGTGTATGCATCTGTGGTGGCACTATGAATACGGCGGTGATGTCAATTATCTGGAAGAGGTCTATCCTCTTATGAAGGGAGCGGCGGAGTTTTTTGCGGACATCCTGGTGCAGGACCCGCGGCCCGGCAGCGCCGGCTATCTCCTAACCAATCCCACGCACTCTCCGGAACAGCCCAATCCCGCCCTGGGGGATGATGGTGAAATCGTGGCCGGCACCACTATGGACAGTCAGTTGATCCGGGGCCTGTTCACCTATGTCATTAAGGCCGGCGAAATCCTGGATGTAGATGCGGACTTCCGGCAGCAGCTCCAGCAGATGCGGGCCCAGTTGCCGCCCAACCAGATCGGCCGCTATGGCCAATTGCAGGAATGGCTGGAGGATGTCGATGTTCCCAATACCCATCGACACCTTTCCCATTTGGTGGACCTGATGCCGGCGGGCAATATTACCCCACACCACACGCCCGAGATGGCGGCCGCTGCCGAGGTGGTCCTGAACTGGAAAGGAGACGACACAAATAACACGGCCTGGAGCCAGGCTTGGAAGATGTGCTGCCGAACACGTCTGCTCCAGGGCAATCACGCCTACATGATTCTCAACAAGATTCTGGCCAAATCCCATACGGATAACATGACTTTTTCCCGCAAGGGCAATGAAAACCAGATTGACGGCAATCTGGGTGTCTTGATGGGTACGGCAGAGATGTTCCTGCAGAGTCATCAGGGAGAAGTATATCTTTTGCCCGCCTTGCCGGATAAGATGGTGGCCGGGAGCGTAACAGGACTGAGAGCCCGCGGAGGCTTCACGGTCGGTATCACCTGGCAGAACAATGCACTAAGTACCGCCACAATTTACTCGTCACGGGGCAGCCCCTGCCGTATTCGCTCGGCCTGGCCGATTGTAGTTGCCGAGGGAACCCAGAGTGCGGCCTTGCAGTCACCGGGCGAGAATCTCTACGAATTCACCACCCAGGCCGGGCATACCTATACCGTGACGGCTTATTCCTGCCCGATACCGATCCCTTATGACCTCGACAAGGATTGCCAGGTAAATTTCACCGACTTTGTAGTCCTTGCCAGTGAATGGATAGACAATGGCGGCGGAGAGGGCGTGGACCTGGCTGATTTAGCTCAATTAGCATTGGACTGGCTCGAATGCAGCCGCGACCCTGCCGGCACATGCTGGCAGTAAAAGGCCCATATAATGAAAAACACGGACAATTCCTATCTGCTTCTACGTGATGTTCTCCCTGCAACTCTTTTATTAAACCGTTTTTATTTGGTTAAAATGTTCCAAAAATCTAAGGATATGACAAGTTATTTGCGGAATACAGGAGGAAATAATTATTTAACACTTATATAATCAAGTAGAATCAGGAGAGCGCTCATTAGGAAAACGATTAGGGAGGAATAGAAATACATCATGTGGTTTTCACCTGCCGATACGAACTATCCAAGCATGTAGATTCCGGTTATGAGGATAAAATAATCTTGCGTGAGTGTGTGTGCGCGGAGTTCGACTGTGGAGTCGAAACATGTATTCTATAACTTTTTTGGAGGATGGGAAGATGAAAAGAGTATTTGTTTTAATGGGACTCGTTTCAGCAGCAATCCTTGTGACAGACGCCCAAGCTTGGCGTATCACCACCAACAACCCGGGCGGTGCCGATTGTGAGTTGCGCGAAATAGCGGATCCGACAGGAAACCGCGGAGCAAGCACAGAGATCGCCTCTCGTGTTGCGTCCAATCGCAACAGTTTGATCTACCTGAAGTTCGGCGTGGCGAACCTCAGCACAGCCGATCTGATGGGTGACATCACCGTGCGGACGACCTATCGAAATAACAACTTGGTTGAAAGCCGATTCTATGACCCCGTTCGTTATGGCTACACCGGTTGGGATTATTACGTGCTGGATCCCACAGTGGACGGGGCCGATTGGGGCGAACTGGACATCAACCCCAGCTTAAATCCGCCGCCTGGCTACTATTATGATGGCGACGCCGGTACCAAAGCGGTCTATGACGAGTTTGGCGACTTGAATTCCGGTCTTACCTATCTTGGGCGGCAACTGTATGACAGTGCCGATCTGGTTGGGACAACCCCTCATCTGCCTGTTGGCGGAGCGTTCGACTTTACCCTGAGTGCAGGCAGTGCCTTGCACGCTGCAATCGCAGCGGCACAGGCCACGGATCATCAAACAGTGACCATTGTTATGACAATCGCTCACGATTATTGGTGGGAGGGCATCCCTTCCAACTGGGTGAACTTTAATTACCTGTTCAATCCCAAAGAAATGACCACGTTGAACAAGGACCCCGATAGCCCTTGGAGCGAGGGGACCATTGCCCAATGGGGTGACATCTTCGCGCCGCAGTTGACGAACGAAGCTCATGTCCCCGAACCGGCAACGATGGTTCTGCTGGGTCTGGGCGGTCTGCTGCTGCGCAGGAAACGCTGACTTTTTGGATTTGAAGTGAATCAAGGTTCAGGTACTGCATCCAAAACGTGCAGTACCTGAATCCTTACGATGATGAGCGCCGGAAGATGGGTCTTTGGAACGGTGCAAGATTGGCTGCCAGTGATTGCTTGAGAGGATTCATTTGAACAGTGGAGGGTCCCTGTGTTATTTGAAGTTTCGGATTCATACGGGTGCAATTCAAGTAAGCAGAGGCCATGTTGTCTCTTTAATGCGGGAAGGTCTTATCATTTCGGTATCATCAATCTATACAAGTGTGGATGACATTAAAGAGGCGACTTTTACTGAAAGGATGGAAAAATGAGACGGTTTTTCTGCATTTTTATGTGCTTAAGTACGGTTTCAATGGCTTCATCGCTGTCAATCACCAATGGAGATTTTGAAAACCAATCTGATTCTCCTTATTCCTATGATATTGCATACTGGTATGATTATGGCGGTCCTGATGTCGAAAGAACAACCGGACCCTTCTTTCTCAATCACCCTTCTACCATCAACGGTACCAAAGTTGCGAATATGGGGAGCAGAGCGAATGAGAATCCGGACGGCGGCAATCATGCCTATGTTTACCAGAGTATCGGCATGTATGACGGCTACCCCCTGGTGGTTGACGTTGAATTAGACTGGGGCCTGGCTTCCGGTAAAGCGCAGGGTATGATGGGAGTCGGTGTTCAGATTCTCGAGTCGGACGGCACCTTCGAACCCGGCGAATGGGACGGGGCAGCGCATGACATCTATGGATTTATAAAAACCGACCAGAAACCGGACAACCCGGTTACGCTGATTGGCCAGGGGTCTGTATTGAGGTATGCGCCTAAAACCACGGTCTTTCATGAAAGTTTTCAAATTGACCTGTCCAGTGCCACCATCGGCAAAGAACTGTTCCTGCGATTCAATAACATCCATGGGGGAGGGACCGTATTGCCGTTGATACAGGTGGACAACATTACACTGTCTCCTGCCTACGTGGTCAATCGATCGCCGGCAGATGGTGCGATCTATGTGGCGACGGAGCGTACTTCATCTGAGAATGATTTGGTTTTCTACGTTGTGGATGACACGATTATTGAAGTTGACGTTCTGTTTGGCCCGGTAAACGACCCCAATCTGTCTTCTGAGCCGGTCTATAAGATTGTCGAAGGCATGCCGGTTACGCCGGGGCTGAATACGGTTACCCTGGAGACCGAGTTGACTGAAGACCTGAGATGGGATACGGAATATTTCTGGAAAGTCCTTGCTTATGAGTCAGATGGAATGGGAGGGCGTTCACTCAAATACACGGGCCTGATCACGAGTTTTAAAACCATCCAGAAAGGCCCCTTCCTCTTTGGGGTTACTCCCGCCGTAGCGGGTGTCTGGCCCGGGGAAAATGCCGTCTTCACTGTGCCGTCCTACGTGAAAACGGATACCTTCCAGTGGTATAAAGAAGGCAATCCGAATCCGCTTGTCGAGGGTGCCAAGTATGTCGGCGTCGATTCTGATTCGCTGACTGTTCTGAATGTCCAGCCGGCCGATGAAGGAACCTACTATTGTGTCGGAACGGAAGCGGCGACCGGGCTGACGGCTGTGACGTTATCCCCCGGCGTATTGTTTATTAAAGAATTAAAGGCGCACTATCCGTTTGAGACGACCTATACCGCCGCCGGCAATCTGTATACTCCGGATATTAAAGGCGGCAAAGATATGCAATTGATGGGCGGGGCCTCTGTGGTGGTCAGTGCCGCGGATCCCAACACACTCTTTGGCGGATACCTGGCGCTCAGGAATCCCAGAGGAGTAACTCATACGCAGTACGCGGTGATCCCAGATGCTTCTGTGGCTCATTATCCGGATATTACCATCAGTTTCTGGGTCAAGCCGACCCTCCTGGATCTCGACTTTGAACGAAATGCCCGTGTCTTTGACTTTGGCCAGGATGCCGAGAATTACTTTTACCTGACGCTGCTTCGTAATACGAATGAAGCATTTTGTGAGATGGTACTCGATGGTGATGGTCGAGACACCACGGCTGTCGGTGATATCGGTTACGGCACAAAGTGGATTTATGTCGTGTTCACCATCGCAGAGGAACTTGACGAAGAAGGTGACCTTACTACGATGGGCAAAATCTATATTAATGGTCAATACGGCGGAGAGGACGGTTTATACCATCCGTCAGAGCTGTCGAAGCCGCTCAATTACATCGGCAAAGCCATCAATGAGACGGATAGTCCCCCCAACTTCAACGGCTTGATCGATGAATTAAAGATTTTTAACTATGCCAAAACACCCGAGCAGATCGCGAAGGAATACATGGCTGTTCGAACAGATGTTGATTTTATTTGTGATATGGATAGCTATGATTTGGAGACCTGGGACTTCAATGGCAATTGCCGGGTGGATCTTCCCGATTTTGTGGAGATTGCTGAAAAATGGTTGCAAAATTACCTCGTGTATTTTGACTAAACACCATTTACGAAGCGAAGATAACGGAAAGGATGGAAAAATGAGACGTTTTTCGTGCATTTTAATGTGTTTAACTATGGCTTCGATGGCTTCAGCGCTGTCGATTACCAATGGTGACTTTGAAGTCCTGGGAATCCGCGAAAATGTGCCGGAGTGGTTTGATTATTCTGTTACCTACTTACGATTGCGCTATAGTCCAAACGGTACGCAGTATATGGGTTTGGCTGACTCCAGGTGCTGGGCCTATCAGAGTATCGGGTACAATACCGAGGGCGTGCCGGCGTTGCGGATTCAGTATGACATCGGAGCCGTCGAGGGCGGATGGGTTGATGAACCTTTGACTCCGCGTGATCTGGTCCTTACCATTTCGATCTATGAATCGGACGGCTCTTTTGTTGGGGCCGATGAGTTGAATATTTACGGTGCGAACGGGGTGAAACTGATAGACACTGTTACGGTTTCCTACCCGGCGATGGAAGTGGGGAAGTACATAACGGACTCCGTTACCCTTCAATATATTGACTCGACCAGCGGTGAACTGTTTTTACGTTTTAAAAATGAGGGGGACGGTGTCAGCGGTACGGAGGACCGTTTCGCGATTGATAATGTTCAGATTGCTGAACTGCCGAGCATTGTCAATCCGTTTCCAAAAGACGGTACGGGGCTGGTGGCCGTCGAGCTCAATTCACCGCAGAATGATCTGATTTTTACCGTCACGAATGAGGATATTATTAAAGTTGACGTTCTGTTTGGCCCGGATCCCAACCTCTCTGAGATCTATAAGATTGTGGACGGCATGTCCGTTTCACCGGGTCAATATACGATCACGCTGGAGACCGAATACCCTCAAAACCTTACCTGGAGTACAGAGTATTTCTGGTCAGTCCTTGCTTATGCGTATGACCCCAATGGCACAAAGGTTGAACTTGCCTACACAAGTCCAATCTGGAGTTTCACAACCATCCAGGAAGGTCCCTTGCTCGGCAATGTCACTCCGGCCAAACTGGTAGCTCGCATCGGAAAAGACGCTGTCTTGGGGCTGACCATGAGCTCGAAAGTGGATACTTTCCAGTGGTACAAAGAAGGCGATCCGGCTGTGGCACTCACAAACGGAACGAAGTACGCCGGTGTCGACACGGATACCCTGACGATTCTTAATGCCCAGCCGGACGATGCAGGATTTTACTATTGCATCGGGGAGGAAACTGCGACCGGGCTTTCTGCTCAGAGTTCATCCCGCGGCGAGTTGCGAGTTGGAGAGTTAAAGTCTCACTATCCGTTTGAAACCACTTATACTGTTGGGGCTGATCTTTTTACCCCGGATATCATAAGCGGCAAAGATATGCAATTGATGGGCGGAGCCAGTTTGTCGGATGAATATTCGCTCATTGACAAAAACCTGTTGCTTGTGAACCCTTCGGGGGCAAAGCTGCAGTGGGCAAGAATTCTGGATACGACGGTGGCTCACTATGAGGATATTACCATTGCCTGCTGGGTTCGTCCGACAACCCTGATTAACTCCAACGATCGAGATCGATGGAACAGGGTCTGGGACTTCGGTGATAATGCAAATGAGGCATTTTTCCTGACGATGCTTTATCGGCAAAACGATCCGAGGCAAGGCGGATGGGATGTGGCGCGCAGTGAATGGAATTGGTATACCATTGAAGACGGCCGAAGTGTCCGGCATAACCAGGAACTCGATGTCGAAAGTGAAATCGACCCCGAAGTGTGGTATTATGTTGTGGTAACCGTCGAGGATGGTTATGGGCGTATCTATCTTAACGGGGAATGCGGTACAGAGAACAAAAGCCCTCAAGGATTAACGCTGCAAAGTCCGATAGGTTTCAAGAAGACATACAATTACATCGGCAAAGCCGTCGGAGCGGATGTCCCCTACCTTAACGCCCGGATCGATGACTTTCGGATCTACAACTATGCCCTGACAAAACAGGAAATTGCGGAGGAATACAATCGAGTTACAGGTGTTGAATCTATTTGCGATCTCGAGATCTATGATTTGTACGATTGGGACCTCAATCGGAATTGCAAGATAGATCTCCCCGATTTTGCGGAGATTGCTGCAAAATGGCTGGTTGATTACCGCATTTTTCCTGACTAAGTATGGGATATGATTTGCTTACAACCGGGAGAGCCCCTGTTTCAGGGGTTTTCCCGGAGAAAGATGTGTATGAACCTTGCAGCGGGCTTTTTGGTAAAAAAATAAGTAATATTTTACGTTGAAAATGGGAAATGTCAAATGCGAGTTTTTGCGCGAAATTGTCTTTTTTGGAGCGCGAAATTGCCTTGCAGTAACGTTATGAATGCACAATAATATAGAATAGGCGGATTTTGTTGCATTAAAACCGCTTATCCAAATCGGACCTTGGAAACGATGAATTTAAGGAGTGCGCAAATGACCAGTAAGAAAGGATTTACATTAATTGAATTACTGGTGGCCATCGCCATAATCTCCTTGCTGCTCGCTATTATCGTCCCTGCGGTGAGGATGGCCAAACGGAAGGCGGCCGCGGCGGTCTGTCTGACTAATGTCAAGAATCTCACCTTGGCCTGGTACTCATACCAGGGAGAAAATGACGGCAGGTTCATGTCCGCAGACCCGACCGCGTCAGATGCACAAGGTCCATGGATCAAACATCCCATAAAAGAAGACGGTACTCCCTGCTCCTACGATTCAACCTCTCCTCCGGTCACGGATGATGATGAAAAGAGGGGAATTGCCAAGGGCAAGATGTACGAATACGGGATTGATAGTTTTGACACCTATCACTGCCCGGGAGACACAATCCGCAAAAGCAAGTATGACGGAACCACAATTTTCCGATCGTATGCGCTGCCGTCGGCTTTGGGCAAGGGTGTGAGTAGATTTCATCAAATCACCTCTCCTTCGACACGTTATACCTTTGTCGAAGAAGGTGAAGGGCGGAATTTTAATTTTGGAGCTTGGGAATTTTATACCCCCTGGGATAGTGACAACGAGTATAAAGAATGGTATTGGCGGGACCCGATTTCCATTAATCACGGAAACAGCGGTATCCTGGGCTTTTGTGATGGGCATGCGGAAGTGCATGTGTGGCAGGATTCGGATACAAAAGCCCGAATCAATTTGTACTTCAGCCGTAGCGATATTCATAATTATGGTTTCGGCTCAGGAAACTTAAACGGAGAATTTTACCGAACTCCCGGCCAGAACAACGATACGGGATACATGGGCCGCGGCTGGGCTTATCAGAGAGGTTCCCGATAAAATAAGAAACTTATGATGGGCCGGCTCCTGATCGGCCGTCTCATCGGTAAGAGCGAATAACCACAGCCGGAAACCCGCTCTTCTTCCTGCAGAAGGTGTCGGAGTGTTCCTCGATCACGACGATTGTGTATCATGCCTGAAACAATGAGCCCTTTAACCAGGAGTCGATTGTGAACAAGAGTATTGAATCAAGACTGTTTTATGCTGCAGTGATACTAACCTGTCTGTTCATCGACCGGATGCAGGCCCAGGAAGCTGTTCAATCCGCCGTGAAGATTCAGGAGCCCAATCCCGGGATGTTTCCCCCTCTTCCGCCGGATCTGCCTGAGGCAATTCCGGCCTTTCCCGGCGCCTGGGGCGGCGGCATGTTTGCCACGGGGGGCCGCGGCGGCAAAGTCATTATCGTAACCGGTCTGGAGGACAGCGGTCCGGGCAGTTTGCGTGAAGCGATCGAGGCCGAAGGGCCTCGTATCGTGATTTTCCGCGTGGCGGGCATCATCCATCTTCAATCCAACCTGGTGATTAACAATCCTCATATCACGATCGCGGGACAATCCGCACCCGGCGATGGGATCTGTATCGCAGGCGCCTCGCTGGATATTGACACCTACAATGTGATTCTGCGGCACCTTCGAATTCGTCGGGGGGTCACCGAAGGAGGCCAGGGAACGGACAATATCGGCGGGCACCCTCTCCATCATGTCATCGTTGATCATTGTTCGACCAGCTGGGGACGGGATGAAAACCTCTCGCTCTACCGCGCCATGGTAGAACGCCCTGATCCCAGAAACCCCGGCAAGACGCAGCGCGTCAAAACCTCCACGAGAAATCTGACCATTCAATACTGCATTTCCAGTGAAGGCATGAAGCCGGGGCATGAATTCGGCGGCACCTGGGGGGGGCAGGATTCAACCTTCCATCACAACCTGTTCGCGTGCAACACCGGGCGCAATCCCTCCATCGGCATGGGCGGTGAGTTTGACTACCGCAACAACGTCGTCTTTAATTGGCGACACAGGACTATGGACGGCGGCGACGAGACGTCGCTTATCAACGTGATCAATAACTACTATAAACCAGGGCCGGCGACCAATGACAATATGGTCAGCACGATTGCCAGGATCGAACAGCGTGATATGTACTCACCCGGAAGGCGGTTTCAAAACAGCAACTGGTATCCCCAGGCCGGGAAGAGGCCGGGAAAATGGTACGTGGCAGGCAATATCGTCGAAGGACATCCCCAAGTGACGGCCGATAACTGGAAGGGGATCAGACTGCTGGAGGGTCCAGGCACCCTCGATATGGCCCGGGTCAACAGTCCTTTCGAAGGGTGGCCGGTCAACCAGCAACCGGCTCTCCAGGCGTTTCACGAGGTCCTGGCGAAGGCGGGTGCCACGCTTCCCCGCCGCGATGCCGTGGATAAGCGCATCGTTGAGATGGTGCGATCCGGCAAGGTGACATACGGCAATGGCGTGATCAGTGATCCGGAGCAGGTTGGCGGATATCCGGAATTTACCTTCTCGCCCGACCAGGTGCCGACTGATACCGACAGGGATACGATGCCAGATGCATGGGAAATCAAGTATGGATTGGATTCCAGGGATCCCTCTGACGCCGCCATCGATTCAGATGGCGACGGGTATACCAACATTGAAGAGTATCTCAATGGAACCAACCCTCAAGAGAAAATCGACTACTTTGATCTTAATAACAATATAGATACCATCAGCTGATCGAGAACGTAAGATATTTTTCGCACTTTGAAAAGTAGACAAAAAGAGTCCTTTCTTTGGTCGATGGTTAGCGAAACGATCAAAAACCAGTTAACCAGAGAAAGGACACAAGGATGCAGAACAAGGAATCGGCACAATCGGCGAAGGACTTGAGCAATGTCATTCAAATTAATGAAGCCCGGTTCCGACTCACCTCTTGTTTATTCAATCCGCTGCAATCGCAGCGCCATATACGGCCTGCCCGGCAGCTTTACTTGTAAGCCGTTTTTGTCCACAAACGTATACGCGTTTAGCGGCTTGACTTCAAACACGTCCTTGACCGGTTCAATTTCCATATTCCATGTATCGATCCGGTCCGCCTTGAAGCGCATTCCCTCTTTCAGATTTTTCTTCGGCAGGCGAAATTCCCACTGTTGGATCGGTTCCCGGCCGAAATAAATCAGGTAGTACTCTCCGGCCTGGCCGCCGATATTATTTTCATAGGCCTGATCGATCGGATCGATCCCCTGCGGCGGCCCCGACTCTATGATCGTTCGCAGAAACGCAATCCGTGCAGGGCTTTGCCCTTGCAGTTTGCCGCCGATGGAAATCCAGGTAGGATCTTCCGACGGTCCGAAACAGTCCCCGTGTGTCGCATAGGCCCCGCCGATGTACGCTGACCAAAAGCGAAACACCATCTCCTCGCCGGAGATATTCCCCCATCGTTTTTCAATATTGCCCTCATAGTTGATCTCATCATGCACGATCGGCTTTTGATACATATCCCGCAGCATCGGAGAAATACCCAGACACCGCACGGCCATATAGTACTGGAGACTCACGTGCGTTACCCACGGTTTGCAGTAATCGTAAATGCGGTCGGCATTGTGAATCGACCGAAGATGGCTGTACGGATCGCGATCCCGCACAATCTGAAAGAGACGGTCCCAGTCCGCATCCGTCAAATATTTCATAAAACTGTTTTCATTCGCCAGACTCCACCAGACATTGCGATAGGCACCGAAACGGGCGATTACATAACGCACATATCGATCGTTTGTCGCCGCATCCATCCGATCAAATCCCCACTTGCCCTCGTCATAAGGATGGAAGAGTATCAGGTCCGCTTCCACACCCAAATCGCGGAATCGTGATACGCACCATTCCAGTTGCCGGAAATATTCCGGATCGAATCGGGAAAAATCCCAGTTATCCCTCGAACTGCCGATAAACGGAAAACGCTCCAACCTGCCCGGCCCCGTTACATAATGTTCCTTCCAGGGAGGAATCAGCAGAAAGCGGGCTTTGTTGAACGGCGATTGCTGCAAGGTCTCAAGAGTCTGTTTTTTGAGTTCCTCTGTTTGAAAGGGCCATTCATAGATCGTTGTGCCGAATGGGAAGAACGGCGTGCCGTCCGCATAGGCGAAGTGGTACTGGTTGCGCACCCGCACAGGTCCGTGATTGCCGGGGGCGGGAGCTGTGCATACGAATTGCCCCTCTTTGCCGTCAAGTTCCCGGCGATTGCTTTTTGTCCTGTAAGTCCAGGTTCCCTGCGCATCCGGCATAAAACGGACCTTGAACGCGCCGTCTCCGTCATAGAAACCCTCCGGCTCGCGTTGTCGGCCGCCGTTTTCAAAGACCGCGCTGAATTCAATACCTATGAACGGGTTACCTGCTGACGGTCCTTTCAGCGTCAGTTCGAAGATGTTCCATTGTTCCACTTTGCTGGACTCTGCTATACACAGGCAGCCGGTCAGTCCGATCCATAGGAATAAGATTGCTTTCCTCATTGTCTTTTCCTTTCGCGAGTATCGGGTTTTCTGTCGGTTCCATGGTTACCCTTGTGTGCGCCCTAACGTATAGGCAGCCAGACGCACATCTCGGGGTCCCCGCGGTTGCCCCAGGCATAGTATGGGATCAGACGTATGCCAATTGGCTTGGGTTCCTGCGGGCTGATCGGGCGATAAAGGTTTTGGCCCCATGGTTGGCCCTGGATAACATAACCCCGTCCTTCCAGCACCGTAATACCGCCCAGCAGATCCTTCAGATGGTGTGCTTGCAGTCTGTCTGTAGGCCGCACGGCCACATCTGCCGGCCGAACCCCCGCCGGCAAATCCGACGACTCCAGGCAATACACCAGCGGCCCGCGCTGCACGGCCGCCTGCCCGCGAATCTCTTCCGCCAGCGGATGGCCTTCCATCCATTGCGGTTCCATCGGAATGCTCAATTCAATCCGGTCGCCGGCTTTCCAGGTCCGCCGCAACGGAACATACTGAGGCGCAAGATGTTCTTCCGCCGCCTGATCGTTTATTCTTATGCAAGCTCCTTGCGACCAGCCGGGAATTCGAAGAAACACCGTCCATGCTTCTTTCGGCGCTTCCTCAATCGTAAAATGAACGGTTCCGTCCCAGGGATAATCGGTCGTTTGGATCAGCCGGATTTTATCCCCGGACGGAAGCTTCGTATCGAGGATATTGCTCCCATACAGGTGAACATACACCCCTTCCGGCGACAGGCCATAGGCGTATTCTGAAGATTCGGCGATGAGACGAACCACGTTGGGGGGACAGCAGAAGCAGCTGATATATGGTTTGCGATGGCGGGACCACCGCAATTCGAACGGCAGATCTTCCGTCACCCGCAAGGCATTGGTGTATAGAAACTTTTTTCCGTCCAGACTGATCGCGGCCAATACTCCATTATACAGCGCTCGCTCCATGGCATCGGCAAACCGCACCTCGCCCGAAAGCGCCAGCATTCGCTTGTTCCACAATACAAATCCCACCGCGGCACAGGATTCATTGTGGGCGGTGATATTCGGCAGCTGATACGGCCGTCCGTAGGCCTGGTGAACGAGCTGAATGGAGTCCTGCTTCTTGGAGCCGTCCGGGGAGGCGCCGTTATACAGAGCTCCCGTTGCCCCGGTAATATAAAGTTTGCGACCAACGACATCCTGCCAGATACTTTCCAGCGCTGTACGAAGCCGCTGGTCTCCCGTCTCTGCCAGGATGTCGGCCGCTCCCGCATACAAGTAGTTTGCCCGAACCGCATGGCCGACCGCTTCACGCTGCTCATAGAACGGGATCCGGTCCTGGTTATCGTCCAGCCCGTTTTGGTACAGACTGCGAATCTCCATCAGCCCGGTCAGCAGCTGGAGATACGCCGGATTGCCTGTAAGCCGGTACAGGTCCGCCGTGCCCATATAGTGAGATGGGCAGACGGCATTGGCCGCCAGATTCTGCGGCTGGGTCTTATACAGACCATACAAATAGTCCGCGGCCTTCTCAGCAATCTGAAGCAGCGTCCTTTTTCCCGTCGCCTGATAGTGAACGCACCCGCACGTCATCAGATGCCCCATATTATAGGTCTCAAAATCAAGACGTTCAGCAAACTCTGTCACTTGTGCACTGCCGTTGCGCTGCGCGATTATAACGGGCGTGTGAATATAGCCATCCTGACGCTGCGCAGCCCCAATAACCGCGATGATCTCATCCATTTGCCGGTTCAGCGCCTCGTCATGCGTAACTGCATACACGTATGCGGCGGCCTCAAGCCATTTATAAAAGTCCCCGTCATGCCATTTTGGTCCGCGGTGCCGGCCTTCCTTTTTTCCGGCGGCCACCAGAAAATTCTCATAGGCGTGACTGATTTCCGGATCTTCCAGCAACCGCCACATATTGGGGATCATCGTTTTATGGCACACAGCAAACCGGCCCGCCCAGAATCCTTTTGTCCATCGGGCCGCACCAAATTCAACATTGCTGAGTTTGGCATAGGCGCTGACCGCAGGAGTCGCCCCGCCGACCGCAGAGACCGCCAAAGTGAAAATACTGATTAAACAATACCTCTTCATGTTTGTCTCTCTCATTGATTCATTTTAAATATTTACTGGGTGTCTTTTCCGCCGTATCCATGTTTTCGCCGACTTGGCAGGGAGAAAAACACAGATGCAGCTCGACGGGTTCAGGTTTTACCTCGTACTCCGGCAGCACCCCCGGACCGCAGCTTCCATTGCCCAGCCCGCTATGACAGGCATCCAGCGACAGAATCACCTCGTCCCGGGGGGTCAGTTCAAACGGATGGGCGGCCTTCTCCAGGTCCGCTGCGGAATAATGCAATGCCGAAAAAGCGATGGGCTTCTTGGAGACAATCAACAAACCTCGTCCCGATGCATCCGTAAGTCGAATCCGCCGCACATCGGTCCGCAGACCCGTTTCCTGCGGCCGCGGGTACGGAACATACAAATCCTCTACCGTCGCCGACCATAACCCTATGTCCGCAGAGGCCTTGCGATCGGCATAATTTTCGTGCGGCCCGCGCCCATACCAGTTCACGAATTCATAATCCCCGGCGATACGCATCACCACACCCAACCTCGGCAGAGGCGGCAATGAACCAAACGGTTCGAAACGATTGGCAGATTCAATCAAGCCGTCACCCCGCAGCGTCCACGTTGTCTGATGGGTAAATCCTGCACCCGTCGGCGTAGTGCTGACAGCTGTGGTTTGGATCTGAATAGAATCCGCTGTCTTTTTGCGGACCTGAAACGATTGCACGGTTCGGGTCAGTTGGTCAAGTCCCGACTGGCGCCAGTCGCGTGCCCGACCCTTTCCGAAGGCCTTATCATTGCTGGTGGGGGCGCGATAGGCCTGCAATACCGGACCACCCTGCGGCGACAGGATTTCTCGCCGGCCGTACACAAGCGAACAAAGCGTGCCGGCTTGTCGGCTGAAGACCGCCTCAAAGTCCTGTCCTTTCACGCGCACGGCATCGGAATCTTCCGTAACGCATATTTCCAGCAGGACGGCAGAATCAAGTCCCGCGGCTGGTTCCACATATCTCAGGGGCAGCTGCTCCCAGGCAACCTCATGCCCGGCCGGTGCCCAGGACGCCTTTTCTGACAGATGAAAACTCACGCGAATCCGGTAATCACCCGCCGGCAGCTGCTCCGGCAGGTCTATGGGCACAGAGACTGTCGTCTGCTCGCCGGGACGGCATTCTATTCGGTCCAGCACTCCTGATTGAATCTCCTTTCCGTCCCGCGTCAGGGACCAGCGGGGTTTCAGCGTATTCAGATCCGTAAACGCATACCGATTAGTCAATCGAATTTTCCCCAGCCCCCCATCCGCCGCTTCAATCTGAACCGGCTGATACACCTTCTTGACCTCCCGCAGTTTGGCCGTCACAGTCCGGTCGGCAAACACCAGTCCGTTCAGGCAGAAGTCTTTCGAATTCGGGCGGTCGCCAAAATCTCCGCCGTAAGCAAAATACTCCCGCCCGTCCGCCGTCTGCCTTCGAATTCCCTGATCCGCCCAGTCCCAGATAAAACCGCCGGCCATCCGCGGATTCGAATAGATCTCTTCCCAGTATTCCTTTAAGTTCCCGACGGCATTGCCCATAGCATGCGCATATTCGCACATCAGCACCGGCCGCCTGTCTCGCGCATCCTCCGCCATTTGCAGAATCTTCGGCCGGCGCGCCTCCCGGGGCTGCTCATATAGCCCGCGGACCCGCGGATACATTCGGCTGATAAAATCCACCGTCTCCGGATCCCGCGGATCGTTGACCTCGTCCGCGGAGGCCTGCGCCCCCTCGTAATGAATGGGGCGGGTCGGGTCATAAGCCCGAATCCATGCCGACATCGCCGCGAAATTCGGCCCGTATCCGGACTCGTTGCCCAGTGACCAGATAATGACGGAAGGATGGTTCTTGTCACGCTGGACCATGCGGATCCCGCGGTCCATAAAAGCGGCTTGCCATGTCGGGTCGTTGGCCAACAGACCCCGAACTCCGTGACTTTCGATATTGGCCTCATCCATAACATAAATTCCATACTGATCGCAGAGGTCATACCAGCGGGGATCGTTGGGATAGTGTGACGTCCGCACGGCATTGATATTGAACCGTTTCATCAGTACAATATCCTCCATCATCCGCTCCGGCGACACGGCCTGCCCATAATCCGGATCGAATTCATGCCGATTGACGCCGTACAGTCTGACCGGCCGGCCGTTGATCAGCAGTTGACCGTGCTCGACGCGCACCTCTCGGAATCCCACCCGGCAGGAAACCGCCTCAACCGTTTTGCCGGCCGCGTTGTTAAGGGTCACAACCAGGGTATACAGGTGGGGTGTTTCGGCTGTCCACAACCGCGGATTTCGTACTGTTCCGCGCAGCCATTCAAATTTTGCCGGCCCGCGCTGCGGCGTTCGCTCATTAAGAATCTCTGCGGAATAATCAGGATTTAAAATACTTCCGGCATCCTGCCGCAGCGGCTCGGTCCACACCGCCCGGCCGTCCGGGTCATACAATTGCCCGCCAACGGTCCATCCCGTAATATCAGTACCCTCCGCATCCTCCAGCCAGGGCCGAATCAGCACCTGGCCGCTGGAGGCCGCCGGATCCGCCTCCATGCGCACGGCAAAATCGGCAATACGCACCGGTCCCGTGGAATACAAAAAAACCTCTCGGTGAATTCCGCTCAGATGCCACATGTCCTGCCCTTCAAGATAGCTGCCGTCGGACCAGCGATATACCTCCACGGCCAGGACATTATTTCCGGGGCGTACATACGGAGTAATCTCAAACTCTGCGGGTGTCATGCTCCCCTGGCTGTACCCAATCGCTGCACCATTCAGCCACACATAGAACGCGCTTTTGACCCCTCCGAAATGAAGGAAAATCCGCCGGCCGTTCCACACCCCAGGCAGCTCGAATGTGCGCCGGTAAGAACCGACCGGATTGCGGTTGCTGTATGCCGTCCAGTCTTTTTCCGGCTCACCCATGACGCGCGGGGGTTCCACGCGAAAGGGGTATTGCGAACTCGTATAAATCGGTATCCCATAGCCCTCCATCTGCCAATTGGAGGGTACACGGATGGCATCCCACGCAGCAACGCTGTATTCGGACCGGAAAAAGTTGACCGGACGTTCCTGCGGCCGAGGCGACCAGTGAAATTTCCATGATCCGTTCAGGGATAGACGGTAAGGGGAAATCTCAGGACGGCAGGTTCGGGCCATTCCTTCATCGGGATAAGGAACGAATGTCGCACGGGCGGGCAGACGGTTCCGCTGGACAATGTGCTGATTTTCCCAGTCCGGTGCGTCGGGCGAGACTGAAGTTGCAGTAACCCAGACGCAGCCGGACGCAGCAGAAAACAGCATCAGCAAACACAAAACTTTCAATGCCGTTTGGATACCATTCATTCTCTATATCTTTGCCGATAATGAGTAATGACTCACAAATCGATAAGAGCCCGAAGGAATTTCATAAACCGCATATTGGTTGTCGCGACCCAGCGGCTTAATCCCCGTCACTTGTTCAACGGGAACGCCGTTTTCCTGAATCGATGTGCCCGGGTCGCTCGGAACACAAACGCGGGCGGTTGTGTTTGCAGGGATCATAATGTCATACGTCAGAATATTCCCCTGCCGCTGCCAGCGGCTTTTAATCCATCCATACAGGGAGCGGTATTCCGCCCCGGCATAGTCTAATCGGCTGCAGGGATACGGCTTAAGAAGGAACTTCTTGAATCCGTTTTCGTCAGCGTCTAATTCAATGCCTGCGGCACAGCGATAAAGCCATTCCCCAACAGAGCCCAGCGAGTAGTGGTTAAACGAATTCATCTGGGGATTGAAAAATCCATCCTCTGCCGTCCACCCGTTCCATCGTTCCCAGATCGTGGTGGCCCCATGGAGCACTGGATAGAGCCACGAAGGATAGTCTTCATTCAACAGCAGTTTCCATGCTGCATCCGCACGTCCCATCGCGGTCAGGATTGGGTTCAGGTAACGAATCCCAATAAACCCTGTGCTCAGATGCCAGTTCAGATTTCTGATATTTTCAACCAAATGTTCTGCTGCGCGGGCCCTGGTCTCTTCCGGTAATAGGTCAAAAGCCAGGGACAGCAGATACGCGGTTTGCGTCTCGACAGCAAGTCGGCCGTCGTTTCGGAGATACTCCTTTTGAAATGCCTGTCGGACCCGTTCAAACACGGCCTGAAACCGGGCCGCATCCCCATCCCGGCCGATCGCCTTGGCCATCCGGGCCAGTTTGGCGGCGTCATCGGCCCAGTAGGCAGTGGCCAGCAGGGTTTTCATCGGCGAGTGCGTGCGAAAGGTGGTATCGGAGGGGATGCAAAGCCAGTCTCCATAGTTATTGCCCAGTGCATTCCTGCGAATGCCGTCCGGGTTGGTCCGCTGAATATAATCCAGCCAGGCGGTCATCGCATCAAAATGGCGCTCGATGACCCGGGTATCCCCGTAAACGCGCCAGAGCATCCAGGGAATGATGATACCGGCATCGGCCCAGCCGGCCGCTCCGCACAGTCCGTCCAGTCCGACAAAATTGCTGTCTTCACGCAAGCGAGGGGCTGTGTCGGGGAAGATGCCTTCGGGTGTTTGTGCGTCTGCGATATCCGTCATCCATTTTGTGAAGAATGCAGCGACATCCATGTTATAACTTGCGGTGCGGGAAAAAACCTGCGCATCGCCCGTCCAGCCCAGGCGTTCATCCCGCTGGGGACAATCCGTTGGCACGCTCAGGAAATTGCCTTTCTGACTCCAGAGGCAGTTGAGCCAAAGCCGGTTGATAAGCGGATGCGAACAGTCAAACCTTCCGGCCGGCGGCATATCCGAATGAATGACACAACCGGTGATTGTGCCTTCGGGAGGACGGCGGTCCAGTCCGGTCAGTTCAACATACTGGAAACCGTGAAAGGTAAAACGGGGCTGCCAGATTTCTTCGCCCCGTCCGCTCAGGATATAGACATCTGTGGCTTTGGCGCGGCGCAGATTTTCGGTATAGAGGGTGCCGTCGGGGTTCAATCGTTCTCCGTGCCGCAGGGTAATACGTGTCCCGGCAGGACCGCATATTTTTAATCTGACCCACCCGCTAATATTCTGACCGAGATCATAAATCCAGACGCCGGGCGCACTTTCACGGACTGACACCGGCTCTATCGTTTCGGTAATTCGAACGGGCTCTGAGGGCTGAGCGACCAGCGGAACAGCCGGCGGCGCTACGGTTCGGACAGGGGACCATGCATGATCATCATAGTCCGGCTGATCCCAGCCGGCAAGTTCGAAGCGGGCGTCATGCGTTTCGCCCATCATAAAATCCGATGACAAGATCGGCCCGGCTGCACATTTCCAGGAGTTATCGCTATTAATAATCTGTCTTGAGCCGTCGGCCGTTGTGATCTCTAACTGAACCAGCAGGCTGTTTTGCAGCCCATAGCGACCTCGCGTTTCCTGCCAGCCGACATACCCGCTGTACCAGCCGTCGCCCAGAATAGCCCCCAGAACGTTTCGGCCGGTCCTAATCTTCTCCGTTACATCGTAGGTGCGGTAATGAATCCGCTTGTTATAATCGGTCCACTCGGGTACAAAAAGGTCATCGCTTACACGCCGGCCGTTTATGGATATCTCCAATAAGCCGCGGGCGCTGACATACAAAGCGGCTTTCCGGACAGCGCCGTTAGCCGTAAAGACTTTACGAAACCAGGGCGGTGTTCCCGGTTCCGTGAGTGTGGGTTTTACGGCGTGTTTGGCGCGATTCAGGTAATCCGGGTCTGCGGCGATCCAATCGGCCTGCCAGTCCCTGTCTTCCAGCAGGCCCATGGACCAGAATGCCGGTTCAGAGAGAACCGATGCCCCGCGGTCGTCCCAGATTTGAACCTGCCAATGGCAAGTCTGGCGGGAGGTTAAAGGGGCTCCTTCATAAACGATATGCGCGGAACGGTCGTCTTCAATTCGCCCGCTGTCCCATAAGTCAGCGCCGCCTGCGGCAAGACTCTGTGCTGAAGAGGCCACGCGCACACGCCGGGCTGACTGGAAGACGCCCCGGCGGTTGGATTCGACGTTCCAGCTCAGACGAGGCTGCGTCTGGTCAATCCCCAGGGGATTCACCAGATATTCACAGCGTAACCGCGTCACTTTTGTCCATGTACCCATCTTTGGTTCTGATGAAACGGTTTAACCCAAATTGTCTTTCTTAATCCAAAAAATGGCTGTACCAAACCACATCAGCATCCCTGCGACCATCAGGTGAAAATAAATCTCCATGGATAAGAGGCCGCCGAACACCAGAAACGCCGGGATGATGGATAAGGCCAGGCCGGCAAAAGAAACCGCCTGCAGGATGTGTCTTCCTGGAGTTCTCATTTTGTCTGCTCCTGCGAAATTGGATTAAATCCTTGTTGAATCAGGCTGCATAGGGTATAGAGGATCACCGCGATCAGCCATGCCGGAAGCACCTGCAGAAATAAATCTGCCTTATAGTGGCTCAGGAATAACGGCAGATGCTTGTTGATCCAGGCCATAGAGGTGTACCGATCTTTGGCATACAGAAGAAAACAGATGCCGAATGAACCGAACCATCCCACAGCCGCCGGCCAGCTGATTAACAGCCCCCGGCGTTCCGCATAGTTGCGCGCAAGCCCCAGCCGCGGAAAGAGCCAGAAATCGATAAAGACAAACGCTCCCAGCGGCATAAAGAACAGGCCGTAGTAAGCCACAATGCGGTCCAGGTAGTGCAGGACGGCCGGAATGCAGGCGGTGATGATCATCAGAATACCCGCCACTAATGTAACCAGCCAGCGGCGCCAGTTGGGGGTGGCAACCTGAAAGGCCAGGCCCGCTCGGTACAGCGTGGGATTGGCCGTGGTCCAGCCGGCCAGCAGGACGCAAACAACACCCGCGTAGCCGGCGCCAAACATAGCGATGTTTCCGGGCGTAGGATTGGGATCGGCGACCCCTGCAGCCGTTTGAGCGTGTACATAGGCGGCACATAAGACGCCTGAACAAATCCAGGCCAGATAGTGTCCGATGAACATTCCAAACGCTGAGCAAAACCCCATTTGCCATTTTCTGGCGTAACGGAAGATTGTCACATCCCCCATGCCCATATGCTGGGCAATATTACACAGCCAGGCCAGTCCTACGCAATGCCAGAAACCGTACTGCATTTGGCCGGGATAAGCCGCGCCGGTCCAGATTTTCTCATTGGCAATCTGCCAGAAGTTATCCAATCCGGTCACACCAAGGGACGGCAGGGAAGAGATGGCCCCGGCTAAGAATACAAACGGCATCCAGGGCGCCACAACTTTGGCAAAATGAGCCAGCCGTTCGAAGCCCAGTACGGCCAGCACAGCGATCGCAGTTCCGACCCCGATGGCAATCAGGATCCAGGAGATGCTCGGCACCGTCTGCCCGGCGGCATAGTTGGGGCTTGGAATATGCAGGGGCAGAGTAACCGCTGTTGTAGAAACATTGACCATTGAACCTGCCAGCAGACAAAGAATCAGCGCAAACAGGCCGGAATACAAGATGGTCAAATAAGGTCCGGCGATTTTGCGGATCTGCCAGTAAATCGTCAGGCGTTCTTTGACTGCAATCGGTGCACACATAAAGGCCCAACTGAGAACCGCCAGCAGGTTGCCCAGCGCCAGCCCACCAAACACATCAACGGCTGTTACACCGTGCATGACAAGCAGGGTTCCGAGAACAAATTCCGTTCCCGAAATATGCTCGCTGGAAAACATTGCGATAAACGTCCACCACCCCTGCAATTTATTTTCATCGACGGGCTCACGATCGTACTCATAAAGTGCATCGAGCCGTTCGATCAGCGTGGATTTGGTTCTTGTGTGGACAGAAGCCGGTGTCGATTGGGTTTCTGTACTCATAAATCTCCCTGCATGGATCCCTATCGGATTGCGTAAATTTTATAAACCAACTCAGGGCGTTTGTCAACGCAGGTTCATGACCCTTCTTGCAAGCGCCGTCAATGCCGGAACACATGATTTCAAGGATCATTCAGATCGACTGCCGGCTAAACACATCTGTCCGAACCTCTGCCGCACAATCTTCAGATTCATCCGCATCTGAGAAAGTGGAATCGTTCTGAATGTTTAAGTAAGATTCCGCATGATCACTTTTCTTTGTTGATGAATACCTGAACTTTTTTTTCAGCGGTTTCCTCAATGTGATGCCGCCGCTGTCTTTTCTTCCCGGCTTCTCTGTCTGTCTTGTACACAGTCGCAGGTGTATTCAGACGCTCAATTTCCCTCGTCCATCCTTCATAGTTCTTTTGTATTTCCTCGCTGTTCCCATGATCGCAGGTACGATACTTGATCTCATTGAGCACGTTTTGAGGCAGCCGGTCTAAGTCTTCAAAGATTCCCTTCTGTAATCCCGCCAAACAGGCAGCTCCGAACGCCGAGACATCCTGTATCCCAATATTGACAACCTCTTTTCCGAGCAAATCGGACAAGAATTGCATGATAAACTGATTTTTGCTGATGCCGCCGTCGACTCGCAATTGTGTCAAGGGAATATGGCTGCACTGTTCCATTGCTGTAATCACATCTTTAATCCGATAGGAAATTGATTCGAGGGCCGCTCGTACAATATGGTTCTTATTGCAGTCAAGCGTTAATCCTGTGATTACGGCTTTTACGTCCGTATTCCAGTGGGGTGCTCCCAGCCCGCTGAATGCCGGGATCAAATAGACCCCATTGCTGTTCGGTACCGATCGAGCCATCGCCTCGCTTTCTTCGATTTTATGCATCAGGCCCAGATTCTCTTTCAGCCATTGAATGGTCGCACCGCAGGATACGATAATTCCTTCCAAGGCGTAATCCACACGGTCGCCGGCACTCCAGCAAATCGTGGTCATCATGCCATTGGTGCATGGAATGCGTTTTCTTTCGGTGTTTAATAAAATGGAACATCCTGTCCCCAGGGTTGCCTTGGCCGTCCCGGGCGAAAAACATCGTTCTCCAAAAGCCGCTGCATGGGAGTCGCCAATCAGGGCATGGATGCTGATCCGGGATGGCAGCAGACCCTCGAAATCCGTATCGCCGAAGTCAAAGGAGGACGGCCGGGCTTCGGGCAGTTTCAGGCCGGAGAGTTGAAACTGTGCCAGCAGATAGGGATCCCAGCACAGGTGGTCAATGTTGAAAAAAAGCGTGCGAGAGGCATTGGTATAGTCTGTATAATAGCTTCGACCTCCCGTCAGTTTGTACAGAAGCCATGTGTCCACAGTCCCGAAAAAGGCGTCTCCGCCTTCAATGGCGGATTTAATTCCAGGATTATTTTCATACAACCAGATCAGTTTGGTCCCCGAAAAATAGGGATCCGCAATCAAACCGGTTCGACGGATTATTTCCTGTTCCAAAGATGAGCCCTGAAGACGGTTGCAAATATTCACCGAACGCTTGCACTGCCAGACGAGGGCCGGGCACAGAGGCCGGCCCTCTGCATCCCATAAACAGAATGTCTCTCGCTGGTTGGAGATTCCGCAGGTACGAATTCGGCTTACATCCGATGATACTTCGACCCGAAACTGAGCCAGGCAGGACTTCACAGCCGCCAGGACATTTTGATATATTTCAAGGGGCTCCTGCTCGACAAAGCCCGGCTGCGGATAATAAGAGGCCAGCGGTTCCGTCCCTTTTGCCACAATCCTGCCTTCAGTGTTGAAGACAACGGCCTTCGTAGCGCTTGTCCCCTGATCGATTGCCAAAAGATAGGTGTTATTCATGAGCGTTTCCTCTGGAGTAAATCCCTGGCGGTTTGTGTTAGACCTTCCGGAGAAATGCCGTAATAGGCCATGATTTCCAATTGACTGCCCGGTACCGTTTCTTCATCCGGAAACCCTGCTATTCTAAAGGGAACAGACACCCCTGCCTGCATAAGCACAGAGGCACACGCCTCTCCCAGTCCGCCGGAACAACTGTGTTCTTCCACGGATATGACTGCCCGACACTCGCGGCCGGCCTTTAAAACAGCGTTTTCATCCAGGGGTTTGACGGTATGCATACTGATCACACGCGCCGTAAGCCCCTCGTATTCCAGTGCCTCGGAAGCCAGCACCGCCTGGATGACGGTCTCCCCGGTTGCAATAAAGGCCACATCGTTTCCGCATCGCACCAACAGGGATTTGCCCACTGTAAAAGTTGTACCGGGCTTGTGGAGATGGGGCATGGCTCGTTTCCCGAAACGAATAAATACAGGGCAGGACATCCCGGCGGCCGCCTTAACCGCTTCGGCTGTTTCAAAGTTGTCGGCCGGCACAAGAATCGTGCAGTTGTGAAGGGCTCGCAGGACCGCCAGGTCATGCAGAGAATGGTGGGTAGATCCCAACGCTCCGTAACTGACACCGGAACTGATGGCGATCAGTTTGACCGGCCGATCGGAGTAACAGACATCGTTTTTGATTTGCTCTAAAGCCCGTGCCGTCAGAAAACTGCCCGGCGAGACCGCATACACAATCTTGCCGGTGGAGGCCAGACCTGCGGCTATGCCAACCAGATTTTGCTCGGCAATCCCGACCTCGATGATTTGATCGGGCAGTGCCCTGGCAAACGGAACCAGCTTGCCCGAACCGCGTGAATCACTGGTTACGACCAGAATATTTTTATTGGATGCGGCAAGGGCCAGCAGGGTTTCGGAGAACACATCCAGGTTGGCTTTCCCCATCTCAAGGGTCGAGTGTAGGGTCATACTCCCATCTCCTGCATCTGCGACTTGAGTTCCCGGATCGCACTTTCATATTGTTCATCACTGGGGACGCCGTGGTGCCACTGGGCGTTGTTTTCCATAAAACTGACGCCCTTGCCCTTGATCGTATGAGCAATCACCATGCTCGGTTTACCGACCGAGAAGGGCGTTGCGCTTAAAACCTCCCTGAGGGCCGCAACATCGTGGCCATCCACCTCGCGCACAGACCACCCGAAGGCAGTGAATTTGTCAGACAGGTTTTCCAGGGCACAGACCTCCTCGGTGCGGCCGGTTATCTGCAGCTGATTACGGTCAACAATGGCCGTCAGATTATCCAGACCATAATGGGCAGCCGTCATCATCGATTCCCAGTTGGAACCTTCCGCTAATTCGCCGTCGCCCAGCAAAGTGAAAACACGATAGCCGAGACCATCCAGTTTCCCGCCCAGGGCAGCGCCTGCACTGAAGGCCAGTCCATGCCCCAAGGCGCCGGTATTCTGCTCGATTCCCTTGATTTTGCGTGTGGGATGCCCGACATAGGGCGACCGAAACCGGCAGAAGGTATCCAAATCCGAATCCGGGAAAAACCCTTTGTCCGCCAGCACTACATACAGCGCCTCCACCGAATGTCCCTTGCTCTGGATATAACGATCCCGCCTGGGATCATGAACGGTCTCCGGCGAAATATTCAACACGCAATTGTACAAAACGTTCAGGATATCCACACACGACAAACTCCCGCCCGTATGTCCCGCTTTGGCTTTCTTGATACAGCCGAGCAGCCGGATCCGGTACTCAATCGATTTCATGATCAGCCGGTGTTCAGTCATTGCATTCATCACGTTCCTGAACTTTCATCCATCGTAAAACCAAGCCGCGGAGGACTTTGGCCGTGCAGGAAGCCGCCTCCAATACGCCCCATTGTTCCGCCCGGATGGTTTCTCCGCAGGCGGATAGTCCGGCGAGGAAAATCAACCCGATGGCTGCTGTAGTGCCAAGCCGCCCCGACCGGTCTGCGATTCTCTTTTGATCCTTTGGCTGCATGTTCAAAAACTTCTCTGTATCCGCTTTATTGATGATAATACAGATCCCATCCAAGATACTTGGAAACCGCCTCCTGGAGCACCCGTCCGCAGTGAGATCGTGTCATCGCCACATGATGCTCGAAACCGTTTTGGCAGAGATAGCTAAGCAGCGCTCTCAGGTTTTTCACCCGGCATACCGCGATGCCTCCATCCATCCCGAATGAATCATTGGTAAACTGCCCCTCTCCCAGGTAGGATTTTATCCTGCCTTTGGTATCGTCCGTGGAGACTCTGAAATAGGTCATGGAACCGCCGGCCACTTTGCCCTTGATGGCACCAAAGCATTTCTCGCGGTCAATTACAGTACCCAGAACATCCAACTTGGAAATTTCAATTTTGTTTCCCATAAACGACTTCGGATAATTGCTGCAGTGTGTGCAGACGCATTGATCCGGATGCTGTCCGAAGTTATTGTTCCAGTCCAGGAGTGCCGGGATGGAACCGCTTGCCAGCAGGAGCGCATACATCGAAACGGCACCGGTCACATCTGCTTCGCAGGCGCTGGGAAGATAACGCTCGCCCATCATGGACATCGACAGGCAGGTCGCACATCCATAGTGCTCTTCGATGGAGTTCCAGCATTGTATGGCGCTGGCATCCAGCTCATGCTCTTCCATCAGTTCATCAAATACCACCGATAGTTTTGCCTGTCGGAGCACGCTTTGGGCATGAATGTCTGATGGAATCTTTCCGTATGCTTTGATGGCCGCCAGTTTTTCTTTCACCGCCGCTGCTTTTTCATCCTTCGCCTGGGCTCGGGCAATAATCTCGGACAAATCCACAGGGACTACCGTAATCCCCGACGCCTGCAGGATTTTTTCGCTGTATCGCACCGTCTGAAAAGCCCCCGGCCGGGTCCCGAAGGCACCAATCCGTGCATTCCACAGTCCCTTTACGACCCGGCATACGGCCGCGAAAGACTGTACATCCTGTTTAAAAAGTTCACCGTCAATATCGCAGGTATGCGCTGTGGTATCCGTAAACGGAATATGATATTGATACAGATTATTGCAGACGGAAATCTTGCCGCAGAACGCGTCTCGTCTGCTTTTCACATCGACCTTGTCCATCTCATCATTGCATGCCTGAACAAGCACCGGCACATTCAGATTGGCCAATTCCAGGGTCTGGATGATTCCCTGCTCATCGCCGAAATTGGGCAGCACGACAATAATGCCGTCAATTTCATCCCGATGGGCCTTAAAAAGCTCAGCGCAAATCTTTGCGTCCGCACGTGTTTCGATCACCCCGGCGGGTGTTGCATTCGCACCCGGTATGACATATCCGAATCCCAGATTGTCAAGCAGTGCCAGCAGCTTATCTCGTGCGGCCGATGCCAATTGGGCATTGAAGATATTGCGGGTCCCTATAATCAAACCCAAAGTGATTTTTTTTTGCATAATTTCCATATACGATCCTTGTTTAAGATCCAAAATGTCATCCATTTTCCATAAAAAATCTGATCCTATCCGTTTTTCCAGCCAATTATACTGCTCTCGATTGAAATTTCTCGTTTCTGCGCGGTTAAGTGCCTTTTGAAAAACGAGCTGCATCTTGATTTGCGGGAAGTTATTGACCTGAAGGGTATGTCCTCGGCTGTAAAATGTCAACTATCTTTGTCCAAATACGGGTGTACGGCCATCCCCGTTTGGTCTAAGATAAGATTTGACCGACCCAGGACCCTTCGCATAGGTTCTTTAACCCTTCCAAATTATTACTAACAATTCAAAGAGTGGAAACCCGTCCTTTTTTAAGGATAGACCCGCCTTTCTTCTAAAGCATATCTATGTCTCAAATGTCCTGTTTTCACGTGTATCATTGCTAAAAACATAATTATACTAAAGAAAAATAACATATTCCTCCTTGATTTGAGAAATAACTTATTATATACTCAGATTTATGGAACATTTTAATCATGATCGGAAAGAATTCACTCCTTATGGTTTCACCTGTGAAAAGTGGGAACCTATGCTGATGAACCGTCCCGATAAGCACTCTGAAATAGAGTTAAATCTTTTTGAAAAGGGAACCCTGACCTATCTTTTTGGGGGAGAACGGGTGTCAATCTACGGCGGAAATCTCGCCCTATTTTGGGCCGCCGTCCCCCACCAGATCGTGGATTTTTCAGACTTGAAATCCTATTTTGTTATCACGATTCCGCTTCCTTGGATACTCAATTGGGGTATGCCGGAAAAGTTCTCAACTCAAATTCTAAACGGACGGATTTTACAGGAATCCGAGGCATCTGCTTTTGTTCAGGATAAAAATTTATTCGAACAATGGTTTCGAGACATCAATCAGGAGTCAACGTCCATCCATGAAATTGTATTGCTCGAAATAAGGGCCCGTCTTTTGCGCATGGCCATGAACCTGGAAAACAGGAAAGCCGTATCTGACTCGTGTGCACCGGGGTACCCTGTAAGGCACGTCGGAACTCAAAATTTCAATAAAATTGAAAACATGGCAAAATTCATCGCACAGAATTATACCGAGCAGATCTGCCTTTCGGACATAGCCGCCGTAGCAGGTCTGCATCCGTATTATGCAGCGTACGCTTTTAAAAAAACCTTCGGCGTCACGATAAACAACTTTGTAATCCAACACCGGGTACAACATGCACAACGTTTGCTGGTCACATCTCGAAAAAAAGTTCTTGAGATCGCTTTTGAATCCGGCTTTAACTCGCTAAGCCGATTCAATTCCTCCTTCAAAAAACTCTGTCACTGCACGCCAAGGGAATATCGCGACTCCCATCGACTTGTGAATAGTTCATAAACCTTCTCGGTTGCTGGATAGTCCCGCTTGGAAAAGTGCTTCTTTAACGTTGCAGACAATAAAAATAAAGGCGTTAATCATGTGAGACTGATTTGCCATGAAACAAGTGCTCTGCATTATACCGCTTTGTTTTGTCATGAGTTTCACAACGGCCTTCGCGATCGAAGAACGGAGCCCCTCTAGCCGGCAAGATCCTGCCGGCCTGTCCATCGAAATCAGGGGGCAGAACGCACCCCGGCTGAGATACGCTTCGCAACGGCTGCGAGAAAATCTCCGCACGTTTGGCGCCGCCCGCATTATCCTCAGCAGTGACAAACTGGACAGGGTCGAAGGCGACCGTACCCCTGAGGGCTTTCATCTTTATCGGGACGCCGAAGGCGCCTACCGCATTGAGGGGTACGGCGATTCCGGAACCCTCTATGGGGCTTTGGAGTTGATTGACCGGACCAAAGAAGCCGGCCAATGGCCCAGAGTGCTGGATGTTACCGAAGTGCCGACATTTCGGCTGCGCGGCCCCTGCATTGGGATGCAGCTGCCGTCTATTTTGCCAGGTCGTCAAACCTATGAGTATCCGTACACACCCGAAAATTTTCCCTTTTTCTATGACAAGGACCAGTGGATCGAGTTCCTGGACTTCCTGGTTGCTAACCGTATGAACACCCTCTACCTGTGGAACGGTCATCCCTTCGCTTCCCTGGTCAAACTGGAGGATTATCCGTATGCCCTGGAAGTGTCTGAAGAGATCTATCAGCGCAACGTGGAGATGTACCGTCTGTTGACTGAAGAAGCGGACAAGCGAGGCATCTGGGTTATCCAGATGTTTTATAACATCTTTGTGTCCAAGCCCTTTGCCGAACACCACAACATCGAAACCCAGCATGCAGCTCCCACGAAACTGACTGCTGATTATAATCGCAAGTCAATCGCCAAATTCATGGAGATGTACCCCAATGTAGGGTTGCTGGTCTGTCTGGGCGAGGCCCTGCGAGGGCAGGACAATCAAGAGGCTTGGATGAATGAAACGATTATCCCGGCCGTCAAACAGGCCATGACCGCGTTGGGCAAGACGGAGGAGCCCCCGATCGTAGTGCGTGCCCATGCGGTCGGCAACATCAAACAGATGATGGAATCCGCTTTGAAGCACTATACGAATCTCTACACCATGGCCAAGTACAATGGTGAATCCCTGACCACCTTTGAGCCGCGGGGGCGGTGGCAGCAGGTGCATCTGGATATGAGCCGTTTAGGTTCAGCCCATGTGGTCAATGTACACCTGCTTTCCAATCTGGAGCCCTTTCGCTACGGCGCTCAGGACTTCATCCGACGCTGTGTGCTGGCCTGCCGTGACCGCTTGGGCGCTCAGGGCGTGCACCTGTATCCCTTGGCCTACTGGGACTGGCCCAATGCACCGGATAAGGTTGAACCCCCTCTCCAACAGATTCAGCGCGACTGGATCTGGTTTGAGGCCTGGGCCCGCTACCTGTGGTGCACGGACCGAGACCCGGATCAGGACCATCGCTATTGGATCCGGCGGCTGAATGAGATGTACGGCGATCCCCAGGCCGCCGAACAGATCCTCAAGGCCTATAATGAATCCGGATACTGTGCTCCCCTGTTGCTCCGCCGCCTGGGTATCACAGAAGGCAATCGCCAAACCTTATCGCTGGGCATGTTCCTGGATCAGCTGGTCAATCCCAAACCGTATGGTCCAGTCAGCGGCTTGTGGGAATGGTTTGCCCCTCCCGGCGAACGTCTCGATGAATATGCCCGAAAAGAATGGGCCGGTGAACCTCATCAGGGCGAAACCCCCATCTCCGTCGTCGAGGAAGCCGTCCGCCGCGCGGAAGCGGCTGTACAGGCGATTGAACAGGCGGCCCCGCTGATTACACGCAATCAGGAGGAGTTTGAGCGGCTTCGAAATGATATGCACTGTATTGAGCTGATGAGCCGTTTTTATGCCGAAAAGGCGCGGGCTGCCGTTTTCGTCCTGGAGTATAACCTCAGCCGAAATCCCGAACGAATGCACAAAGCCAAAGAACATCTCGAAAAAAGTCTGGATCACTACCGGGCTCTGATGGAACGGACCCGCACGTTCTACCGGTATGCCAACAGTTTGCAAACAGGTCATCGCCGTATTCCCATTCGCGGAATGAAAGACAATCAGCCCTATTACTACCACTGGGAACACATGCTGCCGCTCTATGAAAAAGAACTGGAGGACTTTCAGTCTCAACTGGCCGGGCTTTCTGACACCAAACAGCAGCCCCGCCAAACCATCCCGCGACTTCAGGGGGTTCCCTTTGAACTTCTCAGCCAGGACTGTGAAATGTATAAGGTGCGCGTCGGCGCCAAGCCCTTTCTGGACCGCGACTACCGCATCCTCCAGGTGGCGGAAGAACTCGAAGGCCTCACCGGCATCCGCTTGTCTCATACCGCCGGCAAGGCAGGACAGATTAAGCCCGTCCGTTTAAGAACACAAAGCCCCGTGAAAATCCTGGTCGGCTACTTCAATGAAGACCGCGATATCTGGGCAAAACCGCCGAATCCTGACACCGACAGCCAGGCCGCCAAATACGGCGGGGTCGAATGCACCCTGCAAAACGCACTTCAGATTGAGCAGACGCCAGGAGTGAATGTGCACATCTTCACATTTCCGGCCGGAGAAATTACCTTCAACCCTCGCAGCCCGGGCAGCTGCCTGCTCCTGGGGGTCATCCCCGCTGCCATGGAAGTGCCGCCGCGCGATGCAGGCATTCAGCCGGGACGAATGTGAGAGCCGCTCCCTCAGCCGCGATAGGGTTCAATCTTTTCTGCCAGCCGCTCCATCTGCCGGGGGGTGATTGGTTTACCCCTGGCGGAGACGACATTCAGATACACTCCTTCAGGCCCGATGGCATCCAGCAGCGGAATCACCTCATCCGCATCCAAATTGGCAGCCCACACGGCTTTGCCGGCCTGGAGAATTTTTTTGTACAGATCGTACCAGTGCGGAGAGCCCCCCGGCGGAACCTGCGGGTCTGGAGTCCATTCAATCGCCTGCAATCCTTCGATTTCAAGCAGGGGGTCCACAAAGGCCAGGCATTGATGCCCATCCACATGAAACATCGAATAATCCAGATAATTCACCGACTGCTTCAGATAAGGCACCACAAAATCATCAAACATCTTCGGAGAAAGCATCGCCGCCAGATCACACTGAAGCAGACCTGTTTTACCCGGCCCCCAGAGCATAAAATAACCAAACGCCATACTGCCGTCTTCATCTTTGATAATGTCATACAGGTCTTCAAACACCTGCCGATAGGCCGTTTCAATCTCCTGAAGTTTCTGGTGAACCCACGCCGGACGCTCCAGGATATCCATCAGCAGATTTTCGGTTCCTCGCAAGGCCGCTAAGACGTCCAGATTGGGTACAATCGCAGACATTCCCACAAAATAATGTCCCCCGCTGCGGGCGAGCACGGCTCGAAGAACCGCTTGGAGCATTTGGCTGTAGGGGGCATCGGGCTCATAGCGAAGCGGCGGATGGGTCTCGGGCTCGGCGATGCAGGAGTGATACCAAATGTTGTCTCGTTCATACTTCGGAACAGCTCCCAGAAAGGGCGCCAAGCTCACCGTGCCGATGTCCGGCCATGCCGCCGGGAGCACATCCGCCGGCCAGACCTTGCGGGCCATTTCATAATGGATTCTTTCAGCGACTGACTTTGGATCCGTATGATACTGTTCCGGATCGGCCGCTGAAGAAGGTCTGGCTGTATCCGCATGAGGCGGGCCGTCGCTGTCGATCCCCGTGCCCCAGCATCCCAGCACCAGTCCGCGGCACTTCCACCAGTCTATAAAATGCTGTCGTGTTTGGGGCCAATTTTTTTTCCACAGCGGCTTCATGGACTGTTTGTCTTTCCTAATCGGATTCTGATCGGGGTCGAATATCCTGATAGGCGGGCTCAAGACCGGCCGCATCAATAATCGCACGGGCCGGAGGTGACCATTCCGGCGCCAGGGGTTCCACTATCGTGCGGGTGACCGGACAACGGGTCCCCTCGTTGCGGACGTTGTCGGCTTTGACGAAATTGTGGTCGATGGTCATGTCATGGCAGTTCTTTGACCAGATGTGCAGCCAGAGCTCTTTATGCGGCGAGGATTCATCCTGGCGATTCAGGATGACATTATGATGAATGTTCCAATAGGCCGACCCGTCATCCGGGTAAATACATCGGGGACCGTCATAACAGTAATTATAAGCAATTTCCGAATCGGGCTGCTCGCCCAGCACATAAATAATCCCCCCGTCGTTGAGTGCACGGTGCGTGCTGCCGATGCGGTTGTACAAAATAGAATTATTTTTGGCAACCGTCGACGGAGGAATCTGGGCATTGCCCCACCACCAGCCCAGGGCAAGACCGCCATAAGGTGTGCCGCTGATCTCATTATGGACAATCTTTACGTTTTCCGCAAAAAAGCCGGTCATTCCTTCTATCTGCCGAAAGTCCAGACAGGCATTGCAAACAAAGTTATTGGAGATCAGGATATTTTTACAGACTCCCTCTACGCCGTCAGAAAATTGCTCCCCATCCCCAATTTTGTAATGCTGGGGATGACCTACATTGACCGATGTTCCCATCAAGTCTCCAAAGGTATTGCCGATCACAGTGGTATTGACCACATCATTTTCCAGACTCAATGCCACGGCGCTTGCCAGGTGCTCAAAGCGATTTCGTTCGATCCGAATTGACTCGGCATTGCACACGTTGACCGTGCCCTTGGGAATCGTGATGTCGTTGTAATGATTCAGATGCCAGTTGCCGTCCTTGATGTATCGGGTAAATTGAGACAGACTCTGCACACTGACCCAGCCGCGAGAATTGCCCAGGGAAGACAGCAGGTAATCGTCATAGGCAAAGGTCAGGCCGTAAAACTGAATATTCCGGACTCGCGATGAGGCACTGTCTCCCTGAATGCGGACAAGCCCTTCCACGACAGGAGCATACACCTCGGCGGTTGTCATATCCTCGCCGCGGGAATAGTAGTACAGCATATGGGTTTGATCGTCGAAGTAAAACTCTCCCGGCTCATCCAGCAGTTCATAGGCATTGCGGATATAGATCGGGCGATCGGGGCGGGGGGTTGCCCGGAAGGGAACCCAGCTCATATTCAGCGCAATCGCACCATACGGCTGCTGAAGCAAGACGACGGTATACCCCTCTTCGGAAAACATGTCTTCCACGCATAAAATCGGCTCACTCCACACATTGGATTGAAACAGTTCGACATTCCGAGGATTGTTATACACGCCGACCTCATCGGGTTTAAATTTGATCCCGGCATATTCCGTCCCGGCAGTGGAGGCCCAGGGCTCCTTGCCGGTGATGTGAAATGTCCCGTATCCCCCTTGCCCGAACACTCCCTGGGGCTGTCTTGCCATGACGGCTCTTTTCCCATTGATATACAAAGCCCGCAGTTTTTTGTCTCTGACAAGCCGGGCCTTCCAGATATCACCGGCATGCCGCGTCCATCCGGCAACCGGAACCGCACCGCTCAAAATGGGAACCTCATCCTGAAACGCCTTATAGATAATCCAATGCCCGTTTGTGCCTGAATCGAAAGGCGTCAATTCGAAAGTCCCGTCCAGCATGTACATACCGCCGCGAAGATATACAATGATATCCTGCTGCATGTTTTTGTTGATCGTTCGAATCTGGTCGCGTGCGTGCTGCAAGGTCCGCCACGGCCGGTCCAGACTTCCGGCCGCACAGTCATTGCCGTCAGGCGAGACATAAAATTCCGTTTGCGTCTGTTGCGGCAGGATTGCACAGCCGATTCCCAAAAACGGGATAACGAAGATCGCTGCGTTTGTAAGCATCCATCTCTTCGCGCCGGTTTTTCTTCGCCGATTCATTATGCCTTCATCCCAAACTGAAAGAACAGATACAAGCCGACCATAATAACGGCCAGAACAGCCCACCCGATGAGTCCGGCCCGGCCCAGTCCCGGGTTTTCACGATATGTCTGACGCAGCGTCGGTAGCGGCGTCTCCGAATCGCTGTGCCGCGTGACAAGGGAGGTTAAGATCATAAAAAGCACGATCCCGCAGAACAAATAAAACGACAACAGGAGAAAATGCGGGAAAATATCCTCTCCGGCCTCATTGGCGAACACATTGGTGATATCACAGAACCCGATGGATAAGGAAACCATCGAGCCGACGATCAGCGTCAGCAGAGCCGCTGTCGCCGTGGAACGCCTCCAGAAAATGCCCAGCACAAAAACAGCCGAGACCGGAGGAGCCATATACCCGATAATCCCCTGGAACAGATTAAACAGATTGGTTCCTTCGACTTTGCTGAGAAACCAGGCAATCCCTACGGCAAGGAACGCCGAAGCGACGGTGGTGATGCGTCCCACCTGTTTGATTTGATGCTCTGTAGCCGTCGGGGCTATCCAGCGTTTGTAGAGATCCAGTGTGAATATGGTGCTGAATGAATTGAGCCCGGAATCCAGAGTTGAAATCACCGCCGCAACAAGAACTGAAATACTCAACCCGACCAGCCCCGCCGGCAGAAAGGTATTTACCATGCTTAAAAACACCTGTTTATCGTCTTCAATGCCGGGCAGCAGCTGAGCGGCGAAAATACCTGGCAGCAGAAAGATAAACGGCGGAGTGATTTTAAGAAATGCCGCCAATAAGGTGCCCCCCTGGCTTTGCTTCAAATTCCGGGCGCCCAGGGCACGCTGCACAATCGTCTGGTCCGAACACCAAAACCACAGCGAAAGAACAGGGTACCCCAGGACAAACGCATACCAGGGATTGTCCGAACCGCCCGGATGCAGCAGTTTCCATGTTAATTCCGAAGGGGTGTTGCCGCATTGAACATGAACCAGGGAGGAAAAGGAGTCCAATCGGCTTGCCGCAATGATGGAAAGCAGGGCTGCCCCGATAATTATCAGAATAGATTGAAACGAATCGGTCACCATGACCGCCACCAGGCCCCCGGCAATGGTGAAACTGGCGGCAATGGCGGCCAGCAGCCAGATACAGGACATCAACTTCCAGCCCAGAAGCTGAGACAGCAAAGCACCGCCGGCAAACAAAGTGCCGCCAATCCACAAAACAACAGTGCCCAGCAGGGCATAGAAAGACATGAAAGTATAACAGCCGCGGCCAAAACGCTTATTCATAAATTCCGGCATCGTGGATATTTTCGTATTCAGGTAAAACGGCACAAATACCATGCCCAGCAAAAACAGGAAGATCCACGCCATCCATTCAAAATTGGCCGTCACCATGCCGGTGGTATACCCGGCTCCGCAGGTGGCGATTAAAAACGTCGGTCCGATGTTGGTTCCAAATATGCTTAAACCTACATTGCCCCACCCCATCGAACGACCGCCCAGAAACAAGTCCTCGCTTTTGCGATGACGATAACTCACAAATGCACCAATGGACAGAAGAACCACCAGATAGCTCGCAAATACCCAGACATCCAGCGGATGCATGGTTACACCCAGAGGCAGAACAACCGGCGCCTTAATCATTTTTTGATTCCTTCTGAAGCGTTGAATCTGTGACTGGAATCATAGACGCCCAAATCTCTGTTTCACCCGGGAGGGGCTGCTGACAGGGGCCTGTCTGAGCCCACCATCGCTGATTCACCGGGTCTTCTTTGTTCATCTGATCATCCTGTTCAGAATCGGTGCCCATATACTCCAGGTAGAAAAACTCATACAATGTATCTCCGATTTCTGCCAGAAAGATGCAAAAGTTACGGTTGTTTCCTCGAATCATTTGGTCAACCACGCCTGGCCAGACGGTCTGGTGTAGACTGCGGTAGTCACTTTCTTTTTCAGGTTTTATCGTTGTGACCATCGACAGGACTTGAGTGGGTTCCCGCTCTGTATCGAGGCCGCGAATATAATTGATCCATTCCATCTGCAGCCAGCAGCGGCCGTATCGCGCCGCTCGCGGGTGCGGATCGATCAAATCTTTCAGTTCGGGAACGGCTGTTTCGAATGATTGGGCCGCCGTTAAATAGGGTTTATCCCCTGCATATTGAAAAGAAACCAGAAACCATGTTTCGCCCTGTATCTGCCTTTTAAAAACCGACGGATTCGATATCCCCGCCTGCTTAATCTTTCCGTTTTTCCTGTCCTTGCATAACTTGAACAGCCGTTCAGACAGAAGGTCTTCCTGACCGGACTTGGCGCGAGCGATTAAACCCGCATGCGTAGGTTTTCCTGACAATAAATAATTTTCATAAGGCGAAAACGCATAGGCCTCCGCAAAAAAGATCCCCGGCACCAGCACAATCCAGTATGCATTTTTCATACATCGCCTCCTTGGTTTAAAGGGTTTGAGACAGTAAAGGGAGCCGCACGCCTTTTGAATCAATTCGATATAATGTATCGTATATCTTGATTTCAACGGGCTTGCCTTCCCTCAACCGAAACGTCGCCTGGGTTTTGTCCACCATAACCTCCATCATGCTCCCTCGATAATATACCTTAAACTGGTAATAGTTCCAGGCCTGGGCAATCTGGGGACGAAAAGAAAGAACAGGGCCGTCGCTGCGCATACCGCCGTAACCGCAAACCAAATTCGCCCAGACGCCTGCGGCGGACGTCGCATGATGGCCCTGTTCGGTATTGCGGTTATAGTTATCCAGGTCCAGTCGGGCCGCATAGGTAAAAAACGCATAGGCCTGTTCGGTCATTCCCAACTCCAGCGCTAAAATAGAATGAAGCGAAGGCGACAGAGAGGACTCATGAATGGTACGGGCCTCGTAAAAGTCATAATTGGCCTTCTTTTCCTCCAGAGTAAAATCTTCACTAAAGAAAAACATGTGGTTCAGCACATCCGGCTGCTTAATCATATTTTTCCGAAAGATGCGGATATACGCCCAGTTTTTGTAAATGGGGATATCGTTCATCGAAATGTCGGCAATTTCCACATGCGGAAGGTCAAAGTAGCCGGCGTGCTGTTCAAATATTTTTGTATCCGGCTCCTGATGAATGCGCATTTTTTGGGCCATGTCGTTCCAGACCTTCGGTTCCGCGGGATCCAGGGCGACTTTCTGGATGGCAAAATCGTATTGGTCCGGCGCATTTCGTTTCATCTCTTCCAGCACCTCAAGCGTAAAGAGAAATATTTTCTTCGCCAGGTAATTTGTATAGAAGTTGTGATTAACCATCATATGAAACTCATCCGGCCCCATCACGCCGTACAGACCAAAATCACCGTTCAAAGGACTGTAATCGCCCGCACTTGCATAGAATCGGGAAATCTGAAGAAGCATCTCAATGCCTTCCTTATACAAAAACTCCTTATCCTGGGTAATCTTGTCATATTGCCAGATCGCATAGCCGACCGCCCCGCTGATATGGTGTTCCAGGTCCACATGCTGCCAGGTCCCCGAGTCCTCATATCCTGAAACAGTGGCAAACGGATATCGGGCGCCCTGACAATCCAGATCCCGGGCGCGCCGAAGTGCCTCCCCCAGCGTGTGATAGCGATACATCAGCAGATTCTTGGCCGCCTGGGGATTGACAAACAAATGAAATCGGTGACAGTAGATTTCCGTATCCCAGAACGCCCAGCCAAAATAAACCTCTCCCGTCAGGCCTTTGCAAAGCGGATTTAAACGGGGATTTTCTCCATGATAGGTTTGATAGCATGACAGGATGGAAAAACGCAGGCCCTGCAGCGCGTCGTCGTCTCCGTCAATGTCAACACCAAAACGATCCCACATCCGTTCCATGAACCGGACATGCTGACTGTGGGCTGTCTCAAAAGTAACCTCTGCATACATCGCGGCTGATGTACTTGCATGTTCCCAGTTTTCCTCGGTGTGGTCGTTCTTCGCCCACTGATTAAAAACGATCTTATCGATACAGATTACCTTGTTTTCATCCAGGGACAAGGAAAATCCAAGACCGATGAATTTATCGCGTGACAGCACGCGCGGCGCAACGGATTGCCCGGTCAGCATGCGAAAGCTCGAATACAGCTGAAAGCCCGTCCCCTTTGTTTGTGCCAGAATCCGACATCCTCTGTCGTCTGAGTCCTTTTTGACTTCCTTCCAGAAATTTTCCCCCTTGTCTGAATCCGCCGAACCGGTCGTTTGTGTCTGAGTCCAGCCGGAAGCAATTTCATAACGCGTAGCAAAGTCAAGCCCAAGCACGATGTCGGCGTTTCCGGAAAAATTTAACGGCTTAAAAACTATGCGCTGACAGCCCATTTTCGTCGTATGCATATTCAAAAAGCGTATAAACGTCATTTGTATCTGCCGGCCGGACTGAAGATGCCAGACAAATGACCGGGTATACACCAGCGTTTTCATGTCCAGAACTCGCTTGAAATCGCTGACCCGGGCCACGGCAAGGTCTAGCGGCTCCCCATCAATGCTGATGCGCGTATACAGCCAGTCAACCGCATTAATCATCACGCCGCTTTTAGTGATCATGCCCTTAAAAAGCTGGTCATGGCTGATCGCAAGATAATCATAGAGGTGATTGAAATAGCTGCCCAGCAGATGATCGCCGCTGTAGCCCTCTTCAAAATAGCCCCTGACACCCATATGTTCGTTGGCCACCGAAAAAATGGATTCACTGAGACGTTGTTTTTCCGGGTGAAAACCTTCCTCCACGATGGTCCAGGGATCTCCTCCGTAATACTTTTCAGGACGTTTTGTCAAGTGCATAGAGTACTCATTTTGACTGATAGTTCCCATTTACGCGGCTGAAAAATACGATTCCCATCTAACTCTGCATGGATAATTTTACAAAAATCGCTGCGGCATGGCCAATAAATTTCCATGCCATACTCTCGCTTTCCCTCAAAATTCCGTAGATATACGGTTTTTCCCGCAGCGCTTGCAACGATCGGTCATTGATCGAGTTGGGCAGTACCAGCGCCGCAGAAAGTTGCCGATATGGGCTTCATGAATGGGGATAATATCCCTCAAGTCCTTCACTGACTGTACTTTCCAAGAAAAATGACATCGGTTTAGCTCTTTAACAACAGATACTGTAAATAAAAATGGCTCATCCTTCCGACTTGTCTAATGGACAAAAAAGACATTGTAGGAAAGGAGAGCCGATGTTGACTAAGAGCCTCTAATGCTCTGTTGAAATCCTTTTTAGGCACACCTGAGAATCATCAGGTTGTGCGTTAATACACGATAGAGGCATTCCCGTTTCTGGGAGGTCTCGGTTCGGCCGCGTAAAGCCGAACCCATTAACCGTTTATGGCGAGAGAAAACGCTCTCGATTTGAGACCGTTGTTTATAAAGCTCTTTGTCAAATTGGGTTTTCATCTGACGCCGATAAGGTTCTTTGGGCCATTTGCGTCCCCGGCGACGATTTAACGGAATCCTCGTTTGTTCGATCTGTTGGTCTTCACGACAAAACCGATGATTATGCTCCCCATCATAGGCCGCATCGGCCAATGCTGCCGTGAAGTGGATCCCCTCCGCCGCCTGTTTCATGACTGGAATGAATTGCGGCGAATCATTGCTGGGGCCCCGGGTGACGATCCATCCGGCAAATAGGTGGGTATTCACCTCACAGACGGCCGTGATTTTAGGCCAGGAATACCGTAAAAACCGTTTATAGCCCACCCGATGTACATAATAACGGGAGGCATGGCGGCTTTCCATCCCAGTCGAATCGACGGCCCCAATAGGTCGCTTAGGGATCAATTTCATCTGACGCGCATGGTTCAAAGTGGCGTTTAACAGGGTTTCAAAAGCCCCTTTTTTAGCAGCCTTTTTTCGGCATAACACAAGGTCGAGTAATGAGGCACCCGTTTGAGTTTGAGAGCCTGGCGTAAGTCGGAAAAGTCGTGCAGATACTGGATCACGCCGCGATAATCGGTGCTGAAGAATTGTTTTAAGGCCAGAATGGCAAACAACTGAGGTTGTGTAAAGTCTTTGCGGGAGAAATGGGACGAATAGGTTTCGATCCCATCCTGGGCCACTTTCAGGGCCATCTGAGCCAATGCGACCGGCGATTGGGTCATAATTCGTTTGTTTTGTGAGGTTTTCATGCCTCATTTATCGGACGTCCTGTATGAAAATCTTTAGGGTTTCAACAGAGCATTAGAGGCTCTTAATCAAAATCATCTGCGTCTAGTTCAGATTGCACAGGATTATCAAAGAATTGA
>CALMLO010000006.1 GCA_937868095.1 uncultured Phycisphaerales bacterium | reverse complement strand
TATCTTATAGACAATAATAGTCAAGAATTATTTTTTCTGAATTACAGACACAGAAGGTTCCTGTAGTTTGAATTCCCCTGGAAGTTTGATTCTGGAACTAATGTATTGAAGCAGAAACAATTGTCTCCGATTGAAAGGCGACAAGTTGGACATAAAATACGTCAATTATAAATCTTTTGTTTACGAGGGGTTATACTGGGCGATACAGGATTCGAACCTGTGACCTTACGGGTGTGATCCGTACGCTCTAACCAGCTGAGCTAATCGCCCGCTTTGGGAAATCAGTAAACCAGACGGTGTGCAGGTTGTCAAGAATGTTTTGTCCGATCGAAAAAACAATCCGTATCTTCTTGTCTGTAAAAGAGATAGAGAAGTGTATCCATCCGTTCCTCTTTTCTTTTGGGTTACCCTTGAGCCCGCAAAAATTTTTTCCTTCGGTTCCTATAAAATGGGTCTGTTTTTTTTGAAACCATTGTTTAGGAGGCAAAAACGGGCGGGCTGGGAAGGTTTTCGGCATCTGAAATGGGCTTTGTGCTATAATACACGTGATGGCTTTGGGGGAAAAAAGAAAATTAAAAAGCAAAGGGATGCCCGCCGCATCCGTCCGAAACAAAATCTGATTTGCCGGCTTCGGAGTATATAAACAAGGACTGTTTTTGGGGGTGAACTATGCTGGAATCCAATTTTGAGAAGAAAATTCAAGAACTGCTCAACAACGCCGACCTGCCGCTTCCGCAAAAAGAAAAACTCTTCCTGCTGGCTCGCCGAAGCAGCGAAAATCACAAAAAACTCCAGACTCAGTTTAACAATCTTCAGCATTCGCTGGATTATTTGCGGCTTGGCCTTAAATACCTGATTTTTGATCTGGAGGCCACGCGGCGGGAAAATCAGGCCCTTCGGGAAAAGCTCAAACCGGAGATGGAGTAAGTCGGCACTCTATATTGTGTAAAATAAAACTCCTTGAGAAGCGTGAGGGAACTTATGAAAAAGTTTGGCGGATGGATTTTTTTAGGGCTGCTGAACGGCGTGGTCTTTGCGGCGCCGTGTTCGGCTGTACCTGCCCTGCCGTCTTCGTCCTCGATGCTGCTGATCAGCATAGGGGCCGTCCTTCTCGGCTTGGTAAAGAAATAGACCTCTTCCTCTCTCCACCTTAAATGGATGGAAAGCGCGGCAGAGGGCTGTCAGCCCTCTGCCTTCTTTTTTTCCCTTAGAAGACAATAAGGGACGACCTGGTTTGTCGGCCCGGCCGTCCCTTTGAAAGGAGGAGATGTTAATCCCATTGAAAAAGTGTCTTACTGAATATGGTCTGCGACGGCTTTTAAGAGGGTATCGGGCTTAACGGGTTTTTCGAGGACTTCTTTGACAGGCAGCCAGGTCGGGTCGGGTTCAAAGCCGAAGGGCAGATTCATCTCCCGACGGACGCCGGTCACCAGCACGACGGGTGTTCCTTTGACCTCTTCAATTTCATTGAGTTTGCGGGCTACATTGAAGCCCTCATCCTTTGTGGTCATCATCACGTCCAGGATAATTAAGTTTGGCTTTTCCTTCCTGGCCACTTCGATTCCTTCCTTTCCATTTGATGCCGAAACTACTTCATACCCGCGTGCTTCGAGCAGATTTTCCACGCTCTCCACAAAATCTGCATCGTCATCAATAATCAGCACTTTTTTCGCCATGTGACTTCTCCCTTTTTCAACGGTTTATTCAAGGTTTCCCACGTCGCGATTCAGCCCCGGCAGCGGTCTGCTCGACCGCTGCGGCCTTTCGATACTGGTTGATTATATCAATTGTTTTTTTAGTATCCAGTTGTCCGTAAATCTTTTCATCCACCATGATTACCGGGGCGATTCCGCATGCCCCCAGACATCGGGCTTCCCGGAGGGTAAAAAGGCCATCGGGTGTGGTCTTGCCAACCTCTATGCCGAGTTCTTTTTTGAGGGTTTCGAGGACAGCACTTGCTCCTTTGACATAACAAGCGGTTCCCATACAGATACTGACCACGTGCTTGCCGATCGGCTCACGATTGAAGTGGTGATAGAACGTTGCCACTCCCCAGATGTGCGCGGTTGGGATTTCGAGGGTATGAGCCACTTCATCCATCATTTCTCGTGGAAGATACCCAAAAACATCCTGCACCTTATGCAGAATTTCAATCAAGTACGATTCCGGATAAGGTTTATCTTTGACTGTCTGCATATACTCCCGCAGGGACTGAAGTTTGTCTTCTTTCACTTGCACTGCTGTTTGAGTCATTTTGCATCTCCTGACAAGATACGTTCTTTTTTCGGGATAATGCCCACCGGCGTTTTGGCCTTGTAGTGCGTATGCAGGTACTGGTGCGCGATGGGACTGAGGGGACTTTGGAGAAACTCTTTGTAGAGTTTCTGGACATCGGGGTTGTCATGGCTTCGCCGGATGGTTTTTGACTTATCGAGGTCGTAGAGTGCCTGGGCCCGCTTGCGAAGGATTTCGTCATCGAGCGGGATGGAATTAATCTGGGCATAGGGCTGGCCGCCGCCTCCGACACAGCCGCCCGGACAGCCCATAATCTCGATGAAGTGATAGCGGGTCGGGTCCTGTCGGACGCGTTCGAGAAGGCGGCTGGCATTGGCCAGGCCGTGAGCGACGGCAACGCGGATTTCCTTGCCGTCCATCGTAAGACTGCCTTCCTTGATTCCTTTTAGTCCGCGTACCGCTTCCACTTCGATATCCACCAGCGTTTCACCAGTGTACAGTTCGTAAGCAGTACGAATGGCGGCCTCCATTACGCCGCCTGTGGTGCCGAAAATTGCGCCGGCACCGCTGGAAAGGCCGAGGGGGTGATCGGGTTCTTCCGGCTGGATATGAACCAAATCAATGCCGGCCGATTTAATCATCCAGGCCGCTTCCCGTGTTGTAACAACAATATCCACCCCCCGCATTCCGTCCACCATCAGTTCGGGGCGGGCGGCTTCATATTTTTTGGCTGTGCAGCACATGACGGCTACACTCAGGATTTTGTGAGGGTCGATTTTCTTCTTCTTTGCAAAATAGGTCTTGGTGACCGCCCCCTGCATGGACATGGGGGATTTGCAGGTGGAAACGTTTGGAATCATATCCGCATAAAACTGTTCCATGTATTTCATCCAGGCACTGGAACAGGAGGTAATCATGGGGAGCACGCCGCCGCTTTGAAACCGTTCGAGAAATTCGCTGGCTTCTTCCATAATCGTCAAATCCGCTGCGAACTGGGTATCAAAGACATAATCGAATCCCAGTTTGCGAAGAGAGGCAATCATCTGACCTTCCATATTCAGGCCGGGTTCCAGGCCGAAGGCCTCTCCAATGGCAGCACGAACAGAGGGGGCAAACTGAACCACCTTGACCAGATTGGGGTCGTTGAGTTTCTCGAAGAGTTCCTGTGTGTAATTCTTCTCGAGAAAGGCGGCGGTCGGGCAGACATTGATGCACTGTCCGCAGGTTGAGCAAACGCTTTCCGTCATGGGTAAATTGTAGGCGGGCATCACGACCGTATGAAAGCCCCGATGGGCCTGGGTGAGGTTATGAACCTGCTGGATTTCGGAACACATCCGCACGCAGCGGCCGCACAGGATACATTTTTCAGGATCGCGGATGACGGCATCGCTGGAAAGGTCCTTTTCATAGCGTTTTCGTTCACCTTCAAAGTGTCGGGCACGAATTCCGACGGAGGCCGCCAGCCGCTGAAGTTCGCAGTTGCCGTCGCGTTCACACACATGGCAGTCCTGGGGATGATTATCGAGAATGAGTTCAATAATATCGCGGCGGGCTTTCCGCAGGGCCTGTGTGTTCGTGCGTATCTTCATGCCGTCACTGACAGGAAAGGCACAGGAGGCCACATAATTCCTCATGCCTTCCACTTCGACGATGCACACGCGGCAGGCGCCTTCGATGGACAGTTTGGGATGATAGCAAAGCCGGGGAATATGAAACCCGAGTTTGTCGGCGGCCTGCATAATGGTCTGATTCGGCTCGACCTGATAGGATTTATTGTTAATCGTAATGGTAATCAATTTGCTCATCAGAATCCTCACTCTTTGGCAATAGCGTTAAATTTGCATGCCAGATAGCATTGTCCGCACTTAATGCACAATTGCTGGCTGATGACATGCTTTTCTTTTCGGTTTCCGGAAATGGCATTTACAGGACATACGCGTTTGCATGCTCCGCATCCGACGCAATTGTCCTGAATGATAAAAGACAGGAGGGCTGTGCACTCATGCGCCCGGCACTTCTTCTGATGAATATGTTCTTCATACTCATCCCGAAAGTTCCGTATTGTGCTGAGGATGGGATTGGGTGCTGACTGTCCCAGCCCGCACAGCGATGCTTTCTGAATCATCATGCCAAGGCGTTCGAGTTTCTCGATATCGCCGGGTCTGCCGTCCCCTTTGGTAATGCGGGTCAGGATTTCGAGCATTCGCTTTGTTCCTTCCCGGCATGGAGTGCACTTGCCGCAGGACTCATCCTGCGTAAACTCAATAAAGAATTTGGCCATCTTGACCATGCAGGAATCTTCATCAATGACAATCATTCCGCCGGACCCCATAATTGAACCGGCCTTGGTCAAGGATTCATAATCAATCTGGGTATCCAGATACTGCTCGGGGAGGCATCCGCCGCTGGGGCCGCCTGTCTGGACGGCTTTAAACTTTTTGCCGTTGGGGATTCCGCCGCCGATGCCGAAGATAATCTCCCGCAGGGTTGTACCCATCGGGACCTCGATGAGCCCGGTATTGTGTACTTTGCCTGCGAGGGCAAAGACCTTGGTTCCTTTGCTGGTGGCAGTGCCAATGCTGCTGAACCATTTGGCTCCTTCGATAATGACTACCGGAATATTGGCCCAGGTTTCCACATTATTGATTAAAGTGGGCTTGCCGAAGAGGCCGCTGACCGATGGATACGGGGGGCGGGGGCGAGGCATTCCGCGATAGCCCTCAATGGAATGAATCATGGCTGTTTCTTCGCCGCACACAAAGGCGCCCGCTCCCAGACAAATCCGGATATCAAATGAAAAGTCCGAGCCGAGGATTCGCTCGCCAAGCAATCCTTCCCGACGGGCATCTTCAATGGCCTTCTGGAGCCGCTTGACGGCCAGCGGGTATTCTGCGCGGATATAAATAATACCCTGATGGGAACCGATGGCATAGCCGCCGATAATCATTCCTTCCAGAATGGTGTGCGGGTCGCCTTCGATGGCACTGCGGTCCATAAAGGCGCCCGGGTCTCCTTCGTCTGCATTGCAGATGACATATTTTTCCGACTCGGGCTGACGGGCAGTATATTCCCACTTCAGTCCGGTGGGGAAGCCCGCCCCGCCGCGTCCACGAAGGCCGCTTTTTTTCACCTCTTCAATCACCTGCTGAGGGGTCATCTCCGTAAGAACCCTGGCGAGGGCTTCATAACCGCGCATGGCCAGATAGTCATCGAGTTTTTCGGGGTCAACGATGCCGCAATTGCGCAAGGCAATCCGCATCTGGCGGCCGAAAAATTCAGAGTCACCAAAGATTCTGTAAAAACGGTTAAAGAGATGATCCTCCGAAATGACCAGACGAGAAACGGGCTCGCCTTCGACCAAATGTTTCTGGACAATTTCCACAGCATCCTCGGGCCGAAGATTGCCGTACATAATATAGCCCGGATTGACAATCAAAATCGGTCCCTTGCTGCACATTCCCACACAGCCGCTCAGATGAATTTCCACATCCTGGCGGAGCTGCTGACGTTCCAGTTCTTCTTCGAGTGCCTGGCGGACCTGGCGTGCCTGATTTCGCAGGCAGCTGGAGCCGTCACAGCATGTTAAAGTAAACCGCTTATTTGCCACAGTTGCTGCCTTTCCTTAAATCACCCATTCCTGGATTACTTCGCCTTTTTTCAGATGCCGTTCAATGATTTCCCTTGCCCGCTCCGGGGTCACCTTGCCGTATTTGACAGGAATCTTGCCTTCTTCCACCACCTCGACGGTGGGTTCAAGATTGCATCGTCCTGCACAGCCCTTCTGGCTGAGATAGACATCGGTCAACCCCTTGGCGATGGCATCCTGGAAAACGGCCATCACTTCTTTGGAGCCGGCGGCGATTTCGCAGGTAGCCATGCCCACATAAACCCGCTTGGGGGCTAAATAGCCCTTGCTGATAATGCGATTGACCGCTTCGGCCCGTTTTCGCTTAATCAGGTCCATCGGTGTAACCACAACTATTTCCTTTCAATCTGAAAAATGAACGCATTGCCGTTCGCCCTCGGCTCAACTCGAATACTGCCGCCGTGGGCTTCGATAATTTGCTTGGTTATATAGAGTCCCAGGCCGGTACCTTTGACCTTTTTCTTTTCCGGATTGTCCAGGCGGGAAAACTTTTTGAACAGCATGGGAATCTCGTTGGGCTGAATGGGACGGCCGTCATTATAGACCTCCACTTCCACCTTGCCATTGAGCAGACGGGAGGACAATTCTATCCGACCGCCTTCGACGCCGTATTTGGCGGCATTGTTAATCAGATTGTTCATTACAATCTGCATCAGGTCGGGATCGGCATTCACCCGAATCGTCGGGTCAATGCGATTGATGACCGTCATTTGCTTGTCTTCAATGAGTTTGGCAAATGTCTGTATGGATACCTCTGCAATGTCTTTTCGCAGGAAAATGGGCTGTTTGTTGATTTCGAGTTTTTCGCGTTCAATCCGGCTGAGGTTGAGAAACTTCTTGACGGTAGCATCCAGATAATCGAGATTCCGGCAGATGGAATCGATGGCTTTTTTCTGCTTGAAGTTCAGCATCCCCAGCAGGCCATCCCGCAACGAATAGGCATTGATAACAGCGGAGGCCAGCATCCCTTTCAGTTCGTGGGCTACGAAGCCGATTAAATCCAGATAGCTTTTGTTCAGTTCCGCCAACTTTTCATTGCTGATTTTGAGAGACTCCTCCCGCTGACGGAGCTGGGCGCTCATTTCATTAAAAGAGCGAGCGAGTTCATTGAGTTCTTCGATGGGGGTTTCCGCGGGCACTTCGTGGGTGAGTTCGCCGCGTGCCAGTTTCTGCGTTGCCTCCAGCAGCAAAGTAATTGGAAAGGAAATCGAACCGGCAAGGATGAACGCGAGCAGTCCGGCCAGCACAAGGGCAAGGGCCACTACCAGCAGAAACAGAAAGAGAATCCGTGCCGCGATATCCCTGAGGGGTTCTTCGAGGACGCCCACATATAAAATTCCAATGATATTGCCGTCTACATCGCGAATGGGTTCATAGGCGGAACGATACCAGTGTCCGACGACCTCGGCTCGGTCATGCCAGCGGCGTCCCTGATGAATCACACTCTCATAAACGGCCAGAGAAATACGGGTGCCGATTGCCCGCTGCCCCTGTTCATCAAGAACGTTGGTGGAGATGCGTATATCATTCTGAAAAATCGTAACAGTCCCGACGGGCTTGCCTCGATATTCTTCCTCGCCAAAGACAAGGATTCGAAGTTTATCCACAAAGGAATAATCCTGATTGATTAAACGGCCGCCGTAAAGGATTGCTTTCAGCCGTCCATCAGCGTCAAACAGAGGGATTGCATATTCCTTGACCATCCCCCCTTCGAGATAAATCGGCTCTTGAGCACCCTCGTCCCGAATGGGAATGCGCGCCCTCTTCCGGACATCTTCGGGCATGCGGGCTAATTCTTCCCTGCTTACCAGGCGTGTACCGCCAACCGGTGCAGCCGTTTCAAGAACCTTTTGAACAATGCGGCTTTCGCAGTGCGGGGCTTCTTCGGCGGTCAATCGTACGAGATAATCTATATCGAGAACCTTCCGCAGATGTTCAAGGTCAAAATCATCAATATTGCAGGGATAAGCGACCAGTTTCATCCGGCTGCCGATATTTTCAATCTCACTGGCATAAAACAAACGCGCACTGTCCAGGTACCGGTTAACCTGCTTCTGCGTTCTTTCGAAAATCTGCTGGCGGACTACCCGGTATCCAAGACAGAAAACGCTGACGGCCAAGACGATGTTGACCGTCAGGAACGAGAGCAAAAGACGATTTTTCAGGGTTCGAATTTTCATTAAAGCTGTCCGGCTTTCTGAGCAGCATTCACAAAGTAAATCAGATTTTCCAATTCTACCTCAAGATTAATGTTATTAATAATCACGTGTTCTGCACCCCGCAACTGAATGGGTGCGAAATTCAAAATTCCCATGATTCCGGAACGTATCATCAATTCCGAGACATGGTGAGCGGCGACATCGGGAACGGTAAGAATGCCGACCCGAATGGCATTCTGCTTAATATACTCTCCGAACTCCTCCAATGGAAGAATGGGCGGTTCCGCCTGGCGATTAATTTTTGCCGGATCAATATCAAAGGCGGCCGCTATTTTAATGCCTCCTGCTTCAAAACCCTTATATCGCATCAGAGCGGTGCCAATCTTTCCGGCTCCGACCAGCACCACTCGCTGAAGTTCGTTTTTGCCAAGAATCTCAAGAATCTTTACAATCAGTTCATCGACGCTGTAGCCGCCTCTTCGGTTTCCTGTAATTCCGAAGAGGGAAAAGTCTTTTCGCACCTGAGAAGAGGTCACGCCGGCGGCATCGGCCAGATTGCTGGAAAAGACCTTAACAAAGCCCAGCGCCTTCAGCCGCTGAAGAGCACTTTTGTATCTTGACAATCTAATTATACATTTTCTATTCACTATTACCTTCCTCCTTTTATTTTTTATTTTCCTCTCACTCATTTTTATAAATCTTTAAGTCTCATTATATAACCAAAATATAAACTGAAACAAAAACAAGTCAAGTTTTTTGCTATTTTTATCACAACAATTTTGCGTTTTATCACATAAATGATTTAAGATTGGACAAATAAAAGAGTTATGTCTATAAAAGATTCCAGGAATGCCCTGTTTTTTGGATAAGTTTCTCGGCAGGGTCAATTGTGGATGTTCCTGATGGATAAACAAATATATCTTCTTTTGCAGATTTCCAATATTCGAGGACGGGCTCTACAATTTTCCAGGCCAGAATAATTGAATCGTGCCGGGTAAAAAGAGTCTGATCCCCGAGAAGACAATCAAGCAGAAGCCGCTGATAGGAATCGGGCATCTGGAAACCGAAGATTTTTTGATAATCGACTGTCATTTCCAAGGTAGTTGGACTGACCTTTGAGCCGGGCCTCTGGGCCTGAAGGCGAAGATAGGTGCCTTCTTTGGGCTGGATTTGAAATCGGAGGATGTTCACCGGCAGATTTTCCTCGCCGGCAATTTGAAAAAGTGAATGGGGGACGGATTTGAAATAGACAACAATTTCGGACAGTTTGCGGGGGAGCCGCTTGCCTGTTCGCAGATAGAAAGGCACGCCCTTCCATCGCCAATTATCAATCATGACTCGGGCCGCAACAAAGGTCTCTGTGCGGGAATCGGGCTGGATGCCTTTCTCCTGGCGATAGCCGCAGACGGGCTTGCCGTCAATTTCGCCGGGGCCATACTGGGCACGCACGACGGAACCATGGAGCGGGTCAGCAGACAAAGGGGCAATTGAGCGGAGAACCTTGGCCTTTTCGTCCCGGAGCGGCTCGGCATCGAGGGAACTGGGGGGCTCCATCGCTACCAGCGAGAGCATCTGGAGCATGTGGTTCTGAAACATATCCCGCAGGGCTCCTGTCTGGTCATAATAGCCGCCTCGATGCTCGACGCCCAGCGATTCGGCAAGTGTGATTTGAATATGGTCAATGTAGTTGCGATTCCAAATCGGCTCAAAAAGACTGTTTGCAAAGCGAAATACGAGGATATTCTGTACCGTATCCTTGCCGAGATAGTGGTCAAGGCGGTAGATTTTGGATTCCTGAAAACAGCGGTGCAACACCCTATCCAGTTCCCGGGCGGAGGCGGTATCGGTTCCAAAGGGCTTTTCGAGGACAAGGCGGACATCCTGCAAACGGCCGGAGACGGCCGGACAAGTAAGTTTATGCTCCGCCAGGCGTTCTGCAATCGTTCCTACTACGGCGGGCGGCACCGCCATGTAAAAAAGGCGCACCCCATCAATATCAAACTGCTCGTCAAGACGGCTTAAACGAAGGCGGAGGTCTTCATACAATTGATCCGACTGATAATCGCCGGCTGTATAGAAGCAGCGCTCGAGAAAGGCCTTTTTTTGCTGGGTTTTTTTGACGTCCGACTCTGTTTGCAGGGCTTGTTCAATGCCGGCCCGAAACTGCTCATCAGACAGCGGGGTTCTTCCGCAGCCAAGCAGATAGAAACGGCGGCTGAGCAGGTCGCCGCAAAAGAGTTCAAACAGACTGGGGTAGAGTTTGCGGTGGGCCAAATCTCCGGATGCTCCAAAAACGACAAAGGAGGCGGGGCCGGCGGGTGACTCCACACAGAACAGCGGGCCGGGTTTCTCGAGAGTCGGATAAATTTTTTCCATCTTTACGGGTTCTTTCTCTGCCTTAAAAAGGCGAAGCCCTGCGGGCTGCTCCGCAGGGCTTTTGGAAATCTATGCCGGCTCAGGAGACTTCTTCGAACTCCTCTTTGCCGGCGCCGCACTCCGGACAGACCCAATCTTCGGGCAAATCCTCAAAGGCCGTGCCCGGCTGGATGCCGCTTTCGGGGTCTCCTTTTTTCGGGTCATAGATATAGCCGCACATCAGGCATCGATACTTCTTCATCGTCATCATCCTTTCTTATTCAACGTTTACTTGTGATTTTTTGTTCAAACCGGCCTGTTAAAAAAGGATACGCACCAGCGTTTCGGGCTCCAGTCGGAAAGGAGAGCCCTTTCCTTCAAAAAATCCATGGGCCTCAATCAAATGAATATTCAAATCCGACCATACAATTTCTTCGCCCGTATCCAGCCGCCGGCAGGCAGTAAGCCGCTTTTCAAATCGTCCCGGATGCGGCCAGGGGCAAATCAGCATCCCCTTCCACTCTTCGCTCCGAAGGCGGTATTTTCCTTCTGCTTCCACCCAGTTTCCCAAAGCAGCGCGTGCGGTATTTGTCAACGTCCGCATTCGCTGGGCTATTTCGGCGGCTGTCCTGCCCAAACGCTGGAGGGCGGCAGCATCGTCCCGGATGATTTCTTCAGGCGTGCGGGGATCATTACCCATAAAACCGCCGGCCACAAGTTTGGAGCTGCGGAGCATTTGTTCCAGTTTGATTTCTGAAGGCGAACGCTTCATACGAGGCCCCATTTATGCAAACTTGTCATAATAAATGTTCTCCTGCGGGATTCCGAGTTCGGCCAAAACTCGAACTGCCGCCTCAATCATGCCCGGCCCGCCGCACAGGTACCCTTCCCAGCCGCGAAGGGTTTGGAAACTTCGCTGCACGGCTTCGGTAACCAGTCCGGTCTGGCCTTTCCAGCCGCTTTCGGGCGAAGGGGAAGCAACCACCGGCACAAAGTGAAAATCGGCCAATTCCTGCTCAAACCGCTTCATTTCGTCCAGCAAGCACAAATCTTCTATCCGATTGCAGCCGAAGAAGAAAACCGCTTTCCGTTTGTCCGCGTTATTCTTCATCTGCCAAAGAATCGAAACAAATGGTGCGATACCGCTTCCGCCGGCGATAAAAATTTTCGGAGCATCCGCAGGTCGCAGATGGAAATCCCCATACGGCCCGGTAAAATAAACAGCATCCTTCACTTTGAGATGCTCAAAACACCAGGTTGTACAAATTCCGTGGGGCATGCGGCGGATGATTAAATCAATATGATGGTTTTCCTGCGGGTTCGAAGCGATAGAATAGGACCGTGTTACTCCTTCTCGGCTGCCGTTATAAGGCGGACAGCGGAGCTGGATATACTGGCCCGCTGTAAAGTCGATGGTCTTGGGGTTTTCCAGTTCAAAGGTGAACCGCTTCATGTCATCGGTCAAATCCTCAATTTTGCTGCAGCGGGCCCGATAGCGGCGAATCCGAAACAAGTCGTCGGGAATCTCAATCTCCAAATCACCCTGGACCTTCACCTGACAAGCCAGACGAAATCCGTTTGCCTGTTCCTGCTGCGTGAGGAGGGGTTTTTCGGGGGACGTAAGCGGTCCGCCGCCTTTGAGAACTTTTACTTTGCATAGGCCGCATACGGCGCGTCCTCCGCATGCCGTCGGAATAAAGATTTTCTGTTCGTGCAAGGTCGCCAGAAGCGACTTGCCGCCCCGAACCATCTGTTTGCGGGAGTTGTTTATCGTAATCTGACAAGATTCGAAAGTCATCGGGACGTCGCCCCTGTAAATCCGATAAAAATCATCACCGCAAGAAAACCGTTATAAACAAAACAGCATTCGGTCCTGGCCGGATTGAAGAAATTCCGCCCAAGTTCTCCGAAGACCTCCTTGCTGAAAATCATGCTTGTTCGAGGGTCTTCTTACAAGGACTGGAGTTTGGCACCCAAGGCTACGACATGGGACATCTCTTCTGCAATGATTTTTTCCACTTTGTCTTTGCCCTTTTTGGAAGGAACCAGCCCTTTGATACCGACATAAAAAGCAATGGAGTCTTTCTCGGCATTGATGGCGATTTTCAGCAGTTCTTCCATCGACTCTCTGCCGGTTAAATTTTCCATTGGGCCGGCTTTGCCTTCTGTGCCGTAAAAGTCAGCCATAGTTCTTAAATATTGCGCTGCTTGCCCATCCGGGTCATAAACAGTCGATTCTTTTTCTGAATCGGTCAAATCCTTTCGCATCAAGGCAAACGTTTTCTCGTGTCCCTCTTCCATCATAGCCAGGTCGAGGAGCATTTTCTTCAAAGCCGCTGAGGCAGCTTTGCCGGCTGCTTCCCGATAAAATCGGGCTGCATTCTGCTCAATTCGTTCTGCGATTTCAAAAATTTCATCTGCATTGAAGGTAATCGCCATTGTCAGTCTCCTTGTATCGGCCGTTGTCCCATTTCCTTATCCAGCATGTACAACCCGCTCTTGCCGTCGGCAATCATTTTGAGTTTAGCTAAAATCAATTCTACGCCTGCCTCTTCCTCCACCTGTTCGCTGACAAACCACTGGAGGAACACGGCGGCGGCATAATCCTTTTCTTTGGCCGCCAGTTCGACCAAATTATGAATCAAGGCGGTCACATGCCGTTCATGTTTGAGGACATCTTCAAACATTTTCTGGAGGGATTCCCAGTCCGCCAGCGGAGCGGCCACCTCCCCTAAGCGGATTCGGCCGCCTCGCTCTGCAAGATGATGATAAAACTTGGCGGCGTGGGTCATCTCCTCTGCGGCCTGTGCACGCATCCATTGAGCAAAACCCGGCAGCTGCATATCTTCCAGAGCCGCCGACATGGACCAATACAGATATGCTGAGTATGTTTCCGCACCCAGCTGTTCATTGAATGCCTTTTCTATCACCTTTGAAATCATTTCTTTCCCCTTTCTATAGTCGAGTGATGTTATTGAGGGCCCAACAGGCCGGCTTCCCGATGGCGATTCAAAATCATCTGGGCCAATTCATCGAGACCGTTGAAAACGGCTTCGGTCGGATAGCCCTTGGCTATGACGGGCGGAAGCATCTCGGCCTTCAGCCCGCTCAAAAGAGCGGTCAATTGTTCGGGCATTTTGCCGCCCCAGCCGTAGGAACCGAGCAAGCCGAGAAAACGCGTCTTGGGACGCAATGCGTTGATAAGCATTGCAGCATAGGCCGCGTTTGGATGAGGCCCTGTCAGCACGGTCGGCGAAGCAAGAATAACGGTTGCGGCATCTACGAGGGAAATCGCAAGTCTGCCGATATCCCCGCCGATTAAATTGAATGGATATACGCCGATATCCCGCTGGGCCAGTGCCTCTGTAAAATACTCCACCATGCGGCGTGTGCTGTCATGCATAGAAACATAAGCAATTACAACTTCATTTTTCACCTCATCACTGACCCAGTCTTTATAGGCATCCAAAATAAAGGAGGGCTTGGGATAGACCGGCCCATGGCTGGGGGCGATGAGGCGAATGTCAAGCCCTTCGAGTTTTTTCAGATTGCCCCGAATAGCCGAGCGAAACGGCATCATAATTTCGGCATAGTAGCGTTTGGCCGACTCGTAAACCGCCGGCTCATCTTCCACATACAACCGGCTGGATGCGCGGTGGGAGCCGAAAAAGTCGCAACTGAACAGAATGCGGTCTTCCGGCAGCCAGGTGCACATTGTTTCGGGCCAATGAACCCATGGGGTATAAAGAAACCGAAGGGTTTTGTCACCCAGTGAAAGTTCCTGGCCGTCTTCGATGAGCAGAAGCTGCTCTTCTTCCAGCCGGAGGTGGTCCATCAGCATCCCTTTGCATTTGGGATTTGTCACAACTTTGGCATCGGGATACATCAGAAGCACATCCGGGATGCTGCCGGAATGGTCCTGTTCGGCGTGATGACTGATAATATAATCGAGTTTATCAACTCCGGCCTGAACCAAATGGTCAATCAATTCAGCGGCTTTAGCAGGGTCCACTGCATCCAGCAGTGCTGTTTTTCGGCTGCCTTTAATGAGGTAGGCATTGTAACTGGTCCCATCCGGCAGCGGGATCAGTTCATCAAAGAGGCGCCGGTCCCAGTGCTGAACCCCGACTTCATAAACACGTTCTGCAAGCGTCCTCATGGTTATACTCCTTAAAAATCTAATCACCCTTCTTACAACACCCTCGCCAGGGCTTTTAAGACATCTTCGTAATCCGGCTCGGATGCCACCTCGGGTACCAGCTGAATATAGACAACTTTTCCATTTTTGTCAGCCATTATAACTGACCTTGCAAGCAAATGCAGTTCTTTTATCAGCAGCCCTGCGGCTTTTGCAAAGGCCGCTTCTTTATAGTCCGAAGCGATTCGGATACGGTCAGCGGCGGCGGCCTGGCACCATCGCGTCTGGGCAAAGGGCAAATCCATACTCACCGTCAGGATTGCTGCATCCGGACCGATTTTTCGAGCTTCTTCGTTAAAGCGGCGGGTTTGCAGATCGCACACCTCCGTATCGATGGAAGGCACTGTAGAAATAATCAGTGTTTTGCCGCGAAACGAAGAAATCTTCAGAGATGACAAGTCTGGAGCCGTCAAGGCAACATCCGGAAGAGAGTCTCCAACCTTGAGTTCGCGGCCAACCAGCGTGAGCGGTTTGCCCTGGAAGGTAATCAGTCCTTTCCGTTCGTTCATTGTTCAGCCCCTTTCTTTTCCGCAATCTGTCAAAAGGCAGGAAGTATGAATTCGTTTCATTTGATTCCTGTTGCTATTTCAAGGAAGTCCGGTCGGTTTTCAGAACCGTCCGGCGCTTCCCTGAAAGTGAAACCGTCCCCTCCGGGTCGGTAAGCGATTCAATTAGTAATTCACTGCTTCCAGTTCAAAAAAGGCCTGCGGATGGGCACAGGAAGGACACATACCCGGTGCCTCCAGTCCCTCGTGGACATATCCGCAATTTCTGCAAACCCATCGCTGAGGTTTAGAACGTTTAAACACCTTGCCCTCTTTGACATTCGCCAGTAAAGCCAAGTAACGGTCGCGATGTCTAGCCTCGGCTACGGCTATTTTTCGAAACACGCCGGCTATTTCCTTGAACCCTTCTTTGTCTGCGACCTTCGCAAAAGTCGGATACATTTCGGTTGTCTCATAATCTTCACCTTTGGCAGCGTGGACGAGATTCTGTTCGGTGGTCCCAATCACGCCAGCCGGAAAAGCGGCCGTAATTTCAAGGTCACCACCCTCGAGAAATTTGAAAAGCCGTTTGGCATGCTCTTTTTCCTGATCCGCTGTTTCGAGAAAAATGGCGGCGATTTGCTCAAAACCGTCTTTTTTGGCCTGACTGGCAAAATAGGTATAACGATTCCTTGCCTGAGACTCGCCGGAAAAAGCTATTAATAAGTTTTTTTCTGTTTGTGTTCCCTTTACAGACATTGTCAGTTTCTCCTTTCTTCCGATTGTTTCTTTCTTTTCTCTGAACACTGCTTGCAAAAACCTTCTAAATAGACAGTTTTTCGCACGATGGTAAAGTTTTCCGTCAGATGGTGGGGGATTTCGAGCTGGCGGTCATAGTCAAAATCAATAACAGCGCCGCAGTCTAAACATCGAAAATGATGATGTATTTCCTGCCCGCTGTCATAGCGCTTGGGCTGGCCGGTGCCCTCCACCAGAAAGGCGGCTCCAATCTGAAGCAGCGTATTCAGGGTCCGATTGACGGTATCTAACGAAATATTGCTCATCTGTTTTTTTACCTGACGATAGACTTCTTCAGCCGTCGGATGCGATTTGGATTCAAGCAATGCCTTGAAAACCGCAATCCGCTGAGGGGTAATCCTCAAACCCTTTTCTCTGCACAGGTTTTCGAATTGGGCTAATCTTTCTTCCTGATTATTGGTTTGCTCGAAAACCATTTCTGCTTCTTTCATAACTTAATTAAATAGTATAAGTTCCTATTTAGTTTTTGTTCTTATATAAATCCTCACTTTCCAAAAATTTCATGTGTTGACCAACCAAGAATAATCCAGACTTTATATAGATAATAAATCTATTTTTATGGAATTGCCCGCAAGGTGAGCAATCGCATAAAATCCATCAAGGAAAGGTCCCGGATTTACAAGGTGAGTTTTTCCTATTTTATCTATTCCTCTGGCCTGATGCATGTGGCCAGAAACAGCCAGAATCGGCTGAGCTTCCTCAATAAAGCGGCGCAGGGCCAAACTGCCGGTATGCTTCCCCTCAGTAAATTTATCAACGGCTGTTTCAAAAGGCGGCTGATGGGTTACCAGGACTATTGAGTTTGCGGCTTTTAAGGCGGGTTTACCCTGCTCAAAAAGCTTAAGAAAGTTTGAATTGGCTATTACTTTCGGATGATTTAATACAGCCGGCTCCGTGCCTCCAACCCCTAAAAACTTCAGCCCCTTGACTTCTTGAATGCGGCCGTTCAGCAAAAAACCGCGTTCTTCAAGAATTTCTTTCACTCGAGGAGAATCACAATTGCCGGGGACCCCAAAGATATAAGGGCATTTCTTTTCCAGTATATCCAGTATCTTTTTGGCCTTATCCGCCTCGCTGTAATTGGTAATATCTCCGGCAAGAACAACAACATCCCACCCGCCGGCAATGGACTCCAGCCCATCCGCCCGTCCGTGCAAATCTGCTAAAAGAAGTATCTTTGTCGGTTCCATAGTTATGCCTGGGCTGCATTCTACCTGTCAAATCCGTCGGGGTCAAATCTTTCCAAAAAGTCTATTCTCTTGAAAATCGCGTCGATTGTCGATAAAGTATTGTTTAGCATTCAAAAGATATCATTAGGAAGAGACTTATGATCGTCGTAATGAAGCCGGGGGCCACGGAGGCCCATATTCAGCATGTTGTTGATCTTGTTCGGGAGTATGGGCTGAAGGACCATATCATCTATGGGACTGATCGTACCGTTATTGCCTGTCTGGGCGATAAACGGGCGGTGGACAAAGGGGCCATTGAAAATGCACCGATGGTTGAAAAAATTGTGCCGATTCTGGCTCCTTATAAAATGGCTTCGCTCGAGTTCAAAAAGGAAAAGAGCGTCATTGTCATCGGCCCGAAACGGTTTCCGCTGGGGGGGACCAAAATCGGGGTCATTGCCGGGCCGTGTGCGGTTGAAAGCCGTGAGCAAATTCTTCAGACCGCCCGTCAAGCGGCGGATGCCGGCTGTATCGGCCTTCGAGGCGGGGCTTTCAAACCCCGCACCAGCCCTTACAGTTATCAAGGACTCGGCAAAAAGGGGCTTGAACTTCTCGCGGAGGCGCGCGAGGAGACAGGGCTGGCGGTTGTGACGGAGGTTACCGGTCTTGAGCAGCTCGATGAAGTGCTCGCTTTTGCGGATGTGCTTCAAATCGGCGCTCGGAATATGCAGCATTTTCCTCTGCTGGAAGCCGTGGGACAAATCGAAAAACCGGTTTTACTCAAACGGGGAATGAGTGCTACGCTGGACGAGTTCCTTCTGGCGGCGGAATATATTATCAATGCAGGCAATCCGAACGTTATCCTTTGCGAGCGCGGCATCCGTACTTTTGAAAACCATGTCCGCAATACCCTGTCGCTGGCTGCCATCCCTGCATTGCGGGAGCGCACCCATTTGCCCGTCATTATTGACCCTTCCCACGGCACTGGTCATGCCTATATGGTGCCTTCGATGTGCCTGGCTGCGATTGCCGCCGGTGCCGATGGTTTGATTATTGAGTGCCATCCCGATCCTGTTCATGCCGTTTCGGACGGCGCCCAGTCGATCACGCCGGACATCCTTCAGCAATTGATGCAGAAACTTAGAAAAGTTGCCCAAGCGGTAGAGCGAGACCTATAAACTGTATTCTTTGATTTTCCGATACAGCGTCCGCTCGCCGATTTTCAGGATGCGGGCGGCCTCGGCACGATTATGACCGGTCATCTCAAGGGTTCGGCGGATGTGTTCCCGTTCGACTTCTTCGAGTGATTTTCCTGCCATTTTATTCAGCAAAGAATCGGATTCTGTTTCGGCCGGCTGTGCCGTGAAAGCATTCAAATCGATGGGTTCGCCTGCCGGGACGTCGAATCCTGAGGGAGCGCTGTCAACGGATGCGGATGTGAGGATTGGCGGGCGGCTGCTCTGGTCAGGTGCTCCCAACTGTTTCAGGCATGAGATTTCCGGGGGCAAATCCCGCAAATCCAGAATATCTTTGTCGCACATCACCACCATTGTGCGGATGACATTTCGCAACTGACGAATGTTTCCGGGCCACGAGTAGCTCATGAGAGTACGCATCGCCGGTTCAGTTATCAGATGAATATCCCGTCCGGTTTCTTCGCAGGCCTCTTTGAGAAAATATCCAAACAGTTCAGGAATATCCTGCGGCCGTTTTCGCAAGGGAGGCAGGGTGACCGCTGCTTCCTTGATTCGGAAATACAAATCCTGCCGAAACTTTTTTTCTTCCACCAGCGCTGCCAAATTGCAATTGGTCGCGCTGATGACGCGTACATCCACCACAACTGACCGGGTTGCCCCGACCGGACGAACGATGCCATCCTCGAGAACCCGCAGGAGTTTGGCCTGCATGGGAAGGGGCATATCTCCAATCTCGTCCAAAAAGAGTGTGCCGCCGTCCGCCAGTTGAAAAAGCCCTTTTCGATCGCTGGTTGCGCCGGTGAAGGCCCCCTTTACATGGCCGAACAGTTCACTTTCGAGAAGCGTCTCTGCCAGTCCTGCACAATTAATCGGGCAGAAAGGACCTTTCTGCCGGCGTGAGTTGTCGTGAATAGCGCGGGCGGTCAGTTCTTTGCCGGTACCCGATTCGCCCTCAATCAGCACGCTTAAATCGGTGGGGGCAACGCGACGGAGAATTCGGTAAACACTTTGCATCAGGGGGCTGCGGCTGTAAACTCCTTTGAAAACAAAATCATCCACTGCCCGGGTCTGTTTGGCTGCGGGCACCGCCTGTTCCACGAGACTGCGCAGCCGCTCGGGTTCTACCGGCTTGACCAAAAAATCCCAGGCCCCCCGCCGGATTGCCTGTTTGCAGATTTCAATCGAAGGGGAGGAGGATGTAATTACAACGGGAATGCCGGCCCGACGCTGTTTGACTGCTTCCAGCAAAACAAATCCATCGGCGCCGTCATTCAGATTTACATCGCAAATCATCAGACAGGGTTCTTCCTGCTGGAGGGACTCCAGGGCCTGCCGAGTGGTCGGCGCCCAGATAATCTGAATCGAATCGGAAAACAACTTTTCCAGCAAGTCCGCATGCTGACGTTCTTCATCAGCAACTAAGATAATCGGTTTTGCAGCCATCGCGTATCAAGATAGAAGTTATCATTATTTTTCGGATTTCAGCCCTGAATGTTCTTGCTGTCTGCCGAGCTGTTTTCTTTGGCAAAAGGCCTTCCCTGATCAGCCAGACGCTTTTGATGTGAACACTCAGGGGATTCAATTCATGCTTGCTTAACAAATTGGCGTGAAGCAGATGTCCCCTGCCCTTTCTGGTTCATTCCTATTTACCGGACAAACCGCCCTGTCTGTCCGGACAGAAACACATGCCAACTCCCGCGCATCATCAACCTTTCGGACTTTTTCAGTCATCCTTTGTCCATTCATTCCGTGAATGGAACGAGGTTGGATGCTTCAGCCGCCCTGCCGGCAAGTCTCTTTCGAGAATGACCTTACGAGTCCTGCTGGACTTGACTCGCCTTACTTTTTTCGTTTTTTTCGGTCTCGAGAAGAGCGGCTTTCCGGCTCAATTTAAAGCGTCCCTGCTCGTCAATCGAAATCAGTTTCACGTCGATGGTATCGCCGACTTTGCATACATCCTGCACGTTCTTGACATAGCCGTCGGACAGTTCGCTGATATGACACAAACCTTCTACGCCTGGGGTAATTTCGACAAAGACGCCAAAATCTTTTGCTGCTACGACTTTGGCATTCCGGTAAACGCGTCCCACCTGCGGCGGCGTTGTCATGGCTTCGATAATATCGCGTGCGACCAAGTGGCCGTTTCCGCCGACGCAACTAATCGAAATTGTTCCGTCTTCTTCGATTTCAATCAGCGAGCCAGTCTGCTCCTGGATGCTCTTGACCATCTTTCCGGAGGGGCCGATTACCTTGCCGATATACTCCGGATCGATTTTGATTGTGATAATCTTGGGGGCATACGGGCTTAAAGACGGACGAGGTTTCTCGATCGTCTTCTTCATAATCTCAAGAATTTGGAGGCGGGCCCGACGGGCGCGTTCCATCGCCTCCACCATGATCTCATGCGAAAGCCCTTCGGCCTTGATATCCAACTGAATTGCCGTAATGCCTGTATCGGTTCCGGCAATTTTGAAATCCATATCGCCGTAATGGTCTTCATCGCCAATAATATCCGTCAGCAGTTCATAGCGAGAACCCTCTGACACCAAGCCGATGGAAATTCCCGCCACCGGTTTTTTAATGGGGACTCCTGCATCCATGAGGGCGAGAGTTCCGCCGCAGACGGAAGCCATGGAACTGGAGCCGTTGGATTCGGTAATATCCGAAACAATTTTGATTGTATAAGGGAATTCTTCTTCGGTGGGTTTGACCTGTTCGAGGGCTTTTTCGGCCAGGGCTCCGTGGCCGATTTCTCGACGGCTGGGTCCTCGGACCGGCCGGACCTCCCCTACGCAAAACGGCGGGAAGTTATAGTGGAGCATGAAACTCTGGGCATACTCTTCCGTCAGGCCGTCAACAGTCTGCTCGTCGCGGCCTGTCCCCAGAGTGCAGGTTACCAGTGCCTGCGTTTCGCCGCGGGTAAACAGCGCGGAGCCATGGGAGCGAGGCAAAAGCCCCACTTCACAAGAAATCGGACGAATGTCTGTAAAGCCGCGTCCATCAGGGCGTTTGCCCTCCAGCAGCAGTTTGCGAACCACCGTCCGCTGCACTTTGTCCAAAATCCGCACAATATCCCGAAGCGATGCACGCGGTGCCCCCGTCTCTGGTGCTGCATACTCTGCAATAATTTGTTCGGCGATTTTGTTTAAGGCCTCAATCCGCTCCCCCTTTGGCTGAATCTGATAAGCACGACGATAATCGTCGGCGGTACGCTGCGTAATTTCCTGAATCAGCTGAGGATTCAGTTCTGCTACGGCCCCTTCCTTTTGCTGGCCGCATCGAGCCACCAGTTCATCAATTAAATCGCATACCTGACAGACAACCTGGTGTGCATGGGCAATGGCGTCGGCTGCTTCCTTTTCGGGAATTTGTTTGGCATCTACTTCAATCATATTGACCGCTTCGCGGCGGCCGGCGAGGATGAGATTAAAATCGCTTTTGTCCTGCTCCTCATAGGTTGGGAAAAAGACATGCTTGCCTTCTATCCTGCTTAGGCGGCATGCTCCCAGCGGCCCCAGAAAAGGAATCTTGCTGATGGCCAGAGCCGCGCTGGAGGCAATCATCGCCAGGACATCGGGGTCATAAAGCGGATCGGCACTGAGGACGCTGGCAAAAACCTGAACTTCATCAAAATAGCCGTCGGGGAAAAGGGGGCGAAGAGGACGGTCAATCATTCGTGCGGTCAAGATTTCTTTTGTCGAGGGTCGTCCTTCCCGTTTGAGAAAGCCGCCAGGGAAACGTCCGGCAGCACTGTATTTTTCTCTATATTCAACACTTAACGGAAAATAGTCAATATCCTCCGCCGTTTGGGGTGATGATACGACGGTAGCGAGGACCATCGTCTCTCCGATTTGCGCTACGACAGCTCCATGTGCCTGACGGGCAATTCGGCCTGTTTCGAGCGAAAGTACCTTGCCGCCGATTTCTTTTTCTACTCTATGGATTGAAAACATTCGATTTTTCCTATTGAATAACTTCCTTTTTGTCTATCTACAAAGTCGATTTTCCAAAAAAACAAACCCGTTGCGGTTTCCAAAGAACAACCTTAGGTCGGCTACTTCCGCAGACCCAACCGGGAAATGATATTACGATAGCGAGTGATATCCTTGTTCCGGATATATTTGAGCAGGGACGAGCGAGTCCCTACCATTTTCAACAGTCCTCGACGGGAGGAGTGATCTTTGGGGTGAGTTTTGAGATGCTCAGTCAGTTCGTTAATCCGGCCAGTTAAAATGGCAATCTGCACTTCCGGCGAACCGGTGTCTTTCTCATTGGTCTTATAATCGGCAATGATTTTTCCCTTCATTTCCTTTGTCAACATCTTTTCCTTTGCCTTTCCACACCATTTCAGAGCCCCAATGGCTCCTTAAGTCTTTTCTTTTACATATCTTACATTCATTTTTTCCCATTCTGAAGCGGTAATTATACCAGAAGGAATGCGAGTTATCAACCGTTTTTAACTCTTTTTTCGCAAAGAGTTTTCAGAGCAGATTTTTATTTTTCCGGTCTTGGAGAGGATGGTTTTCCAAACAGCCGGCAAGAGTTCGGGCCGCAAGAAACGCCCTTTCCAATAGTTGAACCGCCAGCCCGAGAAGGTATAATGAGGGTATGATTCATTTATGGGATGGAACCAACACAAACCAGTTGGGGGTGATGAGCCGGCAGGAAGTGCGGGCCTTTGACAAATGGGCTGTCGAGCAAATGCACATTCCAGGAGCCGTCCTGATGGAAAATGCCGGCCGGGGCGGGGCAGAGTGTCTTCTTGAGCAGATGAAGAATCCTTCCTCCGCTAAGGTGGTGCTTTTCTGCGGGTCCGGCAATAACGGAGGAGACGGTTTTGTCATTGCCCGCCATCTGGCCAATGCAGGGCTGCGGCCTGCTATTGTTTTGTGCGGACGCCGAGAACGGATAGGGGCAGACGCGCGGCTGCATTTGGCCATTGCCGAGGCAATGGGTCTGGATGTATCAACGCTCAACACCGGCGATTGCGTGTTCACAACGGTGCGGAAACTCACGAAGGAGGCGGACTGGATTGTGGATGCACTGCTTGGGACAGGCCTGGAAGGAATGCTGAACGAGGAGACAGCTGAACTCATCTGTGCGATCAATGCAGCAGAAAAGCCCATTTTGGCAGTCGATATTCCGTCAGGTCTGGATTGCGACGAGGGTGTTCCCCTGCCGGTGTGTATTCAGGCAGCCGTCACAGTGACCTTCGCGGCCTTAAAACAGGGTTTTGTCCGCTGCCCAGAGAGCCGAGAGGCAACCGGAACTGTTTATGCTGCCTCTATCGGCATCTCACCGGCCTTCTGGAAGGCACAGCAAAAAAAAGGCGGCTGAAAAAGCCGCCTTTGAAAAGACCTGGTAACAATTTTAATTCCTGGACGCCAGCGTTTCATAGCCCAGCAGATAATAGAACTGCTTGAGGTTGAAGATGGGAATAGAAAGAACCTCCGCCTTCTGCACGAGTGCATCGTACTGGGCAGCTCGGGCTAACGATTCCTCATATCGCTGCTGAGCAGTTGGATTCCTGTCGATCTCGGCCTGAGAGGGAGGCAGAAGGCGTCGCGGCGGATCTCCCATAATGATAAAATCGGTATTCACGGTAATCTCTTCATCCATGGTGCCGCCCCAGCGGAGAATCATATCCCGAATCCGCTCGGCCCCATCGTCTTCGGGAAAACCGTCGCCATTGAGGTCAAACTCGCCGGCTACATAAAAGTGATTGCTGGTTTTTGGGTCCCAGATCAGGTTGGCGACAATGTCGTCAAGAACGATAGGATTCTTAACGCTGGAAGTGAGAATCCGGGCAGCGCAGACATTCTGGCTGACCTGGAAAACTTCAATTTCGGCCTTGCCCTTGCCGTCGTCGGGCAGCGGTGCATTGCGGTCATACACAGCAAAGGTCAGACCTCGATAGACGTGGTCCTCCATCCCTACATTGAGGTAAAGGACTCCTTTTTGGAAGTCAATTTGCAGGATTTTGGCATCGGGCTTAAAGGCCGCGGCCGCTACATTGGGCTTGGGTTTGATGCCTTCAATCTTTTTCATGGCTTCCCGGAGGGCTGCTTCGGTCTGAGCAAGTTTTTCCTGGGTTTCAACCAGTTCCAGCTGTTTTTGACGAAGTTTGGCCTGCTCTTCCTCGAGACGGTTCCGGAGGGTCTGAAGCTGCTGGTCGGCAGACATCTCCATCTCTTTTTTGAGCTGATCATATCGGGCCTGGATTTCATTGGCATTCTGCTGGTACAGAAGCGCTTCCTGGCGGAGTTTTTCTTCACGGATAAGGGCTTGCTGGGCAGCCAGTGTAAAGTCGGTATGGAGCTGCTGGTACTGCTGATTGAGGGTCTCCTTTTCCTGACGCGCCAAATCGAGGGTCTTTTTGAGTTCGGCGATGGTCTGAATCAGAGCAATCCCATTGGGGCCGTAGGCGGGATTCAGATCGGGGCCGAGTGTTTCCTGCAATTCGTTAACAGCCAAAGCAATGGTGTTGACTTTGACTGTTGCAGGCGTATTTTCGTCAGGTTCGACGCCGAGAATAATCCGTACAAGCTGATTGAAGAGGCCATTCAACGTTCCCAGATAACTCTTGCCGGCTTCCGGCTTGCCGACAATTCGAGTAATGGCAGTCTGTTCAGCCGGGGCAGCAAACTTCGCTAAATCCGCTCGGGCAGCTACTTCAGCCCCCCTGTATTCTTCCACCTGGAGGTAAAAGATAACAGCCAAAGCAGCCGCGATGAGAAAAAGAATAACAAAGGTTACGAGGGCGATTTTCATCGCATTACTCTGTCCGGCTCGTACAGCCATGCTTATAACTCCTTACTCAAACGTTCGTTATCACCTCACCGCCCAACTGGGGGAAAAGAATCGTAAAGACGATAATATCACCGCCAACCCCTGATGTGTCAACAAAAAAGGGGTAAAAGAGGGAGGTTTTCACAAGAAAACCTTCTCTTGAACGGCGGCATCTGATGTGGTATATTGTCCTCTCTTATGAGAAAGAAAAAAGATATGTCTCCACAAGAGCCGGATTCTCCCAAATCGGGGCAGCAGCGGCTTCAGCGCATTTTAGCGGCTGCCGGAATTGATTCGCGTCGAAAATGCGAGGCGTTGATTCTTGAAGGGGCTGTGACGGTCAATGGGGAGGTGGTCAACCAACTGCCGGCATTTGCTGACCCTGAAAAGGATGATATTCGAGTCCACGGAGAGCGGATTCGACAGCCCGAAAAGTGCTATTTTCTGCTGAACAAACCCAAAAATGTAATTTGCACCAGTTATGACCCGCTGGGGCGACGACAGGCGGTAGATTTGATTCCCTGCAATAAACGGATTGTCTGCGCAGGCCGGCTGGATGCTGATACTACCGGGGCGCTGCTGCTGACCAATGATACGGAGCTGGTTCACCAAATTACCCATCCAAGTTTTAAGGTTCCCAAGACGTACGAGGTCGAGGTGAACGGGAGAATGGAGAGCCAGCATATCGAGAAACTAAAAAAGGGGATATGGCTTTCTGAGGGGAAAACAGCCGGGGCTGGTGTGAAGGTTTTGCGGCGTACGAATCTTCAGACTTCTCTGGAAATCACGATTAAACAGGGATTAAATCGGCAAATCAGACGCTCCTTCGCCAAGTTGGGGTTTAAAGTAAAATCACTGAAACGGACAAAGTTGGGTAATCTGAGCATCAAGGGCATTCCGCTTGGGGGGTATAAAGAACTGACCATCGGTCATATTAAGGGACTTCTGCGAAGCTGCCCTCAGCCGAAAGGGGCTTTGCGGAAACCAAAGCCGGCGTCTGAAAAGCAACCTGAACCCACCGAAGAATTGCTGCAAAATCCGGAAGAATAGCCGCTCTTCCGTTTGCCCGTCCTTCCCACATTTTCTATTATTTATTCAGCGGTCGAAATTGGGGGTTTTTAGAACGGAATAGAAGAGTTTACAGGTCTTATATTAAGATAAAAAAGTCCAAACTCTCTTCTCTTGCGGCCTCGTTTCGCCCGGTCCGGGCCGGTTCGACCCATCGCCGGTCCGGACTTTTTATAACTTCAAGCCGAGTTTGGCCAGTACATCTCCAATGCGATCGAAATCCATCTTATTGCAGACATCACTGGCGCCGGCCGTCAAAAGCAGCTCATTGGCCTCATCTTTTGCTGAGATGCCGATAATGGGGATATCATATCCTGATCTGCGGATATATTTAACTAACTCGGTTCCTTTGGAGTCGGCCAAATCGTAATCGACCATCACTACGTCGAAGCCGCCTATGTCAAACTCATGCTGGGCATCCGTAACCAAGGAGCAAATCACCACTTCGTGTTCTTTCAGGAAGGCACCAACAACCACATGAGCAAAGGTTTCATGGCTTTCGACTAATAATATCCTCATATATCGTAATCCTATAAACTGTCTTGAATCAATTTATCCGATTCGACGAGTTTGTCGAGATCTTCGAGGAGTTTCTCTTGAGATTGCTTTTTGAAGAAGGAAACCTTCATATCGCCCCATTCGCGTTTGTCAATTCTTTCCAGCCGGCCATACAGGTCAAGAACGAGGGAACGCAGATGGGTGCGAAGGAGAACCATGCCCCCTTCCTTGACCTGAAGGTTAATTTTCTTCATCAGCATATAAATATCAGTGGCTATATCACAGTTTCGGCTCATCTCGTAGGGAGGGTCCACAAAGACCAAGTCATACATCTCTTCCTGAACGGCCGCCCCTATCTTAAAGGCATTATAGCAAATCGTACGAGAGGACTGGAGAAAGCCGGCTTTTGTTATATTTCTATCCAGAATCTCTACAGTTTTGCGATTCTGCTCGACAAATGTTACCCATTTGGCCCCTCTGCTGAGTGCCTCCAGCCCCAGGGAACCGGTGCCGCAGAATAAGTCTGCCACAACGGCATCGGCGGGCAGATCCCACTTCATCATAATGTTGAAGACCGACTCTTTGACACGATCGGTAATGGGCCGGGTCTCTCGCCCTATCGGAGAAAAGAGCCGCATTCCGCGTCGTGAACCAGCTATAATCCTCATCCGCCACCTCGGCGAAGGATTTCCATTTTTGATTTTCCTAAACAGGTTTTTATTGTAGCCATTTTGAAATCTTTGACAATAGAAAATGCGAAAGATGCGAAGGACGCATTGACTGGACTTGAAGCTGCTGCTATAATAAAGGGGAATCGGGCAAGGAGCAGCGGTTATGAAACTGTTCGTTAGTCTAAGCGGAAGCAGCGTCAACGAACTGAGATTTGACCGCGGGCCTATTTATGTCGGCAGGCAGAAAGGAAGCCAGGTATATCTGCTGGACCCGGCCGTATCCCGCCAGCATGCGGTTTTCTACACCACCAAAGACGGGACCTGGATTTTAGAAGACCTCGGTTCAGCCAACAAGACCTTTCTCAATCAAGCTGCCATCCATAAGGCGGAAATCAAAAGCGGCGATGTAATTCAAATTGCCGATTTTCAGATCCGGGTTCAACTTGAAGAAGACCCAGAGACCAACTCGCTGGTCAGTGAAAAAGACGAAACGCTGGTAGGCGTCCAAGTCCGCAAAGAACTGCATACCGTCGAGCGGAATCTGGAGGCGGCGGATGCACCTCCGATTCGTTTTCCGACCAAAAGGATTAAACAGCTGGCCGATGCGATTGATCAGATTTGCCGCGAGCATTCGCTAAGCAATCTTTATAAAGTCCTGCAGGAGATTTTGTTTCGGCAGTTTACCGCCCTCCACGTGTGGATTTCTCTGCGGCGTGAGGAAAGCGGCCCAATGGAGGTCGAGGGAGGACGCAACGTAACCACTGTAAACGTCCAGCGGGTCGAGTTGGCTGTACCGAACAGTCTAGAAGAGGCCCTCCAGAAACAGCAATATCTGCTGATTCATCAGCTTCCGCGTTCGGTTATCAATCGAGGAATCCGTTCGGTTCTGATTGCACCGGTACTCTATCAAAAAAGCTGCTTTGGGATTTTCTATCTTGAAAACTCGACAAAACACTCTCATTACAGTCTGATGGATTTGGACTATTTGATAATTCTGTCCGTTTATACCGGCGTTGCGGTTCAGCGGATTCGAAGCGTTTAACAAAACAGTTCGTCTCATCGCTGCCGGGAATATTTGCCCATCAGCTGCGTCTGGCCGAGAATATGTCCTTTCATGGCTTTTTCGAGCTGCCCTCGCGATGCACCCGCCGGCAAATCGAGCATTGTATCCAGCGCATAGAGTCTGAAATAATAGCGGTGGGTTCCGCTGGGCGGTGCCGGCCCTCCATAACCAATTCGCCCAAAATCATTTACCCCCTGGCGTGAGCCGTTTGGGAGCTGCTTTTGCGGAGGCACATTCTCCCGCAGGGAGGGCGGGGTTGCCGGAATGTTCCACATGAGCCAGTGAACCCAGGTTCCCACCGGGGCATCCGGATCATCACAGATCAGGGCGAGACTTTGAGTGCCTGGCGGCAGCCCCTCCCACGCCAGCGGCGGGGAAACATTATCTCCGTCGGCTGTGTATTTGGAGGGAATCATCTGACCATCAGCAAAAGCAGGGCTGGTTAGTTTGAACGACATTGTTTGACCTCCTTGCTCGGAAGGGTATGGGGCTTGTTCATTAGGCCTGCAGGAAACGGCAAACAAAAAAACTACAATCCAAATGGTTTTTTTTGCCAATTCCATCGGTTTGCTTCCTTTGCTTTATGTATTATTATACACACGGTCGCGGCGGCTGTGAATAAAAAAGCAGATTATTGTGTCAGAAACGTCAAACCCAAAAAGATATAGTTAAAATAGGCAATCTAAAAAAGGGGGAAACAATGAAGGGATATTTTCTTAAAAACGCTCTTGTTGTTACGGCATCTCTTTTAACAGGCATTCTGTTTTGCTCCTGCGGGAAGCCCATGACTCCTTTGCCCTCCGCGAGCGAAGTCAACGTTTTTGGGGATGGGGTTGAATGGACTGACGGTCAATCCTTTACCCGTGTCCAATTTTATGCGGATAATCAGGTCCGGGTGGTCAAATGGACAGCGGAAGGAACTGCCGACAAAGACAGTCTGATTATAACGGCACCGAAGCCGGAAAGGATAAACCTGTCCTTTGCGGAAGATGCTTTTCAATTTGTGATAAGTACCTCGAAAATTACGGTTCGGCTATCGAAAAAGGATGGAACGCTCGAATACCAAAATGCCGCCGGGCAAACGATTTTAAAGGAACAGGGCCCCCCTGTTCTTTCCCCTGCGGAGATTCCTTACGAAAGCGGCTTGTTCAGCATTGAGCAGCGGTTCTGTCTCCAGCCGGAGGAAGGGTTGTACGGGCTGGGTCAGCATCAGGAAGGATATATGAATTATCGGGGACGAACGGTTACGCTGGTGCAGTCGAATACAGAGGCGGCTATCCCGTTTCTGGTTTCGACAGCCGGCTATGGCATCCTTTGGGATAACTACTCCAAAACCATCTTTACCGACAAGCCCGATGGGATGTCCTTGTGGTCGAAGGCGGGCGAACAGGTGGATTATTACTTTATTGCCGGCCGTACCATCGATGAGGTCATTGCGGGCTATCGGCATCTGAGCGGGCCTGCTCCGATGTACGGCAAGTGGGCCTACGGATACTGGCAAAGCAGGGAACACTATAAAAGCCGCCAGGAACTGCTGGCCATCGCCGACGAATATCGAAGGAGGCAAATCCCCATCGACAATCTTATTCAGGACTGGAACTACTGGGGCGGCAACAATAACTGGAGCGGGATGTTCTTCGACGAAAGCCGCTATCCGAATCCAAAAGAGATGGTCGAGCGGCTTCATCAGATGAACATTCATTTGATCATTTCCATCTGGCCTGGGCTGGGGCCGGATACCCCTATTTTTAAGGAAATGGACCAACACGGCTTTCTTTATCCGCCGTTCGGGTGGGCCGGATTTAAGTATTATGATGCCTACAATCCGCAGGCCAATGCGATTTACTGGAAATATCTGAAAGAGGGACTTTACTCCAAAGGACTGGACGGATGGTGGATTGATTCGACGGAACCGGATGTGATTAATGCCTTGACGAAAGAAGGTACGGAGGCATGGCTGAACTATATTGGAAAGAACAGCAAGGGGTCTTTTGCCCATTATCTCAATCCCTATTCCCTTGTGATGACGGATTCCATTTATCAGAACCAAAGGAAGGAAAGCGAGCAAAAACGGGTCTATATTCTGACTCGTTCCACATTCGCAGGCCAGCAGCGAAATGCAGCGACAACCTGGTCGGGCGACATCGGCGCCAGCTGGGACATTTACCGCAAGCAGATTTCGGCAGGTCTGAATCACTGCATGGCCGGGGTTCCCTACTGGACATTCGATATCGGAGGATTTGTAATCGGCAGTTATGGAGGGGTCTTTTCTAACGGGGGTAAAGACCCGGCTTATCAGGAATTGTACACACGGATGTTTCAGTTTGGCGCCTTCTGTCCGATTTTTCGCGCTCACGGTTCAGAAACACCTCGGGAAATCTGGGAATTCGGTGATTTTTCTCCCATCCTGCTCCGGTTTGATCAGCTTCGTTATCGGCTGCTGCCTTATATTTACTCATCGGCCTGGCGAATTGCCCGCGACGGCTATACGCTGATGCGCGGGCTTCCGATGGATTTTGCCGGGGACCGGAAAACCTATTCGATTGATGATGAGTTTCTGTTTGGGCCGGCGCTGCTGGTCTGTCCGGTAACGGAGTATATGCTGCACCGTCCGCCGGAGGACAGCGTGCTGATTGGCCCGGAACATTTCCGCACACCGGACGGAAAACAAGGACTGAAAGCAACCTATTACAGCGATGCTGATTTCCAGAAGGTCTGCCGAGAACAGATTGAGCCGACTATCAATCTGTTCTGGTACACGGGCTGGCCGGATTTTATTGATGATGAAACGTTTTCGATGCGATGGGAAGGCAAATTGGTTCCAACGCAAAGCGGACTTCATCGATTTCACATGAAAAGTTTTGGGCCTAAACGGCTGTTTTTGGATGAGCAAGAGGTGCCGTGCAATTATCACTCGGTTGAGTTTTACACTATACCGGTTGAGTTGGAGGCCGGGCGGGAGTATGATTTTGCTTTCGAGACTTCTAATTCTGTTCTTGGGGCTTTTCGGGCGCAGGTGTTCTGGAAAACGCCTGCTATTCACCAGCGGGAGAAGGAAACAGAGCCGCGAAAGCAAACGCGGGCTGTTTATCTGCCGGCAGGGACAACCTGGGTCGATTTCTGGACCGGAAAACCTTTCCAGGGCGGTCAGATAATTGATGCCAATGCGCCGCTTGAACGGATTCCTCTTTATGCACGAGCCGGTTCGATTGTGCCGATGGGCCCATTTGTGCAGTATGCGGCGGAAAAACCGGCTGAGCCGCTCGAAATCCGGATTTATCCCGGTGCGGACGGGCATTTTGTGCTCTATGAAGATGAAAATGATAATTATAACTATGAAAAAGGCGCCTACGCTGAAATAGAGTTTGTCTGGAACGACTCCGCAGGAACGCTGACCATCGAAAATCGGAAGGGGTCGTTTGAGGGGATGCTTGAAAGGCGAACCTTCCAGCTGATTATCGTCCGAGAAAATCACGGCACAGGAATCGAAATCACCCCCCTGCCGGACAGGATTGTTCAATATGATGGGAAACGGCAGGTCATTCGGCTGAATGAAACCTCAGCAGATGGGTTATTATGAGACAGAAGCGATATTAAAACCTGCCCGATTTGGAAAGCGGCCTATCTTTTTTTATTATTTAAACAGGATTGTGTCCCAAAACGGAAAAATTTGAATTTGGAGAGACGCCTATGAACTCCCGATTCAGAGACGGTTTTACCCTGGTCGAAGTTCTGATTGTGGTTTTGATTCTGGGGCTGCTGGCAGCGGTGGTGATTATTTCCGTCAACAACGCCAGCACAGAGGCCCGGCAGAACTCGTTTGTGTCGTGCTTGAGAACATTTGTGTCGGCAGCAGAGTATTACCGGTTTAAGACAGGAGAATACCTGGAAAGTGCCGACCCCGGCCAGATTCCCGCCGGCTGGGATGAATATATTGAAGCCAAGAAATGGATTAAAAAAACCCCTATCGGCGGCTATTGGCAGACAGCCGACCAAACCGCCAGCGGATTTACCTCCTGCATCGGTGTCAGTTTCGATGGTTCGGATATGACGCGAGATGCCGGCTTTATGGAAGAGATTGACGCCAAAATTGATGACGGCAATTTATCCACAGGCATTTTTCGCCAGAATGGAAATGCCTTTTACTATATTCTCGCTCTTTAGAGGGTAAAGTGCCTTTCAAACGGGCTTCCAGTCCACAAGCATGGCAGAGGCCACTTTTGCCGCTACCGACGAGCTCTGCAAGCAAGAAAGCAGTTCAAGGGCAAAGGGTAACGCTGTGCCGGGGCCCTGGCTGGTAATGCAGTTTTTGTCCACTACAACCCGCAACGGGTTATAATGAGGAATCTTTTCCTGCATGGAGGGGTAGCAGGTCGCCTGGCGGTCGCTGAGCAAACCGTGGGAGGCCAATACCACGGCCGGCGATGCACAAACGGCAGCAAACCATCGGCCCTCGACTTTCTGTTTTTTGAGCATTTCAGCAAGAGCCGTGCAGTCCCGCAAATGTTCGGCACCGGGCAGGCCGCCGGGCAAGGCAATCAAATCAAAGGTTTTGGACAGACAATCGGTTATAAGACAATCCGCCAGCAACTTCACAGAACGGGAGGCAGTAATCTGGAGGGTTTGGACCGAAGCAACGGTGACCTGGACCCCTCCTCTGCGGAGTACATCGATTATTGTTACTGCTTCAAGTTCCTCGATTCCGTCTGCAATGGGTACAAGTGCTGTTTTGGCCATTTGTTTACTCCTTGCTTTTTGTATTTTATTTTGAGGCATCATAGCAGAATCACTTGTTTTCTGCAAGTGAACCCAAGGGGACATATCTGGACAAGGTCTATCTGTTATGCGGGATGAAAAATCTTATCTTTCATCCGCAAAAACAATTGACAAAGAGAGATTTTTGCTATAATAGGGGTCTAAACCTGGGGCCGTAGCTCAATTGGTTAGAGCATCGGACTGTCGATCCGAAGGTTGAGGGTTCGAGCCCCTTCGGCCTCGTGTCATAGTCTCTGCAAGGGAAAAACTTGCAGAGACTTTTTTGTTTGTCAACACCAGGAAACCATAGCCGTCTTTGGTTCTTTTCGGTAATATCAGTCGGCTGAAGCGGGTGTTCATCTGGAAGGAATGGAATGGGCAGACGTAAAAGCATTCGCTATGCGATGAGCCGGCGCAGACGAAATGGGCTGCTGATTCTGTGTTTTCTTGTTGTTCCTGTTCTGCTGGGGGTACTGGATCACCGGATGGGAGAGCGGTTTCGGTCGGCTCTCGAACAGACCTTTTTCTACAGTCCCGAACAGCGCCAATATCATAAACAGCGATTTGCCGTAGCGGAAGTTATTGACGGTGATACCTTCGACATCCGCACGAAGGAAGGCGAACTTGTTCGAGTACGCTTACTGGGTGTCGATACACCTGAAACCAAACATCCGAGAACAGGGATAATGTATTTTGGACCTGAAGCGACGGCTTACACCAAGGAACTCATCGAAGGCGGCCAGGTGATGCTTTTGCTGGACCATATCGGGGACCAGCGGGATTTGTACGGCAGGCTGCTGGCGTATGTTCAGATGGACGATGGGCGGATTCTGAATGAAGAGATTATCAAAAACGGCTGCGGATATGCAGACCTGCGGTTTGAGCATTCGCAGTTAGCCCGCTATGAAAAACTGATGGATGAGGCGAGGCAAAGCAAACAGGGACTCTGGAAAGAGGTCCGCCGCGAGCAGCTGCCGCAATGGCTTCGGCAGAAACAGCCCTTGCTGCTTCGCTGAACAGCAAGGAAGTTCAGGGCAGCCGGGAACCGAACGTATAGTGTCCCGACAGAAGGGTAAAAACCGCCCTGCCGTCTTTCAACTCCCTGAAAACAGCGTATTGAGAATTGGAAAATTTCCGACCGTTCAGATAAACACTTTCGAGGGAATCTGCCGGCAAATATACCTCTGCCGTTGTATTGCATGGGATTGAAATCTCAAGATGAAAGGTTTCGGCCTTGCGGGACCAAGAAACTTCCATCAGTCCGTAGCAAGACCGATGCGAACCGCTGCACCAAGTTAAGTCTCCTGCCGGTTCCGGACGAACCAGTATTTTCTTGAAACCAGCGGCTTGAGGGTGAGGACGAATTCCAACCAAATCTTGCTGAAACCATTGCTGGATATGGCCGAGCATGAGATGATTCATCGAAGAGGTCACCGTAGCATCCCATGCCTCGGGCAGGCACGTCCAGCCCTGTTTCAGAATACCGCCGTAGCTTCCGACTTCGGTTCGATTTGTAATGCGCCAGAGAACATCCGAACAGCCGAAATCGCTGAGGGCCTTTACAAGATAAGGAAAACCGATATCGCCGGCGGTTTGCTGCCAATTGCGTTTCTCCAGGTCATCAAGAATGGCCTGAAGGACAGCCCGTCGCGTTTGCGGCGGAGGCAGGGAAAAGACCAGAGCCATTGCATTGGCTGTTTGCGGACTGCCGAAGTTTTGATAAACCGCACTGCCGTCAAAGAACTCTTGGTTGAATCTCTCCTGAATTTTAGCACAGAGAGCTCCATAGGTGCGGGCCTCATCCATTTTGCCCAGATGAGCGGCTGTCCGGGCAAGTACTTGAGTACAGCCGAAGAAGGTGGCCGCAGCAGTGAGGGCCTTAGGAGTAAACCGCGAAGGCCCAAGGGATTGACCGTGGCCGTAGTCGTACCAATCCCCCAGACCGGCGACGGCAATCAGATCATCAGAGGTGGAGTGCATCCAATCGACATAGCGTTTCATCATATCGTAGTTTTCCTCCAGAACCCGGATATCTCCATACCATTGGTAGACCAGCCAGGGGAGAAACACTCCGGCGGCACCCCACTCCGGACTGTAGCGGAAGCCCCCCTCAAAAGAGGGGTAGTTGGGAGCAACAGTGAAAATCTGACCGCTGGGATCCTGAGAGTCGCGAATATCACATATAATCTTTGTAAAAAAGGCGGCCGCATCGTAATTCCAGAGAATAGACGGACCCATCAGATAACTCTGCTCAAGCCAGCCGAGTTTTTCCCGATGGGGACAATCGGTCAAAACATGAGCCATATTGCTTTGAACCGACCAATCAATAAGTTGATTGATCTCATTAAAAAGGGGATTGGAACAAGCAAAGGTACCCGCTGCAGAGGGGGCATTTCGGACCTGAACAGCCAGAAGCTCTTTGATTACCGGAAGATGCTGCGGGTTTGGACGGTCTTCGGGCACAGCACCGCTCACCTCAAGATATTGAAACCCTGTATAGGTAAAAGCAGGCGACCAGGTTTCAAGCCCCTCTCCGCGGAGTGTGTATTCCCAATAGTTGCCGGCACCAATACCGGCTTGATTGACGCGTCCTTTACCATTGTTGGCATTGTCTGTCTGGCCGCGGCGCTGTTCAGCGGGCGTCAGCCGGACGGAACAGCCGGCAGGACCGGCAAGGACAATTTTAGGAATAAAAGAGGCATTTTGGCCAAAATCATAAACGAAATACCCCGGCTCCGGTTCATCGATCCTTCGCGGTTTGAAAACCAAAAAGGTTTTCATGGGAGGAGCCGGCATGCCTTTCAAGAGACCGCCGGGGCCGACCGTTTCCTCTACAGGCAGCCACTGGGTATCGTCGAACGCCGGCTCCGCCCAGCCGGAAGGAAGCAGGCGGGCATCATAACTGCTTCCCCCAAGGATAGCGCAGTGGGTGATGGGACCCCTGGTCCATTTCCAGGAGGCATCAGAGACAACGATTTGCTCGGAACCATCTTTATAAAGGATATGGGCTTGCAGAATAAGTTTCAGCGGTCGATAGACCTTTACACCGTGAACGCGGCGGTCGCCGTGCGTGTTGTAAAAGCCCTTGCCGAGCATCATCCCGAGTGCATTAGTGCCCTGCCGAAGAGAATCAGTAATATCAAAGGTGTTATAGTAGACAGTCTTTTCATAGACAGTCCATGGAGGGTCAAGAAAATGGTCGCCAACCTTCCCGCCATTCAAGTATAACTCATAATGTCCCAGACCGCAGACAAAAACAAACGCCTTTTGAATGTCAGATTTGACGGAGAAGGTTTTTCGAAAGATCGGCAGCGGATAAAGGGCCTGAATCTGCTGCCGGCTGCCAGCGGTTTCAGCAGGCGAAGGAATCTGAATCCATCGGGCCTTCCAGCCATCCGGCTCTAAAAGGCCCGTCATCCAGTAAGCAGACTCGCTCCAATCCGACCTGCGCCCGTTTTGGTCCCAGATTCGAACTTTCCAGAAACATTCCTGTCCCGAACGCAGGGGATTGCCGGAATAGTTAACATGAACAGACTGTTCGGAAAGGACTTTTCCGCTATCCCAAAGATCCCCTATACCTCGATCGAGTTTCTCCTGGCAAGAGGCAGCAAGAATTTGATAAGCAGACTGTCGGATGCCGTTTTTGCCGGAATGAATCACCCAGCTGAGCCGAGGCACCTGAGTATCCAGCCCCAACGGATTGTCCAAATATTCACATCGAAGGGAATGGACAGAAAGCCCGCTTTCTCTCGCCGCCTCTCCGCCTGAAGAGCCGGAATGGCAGCCCATTACAGCCAGACAAAATACACCGGAAAACCAGTACAAATATTTCAAAAATCCGGCTCTTTCGCAACCGTTTTTCCAGAATAGAACAGAACTTTTCAATCTCATGGCAGTTTATCAGGGGTCGGAGAATAGGATTTGAGATACTTTTTCAAAAAGTTCCTGGTCAATTGAGGGACATTTGGGTCCTTAAAGTCTCCATGGCCGGCACCTTTGACGGTGTAAAAGAGAACCGGTACCCCCGCCTTCTTGAGGGCTTCCTCCAGCAGGACACTCTGGTGATGCGGCACGAGGGGGTCTGCATCACCGTGAAAAATTAGAAAGGGAGGATCGGCCGGCGAAATATAGTTGATTGGATTGGCCTTGCTGACCTTTTCCTTATTCTGCTGAATTGGGCCGCCAAACAGTTCAGACTCCGGCGAGTCTTCCGCATCATGAACCATCCCGCCAGGGAGGCGATGGGCATCCATTTGGAGAAAATCGGTCGGGCCGAAGAAATCTACAACGGCCTGCACAGCACTGGATTGGTCCAGATTTTCACCGACGTCAAAATCTTTTATATCGCCGGTAACCCCCAGCATTACAGCCAAATACCCCCCTGCTGAATATCCGAGGGAGGCAAAATGATTCGGATCAATTCCGTACTTGTCGGCGTGGCGGCGCAGCCAGCGGACCGCCGCTTTGCAATCCTCAATTTGTGCGGGAAACTTCGCATGCCGGCTGAGACGATAGTTAATCGAAGCCACCGCATATCCTTCGGAGAGCAAATCGAGGGGCACTCCCATTTCCTTGCTGCCGGCTTTGAAGGCACCGCCGTGAACATAGACAATCAGCGGAAAACTTTCTCCTTTCGCCGGCAGGTACAGGTCAAGTTTGTGACGTTCATGGCCATCTGGAATATAGGCCAAATTGCGATAAACAGGACCCGGTGCAGGAAGCCCCAGCTGGCGGGCAGGCTGAGCCCAAATCAAAATCGGCAGTACAACGGACAGGGCTGTCAAAAAAACAATCGTAACCATTCTCATGGCCAAACTCCTTTTTGCCGGCGAAATACGGGGGTTTCTGAACAAACAAACCGAAGGGAAATGAAAAATAAATGCCGAATATCAAAGAACTTAGAATCAAAACCGGAGAGGGCGGGATTCGAACCCGCGGTAGAGACAAGCCCTACACAGCCTTTCCAAGGCTGCTCGATCAGCCACTCCGACACCTCTCCAGACATACAAGACAGACAAGGTCTTCTTGTGACGACTTTGACTATATCACAGCCGGCTCAATTTGAAAAGAAAAAAGCCGCCTCGAATCAGAGACGGCTTTCGAACGGTGAGCGAAAAGGGTTACGGAATAATTAAATCCGGGCGGGGAAAAGAGCGTTTGCTCCAACTAATCAAGCCGAGATCCACCAAATTAACTTTTTCCACATAACCCCCTACAAAGCCGACATTGACGGCCATGCCATGGCGGTCCGCCATATAGCGTCTCATGAAATAGTTGGGGTTGTGAGGCAATCCACCTGGCTCCTTTAATTCGCTTTTGCTGGTAGATAAGCGAAGCTGGATTTCCTGATCCGGCATCGGCCAGACATCCATGCGAAAGGCGTCTGCCAGCAGGCCGGCATCAGAACGGGCAATCGAATAGCGTTCGAAATAACGGCCGGTTGTCTGGCCGATGCCCCCGCCCCACTTTTCATACCAGGTTTTTCCGCTTGAATCCGGGACGTCCGAGAGAAGCCAGCAGTTGATGCCGTAGCTACCAATGCCGTCCTGATAATGCCAGGTGGTATTGTAGGTTCCATTTTCTCTGGAGGTCTGAATCTTCGTAGAAGGACAAATGCTCACCTGCATGACTCCTGTATAGTCCACGGTGGGGTTCTGCTGAAAATAGGCGTCCCCCAGAAAAGGTGCAATCTTCCGGAACCAGTAATCGGCTCCATAAGCCAAAGAAAACATCCGGCCGTCATTTTCCTGGCTGTAAACGCTGAAGGCCAACGTCATTTGCTTCAGATTGCTCCGACAGGTCAAGGACTTGGCGCTTTCTCTGGCTTTTCGCAACGAGGGAATAAGTACCGCCAAAAGCAAGGCGATAATTGCAATCACAACCAGAAGCTCAATTAATGTGAATCCTTTCGACCGCAATAGACATTTCCGAGTCATGGTTTCTCCTTTTCGAAACACATCGGGACAGGACAGGAGTTCTTCCTGCAGAAGTCCTGCCCTGTCTATAGGATATTGACATTTGTCTTTTTTCCGGCTTGCCATGTCTTTTAATAAGGAACCGAGGAACTTAATCGGATATCGTCCAGCCACTGGCGGGCAAAGGCGGACAAATCCGCCAGATCCACCACACAATTCCGATCATAATCAGCCGCATTGTAGCCCGCCTGAACCATCTGCTGGGCAGCACAGGCGTCGGCGGCTACGCGGACCGTCAATCTGTCCGAAGCCGACTGGACGCCCTGTGAACCGTTGGTATCGGCGGCTGTCAGCTCAATCACATAGTCGCCGGCTTTGTCCGTTGTAAACATCGCGGTCGGCTGGAGCGGATCGGTCGAGGTTTTGACAACAGTGGCGGCTGCTCCCGAAGGGCCGGAGATAATCGACCAAACGACATCGGCATCGGCTACATCGCCTTCACCGCCATCGTCCACCGTTCCGGCCAGCAGCTGCGGCAGATTGCCCAGCCATGTAATGTAGCTGTAGCCCGCATCCACCGTCGGCGGAAAGTCCGTTGTCTGCATCATAAAATACCACGTCGGACCGGTATAAGCGGCCCCATCAATTACCGTATCCACACGCCAGAGGACATATTGATCGTAACCGACAGTGCCAATGCTGCAGGAATTCGCCGAGGCAGAGAGGGGAACCGGACTAACCGCCCTATAGGCAGCAATGTCGAACGATTTGCCCGTTCCAATATAATAATACAAATTCTGAGCGACCTTATTCGGGTCATTGCTCGGTGTCCAATGGAGCGAAAAAGAGCCAGGAGCCACCTCGACTGCTTCATCCGCCGGAATCGGATCGAGCGGTCCATGCTTGATAGTAATAGAACCATCCACCATTCGGACATTGTCATACCGAATCCAGCTGTTATTCACATTGGTGGTACTGCCTCCTTCAAACTTGACCCCAATGAATTTGCCGGCATCCGCTTCTGTTGCTGTATAACTCACAAAGAGATCGTGATACCAAACTCCGTTGCCGCCGATCACATGGGTAACACTTGCAAGAGGAATATTGGGGTCCCCCAGACCGGTGTTCGGATCTTCCCCTGCAATGACCGACATTGTGACCCTGTTGCAGTCCCAGCGTCCCTGCACGTCGGCCAGGAAGGTATAACTGCGGCCTTCCACCATTCGAGTTTGTGTAACATTCCAAATCGGCCCATCGGCAATTTTTTCGCTGAAGTTCCAATTATCGCCATCCGAGCTGTCACCGCTGCGCGTACCGGTGTCTGAACTCCAAGCCGTCTGGCTGCCGTACCAACCCGGCACACCTGTCGTGCCTTTGCTGGCGGTGCCCGGGAGGGTAAAGTTGCCGTTGATCACTGTTGTATATTCTTCCCCGGTGCCGTTTTCGAAGAACATGCCGGTAATGGGGGTTTCCGCCGGAGGTGTCAGCGGGGGAACAATCGATGCGAGCATGGCCGCCGGAGAGCGTTCGGCTTCGGTGATGCGCACGGCATCGATTACGCCTTCCCAGTTTTCGCCGGGGCTGGCCCGCAGTTCGTTCCCAATACAAAATTCGGCATAACGGTCGGGGTTAATTGTTCCGGTCATGGTTTGGGGAGAGGCCGCCGTTACTTCAATCAGAGATGCTTCTCCCAGCGGCGTCCAGTATATTTTCAGATTGCCAGCCACATTCGGTACCCCGCTGTACGTTACAGCCGCGTGGTACCATTTTCCCGCTTCATAGGTGATAGGAACATCATAAGCAACGGTTGTCGTGAAGCCGCTGGTAAGCGTTTGAAAACGAAGAGTTGTTCCGCCGTCATTAATTCGAAACTGAAAAGCGCGGGTAGAACCATCTTCTGCGGAGACAATTTCCATGTGGCTTGACTCAGCTCCCGGTGTCAAGGCCGGGCAAACAATCGCCTCAATCGTAAAAGCCCCCCCTCCGAGAAGGACAGACATCGGGAGGTTGGCCGGTTCAGGGGCCGCATAGGCCGTGACATCCGCCGAGAAATCTATCCCATTCATCCAGCGGTCATATCGTGCTCCATTGGCCAGGGTAACGATATCAATCAGGCCCGAACCATTGTCCGTACCGCTGCCGTTCAGATTCCACAAGTGCAGCGGATTGTCATTTGCGGTAAAGTCGGCAACCGCCGCCCCCGTACTAAACATAAGCGCAAGAACCAGCAAAACCCTTTTCATAAATCTACCTTTCTGAAAATCTTTCGCACGGTTTCATCCAGCAAATCATCTCTGCCGGCTTTCTTTGTTTTCCCGTTCCAGGGCCGGGTATATGCCCGACCCCGGAACAGAAGGGGAAAACTCTTGTTCATTCAAACTATCCAAAGAGTTAATACGGAACGGCTTCCGTCAAGCGGATATCATCCAGCCACTGGCCGGCAAAGGCAGACAGATCCGCCAGGTCCACCACACAATTCCGATCATAATCAGCCGCCTTGTAGCCCGCCTGAACCATCTGCTGAGCGGCACAGGCATCTGCGGCTACGCGGACTGTCAAAGTGTCAAACGAAGTCTGGGAGCCCTGGGAACCTCCTGTATCGGAGGCAGTCAGCTGAATTGTATAGGTTCCCGCTGTATCCGTTGTAAAAACCGCAGTCGGCTGGAACGGATTGGTCGATGTTTTGACAACACTGGCATTTGCTCCTGATGGAGCGGAGGCAATCGACCAAACCACATCGGCATCAGCGACATCTCCCTCGCCGAGGTCATCGACGGTGCCGGCGAGAGTTTGCGGAAGATTGGCCAGCCAAGTAATGCAGCTGTAGCCCGCATCGACAATAGGAGGGAAGTCCGCCGTCTGCGTTACGAAAAACCACGTCGGGCCCGTATATGCGGCTCCATCGATTACTGTATCCACGCGCCAGAGGACATATTGATCAAAAGCGAGTGTGCCGATGTTGTAGAAATCCGCTGATGGAGATAAAGAAACAGGACTGACGGCATTATAAGCAGAAAGATTAAACATTCCTCCGGTCCCGATGTAATAATACAGCCGCTGACCGGTACAGTTCGGATCATTGCTTGGCGTCCACGACAGGACAAACGCCCCTGGAGCGAGATCCCAACTGCTGTCTGCCGGTACTGGATTGAGAGGGCCATGTTTCACTACAGCCAATCCATCATACAATCGAATATTGTCATACCGAATCCAGCTGTTGTCGATCTTGGTAGTACTGCCTCCTTCCAGTTTGAGGCCGATGCACTTGCCGGCATCTGCCTGCGTTGCGGTATAACTTACAAAAAGATCGTGATACCAAATCCCATTGCCGCCAATCACATGTTCTGCGGTGGCCAAGGAGAGATTCGGATCCCCTAAGCCAGTGTTGGGATCTTCGCCAATAACTACAGACAGATAGGCCCTGTTGCAATCCCATCGTCCGTGCGCATCGGCAAAAAAGGTATAACTTTGTCCCGGCACCATTTTGGTCTGGGTCACATTCCAAATCGGCCCATCCGTGACTTTTTCGCTGAAATGCCAACCATCACCATCCGAGCTGTCGCCGCTGCGTGTACCGCTGTCTGAGCTCCAAACCGTCTGATTGCTGTACCAACCCGGAACGCCTATCGTGCCCGTGCTGGAAGAACCCGGAAGAGTAAAATGGCCATTGATCACTGTTGAATACTCCAGACCAGACCCATTTGTCATAAAAAATCCTTCAATGGCAGCGGGGGTCGGAGGTACCTGTCTTGGCGGATTGACCAGACTCAGGCCGGGTGTAATATAGATGTCGTCAAATAAATGACCGGAGCCATATACATTCGCAAATGATACGATGGAGGTTGTCGAAGGCGTGCGGAAGGCAAAGTTCGTCGCCTTCTTGTCTGCTTCCGCTGCATCAGCGGTGCCCTGATTCACATAAACATCATAAATGTTGGCATTGTTGTTAATCACCAGCCAAACATTGTACCAGCCGGGGCTGATTTTCGAAATGATGGTTGGACTGCTTGAACCATTTCGAGCGGTCAGATTGCCGCTGATGCATTGGACATAAGCGTCCATATCCCCATAGCTGTCCGGACTTGTATCTCCCTCATCGGCAACTCCGATTGGAGAGTTTTCACTGCCGGTGGCCACATAAAAGCGGAAGAAGACCGTTGTCTGCGTATCTGAATCCGGAATAGAAAAACTCCCCAATGAAGCATAGACAGGCACCGCGTCGGAGGCATCTAACGCTTTATTGAGATTGTTCATTACAATTACTGCGTCAGTCCCTACCCACTTGCCCTTTGTCACATCTCCCACAAGGCCCAATTTGTAGTTCTCAAAATCTTCAAACAAGGCCGCATAGGCACATGAGGCCAAAACAGCACTTCCCATTAAAAACAGAACTATTCTTTTCATCTTAAAATCCTCCCGAAAAAAGTAAATGTTTACAAGGAACTTCTTTCAAGCAATAAAACCGGCTGGGCAAACACGCACCAGTCGTAATGTGTTCCATCTCCGCCGTCGGTGGCGGCTAAGGTCAAGAATCGAGCATGCGGCTCGATTGGAATTTCGACTTTTCTGCTGCTGAGATTTTGATAATCGGACTGGCAGTGGAAAACACATTGTCCATCCAGCAGCACCCAGAATTCCGACCGTTTTCGAAAATCCAAGATCTGCGGCAGGCCGCAAACAGCCCGGAAAGATTTCAGTTCAAAGAATGGGTATGCCTGCCGGATTTTGTCCAGATCAAATGTAATGCCGGCATTCGGATGCACCAGAAGCCGAGGCGGAATGGGTTCGTCCGGCTTGCCCTCCACTTCCAGCAGCGTGGAGACATACTCGATTTCATTTGTCTGGGGATTCTTTTTGGCGATGTACGGATTGGGGGTAATATCAGACCAATAGGCCCCACTGGTTTTGGGAAAGTCAAACTGATGCCCCTGTGAGCTGACTATTGCGGGGCCGAACTCGCCGTTCGGGACAAAAACTCCGTCTATGAAGGGCAAATCCTGAACCGGTCGAAATCCAGCCGCCGCCGGCTTATCATATCCCTGGTTTGCGCGGGGCTGCATTCTGCCGGTTGACAAATCGATGCCTTTCCGGCTGTCTCCGCCTCCGAAGCCGCTGCCGCCGCCCGCCAAATCCGCTAAGTCAAGCGGCTGTCCCTTCCAGGCCCATCGAAAATCTGAATTGATATGTCTTACAAATCTGCCTTCGCGGCACTCAATCTGCTGTGTTTGTCCAGTGGCGGCAATCAGTTTGCAGGCGTTCCCTGCCGAAAGATTCAAATTGATCTTGCGTTCTTTTGCTTTTGAAACCAGGACCACTTTTCCTCGGAGGACATGAATTTCCGTATCGCCGCTGAGAGTCTGTTCAATCCCAAATTCTGTGCCTAAATCAATAATTTTTGATTCTTTGGTGCAAATCTGAAATCCATAGGCAGAAGGCGGAACGATGGCGTAAACCTGTCCGAAATTCAGTTTGAGCACGTCCTCATCAAGCAGGCGAAACGATGCCGGCGCCTGAATGGTCACCTGGGCATGATTGTTAAACACAAGCTGAGCATATCCCTGCTGAAGGATATAGGGTTTGGACCCTGTTAAAAGAGGAGCCCCTTTCTCTCGGAGGACGGAATCACTCCAGACAGCCTCTAAACTGTCTGATAAAACAGCCACTGCCGTGCCGGATTTAAAGGGAGAATAACGGATGGAAAGTATGACAAAAAAGATGGCCGCAGCAGAGGCCAAAAGAACATAAAGCGGTGTTTTGCTCGGCGTATTTTTTACGCGGGTTTCCCGAACGGTGACAACGGCAGATGCGGCTTTTTCCGATTCCGATTGCTGTCTGATCACTTCTATCGGCTCTGCTGAATTCTCTTCCTTCGCCAATGCTTCCCACAATTCATTATCCATCACTTCTTCTGAAGGCAGATAAACATTCGTCTTCACAAGAGGGGATTTACGACCCTGGAAAATCGCATGCATAACAACAATTTCAATGTAATACCGCCTTGCCTGGGGATCATTGCGCAATACGGCTTTCAGGTCGGCGGACTCGTCCTCGGGAAGTTGGCCGTCCCGAAATTGAAGGATTCGCTCACATAACCATTGAGATTTCTTCCGGTCGTCCATGCTCAGTTTCCTTGTTCGGCTAACGTTCTTCGAATGCAGCGAAGCAGCTGGTCGTGGGAACGGGCCAATTTCACATAAATTGCCTTGATTGTGGTGCGAATCTTTTCAGCAATTGCTTTTACCGCAATATCCTCTTCATACCTCATATGGATGATTTTCCGGTCAAGCGGATCGAGATGAGAAAGACACTGACGTAAGGCCTCGATACGGGCATCCAGAGATTTTATGGATTGCCGGGCCTCTTTTTCCAAAAGGTTCTCAAGGTCCTCTTCAAGAAAAAAAGATTGGTTTTTCCTTTTCCTTCGGTAATTTTTTATCAGATTGGAAGCAATTCCGATTCCCCACGCTCCAAAATCCCGTTCCCGCTCGAACTGGTCATACTTGCTCCACATTACAGACAATGTGTCCTGGAAAATGTCTTCTGCTTCTGATTGAATGGGGATTAAAAGATATATATAGGCATAAATTCGCCTTTCGTTTGCAAATACCAGCCGCATGAAGGATTTGGTTCTATCGAGCTGATTTTTATCTGAATTCGCCCACATCTGTGAACCCTGTTCGATTTATTTTTATTCATCCTCTATAAAGTACTTGTCAAAAGGACCTTGTTTTTCCCTTTATTTTTCCAAAATCTTCAACAAAACTTGCCCGAAAATAATATTTTCGGACAGAAGATGTCCCTTGTTTGGCCAATAAAAGCAGATATTTCGCGGATGTATAAAATGGCCTAATAAGATTTGCAGCGGAAAAAGCCAGGGTTATTGGAGGCCGTTTTTGGATTCATTTCGCCGACGCTGAAAAAAGGCCTTCAGTTGGGCTCGGCAGTCGTCGGCCAGGACGCCGCTGGTAACTTCAAGGCGGTGATTCAAGCGAGGGTCCTGAACAATATTGTACAAACTGCGGACAGCCCCCATTTTGGGATCATCAGTTCCATACACCAGCCGATCCAGCCGTGCCAGAACCAGTGCCCCCGCACACATCGGACAGGGTTCCAGCGTCACATACATTGTGCAGCCGCCCAGACGCCAGCTGCCGAGGGATTCGGCCGCCTGAGTCAAAGCAATAATTTCGGCGTGGGCCGTGGGGTCGTTGAGCTGTTCCCGCTGATTATAGGCGCGGGCAATCACACGGTCTTCATGCACAATAACACAACCGATTGGAACATCGCCGTTTTCTTCCGCAATATAGGCCTGGTCAATGGCCATTCGCATATAGCGTTCATCGACAGAAACAGAGTCTTCCCGGCTCATGCGCAATCCTTCGAGTCTCAATAAAATCCATACAAACCACAACCAAGGCGTTTGTTTGGTGCTATCCTACCCGACAGGCCGGCAGTCGGCAAGGGTTTTGCGCTGCGGCTCACTACGCATGGAGGGATCCCGCAGGAGGCCTCTGTTTGTCATTGGTCAATAGGTCTGAAGCCAATGTCCGGCAAAGGAAACAAACTCATAGAAGTTAACCCGGCCGTCCCCATTGAGATCCTGATAAAATGCGGCCCGATTGCTGTCATCCAGCCAGAACTCTGAAAACAAATACAAATCCTCTGCATCCACCCTCCCATCCCCATTGAAATCGCCATAAAGCCGGTTGCCGGCGCCGGCGGAAACAATCGCAGGCACATCAGCCACTGCATCGATGGTATAGGCGTAACTTGGCGTAAATACCGTGTCTCGGCCGGGGTAAATGGTCCCGGTACAGGAAACATAGGCATTGTCCCTTGTCTTGATACGGCCGGCGGGTTGTCCTGATGCGGGAGGCAAGCTCACGGTAACGGGATTGCTGACGTTGAGGTAATAATTGCTTTCACTCAACATCTCACCGCCGTCACGAACATTGGAGCAATAGTAGTTACCAGTGCAGGTAAAGTAGTTGTTATACATGTGGACGGTGCTCCAGCTTCCCGACGGCATGCGCTGGTCGCAGTTCTGAGCCCACCAGTTGTGATGCAATGTGATGTGGGGACGGCAAGAGGGGTCGTTGCCGGATATCATGGTGAATCGGTGGGAATCCGACGGGTCGGTGTAGTAAAATTTACACCACGACACCGTGACATTGTCTGAGGACCGCGTGATATCGCAGAGTCCATCGCCGCAGTCATAGATGGTACAGTGTGTGATAAGCACATTGGTTGCGCCCCAGACGGTAATCCCATCGGAGCCGTCATCTGTAACAGGATCCCGATAGGGATTGGTAATGTTCAAGTTCCGAATGATGACATTATTGCAGTTTTGACTTCCGCTTAAGTCGATATTGCCTATAATCACGGCGCGGGGGTCTGCGCCCTCGATTGTCTTATTGGATTTGGGCTGGACTTTGACGCCGTATCCGAAATCAATCGTACCTGAAACGCGAATGATATAGGGGTTTTCGGACGTGGCGAAATACTTGAAAGTGTTGAAATCGCTGACTGTCACCACTGCTCCGCCTGCCCCGCCGACGGCTTGACCGCCAAATCCATCCTGTTTGGGCAGCGACAGCAATGTTTGAAATGTCCATACATCGCCTTGTCCGGCCTCAGGCGGCAAAGCGGGATCGGCATAGGCACAATCCACAATCCAATAATAGGTAGTCCCATCGGCCAGGGGCTGGGCGCCATAGGTCGGGAAGTTGGCTGCGTTGAGCTGAACCGACGAGGCCGCCGGCTCAAGGGTCACCCGAGCCATAGCCGCCCGGTCGGAAACTGTCCCCAAATACACCGTACAGGTCGGCACTCCCCCTGCCGGTTTCGGATTGGTCCATTTCAGGACGGTCGGACTGTCAATCACGCAGCTGCCGTCTTCCGGCATCGGCGAATGGGCTTTATACAAAGCATAGGGGGCCGCCTGGTAAACCATGGCTATATCATTTTGAATTGAATCTCCGGAGGCCGCATAGGCATAGGTGAGCACATAAAGATTGCCGCCCAGCGTGATATATGTGCCCTCGTCGGCCGGCCCGCCGTTAAGGGTATCGAACACCCCTTTGCCGCCGATTCCGGCACTTCCGGCCGCTTCCAGCAGGACAATATCTCCTGCCCCGAGGGTCACCCCTGGGTCGGTAATTACAAGATGCGATGTGCCGTTCTCGCCAAGATAAATCCGTTTGCTCACAATCCGTGCCGCTCCCCCTTCATCTAAAACGAACTCAAGCGTCGAAGAGGGAGTCCCCATATCCGCCCTGCTGCTGAAATGAATCTGATCGACTTGCACCGTAACTTCAGAGCCGTTCAGCTGAAGCAATGCGCTTCCGCCATTATATCCAAAATACACTTCTTCCCCATCGTCTCCGTCCTCTTCGCTGAGGAGCAGGGCGGCGGTGCCAAACATTCTCCATTCGCAATGCCCACCCTCCAGACCGCAATACAAATCATCATCATTGAGCACATAGGTGCCGCTGCCGCTGAGAATGACATAGGAGGAACTTCCTCGTCCAAGGCGTGCCCACTTTGCACCGACGTATCCGCCTTCTTCAATGCGCAGCGTCTGGCCGTTCTGCATAATCAGGCGAGATGAAAACAACCCTTCAAAGGTATCCAGGGTGCATACAGACGTACTGCTGAAGCGGAGATAGATATAGGCATCCTCGCCATCCGGCTTGAGGTCTGTCCAGTTTGCGTCGTCTGCCCAATAGCCGGCTTCTGCATTCCAGCTGGTATCTGCGCTGGCAGGGCAGATAAAAAAAGAAAACCATGCCGGTATTGCCGTCAGAAAAAACGTGATTTGCCGCCTGTTCCATTTCATTCTCTTTTCCTCTGCAATCTCGCTTTATCAGTTTTTCGGGAGTTGAATAGTGAAACAAAAGTAATGTTCTTTTCGAGGATGAAAGCAATTCGGGTCTGCCTCAGAACAAGAGGCAGACCCGAATTATACGCCAATCCTTTGTCCCCTTCTTTGGACTTCATTTCCTAACATCCTTCGAAGGTGTTTGTGCAGGCGAGCCAGTCTGCCGCAAAATCAGCGAAGTCTATCAGATCGACAGTACAATCAAGATTGAAATCCTTCGAGTTATAGTTTGTCCCATTCAGATACGAAGCGTGGCAGGAGTCAGAGCCCACAATTACCTGAACCGTATCGCTGCCTTGTTTTTCGCCGTCGTCGGCAGTAAGCATAAACTGATATACGCCGGCGGTGGTAATAGTCACTGCGGCCGTTTTGTCATTATCCGGTACAATTGCTGCGTCGGCCGGGCCGCTCACCTGCGTCCACTGGAGCGTGCACGTGCCTGGAGGATTTGGTTTTTCGTCATCCGAATAGGTGCCCGCTAATGTAATCACTTCCTGGCCGGAGGTGCCGCTTTTGCCCAGCCAAGCCACCTGGTCAGGACCGGCATCGACAGACGGAGCATTATTGTAATCCGTCGTAAATTTCCACACTATGCCTTTCCCCTCCTCAGGGCTGACTGCCGGGCTGGAATCGAAGCAATCAACAATCCAGTAAAAATCGTTGGAATCCGGCAGGGGCTGGATACCGTATCGGTGGAAATTGGCCGAATCAACGGCCACAGTTGATACATTGGGCGGCAGCATCACACAGTCCATGTTCGTCCTATTCGGATCCGGCAGTTCCATACCCAAACAGACATAACAGGTAATGCTGCTGACACCGTCGTTGGGATCAGGAAGCGTCCAGCTCAGCTCCACAGGACTTGAGGTCAGTACTGCTCCATGGGGCGGGATGGGGCTGGAGGCCATGTGTTTCGCAGAGCGGATGAAAACCAGAGCAATATCATTATTTTGGCTGTCATGATTGGCATCATATTTATAACTCAGAGCATATAGGTTTCCGCCAAGTACAATTTGAGCACCCTCCCCGGCTGGTCCGCCGTTCATCGTATCAAACACGCCTTTGCCGCCGGTGCTGTATCCACCGGTTGCCATGATGAGCACAATATCCTTTTCCGGAAGAGGTGCTGTAGTACTGAGTACCAGATGATTGGTGCTCCCTGGATCTCCAAGTCTGTTGATGCGCTGCGTCACAATCGTGCTGGCGCCATCCGCATCCATAATATACTCCAGCGTGCTTACGGGTTTGGCATCGGTGGTTCGAATCCACCCGAAGTCAATTCGAGCGGGAGCGATTGTCACCTTAGAGCCGACAATCCGCAAGGTTCCCATGCCGTCCTTGCCGACATACACGTTGTCATCATTTCGTGAAGGATCCGCCAAGACAATTGAACTGGTATCATACATTGTCCAGACGGCATTGCCGTTCAGTTCGCCGATATACAAATCATCATTGTTCAGTACATAGACAGCATTCCCTGTCATATTAACAGCTGCGTTGGCGCCATAACCAATTCTGGCCCAGGTAAAACCGGCACGACCTCCGTTTTCAATATTCCAGGTCTGACCGTTCTGAATCATCAGGCGGTTTGGAAACAATCCTTCATCTGTATTCAGAATGCACACAGAGGCGGGACTGTATCGGAGATTGATATTGGCGGTACCGTTGGGTTTCACGCCGCCCTTCCAGTTGGATGGTTCATTCCAAGTACCGGATTCGACATTCCATTCAAAATCTGCAATCAGCACACCGGCTAAAAGAAGGAAGAACAATAAAATGAGACTTGTCTTTTTCATAAATTACGCCCTTTCCGATTAAGTTGATTAGAATTTACTTTGATGACTCCTGCAATAGAGGGGAATCAATCGGCCATTTCAAGCCAAGTCGGCGTTGTCCGCCCTGTGAACAGAAAGCAAAACCCTCTCCTTAAAAAGTTCTTCTCATCCCGCTCATCCTCCCAAAAACACCATTTTTATTTCATCCGCTCTTCAGACCGACCCCTAAAGAGATACCTTCGGTCCTAAGGCGAATCCGTTTGAAAGACCAAAGCAATATCATTCAGATATCCATCTCCATTGGCTTCATATCGGTAGGTAAGGGTGTACAAGTTGCCGCCTAACTGAACAGGAGTCCCTTCGGCAGCAGGTCCTCCGTTCATTGCGGTGAACGCTCCTTTTCCTCGAATCTTTTTTTCATTCCCGAGAATCTCGATCAGGACAATATCTTTTTTAGGAAGAGGTTCCGGGGCACGAAGCAGAAGATAAGATGATGCAGTTTCTTCGGCCAGATAGACTCGATATCCAACCCGAATGATGCCGGCGCCGTTGGCGTCCATCACATATTCAAGCACTGCAACGGGTGAAAATCCCGGATTTCTTGGGTATCCCACGTACAGCTGATCGCAGCGGATGCTCACATTCGAACCAACCAGTCTCAGGGTTCCTTTTGCATTGTCCTGAGAAATGTACAAAACCTCGCCGTCATCCTGGTCATCGTTAATTTCAATCTTGCTGTGATCATACATTGTCCAGACGCACTCACCGGCCCCCTTTTCGGGGTACCCAATGTATAAATCGTCATTATTGAGCAGCCAGGTTCCATTGCCGCGCATATAAACAGTGGACCCTCCAAAACGAGACCAGCCGCAGCCCATATAGCCCCCTTCTTCGATAGTAAGCGTCTGGCCGTTTGAAACAATCAGGACGGAACTAATCGGCTTTTCGACTGTATTCAACGTACAAACAGAGGTCGGCCCTTTTCGAAGCCGCACACACCGTGAGCCGTCCGGTTTGATTCCCGTATCCCAATTGGCTCCATCGGCCCAATTCCCGGACTCCGCGGTCCAGTTGACATAACCATCCCAACGCTTTACTTCGCCGCGCCAAACAAAGTTGTTTGAGGAATCGAGATCCCGAATGAACCGATCATGATCGCAGGGCACATCGGATACGGTGTTGGTGGTTGCGGAGACTTTTTTGGCAGTGCCGGCTTCGATTGGGAGAGCGGACTGTTTCGATTGATTCCCCACAACCAGCAAAGTTTTGCCTTTCATTACATGAAGGGATGTGTCTCCTTTGTAATCTACTTCCACACCGAACTCCGTGCCCCAATCCACAATCTGAGCGGATAAGGTATCTATCGTAAATCCAACGGCCTGGGGCGGGACTTTGGCGTAAATTCGTCCATAGACTAATTCAACCTTGTCCTGCGACAACAATCTGAATTGAGACGGCGCCTCAATCAATACCTCCACACTGTTATCAAACAACAACTTCGCCAGGCCGGCCCGGAGGAGATAACGAGTGTGATCTGTCGTTAGTCTGCTTCCCGCCTGCATAGACGAGGCCGGCCTATCCCAGACGGCATCGATACTGTCGGCCAGCGTGGCTACCTCAATCCCCCGTTTCAGAGAAACAAGATGAGCATATACAATCATGAAAATCAGGACAGCAGAGGACAGAAACAGGGAAAAAAGAGAGAGTTTGCTGACTTTGGGCTGAGGGGTTCTGATTGCCGTCAGGATCTTCTCTTGGGAAACCTCTTCGGGGACAGCGGGAATCTCCATTCCGGGGGCCGTCTGCTCTTCTCTGGCCATCGCCTGCCAAAAACCCATGTCACGAAGAGAATCATTCATCTCCGGTATAGCGGAAAAGGTCTGGTCGAAAGCTTTGCCGCTTTTGAGAAGAACACACATATTGAAGTATTCAAGATAATAATGGCAGGCCTCTTTGTTTTCGGCAAGGATTTGATCCAGTTCGGCCAGCTGCTCTTCTGAGACGATTCCCTCTCGAACGGCCTCAAATAACTGAAACATTCTGTTTATCTGGTCAGCATTCATCGTTCAGCTCGGTTCCACTCCAACTGCCTGCGGATGCACTGAAAAAGCTGATAATGGATTTTCTGGTATTCTTTATAAAGGGTATGAACACTTTGCTGGAGCCGACGGGCTATCTTCTGAATGGTGGTGTTATCTTCATAACGCAGGGCAAGCAGGTGCTGACTTCGTTCAGGCAGATTTTTGACGCACTTGCGAAGGGCCTTGAGGGGTTCTTCTGTATCTGTTGACAAGGAAACCGCTATCTCGCTGATGTTTTCTATCGTTTGCCGGCTGAAATATTTATTCTGAATTTTCTGTTTTTTGATATGGCATAAAATCTGAAAATGGGCAACCTTTAACGCCCAAGAGAGAAAGTCAGTACCGATGACATACTGATCAAATTTGTTCCACAAAACACTCATGGTTTCCTGAAGAATATCATCCGCTTGGTTCCAATCCCCGATAGCGGACATAATATATCCATATATCCGCGGCTGGTAAGACGAATACAAATTCAAAAAAATTTCCACTCTGTCGTCGTTTCCGGACACTGTCTATCCCTTAACATTGCTGTCCTTCCCTTAGTCTATATCCCCAATCCAAGGATTTGGTATAAAAAGGCAAAAATATTTGGGCCGTCCTATTCTAAAACAAGACGGTTGGCCGGCTATGGCAGAAATGCGGTAGCTGCTGCGGGGCTGTCTTTGAGGAGGCAGAGGAAGCGCAGATAGAGCGTTGGGCGAAGAATCCCGCAACGGCTGTATTTTTTTATGCGGACTTGCTGTGCTGAGTACCCGTCCAACCGGCGGGTTAGGAAGGATTCCACATAAAGGTCTGGGCTTTGTTTATATTCAGTTTATGAACTGTCCCGTCGTAACGCAGTTGGCAAGGATGCCCATGGATTGAATGAACAGCTGCGGTTTTCAGTCTGCCTGCCTGCCACTGGAGATCCACTATAAAGCCGCCCCTGGCAGAAAGGCCTTTGACGGAGCCGTCCGGCCAAGCTTTCGGCAAAGCAGGCAAGGGTTCCATCTCCCATCTATCACCGACAAGGCGGCTTTGAAGGAGCATCTCGCAAATGCCGGCTGTGCCGCCGAAGTTGCCGTCAATCTGAAACGGCGGATGGGCATCAAACATATTGGGATAGGTCCGGCTGGGACGTAAAAGCATCTGAAGAATTGTGTAGGCATGTTCGCCGTCGTGAAGCCGTGCCCAGAGGCAAAGACGCCAGCCAAGCCCCCAGCCGGTGGCCTCATCGCCGCGAATTTCCAGCGACTTTCGGGCTGCCTGAGCTAACTGAGGGGTTTCGTAAATATTAATCTGGCTGCTGGGGTATAAGCCATACAGATGCGATACATGCCGGTGGTGGATATCCGGAGCTTGCAAATCCCAGTCTTCCAGCCATTCCTGAAGCTGACCGGCAGCACCGATTTGGTTGGGGGCTAAGCGGTCTTTCACGGCCGCCAGCTGCGTCCGGAAGTCTGAATCCACACCGAGGATTTCAGATGCAGCGATGCAATTAGAAAATAAATCACGGAGAATCTGCATATCCATGGTGGGGCCGGCGCAGATGCTCGCACCGCCGGGGTGGCCATTTTCCGGGGAAAGGGAGGGGCAGGTTACCAGCCATTTCCATTTTGGTTCTTCAACCAGTGTATCCAGGAAAAACCGGGCTGATTCCTTCATAACAGGATAATATTCCCTCAGGAAGTCCTGATCGAACGTGTATTCATAGTGATCCCATAGGTGCTTGCAGAGCCAGGCGCCGCCCGTCGGCCACAGCCCCCAGAAGACACCATCAATAGGGGCGGATGCCCGCCAAAGATCGGTATTGTGATGAGCCACCCAGCCCTCTGCGCCCCAGGTAACCTGGGCCGTTCGAATCCCGGTCCTGCTCAGGTCTTTTATCATTGCAAAGAGGGGTTGTGCACACTCGGAGAGGTTTGCCGGCTCGGCAGGCCAGTAATTCATCTCCGTATTAATATTGATGGTATATTTGCTGCCCCATGGCGGATTCATGCTTTCATTCCAAATGCCCTGGAGATTTGCCGGCTGGCAGCCGGGGCGTGAACAGGAAATCAGCAGATAGCGGCCAAACTGAAAGTAAAGTGCCGCCAATTGCGGATCGTTAAGCAGATCGGATTTTTCAATCCGACGGTCGGTAGGGTTGGCGATTTCATTCGTAGAACCCAAATCCAGCTGAACCCGGCGGAACAGCCGCTGGTACTCCTGAATATGGTCATTGCGGAGGGCCTCCCACGATTTTCGGGATGCCTTCTCGATCTGCTCTTTCGTAATCGTTTCCGGGTCACCGCTGAGATCGGCATAGTTTTTATAACTGGTTGCTGCGGCAATCAGCACAGTAACGCTGTCGGCATTAACAGCGGAAATGGTATTGTTGTCGGAAATGAGCTTTCCACCCTGATTGAAAAACCGCACACGAAGTGTAAATTTCAATGCCCCCTTGATTCCCTGGGATTCTCCATTGACGCCTCGCATAACCAACGTATTGGAGTTTTCGTTTTCTATCTGGGCCTGCTGAGGCGTCTTCAGACTTGCTGTGAAGGAAATTTTGCCGGGTTTATCGGCTGTCAACCGCATGACAATCACCTGAGCCACAGGGGTAGAAAAGACCTCGCGCTGATAGGCAGTACCCCCTGCCGTATAAGAAACGGATGCTAATGCTGTATCAAGATTCAGGTCTCTCCGGTAGTTTTCCACCTTGTCAATCGTGTCGAAGGACAGCAGCAAATCCCCGACTGTCTGATACGGCATTTGTCCCAGGGGGTTGGCCATCATCGTTTGGGAGGCAAGTTCGGCGGCCTGCTTATAGCTGCCCTCGAAGATTAGTTTTCGTATTTCCGGCAGAGTTTCTCTTCCTTTGGGATTGGCCGAATCATAGGGCCCGCCGGCCCACAGGGTTTCTTCATTCAGTTGAAGGCGTTCCTGATCAATCCCGCCGAAGACCATCGCGCCCAGCCGTCCGTTTCCAATCGGCAGGGCTTCGACCCACTGCCGAGCAGGCTCGGTATACCAGAGCACCAGCGAATCCTGACTGTCTGCCCAGGAGAAGACGGGCAGACAAAGGACGGCGACTGCAAGAATATCGGCAAACCGGTTTGATCGTTGAAGAGGCATCTTTCAATCTCCTGTCAAGCAGAAGGGTTATGATTTGGGTTTTGGAAAATCCGCCGGCGAACGAAAAACATGCTGAAGGAACCAATAGAGGTTATTCTGCCATTCGGTCGGGTCGTGGCCGTGTGCGTCCACATGCCAGATGTGGGGAATATTGTTTTCTTTCAGATAAAGGTGAAGACGGCGGCTGATGGGAAGCAGGCCGTCTTTGTTTCCGCAGGCCAAATAGAGCAGTTTGAGTTTGCCTTGAATTTGGTTGGGGTCGGGGATTAATTCCTGCGGCGGTTTGGTATTCGGAGCGGCGGAAAAGGCACCGAGCCAGGCGAAGGTGTCGAGGTGTTTGAATCCGAAGTTGAGCGTCTGGCCGCCGCCCATGGACAGGCCTGCCAGCGCACGATGTTCGCAGCCGGCCAGGACCGAATAGCGGCTTTCGATGGCGGGAATAACATCATTCAGCAGGTCCTGTTCGAAGCGTTCAAAGGCGGGGGCGTGACGGAAGATATCGCCTTCCGGACGGTCGTTGGGCTGGGCCCGGCCATTGGGCATGACGAGAATCATGGGGACGGCCTTTCCATCGGCCAGCAGATTATCCATCAGGATATCCGGCGCGGCATACCGCTGCCACTCGGTTTCATCTCCGCCGATGCCGTGCAGAAGATAGAGGACGGGATACCGGCGGTCGGCAGAATAAGCAGGCGGGGTATAAACGAGCATTTTGCGGCGTGTGCCGACGGTTTTGGAATCATATTCAATCATTTCCAGCCGTCCGTGAGGGATGCCGTCGCGTTTTTGATTGAAGCCGACGGGCGGCTCGTCAAACACCGGCTTATCATCGGGTCCAAGTTCGATCGGCTGAGCGAATCCCTGACGGCGCCGCCCAGCCGGTTCCGCTGACGGCTGTTCAGAGCCGCCTGTTGAACGCGCCTCGCTGCGGAACAAAAGAGGAGCAAAATGATAGAAACTTCGCCGCCAGGTCTGCCATTCATGTCCGGTATTGGGAGAGATATAGCAAACAGCATTCAGACCGGCTGCCTTGAGCTGCTCGGTGTGGTTTTGAATGACATCAGGATTTTCACGGGAGCCGCAGCTTTCAAAAATCAATTTCATCTTTTTGTTAAACGCCTCCGCATCGGCCATTACTCCATGATGCGCCGAGGCCGGATCCCCAACTGTGCCTCCGCTGAAGATGCCGATATGGGAAAACACATCCAGATTTCGCATGGCAATCACATTGGTCTGCATGCCGCCCATAGACAGACCGGCCATAGCCCGGTGCGTCTGAGCGGACAGGGTGCGGTATTCCGCGTCAATCATTGGAATCACTTCTTCCAAAAGCACCTTTTCAAAGGTGTCCGCCCAACCTTCCGGCGGCCAGGGCTGTCTGCCCTCCCCTCGGGGGGAAGGCCGGCGAGCAGGCATGGCCCAGGAACCGTTGTCCATCACAATGAGAAACGGAACAGCCCGACCTTCTGCGAGCAGATTGTCCATAATCAGATTGACCTTACCCTGATTGGACCAGCCGGTTTCATCTTCTCCGCCGCCGTGCTGGAGATAGAGAACCGGATAGCGGCTCGTGAGATTTTTGTCGTAGTCCGGCGGGGTATAAATAAAACACCGCCGCCAGGCCTTCGTAATTCTGGAAAAGTAAAGATGCTGACGAACGTGGCCGTGCGGAACATCCTTGAGGGCATAAAAATCCTGATCGCCGGCAGGTATCTCGATACCGCTGCCCCATCGTCCGGCCCCATAGAAAAAGAGGCTGCCTGGGTCCGGAACCTCCGCCCCGTCAATGACAAGCTGATAATAATGGAACCCTTCATCCTGGGGCGCAGAAACACCCGTCCAAACCCCCTCTTCATCCTTCGTCATCGGATATTTGACGCCTCCAATGTCCAAAAGGACGCTCTGGGCTTGCGGTGCTGCTATTCGGGCCAGGACCCGCCCTTCTGAATTGACCTGCGGATATTGTCGGCCCGGCTGATTGGTCGAGGCGGGTTTGAAATCATCGGCAATTTCAGGCCGGCCGGTCTGGGCAAAAGAAAACAGACCGGTTGTCAAAAGTGCAAACAGAATGATCGCTTTGTTTTGCATGGCAGAACTCCTTCAACAGATATTATTATTCACGGATTTGGGGGCTGATGCGGAAATAATCGAAGTCAACAAAACCGCCGGAGGTCTGGGACGCCCAGTTAAACAGACCGAATCGGTAGCCCATAAAATGCGGCAGCGTGTAGGCCATCTGAAGAACGGAGCCGATTCGAGTCCAGGAGGTGCCGTCCAGACTGTAATAGAAATAGGCCTTGTCCGTGCGGCTGCGGAAATCACAGTCGATGCGCAGATAGACAATGTCCTGCTGCAGTGGGATGGTTTCGACGGTTTGGGGGCTGTCGGATTGAGCGCTGACCATCACAATAGACTTTTGCTGTCCTTCGGCCTTTACGCCGACGAAGCCGTACTTTTTCTGAAGCGCAATCATGCCGGCACAATCGCCGTCTTTCATGCCGGCCGTTTCGATTTTGACAGTCGCTGAACAGACTGGACCGAAGGTTCGCTGGGTGAGCATATTGCGAACCTGAAGAACATCGCGGTCCACGCGTCCGGTGGTCAGGCGAAGGTGACCTTCTCGGACGCCGACCGACCAGAAGCGATGGTCCGGATTGTGATTCCACTGCCAGGCCAAGGGAAGGGGCCGGCCGGGGCGGCGGTCAAATTCATCCGAACAGACGATATTGGACAATCCTTCTTCGGTATCTTCGATGTCGAGAACATCGGGGGCCCTGCCATCGATACCGAGGACAGGCCAGCCGTCTTTCCATTGGACGGGCACCAGCCAGGGAGTTCGCCCGACAGCTCCATTATCCTGAAAGAGGGCGGCGTACCATTTGCCATCGGGGGTGTCAATCAGACAGCCCTGAGCAATTCCCCTGTCCTGAAGGATGACTCTGCCTTCATACGGGCCGGTGATCTTGTCGGCGCGGTGAATTATTTGCGTGCGCATACCACCGCGGGGCCAGGTGATGTTCATCAAATAGTATTTGCCGTTGACTTTGAGCATCTGCGAGCCCTCGGCGGGCAGGCCGATATTCGGGCCGGCCACGGCACTGGCGTTTTTAATGATGATATCGTGGAAGCCGTCTTTTTTTATGCCGGACAGGTCCGGTTCCAGTTCCACCAGCCGAATATCACCGACACCATAAACCATATAGACGCGTTCATCATCATCAAAAAAGAGGGAGTGGTCGTGCAGAGACGGAGCCCAGGAGATTTCTTTCCAGGGTCCTTTTTCGATGTCCTGCGTGATGTAAATATGGGTTTTTCCGCTGGTGCTCGAGAAGGTCGAGGCGTAGTAAGTTCCGTTATGACAGCGCAGAGAACTGGCCCAAGAGCCGGCGCCGTAGGCGTTTTTGCCGTTTTCCAGGTTCATTGCATCATTTTCAACCAGCCGGTCGTAGGCATAGCCGACCAGCGTCCAGTTGACCAGGTTTTTGGATTTCATAATGGGCAGCCCCGGGCTCATATGCATTGTGGTGCTGCTCATCCAATAGGTGTCCTGGACGCGGATGACGGCCACATCCGGCACATCCGCCCAGATCACCGGATTCTGTGCCGGTTTGGCATGGAGAAGTCCGGAGAAAAAAACAACGGCAGATATCCCCACCCGCCAATTCAGCAGACTCTTTTTCATAGCACCTCCCAAAATCCTATCGCAGAAAAAAGATGTTTCGGACTGTTTCGGTTTATTTATTCTACGGAATGTCCGGGGCCACAGCAACTCCTTTTTCGGATTGCTGAATCGGCTTGATTGTTCCATCCGGGTTGTAAAAAAGGTATTCAATACAAACGCTGCGCCGACCGGTGGCCCCCGTCTGTCCATTGAGCGTGAGTGCGGCATTGTGGTAGAAAAAATACCCCTGCCCTTTGAACTCGATCACAGCCGGATGAATCGTAAAACTGTTCTTGGCCGGGCCTGTCAGGATGCCGCGGTATGTCCAAGGGCCGGTGATGGTTTCCGCAGTCGCATAAGCAATCTGTTCCGGGATTACCCCTGGAAGAATGGCCGCATAGATCAGGTAATAAATCTGTCCACGTTTATAAAGCCACGGCCCTTCACAATAGTGCGGCAGATCAATCTTCTGAATCGGGCCGTCCAGCTCAATCATATTCGGCTTAAGCTTGGCCAGATAGCAATCGCCGTTGCCCCAGCTCATCCAAGCCGTTCCGTCCTCCTCAATCCAAACGGTGGGGTCAATATCTTCCCAAGGTCTCTTAGAATTGGGTGTCATCTTGTCGTAAATCAGGGCTGTTCCGCGAGCATCAACAAAAGGGCCGGTTGGGTTGTCCGAGACCGCCACCCCAATCGCTTTTCCGACATGAGGCGGTCCGTGCTGAACCGTCGCATAGAAGTAATATTTACCGTCCTTTTTGACAACCTGAGAAGCCCAGGCGTCGCCTACTGCCCATGCGAAGTCTGTAGGTCTGAAGACCGGCCCATGGGCTGTCCAGTGTTTCATATCGTTCGTGGAATAGCAGAGCCACTCCTTCATATTGAACAATTCGTCCCCTTTGGCTTCATCGTGCCCCACATAGACATACAGCGTATCGCCATCCACAAGGGGCGCCGGATCTGCCGTAAAGGCGTTCCGAAAAACCGGATTCCCATCGGATTTAAACTGGATTTCTTTTTTTGCAGTGTCCGACGATACGATGGGCTCGTCAATCCGGACGTGCGGCCCAACCGTGGCGCCAAGGAAAAGAGCGTCGGGGACGGAAAAGGAAATCATCGACGTATCGGCCTTGTCCAGCAGGATCTGCTGCTGCTGTCCTGGCAGCTGATAGCCGAACGAGCCGACGGCCTTGTCCACATCCATCCGCAGCTGAACGCGTTCAGCTGCGGGCAGAGAGACGGCGGCCAACTCGCTTGTTCGGCCTCGTTTGACACATTCGACATAAATACAAGGTTTGCCCGCGATGCAGCGAACGGCCAAAAAATAGTGATGGCGTTCATTCATAAACAGCGCCAGCCCTGCCGAGACGTTGTCCTGCTTGGGGATTTCGACAATAACGGAAACGCTGTAAACCGGATGCCGGACACGTCGCCCCAGAAAAGTCGGATTGCCGGTGCCGGAGAGAGATTCGGCTCGCGGAGTCAGAAGAAGCTTGCCGGCGGCAGAATCAATTTGATGCCAGGTTTCCTTGGGCTGGCGGAGCATAAGCCATTCCAGCGAAAGGGTCTCGTCCCTAAAGTCGTCACGCCAGGTAAAACTGCCGTTGAGCGGCGTCAAGCCGGAGGAACGAACCACAGTCCCTTTGGGGGCCTTGGCAATCAGGGGGACACGCTGACCTGGAGGAAGAATAATGGGCCAGTCATCCTCAGTCCATGTTACCGGCAGCAGAAAGGTCTCCCGGCCCATCGGAGACAGACCCTTCTGATAAGGGCGAACGGCCAAAAAGACGGCCCACCAGTTGCCGTCAGGGCCGATTTCGAGGTCGGCATGGCCCGTGCAGGTGACAGCGCCGAGGACTTCGGGGTCTAAATTGCGCTGGGTGAGAATGGGATTTTTATCCCAGGGGGTATAAGGGCCGTCCACGCTGCGGCTTCGGAAGATGACTTGAGAGTGTGCCGGGCCGGTGCCTCCCTCAGCACAGCAAAGGTAGTACCAGTTTTTGCGTTTGTAAAGATGCGGACCTTCAATCCAGATAGGTTTTTGAGAGATGTCCACACCGCCGTCAATGAGCATTTTGCGCGGGCCAACCATCTTGAGATTCTTCCAGTCGAATTCCTGAAGCCAGATGGCTCGGTGGCCGTCGTAGAGCGGCGGCCCCTGCGGGGCATCGTTGTTGACAATCCATGCGCGGCCGTCGTCATCAAAGAAGATGGACGGGTCGATGCCGCTGAAATCCAGACGTACAGGGTCAGACCAGGGGCCGGCAGGGTTTTCGGCAGTAACGACGAAATTGCCCACATTATCAACCATTGTGCAGACGACGTAGAACAGGCCGTTATGGTACGTGATAGCGGGAGCAAACAGACCGCCGCTGGTTCGACGAGAGGTATAGTTCAGTTGTTCGGGACGATGGATGACGTGGCCGATTTGCTTCCAGTTGACCAGGTCGGTACTGTGAAAGATGGGAAGACCGGGGAAATATTCGAATGTCGAAGTAATCAGGTAGTAGTCATTGCCGACTCGGCAGATACTCGGGTCAGGGTGAAAGCCGGCCAGAATCGGATTCCGGTAATGGCCTGCTTCCAGCGAAGATGGAGAGTAAATATCCTGCCCGCTGTATTCGAATTGTTCAAAAGCAATCGGGGCAATGCCGCCAGATTGGCCGGCGACGATGTTCAAGACCAGAAACAAAAACAAAAAACCGGCGGCAAGGGTGTGCTGCGTCCTTTTCATAGAAACCTCCACTGTTTCAGAAACCGTTCTTTTGTTCCCAAGATACCGCCGGAGCGAGGATTGAGCAATCATTTCTCCGGCGGCTCTGCCGTATTCGAATGGTTAGTTGGAATCATTCAAGAGCCAGTTTGCGGCAAACTCGGCAAATTCGTACAGGTCAATCCGGCAGTCGCCGTTCAGGTCAACGGTGCAGTTGTTCTGGAGCCAGAGGGCCGCAAATTCCCTCAAATCATCGATGTCCACAATCGAATCGTCATTCATATCTCCATAAAGCCGTCGGCCTAAAACCGTAATCTCATCAATCGCTATATCCCCGCGGGGCCCCCCCGCCGCCACTGCGCGAAAGCGAATGCGAATCGGACCGGTATAACCCCTCAGATCTACAAAGGCCTGAGTATATTCTTCATTGATAGAATTGTGCTGCTGACCGCTTCGGCTCCAGATGCCGTAATGCCAGGTGCCATCGTAGATATCTACAGCCAGCGTGCCAATCTCAATCCCATACATATGATAGGAAAATATGAGTACACGCTCAGAACCATAAATCAGGGGACTTTCCAAAATGGCCGTGTTGCCGGCCTGGTTGGCATACCCCGGAGAAGTCTCCAGGTAAATATACCAAGTGCTCCCGTTGGCTCCGCCGTTGGGACCGGTATTGGGAGTCAGAGTCGTGCCGGAATGGCGAATCCAATCATGGGTATCTTCGTCGGTAATGTTCACCCAGTCTCCAAATCCGCTTTCGAAATCAGCGGCGGCCAGGATAACCGCGTGCGGATCGGTCGGCATCACAGATGCTTCCAGGGAATAGGTGCTTTCATAACCGTCAGCATCGACGGCTGTGACCGCATAATAATAGATTGTATAATAGGAAATGCTGCCGTCTGTAAAGGTCGGACTGCTCAGCAAAGATGTGTTCAATCGGGTATATCCGCTGCCGGAAGTTGTCGAGCGGTAAACATGATATCCCGCCAGGTCGCTTTCCATGTTGGCATTCCAATTCAGCAGGATCGAGCCGCCGGCATCCACAGCAGCAAGACCCGTTGGTGCGGCAGGGGGCTCGGCAAGCGTTACCGTGTGGGCTTGAGGGGAGGCGGCACTGCTGCCGACGCTGTTGACCGCGCTGACAACGTAATAGTATGCGGTCTGTTCAGCCAGCCCTCTATCACTGTAAGCAGTTCCGGAAACGCTGGTGATGGTCGTGTATGGCCCCCCGCTGACAAGGGAGCGTTTGATGTCATAGTGGACGGCATTGTCAGAGGCGTTCCAGCTCAGGTCGATGCGGCTTCCGGATACGGCCACCGCCGTCAGGCCAGTCGGTGCGGAAGGAACCACCAGCGGAATCTGCTCTTCATACAGCCGGACGATTTCAACGGCGCTGAGGGCTGTCGAATAGATGCGAAATTCATCGACGCATCCGTTCAGATGTGCATCAGCCGAGTATTGAGAGCGGCCGATATAATTCTGGGTTGTATTCCCTAATGAAGAGGGATTGAGCGTCATCGAAGTATTGCGTCCGACTTCGAGGCCGTTGACGTACAGAATCCCTGTGTTACCACTGAGGGTAACAGCGACGTGTGTCCATGTGCGGGCAGGCAAAGCCGATATACCGTTGATGTGCTGCTCGCCTCCGGCTCCGGAGGTTGTAATGGCGAATCTCACGACCCCGCTCGTACCGACGCTGCGGGGCGTCAAAAACATATTGACGGCTGTACCGGTACCAAAGTCAAAGATGCGAGACCACGTACTGATAGTATTCAAATACACCCAGGCAGAGAGGGTACAATCGGTCAGACCGTTGACAACGCCTGCCGGCAGACTCACATAGTCGTCTGAACCGTCCAGCGAAACAGCATTGCCGTACTTCCCGCTTGTCCATATCGGGCCGTTAACAAGGGTCCCATTTCGGCCACCGCCGGTGGCGTCGGCGGCTGTGGTCCCGCTGGTTTCGTCGAATTTCAGGTAGGTCCGCACTCGCGAGGGGCTCGCCTCTGCACTGTTGGCACTTTCACCGCTGAGCGTATTGGCACTGACGACATAATAATAGGTTGTCTCCGGGCTTATCGTTGTATCACTAAAGCTTGTTCCTGTGATGTTGGAGGAAATGGCGGTATAGGGTCCGCCGCTGACCGTCGAACGCTTGATGTTATAGCTGAGTGCGCCGGGGGAGGCGGCCCAGGTCAGATTAATTTGAGAATCGATGATAACCGTTGCTGCCAGTCCCGTCGGAGCCGCCGGCCCGTAACAATCCAGCACAATGGTGGTCAAAGATAGCGGCGGCAGAGCCAGCTGTGAACCGGCGAGGGGGCCCAGCGACTGGAAGTACTGCTCGCCGGCGGTCTGAAAGACACTCGAAGAATCATAAGCAAAAGAACCGACATTCAGCGTTACATAGGCCGTATCCGATTCCAGACGGTTGATAAGAACAACGATGAGCCGCTTGCCGTCAGGGGAAAGAAACGCAGAAGCCAGAACGTCTGAGTGGCCGGACAGGGCTTTGGTGCGTCTGAAGCCGGGCTGGACATAATAAGAATAATGCTTCATTGACCAATAAGACGGATTCAGCCAGTACCCTTTCGGATTTGTCCATTCCCCGCCTGCCCCATAGCGGCCCCAGGGAAATTCGATTTCCACCAGACCGATGTCGCCCGGCCAAATCAGACTCCAGTGGCTGTAGCCGCTGGCCTGTTCAACGACCAGGCAGTTGTGAATCAGATTGGCACAAGGGATCATTCCTTTGATGTCGCCGTATTCTGTCATAAAGATGGGTTTGCCCGGAAATTGAGTATTTCGGGTGTTTAAAACCGTTGTAAAGGCCGAGTTGTATCCATCCGGGGTTCCGTCCGTACTGCCGCCGTAAAGGTGGTGGGCAATCCCATAAAAAGTGTTGGGATTCAATTGGGCCAAATAATTCCGAAGACCGGCGGCGTTACCGTAAAGCCCCACACAGTCGGGGCTCAATAATTTGGGAGGGGAGGCCATACTTTGAAGTCGATTATAAACCGCATCCTGGGCGAGGGCATAACTGGCGTACGTTGCTTCTGTCGGATCAAAACGACAGGAATCGTAATCGGCCGTCCAGTCCGGCTCGTTCTGGATAGTAATCCAGGCAGGATTGATGCCGTGAGCGATATAATCCTGGAGGGAGTTGTACCAGTAGTCGGCAAAGCCCGCATAGTCGTACTGACCGTTGATTTGAATGAGCGTTCCGCCACCGCCAGTCTGGCCATTGCTTTTCAGATAAGCCGGCGGAGACCAGGAACTGATACAGACAGGGACAGGATGGCCTAACCGCTGATTGGCGGCTGCCGCAATTTCGTAGGTGGCTGTGTCCTGACCATCCACTCCTCGCCACCAGTTGCCGATGCGCAACAAAGAAAGATTCAGCCCTGAGAAGGCATGGTTATAGATTTCCGATTTGTAGGGATGGGCCGTGACCCAGCCGTTGTAAAAGCAAATCGCTCCGCCCAGACCTTCGATCGTCTGATAGAAAACAGAGGGGTCGAGCGTGACGGAAGTCATTGTGAGAGGTTCCGCTTGGAACTGCCACCAATTCAGGTTCAGCAGGTCTTCCTCCGCTGGCCCGACAAACTTCAGATACAAATCATGGACGCCGGAAGCGCCGCTGACATTGCAGCAGGTCGTTGTCCAGGTTTGCGGTCCGCCGGTCTTGGGAACGGAACAGGTGCCGATGAGAGTGCCGGTCAAGGAATCCAGCCGCAGTTCGATACCCACTCCATTCTTCGTCGAAGCTGTGCGGGCCAGAAAACTGCCGGCACCGCTGCCAAAATCTACGCCGCGAAGACATATCCAGTCTCCGTTGTCAACGGCAGTGACATTCATTCCACCTTCAGAGCAGACCTGGGTTCGAATACCGCTTTGCTGGGCCAGCGTTTCTCCTTCTACACGAACAAACGGATTCAGATACTTCAGTTGAGGCAGTCCATCCTGTGTATGAATAAGCGGCTGGATAGTCCCATCGGGATTGTAATACAGCCGGTCCAGACAGATGTTGCGGTGCTCGGTGGTGGAAACGCCGTCTATTGTTGCCTGATAGCGGTTGTGATAGACGCAGTACCATTGCCCCTGAAAGGTAAAAAACGTATGGTGATTGTTATTGCCGTAGTTCACCGGCGGCTGGTACACAGCCACCCCCTGATAAGTAAACGGGCCGGTCGGGCTGGGGGCGGTGTGATACACAATCAGAGAAGAAGGGGTCGAATCTTCATAATTATCGGCATAAGAATAATAATAGGTGCCGTTGTATTTATGCATAAGAGATGCTTCAAAAAACTCCGACGATTCAATCGTCATCGCAGAGCCCACGGTGTCAATCATATTTCTGTCTAATTGGATGACGCGTCCCTGGTTAAGCCCTCCGCCACCGAAATACAGATACGGTGTGCCGTCATCATCCACAAAAACGCACGGGTCGAACAGCCACGTGCTGTCTGCCCCGGGGGTTCCCCCCGGCAGGGTGGAACGCTTGACCACCAGGGCATTCTTGGGAGCGGTAAAGGGGCCGGTCGGGTCATTGCTCACAACGACGCCGATACCCCAGTAGGCATCTCCGAAATACAGATAAAATTGGTCATTGTTGCGGACAATGCAGGGCGCCCAAGCCGTTCCGGAATACCATGAGGACAGTTCGTCCGCATCAAACACGACACCGTGATCGGTCCAGTTCTTTAAATCGTCCGTCGAAAAGCAGACGATGGAATCCATAATATAGCCGGTTCCTTCGCCGTTTTCTTCATCGTTGGAGCAATAGACGTACAATCGCCCGTTCCATTCAATCGCCGTCGGGTCGGCAGCGTAGTGCTGCGACATAATCGGATAATCGGCCCAAGCTGAACAGACGGCAAGTCCAAGGAGGATTGTCGTCAAGATGTTTCTGCAGATTGTTCCATCCAGAGTGTTCATAAACAGTTGTTTCATAACAGTCCCCCGTGCCAAGAAGAGTTCCTCTGTTTGTTCTCTAATCTCAATCGGCCATCCAGTTTGCGGCAAACTCGGCAAATTCGTACAGGTCAATCCGGCAGTCGCCGTTCAGGTCAAAGGTGCAGTTGTTCTGGAGCCAGAGGGCCGCAAATTCCATCAAATCATCGATGTCCACAATCGAATCGTCATTCATATCTCCATAAAGCCGGCGGCCTAAAACCGCAATCTCATCAATCGCTATATCCCCGCGGGGCCCCCCCGCCGCCACCGCGCGAAAGCGAATGCGAATCGGACCGGTATAACCCCTCAGATCCACAAAGGCCTGCGTATATTCTTCATTGATAGAATTGTGCTGCTGGCCGCTTCGGCTCCAGATGCCGTAATGCCAGGTGCCATCGTAGATATCTACAGCCAGCGTGCCAATCTCAATCCCATACATATGATAGGAAAATATGAGTACACGCTCAGAACCATAAATCAGGGGACTTTCCAAAATGGCCGTGTTGCCGGCCTGGTTGGCATACCCCGGAGAAGTCTCCAGGTAAATATACCAAGTGCTCCCGTTGGCTCCGCCGTTGGGACCGGTATTGGGAGTCAGAGTCGTGCCGGAATGGCGAATCCAATCATGGGTATCTTCGTCGGTAATGTTCACCCAGTCTCCAAATCCGCTTTCGAAATCAACGGCACTGAGAATGACAAGGCCGTCGTCATAGGGCATGGCCTTTACCACTTCTGAATAAGAACTTTCATTCCCATGCCTGTCCACAGCAGAAACCGCATAGAAATAAGTGATATAATTGGAAACCTCGGTATCCAAATATTCTGGTGCACTTAGCAAAGTGCTGTTCAGTTGAACAAAGTCACCCGTTGAGGTCATGGAACGATATACATGATAGCCCGCTAAATCACTTTCCGTGTTGGCAGCCCAGGCCAATCGTACGAAGCCATTACCCGCTGCTGCTGTAAGACCGGAAGGAGCTGCAGGGGCTGAATCCAGTGTTGCCGCCTCGGCTTGTGCAGAGTCGGCACTTTCCCCTGCACTGTTGACAGCGCTGACTACGTAATAGTAAGTCGTCACTTCCGACAGTCCTACATCACTGAAAGTGGGAGTTGTCACATTTGCGGCAATAAGTGTATAGGGGCCTCCGCTGACAGTGGAACGTTTGATGTTATAGCCGGCTGCACCGGCAGAAGGCGTCCAGGTCAGGTCGATTTGGCTGCTGGATACCGCTACGGCGGTCAAGCCCGTGGGCGGAGGCGGGATAACCGGAATCTGTTCGGCATACAACGCTGCTACTTCGGCTGCGCTTAAGGCATCGGCGTAGATGCGAAACTCGTCCACACAGCCCTTCAGGTAGGCATCGGCTGAGTATTGAGACCTGCCGATATAGTTTTGGGTGGTTCTGCCAAGCGAGCTGGGGGTAAGCGTCATCGAACTGCTGCGCCCAGCCTCCTCGCCATTGATGTAAAGAATGCCGGTACCGCCTGCCAATGTGACGGCTATATGCGTCCAGACGCCCGCTGGAAGTGCAGCACTGCCGTTGATTTGCTGCTCTCCGCCGGCTCCGCTGGTTGTGACGGCAAAACGTACCGTTCCTGAGCCGCTGCGCGGAGTCAGAAACATATTCACCGACGTACCGGTTCCAAAGTCGAATATGCGCGACCATGTGCTGACGGCATCCAGGTAAACCCAGGCAGAAATGGTAAAATCTGTCAGACCTTCCACAATGCCTGCCGGCAAACTGACATAATCGTTCGTACCGTCCAAAGCTACGGCATTGCCGAACTTTCCTGCACTCCAGAATGCACCATTGACCAGCGCGGCCGTCCAGCCGTTTCCGGAAGCGTCGGATGCGGCGGTTCCGCTGGTTTCGTCAAACTTCCAATAGGCGTGCAGATTGGGAGGAGATGCTTCATTGCTGATGAGACTCTCGCCGGCAGCGGTATTTGCGCTTACCACATAATAGTATCTTGTGCCTGCGGCGACGTCGGTATCACTATACGAGGTTGCCGTTATATTTTCGGCGATGGTTGTATAGGGACCGCCGCTGACGGCGGAGCGTTTGATGTTATAACTTATCGCGCCATCCGAGGCCGTCCACGTCAACTGAATCCGGCTGGAAGAGAGCCATCTCGCATTCAAGCCGGCAGGAAACGCCGGAGCAGACGGCACTAAAATACCCCACTGCTGATGACTGCCGCCTGTATATTCATACTGCTGGGCGGCAGCGCCAGCGGCCAAAGAGGCCCCGGCGATTTCGATACACAATCCGCCGTCAGCCACTGCAAAGCGGCAGTAGCCGTTATCGGTCGGGATGATGAGGAAACGACGGTCTTTGCTGCCATCGTACCCCCAACCAGCCAGCGTGAGGGGTTCTCCGTTGCGATCATAGAATGTGCTCCAGCTGGAGCCGTTGGCGGCAGAAACAATACTGTATTGGCCTGCGCCGCGATGCTGGACAGTCCACTTCTGGACAGATGTGCCCGAGTAGGGATTCTGCACAACTTTGGAACTGACCGTGTCCGCCTCTGCGGCCATTGCGCTGTTGCGGTTCAGGAATTTGTATGTGCCGTTGGCAATGGTGCCGGCAGCAGCAGGCGTAAGCTGAATCCAGTTCAGATTAAACCAGCCGGCAGGCATCTCCAACCGCATTTTCTGCCGGCCGTATTCGAGAAACACGCTCCTAGATATTGTCGTCCAGCTCTGCCATCCGCCGGTGTTCGGCACAGACCACTGTCCTGTTTTGTCTCTGCCGCCGCAGAACACCTGCACGGTGCAGCCGTCATTCGGGCCGGCCACACGTAAATCGAGAGTATAGAAGCCAGGTTCCTTCACAAAAATTGTATATTCCAGCCATTCTCCATCATCAATCCAGCCCACATTATAACCGCCTCCGCTGTCTGATGTGATCTCAATATCCACACCCTCATTAAGCCGATACTGCCCTCCTTGATTGGCGGCATCTGCATCACTATAGGCAACGCCTTGGCCACCTGTATCAAAATCCTCTGCCTGAATGCGAAGGGTGCCGCTTAGACCCGTCGTCGTCCACGGCCGGCTGTCGCTGCTGTAAATACCACGAAGCACAGGCCAGGTACCATAGTCGGGCAGCCATGACAGACCTGCATTGTTGACGATGTCGCAGAAGGCGGCAGGGTCTGTAACCGCACTGCCGATGAAATTGGGGGGAATATGCTGAAAAGTCAGCCAGGACACTTCGAGACGTTCCAGTTCGGCCGTAAGTTCTGCATCAAGGCAATCGATGGTGCTGCCCCATCTGGGAGCCGTAAATTCTGTCATAAAACAGGGATAGCCAGCGTTCAAAATGGTCTCCAGCGACGCTGCGGTTGCTTGATGGCCTGCATAGCCGTGAAAAGCCACAGCGGCCTTGCTCCAGTCAACCGACGCTGCTGCAGAAACTGCCTGGATATCGGCGACAGCAAGGGAACCGCTGCCCAAAACAGCAAACGAGAACAGCAGAATCGGTGTATCCGGTGCCAGCGAGCGAATCAGTGTATAAGCATCGGCTTCCATATCCAGGGCGGCTTGGGGATAGGGCGCCGACCAGGCATGCGGCTCGTTCTGGATTTCATAAATCACATGGGGCTGGTCCTTGTAGCGAGGAGCATAGAATCTCCAGAAATCCATAACATAATCATAATTGAAATTTCCATTGTTGGCACCATTGCCGATTGTAATGATGAGGTAGAGACCGGCCTGCCGCGTCATATCCACCATCTGGTCGATGCGGCTGACCGCATAGCCGGGAGCCGTGCTGCCCTGGGCAGGATAATTCATATCAAAACATTCACCATACAAATGAATCGCATTGCAGCCCAGATTTTTAATTGATTCAATTGTGCTCAGCGAAGGGGGATTTCCCCATTCCGTAGATGCAAACGGCCCGCGGAGCCGATTGCCGTTGTCGGCCGCAAACGTGGTTCCTGCCGAATTGAGGATGGGACGTCCGCGCTGCCTATTGACGGGATTGGCGGTGGTGCCGAAGGTAAAGGAATCGACATCTACATAGCCCGGGCTGGAGGCGGTATAGGGGTTGAAGCAGAAAACAGCATACTTTTCCCCCTGGAAAGTGCCGTAAACAATATCAAACTCCAGCGGGAAATATCCGCCCAGCGACGTCCAGTTGGTGCCATCCACACTATAGGAGCAGTTCCCTTGGTTCGTTTGAAAATCTAAATCTGTTCGTAGGTAGAGCGTTGTTCCAGAAAAAGGCACATTGGAGGCGTAGGTATAGGTTCCGACACCCCTGTTATCCACCACCATTCCGAGGGTCTTCTTGCCATCCGAATCGGCAACATAGATATATCCGTTCACCTTGCCCAGTGTGCCAAAGCCCGCCCTATCACCGTCCTGCAACTGGCTGATATCTAATTTTACAATAGCGTGACTCTGCGGACCCTGAGCTTTTTGGGTGAGCGTGTTGCGGGCTGTCCAGAAACTGTCTGCCTGCGTGGGGCGAAGCCGAAGAAAGCCCGGCCGCTCCGTCAGCGACCAGCGCGTATTGTCGGGGTTATGATTCCACTGCCATTGGAGGCCAAGCGTCGAGGAGATGAAGTCATCTGAGGTCGGCGGCTGAAGAACCGGTTTGCCCTGGATAGGTTTGGTGTACGTACTTGCGAGCACATCGCGATTGTTCGGCGTACCGAAAACCGGCCAGTCATTTTCCCAGAATACCGGACCAAGCCGGGGCATTCGGCCGACAGCGCCGCTGTCCTGGTGAACGAAGCCGAACCAGTTGTCATTGTCGTCGATATCTACAATTGCCCCCTGGTGGCCGCCCGTGACAGCGGTCAGACAAATATGGCCCGTTTCCCAAGGGCCAAAAATATTAGTCGCCCTCGAGCATCGCAGCTGAAACGGCCACACACCTGGGTTTGCATTAAACAGGTAATAGTAATTGCCGCGTTTAACAACGTGCGAGCCCTCTCCGCCACTGTCGATTACGTTATCTGCCTGGGATACGATGGCAGAATAGGTGGAATTGAGTGTCATGACCGACTGGGGACCATGCCCGCAGATAATATATCCTGTTCCGTCCGTATCGAAAAATAAGCCGGGATCATAGATATTTCGAGCCAGCTGGTAATAATTCCACGGGCCGGCCGGGTTGGCGGCATAGTAAATTCGGCCATTGGCAAAGGTTGGCTGCACTGCAATATAAAATGTTCCGCCGTGATAGCGAATGCTGGAGGCCCAAAACCCTCCGCGATAGGCCGTGCCGCCTATCATACTGCAGGAATCCGGGCCGTCAACCAACTCGGCAGCATGGGAGAGTATCTCCCAGTTCACCAAATCCTGCGAATGCAGTACGGTAATCCCCGGCGAATCCACAAAGGTCGTGGAGACCATGTAGAAATCCTCACCCACCCGGATAATGTCCGGATCGGGATAGTCGGCATAAAGCACCGGATTGGTAAACGTTCCGTCGCCGTTATCTGACTGCCAGGCATGCACGCCGCCGACGCCCCAAAAAACGATACAGAGAAAGACAACCGAGAATTTCTGGAATTGGCTGATTCTTTTCTTCATAACCCCCCGGTGCTGCATTCAATTTCCGGTCATGAGCCGGCTTCCTGCACAATATTTTGTTTTTTCTCAACGCTTTTCTGCATTTTCTCGTTCTGCCGCCTGAATTAACCGCCACGATTTCTTCGGTCTGAAAGCCGCGTTTTCACTCCCTATTTCGGCTGAACAAAAACAACTGTCGAAAAGTCCCTTTGCCCCTGCTTGTCAGGGAAAACAGGAAAAACCGCCCCGGCAGGATTGCCCCTGCCGGGGCGGCCAACCAAAAATCAACTCAGCAAAATATCCAAAACTTTGTTCAAACCCGAAACCAACCTTGAAGGTCTGGTTCTCAACAACCAGCCGAGACTTCCGGCTTTCTTTCCACTGCTGGGCATGTTTGCCTTACTGAACAGGATAGATGCGGTCATCCTCCAGCCACCTGGCAGCAAAACTTGCAAAATCAGCCAGCGTAATCCTGCAGTCCCCGTCCGCATCATACTCTCCAAGATCCAGCTCTTCGCGGTTACATACCGAGCCGCCTGCGACCGCCAGATACTCCTGGGCAATGTCATAGGTGGTCAGGGCATAGTTCCAGATTTTCAAATCATCAATCAAGCCGTTAAATTCAGGATCGGCGGTGTATTGACTTTTGCCAAGATAGTTCAATACGGCGCCGACTTCGATTGGATTGAAGGTCATGGCCGTATTGACTGCAATAAGTTCACCGTTGCGATACAAACGTCCTGTATCGCCAGTAATGGTTACCGCAACATGAGACCACTGGCCGGCAGGAAGAGAAGTTCCTTCCAGCAACTGTTCTGCGGCACCGCCAACTTTGATTGCAAACCGCAGAACACCCCAGCCGGCATCCGGTGTCACAAACAGGTAGTCATCTGTTCCATTGCCGAAATCAAAGAGACGGGCCCATCCAATAATGCTCTTCGGGTGAACCCAAACACTAATGGTAATATCTTTATAATCGGCAACACCGGCAGGAATTTGCGCATACTGGCCATCAGCAGATGCCGAATCGGGATTAGCAAGCTGCAGGCAGGAATTTCCCACTCTGGCCTCTGTGCTGTTTAAACCCGGCAGAGGAGCGCTGCCGACCTGCATCATGACTGCATCAAAACCGCTGATAATATCAGGGGTCACCCCGTCCGCTATCGTCTCAAACGGATAGTAGCTCACCAGCCGCGGATACCACAGTTTGGCACGAGGTGAAGGTTCGGAGGGGATTCCTCCTTCCTCTGGATCGCCATTGTAAACGATGCAATAATATTCGCCTTCATCTGCGACGGTTGCGCCGGTGATAGTGAGCGTTGGTGTCTGGGTTCCGGAATAAATACCGCCGTCGGTCAATTGAATATCCGGGCTGCCAACCTTAAACCAGCGGCAGTGAGTCGCTGCGGGGCCTGGAGTTATCGTAAAGGAGGCATTTCCATTGAAATCGGCCAGTGCATGCTCCGGCCCAGCCAGAATCTTCGGTGTAGCTGCAATGGTAGTGAAGGTCCAGATTACTCCCATAATATTGCCGGGATCGCCAGGACCGTAAGGAATCCCATTGGGATCGCTCAGAACTTCTTCAACCTGCCAATAGTACGTTGTGCTCTGAGCCAATGTAATCGGCCCGTATTCATTGTAGGGGTCCGTCAGGTAGGGATCGTCGTTATGAACCTGCTCGACATAATCAAGCAAATAGAGGTTTGGGTCATTCGCGCCCCTTGAAAGATAAATATAATGTCCCACGATGGCAGGATTCACCGGATAATCTCTTGCAACATTAGGATCGCCGCCTGCCATCCAGCCAAGGGTCACCTGGGCTTCCATCTGGGAAATCAAGGTACCAACTGAGCCGTCAGGATTCACCGGCAAGACCACCGGATCATGAGCTTCGGTATTCGACCCCATCATAATTTTGAGGTTATCCACAAGAAACACCTGGGTCCAAGCCGCTCCTACAGGTACCGATACCCCCGGGTACGGCATGCCAATCTCGATAGACCATGTAGAGTTTGTTAAGTCCCACTCTGTTCCTTCCCACCAGTTCTTCGTGTACTCCGCCAGGTTGAATTTCACATGAACCCAGCCGGCAGATTGAGAAAGTTCCACAGTGGGAAAACCATGACCGTACGTACCTGTGCCAACGGCCGGGTTGTACGTGAGCACCCAAACTTCCAGCCCCAGCGGATCCCAGTTGCCGGAAAGGTTGCGTAAATCCAGCTCAATCGTATAATCTGCCGGATCAGCACTGGTATTTCCAGTCACTGAAATGTCCATCTTAAAGCCGTATCGGCTGTTCTGAGCAGCCGTACCTGTGGTATTATTAATCGTGCCGGTATGTTTGCGTACAATGCTTCCATCGTAAATCTCGTATGTATGTCCTGAATGTGTGCACGCACCACCACCCCAATGCCAACCTTCCGTACCACTGCCCACGGTACGATTCTCATAATCATCGTAGTGAATAACCACTGCATAACTTGCCGCAGCCCCCAGAAGCAAGAACATAACCAATAAAAATATTACTTTTTTCATTTTTGTAAACTTTCGCATTTTTAATAACGTTTTATGCGGCTGGAGCTAACGCTTCCAGC
>CALMLO010000005.1 GCA_937868095.1 uncultured Phycisphaerales bacterium | reverse complement strand
CTGCGAGGATCAGTCGCAAGCCCAACGCCTTATTCAGTTGTCATATCCGATTATGACCGAAAACCGGAAGGGTTCCAATGAAAAAATGGTTGGTTTTGAAAATGGTTACACCGGTAGACATGAAAGGAAAAGTTAAGATTGATCATGGCCTTCTAGGGCTGTTCTTTAACCCCAAAACTAGCTCAGAAGGACTTTGCAGCATGTGCAAAACGCATAAAAAAGCCCCCGCTTATCGAAAGCGGAGGCCCTTGGATTGTTGACTACTTCTTGCGGCGAATCAGCAGACCGCCGAAAACCCCGCAAGCAGTCTACCCTCGTTATAAGGGTCAACTCACTTTTTTCTGCGAAGCAATATGCTGCCTATACCAAACAGCACCACTGCGGCCGGTTCAGGAATGATGACGTTAATATTGGTATAAACAGGATCATAGGTTGGATCGTTGCTAAATTCTATTTCAAATGGTGAGCCATTTATCCAGTTCCCTTGGATGCCCTTCATCGGGTCGCCGTCAAGCCACGACCAGCCCGGCTGACAATACAGGTCAATATGCGGGGCAGAATTTGTTTTTTCCGTAAACTGCATGCTGTTAATCAGATTGATACTTCCACCTTTGAGAACTGCGGTGGCGTTGTTGCCAGCAATCCGAATCAACTCGGTTACGCCATCCAAGTAAAGCAGATGGCCATCGAATAGCAGAATATCATACACACCGCCAACAGGATGATACAAACTCAAGGGTTTCGAGGTGGATTTTACAATCAGGCATCCATTGTCTCTGACCGATATCTCGTCTGCCCCGCCTCCATCCACAATCAGGGGTATTTGACACGACCGCCATATAACCCCAAATTCATATTCCCCTGCCGTAATGAAACCGTCGCTATACCCGGCAAATGCCGTCGGAAGACAAAGGGTAAGTGAAAGACACAGGACTATTCTTTTCATCGCAGTTCTCCATTCTGTTAAGATTGCTGAGGGCGGAAGTGAAACCGCTCCAAGCACAGTTATTGTATACTCTTTTTGTCGTTAAGTCAAGGATTTACTTAACCCGGATAGATTCCCTCTTTAACTCAAGCAGCTGGCCGTACACGGCCTCCATGAACCGCTGCCATGCCGCAGGGTCAATCTGCTCCTGAATCTCCGGCTCTTCCAGCCAGAGTTGCTCCAGAAATACGATGGCGCTCGCCAGATCAACAATCTGTTCCTGGACGGATTGTTCCTCCACGGCAGACGGTTCCGTGACGGCCTCCATCGTCGAGACCATCATCACTTCCATGCCGCCCATTCTCCGTATTCCACCGCCGCCGGACATCTGCCCCATCATAGGCCGTTCCTCAACCTCAAGCCAGCAGGCCGTCCACAGCCACGGGGCATCTTCCAGAAATACCGCCAGATCCGCTAAATCTATCGAATACCGGCTGTTTCCGCCAGCTTCATAATTGTACCTGGATTTCCATTCATCCCAGCCCTCCGACAGGTTCGGATCAGCCAGGTTGGGGTCGGCCAGCCAAACAGGGTCGTTGGGATCGTGCCCACGCCAGGCCTTTGAAAACCCGTTGAACTCATGGAGGTTCACCCGCCCGTCCGCGTTCAGGTCAAAACGGTTTGATGTATCCTCACACTCGATTTCATACGCCCCTCGGTCCACGGCATCACCCAAAACGCGGGACCTGCTGTCCATATCCACCTGCGAGTAATTTTCCTGAAGCGTAAGGCCGGAATCGTGACAGGGGCTGTCCAGCGTAATTCTGACATTATTGGGGTCGAAATAGGCAAACCTCGGATCTAAACTGATGTTGTTGTGGACATCGTTACAGTCCTGAATGCAGCAATATGAAGCCGCCTGATCCGCCGAAAACCCCGCAAGCGCAGGCCCTCCGTTGTGATAGACAATCGAATTGTAGATTTCAGGCAGCGTACTTCCCAACAGAGCGATACCTGCTGCTTTGTTATGGGCCACAGTCAAGTTATGTAGGATTGGCTGGCTCGATGGGTTAATCATACGAATGCCCTCACGGCCTTCTTTTGCCATGTCGCTCTCTGTTAAAACGCTGTTAAATATGAGTGGTGTCGAATAGTCACATCGTATGCCGTATCGTCCGCTTTGACGGACCCAGCAATTCTCTACTGTCAGCGTAAACCCCTCCCCGATATGGCGAATGCCATCGGCCTTGTTGTTACGAATGATACACCAAGTGAGCGAGACATCCCCGTCTTCAACATAGAGTCCATACCCTTCGTTTTTTTCAATCTGACAATTGTTGACTGAAAAATCAACACCGGAACCAAAGATGCCATAACCAATTGGGTTGCTTTCTGTAACTGTAAATCCGTCCAGCAGCGCATCATTGCCCATTGTCACGACCGCATTATTACGTTGTGTTTCATTGATTTTGCCTGTCAGCGTAGTTGGATACCGTTTGGGATTCCGCAACTCGAACTCGCTGCCGCCCGCCTTGAAACCGCCATACAACGAAACACCGTCCGGCAATACGAAACTGTCAGAGGTGTTCCCGCCGGGACTGTAGGTCCCTTGGGCGACATAGATCGAATGCACCTGAGCGCAAATCGAGGACCGCGCGTAATTCAGCGCATCCTGAAGGTTCACAAAGGCGTTCTGCCAATTCAGTCCTGTATTGTTGCCGCCGGTTGCCGACGGGTCCACATAGAGTTCCTCTACGATTCCCTCATAGCAGCATACACGAGTATCTCGGGCAGCTCCGGCGATTAACTTCTCTACGAGAGTCTGGCTGTTCGGGTCGTACACCGTGCCGTAAAGTTCGGCCATGTTATGCAGCATTGACCCCGGACCTGCTTTTTCATTCACCACAACCCTCAGTTCCACACAGCCGCTTGTGTTTGGAGCGATATCGCCGAGCGTCCATACATAACTATGCGTTTCCGCATCATATCCCGGATCCGGCGGGATCAATGCAAACAGCGGCTGATTCGGGTCATTGGGATCGCCGAACTCAACCGTATAAACCGCCTGCGGATAGTCCACGTTTTCCGGCAGCAGGTCAATGATATATGCGTCATAAAGGGCCCGGCTGGAATCATTAGACCAGCATATTTTATAGGGCAATTCCTGATAGGGAACCACACAATCGCCCGGATCGCTGCCGTCATCCTTGGAAAACGAAAAGCAGGTTATCGCTCCGATAATGTCAAATTCAATATCCGGCCCGCCCGGACCGACATTGCAGAACAACTTTCCGCCCGTGGCCGCTGCGATTTCGCTCGCCTGCTGACGCGCAGGGGGTGTATGATTATTTATGCCCGCATAAGGGGCATTCAGGCCGGCATTGCAGTTAGCTGAATTGAGAGCAAAAACCAGAATTCCCTTAGCCGCTAACGCATCGATGGTCGCGTCGAGCGAAGGGTAATAACCGGGCGGAGGAGACCCGCCCGACCCCGGCTCGTCGCCGGCGATATGACCGGGAGCATCGCCGGACCAGATAATAATCTTTTGGGCATTGGCACGGCCGTTAAAGCCAAGATCGCCGCTGCTTGTCAGCCAGTTGTCTGCTATGCTGACCATTGCTTTGAGTTGGCTTTCGGGCTCGTCTCCGCCACCGTCGGCGGTAAGCCCGTATAGGGCAGATAGCGCATCCTGAATGCTGTCGGTGAACGGCAGAACTAAATTTAGGCCGTAGCTCTGATAGTTGCCGCCGTCGGTGTAGTTCCTGTAGTCAGCAACACCGTACATAAGGGTTTCCGGACAGAGGGAGTTTTCGTTGATCGCGGCAACGAGATTATCCAAAATCGCCTTGAAATTGTTAAGACCGCTCATACTGCCTGTGGTGTCAATCAGAAACAGCACATCGGTTGCCGCCAAACCATAGGGGCCGGTGCCTCCCAGTGCTGCATACAGACACACAAACACCAGAAAGCAGAAACGATTGGAATACATGGGTTTTCTCCTTTCAAAAATAAGAACGCCATTCCTTCTCCTGCCCCCCCATGCGAGCCGACCCCGTAAAAGAGGCACCGCCGACACCGCTCGTACAAGGTTCGCCAGAACCCATGAGGAACGTTGCCGGATGGTGCCTGAATCAGGGCACCGACCTTTGCGCTTCCTCATAAACATAACCTGGCGATTTCGTACGAAGCGTTTAAAGTCCAGTAGACTGTCAAGTATTCAATTTTTCTGCAATTATGATATACTATTTCTTTTTATCAGTCAATGAGAAAACGCCGCGTGATTACTTGTTTTGGGGTGAGGGAGTGAAAAATTATCCTTGTGCCTGTCAATTGGCAAACACCGGCTTAGCGCCCGAGGGCGTGGAGGGATCGGCAGCCATGGCCGCCAGCAGCGATTACGGTCGGACATTCAATTGAGCCAATTGAAGCAGAGCAAACACCCCGACCTCTTCCCTAACGCGTAAATGACTTGGGCTTGCTCTTTGGTTAATCCGGTCCGCAGGTCAGTACCCGCCAGCATATTCTGCTGTCCCGTTGGATGTTCCATTAATCGGAACTATACAAAGAATACCCGATAGCGTAAATCCTAAATGTGAATTTTACAAAGGTTTTTGAAATTTTTTGCTTTACCCGGCTAAAATGTTACAAAAATCTTATTTTTTAATGGGTCGAATCTGCGTTCCATCTCCTGTCTCGGTTCAGATATCAGATAGAAGACCCGCCTGGTCTTTTTGTGCTTATTGATACGCCGTCGACTCCCAGGTGGTAAACCGTCTGCCGCACTGTCGGCACTGCCGGCGTCGCATCAGGCGGCCGCCGTGGGCAGCCCGGGTATAGATGACCTTGAACTTTCGTCCGCCACATCTCTTACAAACTAGTCCTTTGGAGGGTTTTCCTTTTACGTCCTGCATAG
>CALMLO010000004.1 GCA_937868095.1 uncultured Phycisphaerales bacterium | reverse complement strand
CTCGGGGCAGGTCCCTACGAGCGGTCTGACGCCCGCAAGGGCCACGCCAACGGCTACAAGCCCAAGACCGTGGACACCCGCCTCGGACGTCTGACGGTGGATGTGCCCCAGGTTCGCGGCGATGTACCGTTTTATCCGTCCTCGCTGGAAAAGGGCTGCCGCAGTGAACGGGCCTTGAAACTGGCCATTGCCGAGATGTATGTCAAAGGCATCTCCACCCGCCGGGTGAACGGCATTTTGGAGAAGATGTGCGGCCTGGAAATCTCCAGTACGCAAGTATCCAGAGTCGCGACCTTGCTGGATGATGAACTGCAAGCCTGGCGAGAACGTCCGCTGGATGCCTATCCCTATCTGGTGCAAAAAGTTTTATAATCACCTTCAGAAAAAATAGCATTAGAATGTCGTATCCTTTTATAGAAGATGTCCCTTTTGCCGTTGAAAATTGATTGAAAGCTCATGCGGTCAGGGTAATGGTTCTGTTTTTGAGAAAGACAATCATTAACCCTTTTTGGAGACCGCATGATGGGAACATACTATCAGAAAAAGACAGACCATTCCAAACGAAAAATGCGTCATTTTGAAGACAAAGCCGCGAACGTCACCATGGCGGAGGGCAAAGCCAGCTTCCAGATGGTCTTGCCGATGAGCGAGATGCTTCTGGAGGCGGCTGGGGCGATTGAGCAGACCGCCTCCGAGGTGGGCTTGCGGATTATGAAAGCCCTGATCGACGAAGGGGTTGAGTTGCTGACGGTCAACAAACTCCAGTTGCCGTCCCCGCTTAAAACGCTGCTGGGATCGACCAATCTGATTGAAAGCAGTTATTCGGCGGTGGGCGATCTGTGTCGAAACGTCAAACGCTGGCGGGGAGAACGGATGGCGATGCGATGGGCGGGGACGATGTTGCTGGCGGCGGAAAAGCGATTTCGTCGCCTCAAAGGGTATCGGGAAATGCTGGTGCTAGCCGCCCGGTTAAACAAGACTGTTGACACTCAGGAACGGTGGCGTAGAGTATGAGAATCTATTCCCGACTGCTGGAATTCCAACGACAAGCGGGACAATCTCCTTTTGGCTTTTAGCATGGGCGTTGGGATAATGAAGTCCATTTCTCAATATCGGGTGCCGGCAATTGCCGGCAGACATGCACAGCGGGCGGAGGCGGAAGAGTAAATTACAGTTTCCATGGGCTGCGCATCGAGCGGCTGAGCATTCGATTGGCCGACTCGCTATTGGAAAACCGTTCCTGAGTCGGATCCCACTTCAGGGTCTGTCCCAGACGCATTGCAATATCCCCCAAGATACAGACCGAGCAGGAACGATGAGCCACCTCTGCCGGGGCAGCAGGGGGACGGCGGGAGCGGATACAATCCAGAAAATTCCTGGCATGGTCGGCGCTCCTGTACAGGCGGATTTCGCCGGCCTTCAGCCGGCTTGTGAGCAGCAATTTCGGATTGGCATCCATTGCTCCTCGAAGCACATGAATCCAACCGCTACTTCCCTCCAGCAAGACCCCTTCCCGATAATAGGAATGATCTCCTGCAAAAACCTTCACTCCATTGGCGTAGGTATATTCAACATGGTAGCTGGTCGGCACATCCCAAAGACCATCGTGGGGGAAAACACCTCGTCCGGCAATCTCAACAGGGCCTGTATGTTCCGTATCCATCGCCCATTGAGCAATGTCCAAATGATGTGATCCCCAGCCGGTAATCATTCCCAAACAATAATCATGGATTCGCAGCCAACCCGGCCGATCATAACTGTTTTGAGGGTGAACCCGCTGCTCCGTATAGGGCATCCAGGGAGCCGGTCCCAGCCACATGTCATAATCCAAATGCGCAGGTACCGGCATCGGCGGCCGGACATCTGTGGCCTGGTCGGCTCCCATGCCGATTTTGATTGTATGCAGGGTTCCAACGCGTCCGTTGCGGACCAATTCGCACGCCCGACGGAATCGCTCATCGGACCGCTGCTGGCTGCCCACCTGCAGAATGACGCCATAACGCCGCACCGTATCACTGATAATCCGACCCTCCTGAAGAGTCAGCGACAAAGGTTTTTCGACATAGATATCCTTGCCGGCTTTGGCAGCCGCCACGACAGGAAGGGCATGCCAGTGATCGGGGGTGCAGATTTGGACCGCATCCACATGCGGGTCGGCAATCAACTCGCGAAAATCCCGATACACCGCACAGCTGCCGGCTCCGCCAGCCCGGCTGTTTTTCCCATAATGCTGAACGATGACCTGCCGGGCGTAGTCAGCCCGGCGAGCATCCACATCACATACCGCCACAACCTGCACATCCTCAAATCGAAGAATATTCCGCAAGTTGCTCAACCCCATGCGTCCAACGCCGATACATCCGATCCCAATACGCTCATTGGGGGAATTTCGCCCTTTTGCTAAAGAAGGAATAACCCACGGCAATGCCATCCAAACACCAGCGGCTTCCAGGCCGTTTCGCAGAAAGAGACGTCGAGATACTTCGTTTTGCTTTTTCATTCCGGAGGGTTCTTTTTACTGGACATAGAGCTCGATTTCATCAAACTGCGCATCTGCATCCACTACACGAACACCGGCATAACCGACCGGATAATCATCATCCTGGGCCGTCAGAATCAATTCTTTATCCACAAATACATGAATTTGTTCCTTGATTGCGGAGACTTGCAGGGTGTACCACTGCCGAGTACGGCAGGGATATTTCTTGTTCGCGATTGGAATCCAATTTCGGCCATCGATTTTTCCGAGAATTATAGTTTGATTGTCCGGCTCGATGCCTGCAAAATATCCTTTCATGGCCTGGTAGCCCAGAGCGGGGTGCTGAACCCGGAAAATCAGGCCGACGGCTTGATTTCCATTCATGATTTGCAACTTGGCCTGAAACAGAAAATCATCCCAAATCCAGTCGCGAACTACGGCCTTTTCTCCCATTCGGTAGGCATTGGCCATTCCCCACTCCGGATTGTGTCCTAACCGCAAACAGCCGTCCTGAACGTCAATAAAACGATGATAGCCAAAATACTGCCAGTGGTCCCATCGGTTATCGTCAAAACAATCTTTAAAGTGGGTTCCTTTGCGCGGCAGGGGTTCGCCGGAGGGTTTCTTCAGAACCTTTCCGGATGGGATCGGTTTTCCAAAATCGGGCGAATCATCAGACCGGAAAACAAAGGGCTGAAGACGGACATTTCGTTGCCAGTCAGGAAGGGCGGAGACTTTGGAGTGATAGACAATCCAGTTCTCCGAGCCGTCGTGGGAAAGTGTAAACGAAGCATGTCCGACGCCAAAAACTGTTTCAGTTCCTTCAAAGACCGGCCGATCCTTTTTTACCCAATTAGCTGGATTCATCGGATCATCCGTTCTCTGAATAGAGAGCTGTCCCAACTTATATGTCGGCTCCCAGGAGCCGCTGCATGAATAAATCAGATATACTCTGTCGCCGTGATAGAGAACTTGCGGAGCTTCGTTCAGACCCCTTTGCCGCAGGTCTTCAGAGACTCTTTCCCAACTATATGTGTCATTGTCGGCAATTTTGACTCGGTTTGTTTTTACAGTCCATGGATTTGCCATCTCTGCAATATAAAGTGCCTGAATATCATCGTCAGGGCCGGACCAGCCTGACCAGACCAAGTAGAGTTTTCCGCCCATTTGGAGGACAGTCGCATCAATAGCCCAGCGGTTGTCCCGGCCGGTCTGAATCTGATCGCCGGTGTAAAGTATCCCTCTGTCCCGATAATCTCCCTGCGCATCTTCAGAGACACTTTCGAGAACACCGGCGCGATGGTTGGTGTTGTCTCCATCGTCGGCAGCGTAATAAATATACCACTTTTTCTCCAGATAATGAATTTCGGGGGCCCAAACATTGGATGTATTCCAGCCCTTGGGGGGACTACGCCAAACCACCCGTTTGATTCCTTTGTCCGTGAGTTTGTCTGATTTCCAGACCGAGATTCCTTTATCTCCTTCTGACTGACAGAAATAATAACGTCCGTCCGTATGCTTATAAACAAAGGGATCAGCCCCTTCATAAACTGGGTTTATGAAAGTGCCAAACAAATCTGATTCTATCTCTTTTTGCTCATTTGGGATATTAGGATCTGTTCCGGAAGAGGATAGGGGAAGCCGGATGCGTTTGGTTCCTCTGGAGGGGTTCCATATTTTCGGTCCCTGCTCTGTCCAAATCAAAGGATCCATGCATATTTGTCGCGCAGTCCGCTGGGGATTCCAGGAATGATAAAACAGAAACCAGGTTTGGCGGTCCGGCCCAAGGATAACGGAATTGTGGCCAGGACCAATCAGCTGATTCGGAATTGTACTCAACACCGATGCCTTCTGATGACTCCAGGGATCCTCGAAAGGCCCTTGGATATCGGAAGCCACGGCGCAGCCGACGCCGTAGCCGGGTGTCTGCCAGTTTCCGCCGGAATAAAAGCAATAATACAATCCATCTCGATAAACCACAAATGGCCCTTCGACGGTATGCCAGGCATCCCATTGCCGATTGTACAGGGTTCGGTTCCGCTGATAAATCTGCCAATCTGCGAACGGGCGCAGGACAGTTCGGACGGGCCCTTCCGTTGATATCATGTTCTGGCCCAGCAGTGCAACGGCAAGCCCTGTGCCTACGCGCTGGTCAAAAAAATCTTTCGCAAAGAAGAGATACCACCGCTGGCTGACCGGATCCCAAAAGGGATGGCCGTCAATCGAGAACGGCTCCTCGGGAAACAGCCACACTCCACAATCGCGGAAGGGTCCCAATGGATTGTCTGCTATGGCCACGCGCATCCGTTGGTCGCCGGCATAGTACAGATAGAATTTCCCCTGATGCTCAATCACCTCCGGGGCCCAGTAGTCGCGCAGGTTCGGCTGGCGGACCGGTTCTAAAGCCCGCCCCATATAGGTCCAGTCCGTCAGATTGGCGGAGCGCAAAATCGGAAACCGGCGGCCTTCTTCGGAAGGATCGGTGCCGTAGGCATAATAATAGCCCTCATGGTACAGCACCTGCGGGTCTGCCAGATATCCTTCCCACAGAGGATTGTGATAGACGAGTTCCTGGGCCCAACTGCCGACACTGCCGCATCCGACAGCAAAAAGGAAAACAAGCCATTTCCATTTAAGACGGCTGTTGTGCTTTATCTCCGCTGAATTGCGGCATTCCGGCGGCTTCGCTGCAATAGCATATTGGTTTGCGGTCAAATCCAATCGCGACGTCTCATGCAAAACACAATATTTTTTAGAGAGTATTATATGGCCGATGGGGGCAGATGGTCTTGCGGATGCTGAGTGGGGATTCCAGACGCAATCCGCCAGCAGGTGTATCGCTGCAGCCGCTGCCGTCTGCTGCAAAAACTGTCGTTGTATGTAAGAGGAAGGCACCAGAGCACTCCGCAAACTGTTCTTTTTCTCGTTTAATATTTTCCGTGTTTGGAATGAGTGTTTTCTTTTCCCAGCGCCTCCGCTAAGGCATCTATCATTCCATATCCAAACCGATTATCCGGAAGCAGATAGTGCCCCTCCGACCATTCATTAAAACAGGCAACCGTGAGGATTCGCGGCACTTCCGGATGCTTGTTCAGATACACAAAAGCGGCGCGGACAAAGGCCTTAAATGCCGCCGGGTTCTCATTTTCGAAGATTGTACAGCCAGGCCACTGTTCCCGATTCGGCTTATTGGGTCGTGAGGGCGGCGCAATATAGCGGGGTGTCGAATCCCATCCTGGAGAGACGGCTGGAATATAGGGAATCTTAAATTGGTCGTGGTGTTCGTCCCAGAGTTTAAACGCCACATCGGCGACTGCAATTTCATAATCCGGAAATTCGATTTCCTTGGGCTGAAAACGGCGAGCCGTCCAATCCAACGGATTGTAGGAACCAACGGTATCATAACCAGATTCATGCATGGAATCCGACCAAAACCCCGTAATATGAAAATGCAGACCTGGATGTCCTAACTTGACTGCATAGGCCTTCAATTCCGAAAACAATTCGGCAACCCCCTGAACTCCCAATCGCTCCTGGAGACGCCGGGCATCCCAAATACAAATAACCGGCTTGCCGTTTATCCGCCAGTAATTGTCCAAATGGCAGTAGCGACTGATAATATAAGACAAACTTCTCCAGCATTCTTCCCTCGAAAGGTCAGGGGCGTCGTAACTGGGAGGATAAGCCCGGGAGCCATCGGTTCGCTGGGTGGGATACAGAATATACCAGGGATGATTGGTCCACATAACAGCAAACTTAATCTGGCGGCACTTTGGCGATTCTAAAAAGCCGTTTTCCAATGCTTCGTGAAGACAAGGTTTTCCACCATACCAATACCAATCCCAAATTAGTACATCAATGCCGCTTTCTTTACATAAAGGAATGTAGGTATCCCATGTTGAAGGCTGGCTTTCATCCAGTTCCCCTAACAAAGGAGTTCGCGGCTGGCAATGCCCTTCAAACCATGGTCTTGCGCTGCGAGTGAGATTGTATTCTGTCCAGCCCGGGCCGTAGAGTTTGCTGTGAAGGGCGGACGGATGGTAGTTGGGAAAGGTATAGACGGCTACTTCCAGCCCAGCCGGCTTTTTCAGAAAATCCGGGCTGCCGGCCAATTTTTCCAAATCCTTTGGCAAGCGAAAAATCTCTGCCTGCTTTTTCGGCTCCTCAGCCGCCAAAACAAAAACCGAGAACATGCAGACAAGCACACCCGTTTGAAGCAAAAATCCGTTTCTTTCCATAATCATTTACTCCTTTGTGTATCGAATATAATTAGTTCCATAGGGTTTCCGTTGAGGACGGGAACACATGGCATTGGCCTGAGGGTCATTCAGAAATACTTCTTTGACCGGGTCCCAGTACAGTTTCCGCTTCAGTTTCATTGCAATATGACTAACCAGACAGGCCGTACAGGAACGATGTGCTGTTTCCACCGGAGCAATGGTTTCTTTTCGGCTGAGAATGCATTCCAGCCAGTTTAAGTGCTGTTCGGGACTGTCATAGAGCTGAATGGGGTCCGGTTTGTCCGGCGGTTCCAGAATCTTCCGATCGCTCACCAGCAGGGGGGCTTTATTCGGGTCTCCTGAAATCGGATCAGTATCTGTAACCCGTCCGCTGCCCCGAGATACGAAAATCCAGCCCTCGCTTCCTTCAAAACGCACCCCATTGGGAAAGCGGCTGCTGATGTGCATGGTGACCCCATTGGGGTATTTGGCAAAGACTTCAAAATCACCATGAACATCCCAAAGGCCGGATGTCGGAAACTCGGCCTGGCCTTCCACTTCCACCGGCCCCGTCCCTTCTGTACCCATGGCCCAGTGTGCCGTATCCAGATGATGAGCACCCCAGCCGGTAATCATTCCGGCTCCGAATTGTTCACATCGCAGCCAGCCCGGCCGATCATAACCATTCTGCGGATGGACTCGTTTTTCCGTATAATAGACATACGGTGTCGAGCCCAGCCACATGTCATAATTCAAATTCGGCGGAACGGGCATTTCAGGTTCTTCTCCACAGCCCGGATCGGTCGGCAGGCCGATCAGCACCCGCTGGATTTCTCCGATGCGGCCGTTGCGGACAATCTGGCAGACTTGCTTGAACTGCGGCCAAGGGCTGCGGGAACGCTGCTGGCTGCCAATCTGAAAAATCTGGCCGCTGCGGCGAACAGCATCGCTCATCTGCCGGCCTTCTGCAATGGTCAGCGAAGCAGGTTTCTGCAAATAGATATCTTTGCCTGCCAAGGCAGCTTCTATGGCCGGTTGGGCATGCCAGTGGTCCGGGGTTGAAATCATTACGGCATCAATGGTCGGATCGGCCAGCATTTCGTGATAGTCTGAGTATAGTTTCACATTTACATAGGCCGGATTTCCAGTCTTTCGGGCATAATAATCTTCAATCCATTTCTTGCCGTCGCGAGCTCGCTTGCTATCCACATCAGCTACCGCTGTCAGCCGGCACAGGTCGTGCCGGATCGTTTCTACCAAGTCATGGCTGCGGGCAATTCGCCCAAAGCCGATCTGGCCAATCTGAATCTTGCCGTTAGGGGCTGTTGAACCGGCTAGGACGGAAGATTTGAGCAGCGTGGGAAATCCGATTAGTCCGCCGGCTGTCAGAATCGTGTTTTTCAAAAAGTCTCTTCGTTTCATTGCATCCCTCTTTAACAGAACCCTTGCCAATTAGTTTTCCTGAATGGAAGAGGCATAGCTTTTCCACAGTTCCTCGGCTGTTTCGGGCTGCAGTGTTCCATCATACACCACCATCCGATAGCGAAATACATATTCCTTTTGCGGTTCCAGAATCAACCTTTCCAGGCGAATCGGACAAAACTCAAAAAACAGGTCCCCCCGTCCATTGTTTGCATCCGGCGGCCAGACTCGCATCGGTTCCGGGTGGGAATAGTTGGTCGGATGACTGAGAAAAACAATTCCCGCTCGCTGCCCATCTTCAAAACCGCCATTGACATCACACCAGCGGGCCCGCGTACCGTCCGCCTCTCGGCGAGTTTTGCCTTCCGAGGTCAGAACCGTACAATTCTCTTTGGTCCATTGTTCCGTAGCCCGAAAGCCCAATCCCCCTCCATAACGGTAGGCCTCCAGGACAATCGGGCACTCCAATATATTTTTCTGCCGGCTGTTCCAATCAATGAACCAAGCGAGCCTTCCCTCAACTTGAGCAGGGCGGGCCCGCACTTCAAGAAGTTCCTCAATGGAGACACGGCCAGACTTATCGGCTGTAAAATCAACATGTTCCTGACGAACGCAAAAGCCCCCTTCTTCCTCACCGGAAAAAGCTGATTTGAGTCCGGCAAAACGTACCGTCCCCTCGCCTTTGTTCAAATTCCAGAAATCTACCTCGCGGCCTTCGATATGCGTGAGAGTCCATGGGCCCCAGAGACCGTAATGATGATAATGATCAGGGGGCTGAATTCGAGTAAGAACTTTTCCGGCTGGTGACCAGAGCGGATGGATGAATCCGCTGCGGCGAAACAGCGGGTTGACGCCCGGAGGAACATCTTTTATTGCATGAACATAACGGAGAATATTTTTTCCATTCTGCCGGAGAGTAAAGCAACTATCTTCCTGGACCACCACAACTCCGGCAGAGTTTTTCTCCTCTTGACCGGCATAAAGAAAATCAAAAAAACAAGCAGCCGCCGTCAGAAAACCAGTTCCCATTATCCAATATTTGCTTTGTTTCCATTTCATTCCTGCGTTTTCCTTTCCTGCAAATAAGAATTTCTTTTTATTGCTGAATAAGCCAATTTTCAGCCGCAGCAAGCAGGTCCAGCATGTTTACCACTCCATCTCCTCCGGCTGGCACCACGTCAGCCGACAGGAAAGCGTTCCTCTTTCCCCATTGAGAAGATAGAATAGCAAAATCCTCGAGATTCACTTGTCCGGACTGATTCAAGTCAGCGATATTGTACTGCCGGATAAAGTCCACATAATCCAGCAATGTCCAGGAAGAATCCTGGCGGAGTCGGAGAATCCTGTCTTTACCGCCGGTCAGATAGATATTGGAGACAATCGTATCCTGCCATTTGAGCCAACCGGCGGTTGCCGGCAAAAGAATCGTTATCAAATCCTGATACTCATCCGCCAACGTCAGCTGCTGAACCGGCTGACTGCTCGAATGACGCACTCGAATCGTATAGAAACCCGGCTTGATTGTACAAGTGTATTCTTGCCATTCGCCGGCTTCCATCAGGACAGCAAAGCCGGCAACTCCACTATCGAAAAAGGGCATAATTTCCACTCCTTCTGCCGGTCGGTAGGCACCGTAGCCATTGTTCTGAGGTGTTGTGTCATAATAAGCAATTTGCTGGCCGCCGAGATCAAAATCTTCCAATTCCAGCCGTCCAGGAAGAGTAGAAGGATTACCCCTATAGGGCAGTTGGTTCTGGAAGGCAAACCAGTTCAGTCGAAAACCAGTGCCCACAAATTCGATCTTTAATTGTGCATTTTCTAAAACAGGCAAAGTTATATCTTCTATTTTCAGATTCTGCCAGGTTGCCAGGGAACCAGTATTCACAACAGCGATTGTCCCCAGCACTTCTCCATTCAGGCGAAGGATGATTTGTCCGTTGTTCTGCATGGAAGCAACTCGTGCATAGAAATCAACTGTTCCGCCAGTACTGTGTACCGTATAAACCAGCCATTCTCCGGTCTCGATGTCATCCACAGCATAGTGGACCACGCTGTCATAATCTGTTTTGCCGTCCGTTACAACCGCCAAATCGACATCTTCGCGGGTTCGAAGTGCTCCGCCGGCATTGCCGGCCGTCATATCAAAATAGGTTACGCCCTGGCCGCCTGCATCGAAATGTTCGGCTTCAATCCTGCCTGGAATCGTTCGCGTCTGTCCGCCATAGGGATAAGGGCTGATAGTAACGGCTGCCGGCGGGGAGTATTCGGTTTCATTTTTGGAATCGCTTTGGTCGCGGGCCTTGACGCGATAAACTGTATACAGCTGGGTGAGGGCCGTATCGGTATACATAGGGCTGCTTTGCCAGCCGCTGCTGCGTCCGCCGCCGGAAACGCACTGGAAATAATACTCTACAGGACCACCTCCATCGTCAACAGCAGTGGCTGCCGTCATAGTAACCATGCCCGGGCCACAACTGTAGGGTTCTACCGCCCACTCCATCGGATTGGGTGCCGGCGGTGTGAAATCCGGATCGACATACACAACAACGGAAGGATCTCCATACAGAACCATTCGAGTTGCGTTTGCTTTGTATAAATTGAGATTTTCCTTGGCCTCCGCTAAGGCCATTCCGCAACTTTGGCGATCCACTATCATTTGTTGGGAATAATGATAGGCCAGAGTTCCAATGCTGGCCCCCGTGGTATAATTCGTCTGAGTTGGCATATAATAACTATTCCGTGTCGCTGCAACGGTGGTAATGCCCCCATTCTGCAGAATTCGGTAAGCCAAATTGCCCGAGTTTTCCGGCCAGGCATTCTGACAGGAGCCCTCGTACACAGCGCTGGGATACACATTGCTTAATTGATTGACATTGGAAGTTGAGATGACGTCCGTTGCCCCTGTCTGCCAGCCGTGGCTGATCCAGGCAACAATCCCATACGGCTCAGAGGCCCATTCTATTGCCGGATACCGGCTGGAAAGGAGGTATTCTGGCGGAGGAGCAAGACCGTATTCACTTTCATAAATGCGCGTCGAGCCAATGCTGTTCGGAATGAGGAGGTTTGCTCTAATCTGTTCGCCGCACTGATAGGAGGGGGTTTGAGCATCCAACGGAACCATAGGGAGCAAGGCCTTCCACCTCCAAAGCACCTGCTGGGAGTTCTCATAATCGATGGTTTTTTGCAGGATCGCATCCACCGCAGCTATCGTTCCATAATAAGGAATTCGCCCGACAATGACTTCCCAATACTTATCCCAATCATCACCGGCAGACAGATCCGAATACAGCGCATCGGTTGGTGCTCCCCATATCCCATCGGTTTCATAGCCGTCATTATACCATCGCATGGGAACATCGCCGGTTTCGGGATGGGGATTGCCGATTAGCAGCACATATAGAATATCCAAATCAGCGTAATGGTTGCGAAGCCAATTGCGAAGATTGACAGCCGCTGTTTCACCCATCCCTCCTCCCCATTGCGATTCGGTGACTACAGAAACTGTCCATCCTAATGATTGTTTGTGGGCTGCAAACGCAGCCAGACGAGTCGAATTAGCAGCGACAGCAGAAGTGGTGACAATCGCATATCCTTTGGAATCAATGGCGGCCGCACCAATTGGTTCGGAATCAGAAGAGCCGCTTCGGCTTTCTGCCTCTGATTGTTCCGCGGAGGCCGCTTCCTGTACGGAATCATATTTCTGAACAGCCGTTGCAAAATTAATCACTTTCTCCTGAATGCGCTGGCGCCCTCGTCGGCAGTCAACCGCCGACTTGCTCAGCCCATGCTTGCGGTCATCTCGGGCATAATCGACAATAACATCGGCTTTCAGCAATTCTCTCAATTGTCCTGAAACCGGATTGTATTGCGCCAGCGGCACAGCCAGCTCGACAAGCTGCCATTGGTGAAGCCGGCCGACGTGTGTCACACGGGTACCTGCGGGCCAAAAGGCATCTGTGCTGTAAATCTGTATGTCCCGGCTGTCTTCAATAATTCGTTCTTCGGGCCAAAGCCATACAATGCTGCCTTGACTGTCCCGGGTGGCTGCCGGCGGGACCGGCTTAATCTGCCAACTGCCCTCCAGCGCCCTGTATTCAGCAGATTCCACTCGGACTGCAACACTGTCCGGATTCGCATTCGGCGGCAGAAGAACCGTTACTGACTGCCAAGGGAGGTCCGGCTCGCCTGCTTGGCTGGTGTCTGAAGCACCTTCCACATATACCCGAACCTCTTTTCCTTCTCCTCTTGCCAGCAGTACAGGATTCGTGTGAACGCTGCTGACATCTTCAGGCGAGACGGCAATAAAAAGATCCGCCCCGTATACCAGCGCCGCCGGCAATAAAAACAAGATTGTTATCCGCTTAAAAACTCCTTTGAAAGAACGGTGCATGCTAATCCTTCCGTCTCAAGATGTCAGACAGACAATCAAGGCCGAGCGGCCTTTTTTGCCGCCCGGCCTCAGGGCTATATATCAAAGAGGTGTTCGTAAAAGTTAGGGTGCAGGTACAAATAAGCCGCTTTCAAACCAGCTGGCGGCAAAAGCAGCAAAATCATACAGATTCACCACACAGTCAGGAGTGCCTTCCGGCCCGGAGATATCAAAATCCGGATTGCCGTAGATACACGGACGGATGCCGGAAACCTCATAATAAAGCTGAGCGATTTCTTCCGGTGTCATCCTATAGTTATAAATCCGAAGGTCATCAACCTGGCCGGGGAAAAATTCACCAACTGTCCCGCGTACGTTGTTGGCCAACACGGCCATCGGATACTGCCAGTCTACAAAAGTAGATGGAAAGACAAAATTAAACCCATGCACAAGCAGACCGTCCACATAGCAGCCCGCCCAGCTTTGGTCATATGTAAAGACTACATGGTGCCACCGATCTTCACTTAGAACAGGTGCGGGAGTAATCAGCCAAAGAGCATGATCGCCTTCCTGGCGGATGTAAAAGTCCAGCACACCAGTATTGGTTATGGTCAGCCGCATTGCCGTGTTTTTATCAAGATTGAAGGTCCCCAAGATGGTTTTGTTTCCGGTATAGGTGCCTCGTTTGACCCAGAATGAATAGGTAAACTCCTCCAGGCCTTTACCGTAGCCCGCTCGCGGATAGGCCTTTTCTTTCGGCACCTCAAAATAATTACTGCCGTTTGGATCAGCCGCCCATGCCTGTCCAGCGATGGTTACAATCCCCTCTGTATAAGCCATTCCATTAATAGGTGTACCATCGGCATCGCCGACTGCATCGTCGCCGTTCTGTTCAAACTGATACTGGGCCAGCAGACGGGCAATCGCCAGAGAAGCGGGGGTGATTGTTTGGCTGCCGCCGGCATTCGTTACCTTACAGGAATAAGCCCCTTCATCAGCCAACCCCGCGTCTGAAATACTCAGAGTACTCGACGTGTCCGTGGTATCAATAGAGACTCGGCCGTCCGGAATAATCGGCGTTCCGTCTTTGTACCAGCTTACAATCACCGGCGAAAGACTGGTAAACTCTGTCATAAATTGCACTGTACCGCCTGCAAATACTTTGGTGTTCACTGGCGATGTTTTGATGACCGGAACCGATTTGAGTGTCTCAAAAGACCAGACTTTGCCGACAATAGTAGCCGGATCCGAGGGACCGCTGAGAACACCGTTGACATAGACCCCTTCATCCACTCGCCAGTAGTATGTCTTGTCATAGACAAGTGTCAGAGGGCCGTAAGAGGCGGTCGGTTCCACCGGTTTGCCGGCAGAAATGGAAATTGGGCTGACCGGCAGATTCGGATCACTGGAAAAATACAGATAGTGCACGCCAATTTTAGGATTGGGCATATTGAAGTTGTTCGGATCTCGTCCTGTACGCCAGCTCAAAACGGTATTCAGCGGCTGATCGGCAGCACCGTTGGCAGGTGTCGGCTCAAAGGCCCATAGAACCGGCGCAATCACCAATCCATTCACGAAAGCGTAAGCACCGCCGCCATTCGTTGACGACGCAGAGGCCTGCATAATAATTTTGCCCGTTTCGTCACTGAAAGCATAACCGCTGAACAGATAATTTCTTTCTGCGGAAGGAACCAGCGTTGCCAGAGGTACACCAGGGATACCGAAAGAAGTTGATAAAATAGTTTCCCCGCCGACTTTCCAGTCAGCTGCATGCGGAGTCGCGGTCTTGCTGTCAATATCAAAAGCCCCGATTGAAAGTTCATATTGAACCAGGGGTTTGAGACCTTCAATGGTTATCGACATAGCTCCGCTCGAATAAACAAAATCCCGCCACAACAGTTCATTCGGCACACCGTTCAGCTCGGCGCTGGTTCGGTTCCGCCAGCCGCTTTCTCCTGCAATCGTCACCTTTACACCGTCAAAAAGGGTTGTGCCGTCGTCCGTAGATAAAAACCGGTTCCATCCCGGTTCGACGCCGCTTGTTGGCAATCCCATGTCCAGCTTCAGAGGTGCTCCCATTGCTGCTGCGGCCAACACCATTCCGATGGCTGCCGTCATCGTGATTATCATTTTTTTCATCATCGCTTCTCCTTACAAAAAGTTAGAGTTTATCAATTTATAAGCCCGGTTTTTCAAACAATCATCGATTCCGGTATGCCCATCCACGGGCCATATAGGAAATATCCTCCACCTGATCAGAGGGAGGAAACTCGATATCGTAGGTTGTAATTCCAAGTCGGCTCAGCTTTGTGACCCTTTCCACGGTAAAGGGGTCCTGCCATCGGTGAACTTCCGAATGTCCATCAGCAAAGCCGAGCACGCTGCTGTCGCCGTGATTGATTGCCATCGGCCCCCACCACGCCCAGTCTCTGCTGTTGTTCGTATATTCCGGAGCCCCCAAAGAAAACCAGCCCGACTCATTCCAGTTCCGCTCTTCGGCCACTTCCACAAAAACATAACGCTGGGAGGGAGAATCCATCTGGCTGTACCGTCGAATCTGTTTGTTATAATAAGCGGAGGCCGGATCTGTATAACCATACAGGCACCTCGGGACCGAATAACTCACAAAAACTCCCGTTCCATCGTATCTGCTTTTGCGAAATCGATCGCCTGGACAATGATAGCTGGCCGGCGTCTGGAGATAATCATAAAGCCGACCCTGTTCAATTCCTCGAATCTCATCCTCATCTGTAACAGGCGGCGAGACTTGGTCGATAGTCCGATCCCCCGGCTGAACAGCATAGGGCCGGCCAATCCAGCCCACTCGAAGACCGCTGGGCTCCGTGCCCCCCATTTGGGCGCTCATAATCCGATCGCCGTTATCCTCTTTGTACAGATACCACCCTAAAGAGAGATTTTTGGTATTGTTCAGACAAAGGGCTGAATAGGCCTTCATCTTAACCATCTTCAGCGAGGGAACAATAATGGACAGCAGCAAAGAAATGATAGCAATCACCACTAACAGCTCAATGAGTGTAAATCCTTTTTTCATTTTCATAATTCCACCTTTTAATAACACAATCATTTTTACAATCATTTTTAGGGTTTTCCCGCCTGATACAATGACATCAGCTCTGCCGAGGTCATTACACGGTTTAAAATCACGATTTCATCTACCGTGCCGTCAAAATGCCATTCTTTCACTGCCTCAAACGGCATATCCCCAATAATCAGATCGGCCACCACTGGGTCAGCAGCAAATGGATCGGAGACCTCCGCCAGAAAAACACCGTCCAGATAAAATCGGGCAGTTTGGTTATCATGAGTAGCTGCCAAGCAATGCCAGATTCCTGGCGAGAGTGTAATAATAGGCGAATATCCCCGTTGCGTTCGAGTTTCCGCATACCGCAGCAGCTGGATTCTGTTTCGGTTCGGTTTATCCGGATGGGTGTCTCCAAGCCAGCCGAACTGATAATTCACATTCCCCTCATCGCGACAGGTAAAAAGATGTCCTGAACTGTTGCCTGGTTCCAGATAAATCCAGGCGGCCACAGTAAGCGGACCGTTAATAGCCAAGGCCTTTTGGGCCGGCACTACAACACGCTGATTCATTTCACGTTCAAACCGCAGTGCCTGTTTCTGGGGCCACCGCCCTTGAACCCATTGGGGCTGATTGCCTCCAAGTCCAAGAATGCCGTTGAGGGTATCTGCGGTTCGGGGAGCCGCGTTGACCAGCACAGTTTCACTGTTGGGAGTCTGCTCAAACGTGTAATGAGCGACCAGCGCCGGATCCCGATGCAGCCGTTCAACAAACACCCTCCAGCGGGAATATGGGTCACCTTGCATAGCTCGTTCCATCAAATCTAACTGTTGGCGACGCAAGAAAGTCTGGGGGATAATCTCCACGCGGGAAATCTCACCGTTTGTACTGACCTGGCCTCCTTGCTCGGCATTCAGAACAACGGAGTGGTGATATTTGAGCGGATCGGTGCCGCTGCGCAGCTCAACCTGCCCTCGAAAAACATGGGTTTGGGTCGCAGAGGAATCCACCAGAACCCCAAATTCAGTGCCGAAATCGACCACGGTGGAAAGTGGGGTGCGAACCACAAATCGTCCCCCTCCTTTGGTCTCGATTGCAGCCACCAGGCGGCCCCGACTCAGAAAGATTTGGCTGGGAGTTTCCAGCTCTACCATGGCTGGGGCCTCCAGAATCAGCGTTGCTCCGCTATCGAGCGTGATTTCTGCGGCGCCTTCTATCAAATGCATCGGGCCGGCACACAAAAGCTCCCCTGATGCCAACTGGCCATTCACTGCCGCCCATTTGGCTCCAATTGCTCGGTCTAAACGTCCGATTGTTCCAACCGGCTGGGGTTGGAGTCGATGAAGCAGGGCAAACAGAAGAAACATTGCTGTCATAGAAACCAGCGTCAAGGCCAGCGACATCTTATTAACGGGACGGGCGGTCTTCGGTACCACTCTTTCTTTCGCAGGAAGGGGAGCTGGGACCGCCAGCGGCATGGCTGGCGCAATACGCTCATACTCGGCCAGTGCTTCCAGTACCTCCGCATTGAAAGTTCCAATTTGCCCGCCTTCATGGAATTGGGCCTGTACCTGCACATCCTCCAGCCCCAGATGAATATTCAGCAGCATGGCATAATAATGTCTTGCCGCCGGATTAGTGCTCAATAGTTCACAAAGACGGTTAAACTGCTCTTTGTAGATTTTCCCCTCAATCGCCAGCAGCGATAAATAAGATACTTCGCTCAGCAGGGATTCATCAAAGGTCATAGGACGCACCTCTTAAACGCACCGTCAGCTCAATACATCGGGCCAGACGAGTGTGAATTCGGCCCAAGTTCTTAAAAACAGCCGGAATGGACACGCCAAACTTAGCCGCTATGCCGTCAAAAGTCAGATTCTGTTCATACCGCATCTGCAGTATCTTTTTTTCTCTGGTCTGAAGTTTAGAAACGCATTCTTTCAAAACATCCAGCGTTTCCTGGGTACTATAACGACCCTGCAAGGCAGCTGTTTCCTCCTGAAGTAATTCGAGGATTTTAGAGTCAAAATAAAATCCGTGCGGCTTGTTTTTGCGAATGAACTGAAAAACCTTGTATTTTGCAATTGTCAATCCCCACGAGACAAAATTGGTGCCTTCCTTGTATTCCTCAAATTTATTCCACATTTCGGCAAGTGTATCCTGAAGAATATCATCGGCATCCGACCGATTGCCAACAAGCACGAGGATATAACTGTGAATCTGTCTTTGATTGGGAATCAAAAGACTCATAAACCTTTTTGATTCAAGACCATGTTTATCTTTATCCATTTGTTTCCTCTATGTCCTCATATTAAACAATCCGCAAAAAGCGTATTTTTTAACCTGAAAACAAAAAAACTTTGGATTCTAAAATCCGCACCGTTCTTGTATTTTTTGTATCTGATTGAAAATAAAGAAGTTAGGATGTCACAACGATGGAACCAAACTGCAAATTTTTCCAGAGAAAATGCCTTCAATTCTCTCCAGACAAAGTTGAACTGACCAACAATTGTACAGAACCTGAGGTGTGTACGTCTTCAGCCCAAATGGGACAAAAATAAGGTCTATTTTCGTTGACGGTT
>CALMLO010000003.1 GCA_937868095.1 uncultured Phycisphaerales bacterium | reverse complement strand
TATTATCCGCAAAAGCATCCAGACATTTTTGAATATAGGCCTGATGCAGCGGCCGTTTCAAGGATTTTGGAAACATTGGAGTTAAAAATCAGTTTGGAGCGTTTATGCTTATCCCGAAAGGCCAGCACTTTATATTTCGCAATCGTCTGGGCCCACGCAAGAAAATCTGTCCCTATCTGAAAGGTGGAAAATCGACTCCACATCTCCGAAACAACTTCCTGATAGATATCTTCTGCATCAGTAAGATTGGGAACCAACATCAAAATAAAGGCCTTTACTCTGTACCTTTGCCATTTATAGAAATTGCCTCAAAAACAAGCACATACAAGGCCTTCTGTGTCCACAATAATTGTTATCTATGAGAGAAGTTGTTATCGTTTGATGCAGATGACGCTTCCAGCCGGCAGCAGAAGAAGACATGTGTTGTCTTATAATAAATGTTAAAATTTTGCTAAAGTTCTGAACAAATGCTGTTCGATAAGACTATAGCCAGTAGAAGGATCTTTTAGGGGATAAATAGAGAGTATTTTTCAGGCTTTTCATCACCCTCCTCCGAAGCCAGATTCTAACTCGTTTGGGATCTGGCTTTTTTTGTCATTTTGCGAGCAAGGTTTCCAAAAACACCTTATTCACAGCCGAAAACAGCAGCCGCTAAGCCCTACTACGCAAAATAAGCCAAAAGGGTTTTTGCCCTTTATTTTCCTTCGGGCTGATTATTATTCGGCGATTCTTGCCCTGTCTGGGTACTCCATGCGACGGGCAGCCGCAGACAGACCCGCCCTGTCAGTGTCTCCGACGGCTGGTCCTGCCAATCCAGTTTCAAAGAATCCAGCAGCACACATTGAGGAATCGATTCGGCTTGCTCAAGCCACTGAATCCACGAGTCAAAGGAACCAAGCATTTGCATCTTTACCTGACGAGTCTGCACAGAGCCGGCTTTGTCCGACGAGGCCGACTCGCTATCAGAATCACCCTCATATTCAATGGCCGTCAACTGACAGCCAGCCGCATCCGCCCGATCTTCCAGCGAGGCCAAAAATGCTTCGGCCTGGGCAGGAGTGAAAATCTGAAATGAGTGAGTTTCTTTCCATTCCCGCAACTTTTGACGCTGTCTGTTCAGTCGAGAACCGATTTGCTCAAGCGATGCCAGACGCTCCTGGTAAAGAGAAGAAAGCGACTGTCCTCGAACGGATGCCTGCACTGCCTGAAGCATCGGATGCAGAAAAGCAGGGTATGCAGCGGCCAGAAGGAATCCGACCACCAAAAAAGGCAGATATTTTCGGAGCAATTCCCCTTGTTTAATCTGCTCGAGCAGTTTCATCGGTTTGTTCTCCCGTTTGAGGGCTTAAGCGGCAGGCGATTCGATATTCATAAAGTCTCACCGGATCCGGATTGAGGCGGCATTCTTTGACGGCTGCGCTTTCTATCGACGGATTCTGCTGGAGCCAGACGGCGAACTGATGAATAGTCTGAAGAGATGATGCCTTGCCTGAAAGGTTCATAACTCCCTTGCGGTTTAGTTCAACAGAGGTAATTTGAAGTGTCGGCGGTATGCCCTTTCGAATTTCTTTCAGAACGGAACCGAACGAGAAAAGCGACCGCTGCTGAAGCAATTCCTGGGCTGCCTGCTGCAGATTGCGGAGGGTTTCAACTTCTTCTTTGGCCTTGGTTTGCTGCTCTGCTATCTGAATCAAACGAGGCGATTCCAACGGATTCGGCTGGGCATGGCCGCTTTGGGGCTCGGGCAGCAGCGCGGACAGGTAAAGTCCGCCGACGCACAAAGCCGCTGCCGCGGCTGTTTTATAAAGACTTTTGCGCCAGGCATACTGCCCAACTACCTCCGGCGGCAGCAAATCCGGAAAAGCCGCCGATGCCGCCGTATCGACCCCTTTCCAAGCGGCTCCAAATGCTGCCGGCGAAATGGGTTTCTCGCTCGGCAAAATGCCCTGATGCCAATTTTCGGGCGTGTACAGACGATAGGCATCTCCAAACGCAGCGGCCAGATTGGATTCTAAAATTTGGGCAGATTCCTTCCCATCCTCCAAAACTACAATCACCTGCCAATGCTTCCGAAAGGAACTGTTTCTTTCCAATTCATAGAATTGCTGAACGGTGCGGAGCTGCTCAAAAACGAAGGATGAAAGGTCTTGCGATTGCCCTTCGCAGGGAAACCGCTGAACGAAATCGAGCTTTCGATTTAAAAAAACAGAAAGGGTCAGTGTTTGCCCCGTTAATGCCGCCAAAAGAATATTTTTAGATTGACGTCCATCCGTGAGGAAAGAATCAACGGTCCGATACACGGCACAGAAATCCATTTCAAGCGATTGAATTTCCACGCCGGCCAGCCGGAATGTCTGCACCAGATTGCTGATACATTCGCGGCTTGTCAGGCCAACCAGAATCTTTTCTTTCCCTTCTTCATCAGTCCCAAGGGAGCGGTAATCGGCGTAAGCGGTGCGCTTGGCCGAGACAGGGCTGTATCGAGTTTCCGTATGGATAAACTTCTGCATATTGGAGGGGATTTCCGGGGGTAAATCGAGAATTTGTGCGGCCGTCTGGACATCCGGAACCACCACCACCGCCCGCCGAAGTGAAATTCTTGCGTTTTTGAGCATTTTCGAAATTAGAGCCGCTGTTTTGGCAGGATTTTGAATCCAGCCATTGCGGATTTCTCCCGTCGGAAAGGCCGTCTGGCCTGTCTTTATTTTCACCACCTCCCTTTCAACTGTTTTCAGATAAACGGCTTGGGCGTGGTGAGCCGTCAGAACAATTCCCAGAGATTCTTTTTTTCGCAACGGATTCATGGGTTTATTCGCAAAGATTGAATGACAACCCGATGCGGAGGGTCGGGTTCTGTTCGGATTTCGGCCGCCAGCCGAACTTGATAGCCGTCCACCGTCGTGCCTATAGAATCAATCGTCAGCCAAGGCGGTGCGCCGGCAACCGATACTGTATAAAAATCTTCAAAAAAAGGTTTTTTCGAAAAACCGCTTTGCCACGAAATATCACGACGAATGGCCGCAATGGCGTCGTTCAGTCCTGCTTCGGCAACGGCAAAGGCCCTTGCCGTTTCCCGCCGATTTTTGACCTGGAGAAGTTCTTCGGTGGTCAAATGGAGCATTCCGATGACCATGGCGGCTGTCAATGCCAGCAGAAATACCACGATCAGCAGAACACTGCCGGAGCGGGTTGGTTTTTTTCTATCCATATTTTTGCTCGACCTTCGGCGCATACTCCAAGCCGGTTTTCTCTGCCTCCGGGAGAATTCATCGTCCATCCATGGATTCCAATTGAGGACCTTTTTGGATGCTTTTAGAGCTGCTTAGGATGCAGAAAAAGTGAAATTAATCACCAGATTATCGGAATCTTCAGGGGCCTTTTATCTCGCTTCGGGAAAAGGAGGATGCAGGGCCGATAAACTGTTTCCAACTCCCGGAAACGGCAGACAACCGGTCGGCTCCGTGCGAAGATAAACCGAAAAATCCAATGTTTGATTTTTTTCATCTGCTGACGGACTTAAGATGGTTGTTTGGATTCGCACCAGCCGGACGGCGGAAACATCAGCAGCAGGGTTGACCAAATCCTGGAGGGAAAATCCTGCCGTCTGAAAGCGACTGACCGGGCCTGCCAAGATGGATAATTCCCCTGCCGGGCCGAAATAGACATAGCCGTCTGCTCCAACTTCATAGCGATACAGCCGACCGGCAGCATCCTGAAAATCAAGAAAACCGAGGTCTTGGCCGCTGCCGCTCAGAGCCGATATGGAACGAGCCGATGCCAGATGACGATAGAGATGCTCCTGAAGAACCCGTGCATTCTGCTGGATTTCGGCGGCGGCTTCCTTGGAATCCCATCCGGCATTCAGAAGCCGGAACTGCGGCAGGATAATCAAAAAAACCATCGACACAAGCGACAGGGCCAGTACCATTTCAATCAGCGTTAAGGCCGTTCGGAAAGGAACCGGTTGTTCAGACGATCTTTTCATTTTATTTCTTCTTGGAGGTTGGCAATTCCGGTTCGCAGCGTTAGAAGAATTTCCTCCGTATCCAGCAGGCCGTTTTGGTTTTCGTCATATCCAACTGATACGGAAACAATGCGAAACAAAGAATCTCCGTCAGCAACAATGCTGCACAAATACCCTTCGCCCAAGTCTTTGTTTGATACGGAGCGGCAGGAGGCATAATCGGAGGCCGTCCGGGCTTTAAGCTCTTCTATCTGATTTTGGGCTAAAATCAGGCAGCGGCTGTTCTTTTCCATCTTTGCGGAAAACAAATGCACACTTCCCATTGCGTGCAGAATAGGCACCATGGCCAGAGACAGGATAAGGGTGGCGACCAGAACTTCGGTGAAGGTCATCCCGAGGCGAAATCTTCCGCTTTGCTGAATCGATTTTATTCTTCTTTCCGGCATAAAACAGCTCCTGTGGCCGGAATAACGGTAAGGGTAAATTCGACGCCGTTTGCAGAAATCCGAAGCCGGCTGTCGCTGCCGGCTATCAGATTCCCCAGCGGTCCAAAAGAAAAACTCCTGCCGCCTCGACAAAGCAGCCCGGGTGAAATAGGACAGGCCGATACGATTGCGCCGGTCCGGCAATTCCGCACCGAATAACCAGTGTAGGGCTCGCTCCCCTCCATTTTCAGTTCATAACCGGCGGGATTCTGAGCCGCATCTGTCAGAGCCAGCTGACGTGTCCAGCGAAGGTCTGCGGCGATTTGCCGGGCGAGCGTTTTGACCGATTGCTTATGAATTGCCCCCATCGGCAGGTGAGGAACTGCCGCGGCAGCCAGAATCCCTGCCAGCAGGAGTACGAAAAGAAGTTCGATTACGCTGATTCCCGCCGAGGAGCTTTTCACCTTTTTGACCTCAAACAAAAAGGATACCGCAGTCCGGAAGCGGTATCCTGGTAAGTTTTCTTTTTGCAAAGAGCAAAGGGAAAATCAATGATTGCAGGTAACCCGATGATTTGCGTTCATTGTATAGGTGCCGCCCAACGGACAAACCGGTGCGCCATCGGGGAAATAGGTGGTGTTGTTGGTAACATCCGTCAGGGCCGCCGGATAAGTCCCCTCGTCCACATAGTACATTTCAATGGCCGAGTTAATCAAACTCACATTGGTGTCGCAAGCCCGCTGACGGGCGTTGCCTGCACTTTGCGAGATTCTCGGCAGGGCAATGGCCGCCAAAGCCCCCAGAATCATCACCACAATGAGCAATTCTACCAGAGTGACCCCTTTTCGAACCTTCATGGTTATACCTTTCATGGTTTGAGCTTCTATTTTTCGCTTTCAATGCGCGCTTGTATTTCGTCCAAAAACAAGGCCGACTTTTGTTTGGAAATCCGTTTTTTTCATTTGATATGGCTCATATAATCAAACATAGGCAAATAGACACCTAACAGAATCAGGCCGACGATTGTCCCCATAATAATAGTCAATAACGGCTCCAGTTTTACGAGAATTGCATTTGCCCGCCGTTCAACCGCACTGTCGAGATAATCCGCTCCTTTGGTGAGCATTTCCGTGAGCAAACCTGCCTCTTCGCCGGCATGGGCCAACTGGACAATCAGCGGCGGAAATATCGGATGCTCAGCGAGGAGGTTGGTTAAGGAGCCGCCGGCCATAATTTTCTGCTCAATCTGCTCACCGATTTTGCTTATGACACTGTTGCGGCAAACCTGGCGGGCCTGCTGAAGGGCCTGAACAATTCCAATTCCTGCAGAGGACATCATCGCAAAGGTCCGAATATATCGGCTGATGAGCATCGTTTCGAGCAGAGGTCCAACCCCCGGAAGAGTGAGAACAAACTTATCCCAAAATGCCCGGAGAGTGGGGTGGTTTTGCGTCTTTTTCCACCCCCAGTAAACCAATCCCACCAAAAGCGGAAAGACCCAGAAATGATGTCGGACAAGCCCGCTGAGCAGAATCAGAATCTGTGTGGGGACAGGAAGTTCAATGTGCAGCTGCTGATAAAGCCGCTGAAAGACGGGAATTACAAAAATGACGATGGCCGTCAGAATGCCGACACAAAGGAACGCTACAACCGCCGGATACACAAAGGCCCCGGTGATTTTATTCTTCACCTCCAATTGTTTTTCATAATATTCGGCGGCTTTTTTGAGGGTTTGGGCCAGCGTTCCGCCGGTTTGCCCCGCTTCCAGCATTCCGATGAAAAAGTCCCCAAAAATATCCCGGTAAGGTTCAAAGGCCTGAGAGAGACTAACGCCTGTTTCAATCGACCGGCGCACCGACCCGAGGATGGGTTTGAGTGTCTGGTTGGATGCCTGCTCCTCAAGGGTTTCCAAACATCTCACAACCGACAGCCCCGCTGCAAACATCCCGGAAAATTCATAGGCAAAGGATACAATCTCCGCCTGACGAATCTTGCTTTTCTTCCCAATCTCACTCCCCTTCCGCTCCAGCCGCTCGGCTTCGAGGAGCTGACAACCCAGTTTCTTCAGTTCCGCGTGCAGATGCTCCGTATCTGGAACATCTTCATAAATCCCCGTCAGGTGCACTCCGCGGCTGTTTACGGCTTTATATTGATAGGCCGGCATTGCAATTATTTCTCCCGCATATCGATGACCCGCAGGATTTCCTCCACAGTGGTTCGACCTTTTTGGACGGCCTCCACGGCCCGCATCTTCAGTGTTTTCATTCCTTCCTGGATGGCCTGTTCTTTCAAATCATCCTCTGGAGCCCCCGACACGATACAATGTCGTATCGCCGGCGTTATCATCAGGATTTCATAGACCGCTGTTCGGCCCAAATAGCCGGTTTGACGGCAATATTCGCAGCCGGCGCCCCGATACAAAACAGCCGGCGGTTCGGCTGGTTCTAATGCGATGAGGTTCATTTCTTCAGGGGACGGTTTATAAGACTGTTTGCAATGAGGACAAATCGTTCGCAAAAGCCGCTGCGTAATCACCCCCAGCAAAGCCGAAGCCAGCTGATAGGGAGCTGTTCCCAAGTTGAGAAAACGCGGGATGACTCCAACCGCCGTATTGGTATGCAGTGTGCTGAGCACGAGATGGCCTGTTTGGGCCGCGCTGACAGCAATTTCCGCTGTTTCTTCATCCCGGATTTCGCCGATTAGAATGATGTCGGGGTCTTGTCGAAGGATGCTCCGCAGGGCCGAGGCAAAGGTCAGCCGAATATCCGGTTTGACCTGCACCTGGGTAATGCCGGCAATCTGATATTCCACAGGGTCCTCGACCGTCACAATATTCCGTTCAGTGCGATTTATCTGCTGAATCATTGAATACAGGGTTGTTGTCTTGCCGCTGCCGGTAGGACCTGTAAGTAGAATCATTCCATACGGATTGCTCAGCAGGGTTTGGAATTTCTCCAAATCCGAAGGAACGCTCACCAGCTCCTCCAGCGAACGAAGGCCGGTTTGCGAATCGAGAATCCGGATGACGAGTTTTTCGCCTCCAACTGCCGGCAGCGAGGAGACACGCAGATCGTACAGATTTCCGCCGTGCTCGAGAGCAATATGTCCATCCTGGGGAAGACGCCGTTCGGAAATGTCCATATTGGCCAAAACCTTGATATGCGAAACAACCTGCCGCTGCGCCGAAGAGGGAATTTCCAGGGCCTCCTGAAGGAGCCCATCAATGCGGTAGCGTACCTTCATATCCGGCTGCTGCGGTTCAAGGTGAATATCGCTGGCGCGGTTTTCAATTGCCCCCGTTAAAATTGATTCTACCAATCTGACCACAGGGGCTTCAGCAGACTTTAGAGAGGGATGACGAATGCCGGTGTTCTCTTTTTCAGCAGGTTTACCTTTCAGACGCATTGCTACAATATCCTGCCGAGTCAGATTTTCTACGTTAAAGTGCTTCTGAAGGGCCCTGCGAATGGCATCAGTACCCGCTGCCACCGGACGCACCTGATATCCGGTTCGGGTTGAAATCTGTTCCCGGATAGACAGATTGAACGGACTGCTCATCGCCACGACAAGGGTATCGCCTTCTACCCGAAGCGGAATCAAACCATGGCGGCGGGCTGTTTCGAGGGGAATCAGCCGCAAGGCAGCCGGCTCCACCATATCCGGCGTAAGGTGAATATATTCTATTCCATGGCTCAGCGCAGCCAGCTGGAGTAAGGTGTCTTCATCCACAAGTTCCTTTTGCCGGAGCAGATGAAAAAGACTGTCCCCTGTTTTTTTGTGCTCGGCCAGCAGTTCCTGAATTTGCTCTTCAGAAAGAATCTGCTGCCGTCGAAGGCCCTCGAAAACCACCGCATTTTGTTCATCAATGCCAGGAGGTGCTGGTTTCATTCGAAACTCCAAGCGCAGAAAATCGACATTATTTCATCTTTTTTTCGACCGGCTATGGGTCTGGCTTAACCAGCTTATCCAAAATGGTTGTTATCGGGAGTCCTGCCAGAAACAGGGGCGCAGAAAAAAATATCCAAAATTCATCCGTGTTTCGACCGATATAAAAGGGAATCTCTAAAAAAGCAAAAAAATACAGGACAATCTGGACCTGCGAAGGAGACTTAATGAACAAAACAGAAGAATCGATTTTAATCCAGGAACCCTCTTGCCCCAGTGAAGAAGAGGCCTTGATGGAGTCGGGGCTGGCGATGAGGAACCTGTCTCATTTTATCAAGAACATCGTGCAGATGGTAAGCGGAGGGGCCGAAGTAGCCCAGGCAGCGGTTCAATCAAACAATCCAAAATACCTCGAAAAAAGTCTGAATCTGCTTTTGCCGAATCTCGAACGGCTCAAACGCATTATCATCGATCTGTGCGAATACAGCCGGGTACGGCCGCTGAAAATGGAACCTTGCGATTGGAAGGTGCTGCTGCGCGAGGTCTTGAGAGACTTGCCGGCGGCGGTAGAGAAAAAACTCAAAAAAATCACATTCCAAACCGATGCTCCCCTGCCGTCTGCCTGTTTGGATCACGAAAAAATCCGGCAAATGATTCAGCATTTTCTTTTGTTTCTGGCAGACCAGGGGGAAGATGACGGCTGTCCGATTCAAGCCGAGGTTCGCTATTTCCCTCAAACAAGGGAGTTCCTGCTTGCCTTTGCTTATAAGGGAAAACTGCCGGATTGTCCTCAATCTCTATTCGAGCCGAGTGAGTATAAAGGCACTCGATTTGGTACGGGGCTGAATCTGCCCCTTGCCCGACGGTTCGTGCAGCAGCATCAGGGGCGTATAGAAGTGGAACAACGTTCCGACGGGTGTGTTGTCTTTCTCGTTTTTCTCCCGCAGCAGCCCCCTTCCTCGCCCTGTTAAAGCAAGGATGCTCCGGCGGGGAGATTAGAACTGATTCAAAAAGCGGAGGTCGTTTTCGAAAAGAAGGCGAATATCCGAAATTCCATATTTTTTCATCGCCAGCCGTTCAATACCGAATCCAAACGCCCAGCCGGTATATTTTTCGCTGTCAATCCCAACGGCATCAAAGACATTCGGGTCCACCATCCCGCAGCCGCCGATTTCCATCCAATGTTCGCTGCCGTCTTTGTCTGTCCAAAGAATATCTACTTCGCAGCTGGGCTCGGTAAAAGGGAAAAAACTGGGCCGGAACTGCCATTTTGTGTCGGCGCCGAAAAAAATCTGAATGAACTGCTGAATGGTGCTTTTCAAATCCACCATACTGATGCCCTCATCCACTACCAGGGCCTCCAGCTGATGAAACATAAACATATGAGTTGCATCCACGGTATCGGGCCGATAAACCCTCCCCGGCGCTACAACACGAATCGGCGGTTTCTGCCGCTCCATTGCGCGTATCTGGATTGTTGAAGTCTGACTGCGCAGAAGCCGTTTATCGTCAATATAGAAGTTGTCCATGGGGTCGCGGGCAGGATGTTCCGGCGGTATGTTCAGGGCAATGAAATTATGCCATTCATCCTCTACCTCCGGCCCATAGGCAACGGCAAAACCCATCCGGCCGAAAATCTCCACCAGTTCGCTTATGGTCTGAGAAATGATATGGCTTTTGCCCTGACGAACAGGCAGGCCGGGCAGCGTTACATCGATCATCGGCCCGGTACGGCCCGAGGTGCCTAAGAGTGCCCTCTTTTGCTCAAATGCCTCGTTCACCTGTGTTTTGATTCGATTGGCTAATTGGCCGGCCTGTTTTTTCATCTCTGCCGGAAGCGAGCCAATCTGGCTGAGCATCTGGGTCAATTCCCCTTTGCGGCCTAAATACTTGACGCGGAATGCCTCCAGCTGTTCCGGAGAAGCAGCTGTCTCCAGCTCCTGCAGGGCAGCTCGACCGATTTGTTCAAACTTTTCGAGCATAAAACAATTACAGGGCTGCTTTGACCTTCTCCACAATCTGGTCAAAGGCGGCCGGGTCTGCAATGGCCAACTCACTGAGCATCTTTCGGTTCAGCCCAATCGAGGCCTTTTTGCAGCCGTTTATGAATTGGCTGTAGCGAACGCCTCTTTCCCGGCAGGCCGCGTTGAGACGAATAATCCACAGTCCTCGAAAATCCCGTTTTTTGCGTTTTCTTCCGATTCGGGCATTCACCTTGGCCCGCACGCCGGCTTCTTGGGCCAGGCGAAGAAGCTTGCTGTCAGAACCGCGATGGCCCTTTACCGCCTTAAAAATGCGTTTTTTAGATTGGCGCCGTGCAGCGCCGGGACGTACTCTCGGCATACCAGCTTTTCCTTTCTTGTCGTCTTCTTATGGCCTGCTGCGGCAGCTGATGGAGCCGGGAAGCAGGCAGCAGATGATTTTACTGTCCCAACAGGATTCGGATTTTCTTTGCCCGTACCCCCTCCACAAGGGTAGAAGAGCCAAAACGACGGCGCCGCTTGGCGCTTTTGTCACTGAGCAAGTGTCCGCCCCCGCAACGCCTGCGTTTAACCTTTCCCGTTCCTGTTACCTTGACTCGCTTGGCAAGTCCTTTATGAGTTTTTAATTTCGGCATCGATTTATTTCCTTCACGAAACCAATTTTTCCAGAAAAAGAGTCAAGCAGTTTAGCCGCTTTTCGGTAATCCGTCAATCCTAAAAAAGGAAAAATATGTTTTTTCAGCCGTTTCCGTCGCTTTTGGCAGGCACCATAACCATTGTCATCCGCCGGCCCAGCATTTGGGCAGGACGTTCGATTTTGGCTACTTCCTGGAGATTTTTGACGATTTCGTCCATCATTTGATACCCTTGCTCTACGTGGGTCATTTCCCGACCGCGAAACTGCAGAGTAAACTGGACCTTGTGCCCTTTTTCAAAAAATTTGAGGGCTTGACTGAGTTTAATCTGCCGATCGTGATCATCGGTTTTGGGACGGAGCCGAATTTCCTTAAGTGTGACAATATGCTGCTTTTTCTGGCTTTCTTTCGCTTTGCGTTTCTGCTGATACAAAAACTTGCCATAATCCATAATTCGGCAAACCGGGGGATTCGATGTCGGCGAAACTTCCACCAAGTCCAGGCCGGCTTCGGCGGCTCTGGTGCGGGCTTCTTCGATGGAAACCACTCCGACCTGCTGGTTGTTTTCATCAATCAGCCGGACTGGACTGATACGAATCCGCTCATTGACCCGAAAGCTGATTTCTTTAGTGATGGCGCATCCCTTTCCAAAAAGTTCTTACTGGTTTGATTTCGTCATAACGACAACGATAAGGAGCGGCTGCGGATTTTTTCCTGCAGCAGATTCAGAAACGCGTCGAGGCCCATCGAGGACCCTTCTTTGGACTGGCGAAGACGAATATTCAATGTGCCGGTTTCCTGCTCCCTGGGTCCAACCACAACCATATAAGGAACCCGGTCAGCATGGGCTTTGGCTATTTTGGCACCGATTTTGTCGTCGGTCAGGTCGGCGGAGCACCGAAGCCCCTTTTCTTCCAACCGCTTAAGTACATCGCCGGCATAATCGTTGGTCTTTTCACTGATAGGCAGAATACGCACTTGTTCCGGAGCCAGCCAAAGCGGGAAATTGCCCCCGTAATGCTCAATCAAAATTCCCAAGAAACGCTCGAGAGAACCCAAAATAGCCCTATGGATCATCACCGGTGTTTTCTCGGTGTTATCGCGGTCCGAATAGACAAGGTTAAAACGCTGCGGCATGGAGAAATCCAGCTGGATAGTCCCCAGCTGCCAGGAGCGGCCCAGACAATCACTGATATGAAAATCAATTTTGGGACCGTAGAAGGCACCGTCACCCTCATTAATCTGATAGGCCAGTCCTTTATGCTTCAGCGCCCCTGCCAGTGCGTTGGTGGCCAGCTCCCAAATCTCATCTGAGCCGATATGTTTTTCCGGCTTTGTAGAAAGTTCGATGTGATAATCTTCAAAGCCGAAAGTTGAGTATATTTCCTCCACCAGATTGATTACACCGATAATTTCGCTTTCAATCTGCTCCGGCGTGCAGAAGATATGGGCATCGTCCTGCGTAAACTGACGAACCCTCACCAAACCGTGCATCTGTCCGCTGGCCTCGTACCGATGAACCAGCCCCAGCTCGGCCACCCTCATCGGGAACTCCCGATAAGAATGCTTTCTTGAGTTATAAATCAGCAGGCCGCCGGGGCAATTCATCGGCTTGATGGCATAATTCACCCCATCTACCGTCGTAAAATACATATTTTCTTTGTAATGGTCCCAGTGGCCGCTGCGATGCCATAACGATTCATTCAGAATAATGGGGGTTTTTACCTCCACATACTTGTATTTCTTGTGCAGCCCTCTCCAAAAATCGATAATCTCATTCCAGATAATCATCCCTTTCGGGTGGAGAAAAGCAAATCCGGGGCCTTCTTCGTGAAAACTGAAAAGGTCCATTTGCCTGCCAATCAGGCGATGGTCTCGCTTCCTGGCCTCTTCCATGCGTTCAAGATAGCTGTCCAGCTCCTTTTTGGACGGCCAGACGGTGCCGTACACCCGTTGAAGCATTTTCTGATTGGCATCGCCATGCCAATAAGCTCCGGCCACACTCATAATCTTAAAGGCCCTTGGGTCAATGCGGCTGGTACGGGGGATATGCGGGCCTCGGCAGAGGTCTTCAAATGCACTGTCGCCGTGACGATAAAAACTGATTACATCCCCCGAGGCACGATGAATATTGTCCAGTTTATAGGGGTCATCGGCCATCTTCTGGAGGGCCTGCTCACGAGTCATTTCAATCCGGACAAAAGGCTGGTCAGATTGAATGATTTTCTTCATTTCCTGTTCGATTTTTTCGAAATCTTCCGGCCGAATCGGTGTATCTAAATCGATGTCATAGTAAAAGCCGTCTGCCACTGTCGGCCCATACACAAGTTTGGTATTCGGCCAAAGGCGGCAGACAGCTTCGGCCATAATATGAGCGCAGCTATGCCGGAGAATCTCCAGCCCTTCGGGGTCGCGTGCTGTTAAAACCTGAAGGGTCAGCTCTCCGTTCAGCGGAGTGGTTAGGTCGGCAAGTTTCCCATTTATCTTGACGGCTAAGGCCGCTTTCGCAAGCCCCGAACCGATTTGCTCTACCACCTGCAGGGCCGGGAGGCCATCTGCAACGCTCACGATCTTCCCATCCGGAAGTGTTATCTTTGCCATTTATCCTTTCATCCAAATAAAATCGCTTTTTTGATTATCGAAAATCTGCCCAAAAATATACAGAAAAAGCAGAAAATGTCAACTCCGAATATCGCTTTTGCAACTCTTTCTAAAAAGTCCATTTTACAGTCAATGCCCCATAACTGTCGAAAGCATTCTGTTCTTTATATTCCTGCGTCAAAAAGGTCTGAGAATACCCCACTTCCAGCGACTTCCACTGAATAACACATCCTACTTGCAGCTGGCCTACCACCGGCTCGGGGTCCAAACCGGTAAGAAATTGATTGTATCCGACCGCCTTGCCGGAGATACGGCAAAACAGATATCCCCCATTGTCCTGATAAGCCCTCTGAATCGCCCCGGAAGGCAGCTCTAATCGGTCAGGGCCCCAATCCTTCGGCAGGCCGAAAATGCCAAGCCGGCCGACGAGCCCTGCCTGCAAATGACAAAACACCGAACCCGCCGTAAAACCATATTCTGAAAGGAAATCGACATTTTCTGTCGGCTTCAAGAGCGGCCCGTTCAGCCGTTCTTTACGAGTCCACGAAAAATTCACTGCCGGCCGATCACTCAGCTGGGTATCCCAGCCAATCGGTTTTCCTGAATCAAGAAGATTGTGAATGCAATTCTGAAGCTGACGGCCTTTGGCTGAAGGGCCAATGACGCCGATATTCAGTTCCGTCTGATCCATAATCCGCTCATTGGCTCGCTGTGCAAACAGGCCAGTGTACAGCCAGCCGGCAAACCGCATATCTTTCGGACGGCGTTTCTCCGGCTTGTCCGCCCAGTCAGGAGTATAGATATGGTGTCCGGCAAAGAACCCTGCGGCCGTATGAACAGGCCCTTCCGGGGCCGAAAAGAACGGCACATCCAAATCTCCATAGTTCTCCAGCCATTGCCAATCAGGTGTAAATCCATAAACAAGTTTGACACCGCTGGTGTAATGGCGGTCCGTATTGTGATTGGGTTTAAGCAGGCGGCTGTCGTTGTCCACATAGAGCGACAGTGTGTCTGCTGCGCTTAAGCCGGCCAGCCCAAAGCCGGTCAAAAGGAGCAGGGTTTGTGCTCCCCGAAACCATTTTGCGGACATTTTGTCTGTTCTCCCTATTCCCATTCAATTGTTGCCGGCGGTTTGCTCGAAATATCATAAACCACGCGGTTTACACCGCGAACTTCGTTGATAATCCGATTGGCAATTCGGGCAAGAACTTCATAGGGAATCCTCGAAAAATCAGCAGTCATAAAATCGGCGGTATCGACGGAACGAACCACAATCACATGTTCATAACTCCGCTCATCTCCCATCACGCCAACAGTGCCGACAGGCAGCAAAACGGCCAGCGCCTGGCTGACTATACGGTAGAGGCCGGCGGCTTTAATTTCCTCGATTAGAATATCGTCTGCTTCTCGAAGGATGGCCAATTTGGGCTCTGTAATCTCGCCGATAATCCGCACCGCAAGCCCCGGCCCCGGAAATGGATGCCGCCAGACTATCTCTTCCGGCAATCCGAGATATTCCCCCACCAGACGCACTTCGTCCTTAAAAAGGTCCCGAAGGGGCTCAACCAATTCAAAGCCAAGTTGGTCGGGCAGCCCCCCGACATTGTGATGCAGTTTGATACTGGCCGCCAGGTTGCCGTCTTTTTTGCCGGATTCAATCACATCCGGATACAGGGTTCCCTGTGCCAGGAAACGAACATTCGGAATTTTGGCGGCCTCGGATTTGAATGCCTCGATGAACTCGGCTCCGATGATTTTGCGTTTCTGCTGGGGTTCTGTAACACCAGCCAGCCGTTTTAGGAAATGCTCGCCCCACTCCACCACCCGCAAATCCATACGAAAATGGTTGCGGAAAGTAGAAACTACCCCTTCTTTTTCATTTTTCCTCAACAGGCCGTTATCGACAAAAATACACACCAACTGGCCGCCGACGGCCTTATGCACAAGGGTTGCCGTTACGGCGGAATCCACCCCGCCGGACAAGCCGCAGATTACCCTTGACGAGCCCACTTTCCGGCGAATCGCATGGACTGCTTCCTCAACAAAATCACTCACCTGCCAATCGCCGCTGCAGCCGCAGATACCGTACAGAAAATTCCGGATCATCTCCTGGCCGCGAGGAGTGTGTGTTACTTCAGGATGAAACTGAACACCCCAGAATGGTCTTTTTTTGTGCCGGACGGCGGCAAAGGGGCACGACGGCGTTTTGGCCAGAGGGACAAAATCCCCATTGAGCTGCTGGACCTGATCTCCATGGCTCATCCAGACCGACATCTGATCCGGCAGGCCGCTGAAGAGGTCGTCGTGATTTAAGACAGTTAATAAAGTCCGTCCATATTCACGAGCCGGCGCCGAGGCAATATTGGCTCCAAGCAGTTTGCAGCCAATCTGCATTCCATAGCAAATCCCGAGGATCGGCACCCCTGCCTCAAAAATTCGCCGGTCGCAGGCGGGGGCATCCGGAGCATACACACTGGCAGGACCTCCGGAAAGGATGATTCCTTTCAGGCCCGGGCGGAGAATCTGCTCATAGGAAACTGTCGGCTGAACAATTTCCGAAAAGACTTTCTGTTCACGAACACGGCGGGCAATCAGTTGGACATACTGACTGCCGAAATCCACAATCACAATAAACTCTCGCGGGTGATTCATAATTAGCTGTCAAATGGTATAAAACCTGAATAATTTGGGGATTCTTTCGTAATCACGATATTGTGGGGATGCGATTCGCTGAAGCCGGCCATGCTGATTCGGACAAACCGGCTGTTTCGGCGAAGTTCTTCGATGGTCCGGGTGCCGCAATACCCCATTCCAGCTCGCAGTCCTCCAACCAGCTGATAAACAAAATTGCTGAGCGTTCCGCGATAAGGGACCCGCCCTTCCACACCCTCCGGCACCAGTTTGTCCCGCTCGGCAGATGAGCTCTGACCATACCGATCCGCTGAACCGGACACCATCGCTCCCAGCGAACCCATTCCCCGATATTCCTTAAATTGACGGCCCTTGTAAATAACCAGCTGCCCTGGGCTTTCTGCCAGCCCGGCAAACAGCGAACCAAGCATGACACTGGAGGCACCAGCGGCGATGGCCTTGGTAATGTCGCCGGAATGACGGATTCCGCCGTCGGCAATCACCGGTACACCTTCCTTGTCTGCATAGGAAACGGCATCCATTACAGCCGAAATCTGCGGCACGCCCACACCGGAGATGATGCGCGTGGTACAAATAGCCCCTGGGCCAATACCGACCTTGACGGCATCGGCGCCGGCCATGACGAGGTCTTTGGCTGCTTCGGCTGTAGCAATATTGCCTGCAATTACATCAATATCAAATTGCTTCTTAATCCAGCGGACCATTTCAATCACGTTTTTGGAATGTCCATGAGCCGTATCCACCACCAGCACATCCACTTCGGCTTCAATCAGGGCTTTTACTCGGTCATGGTCCCGCACGCCGACGGCAGCACCGACGCGCAATCGCCCGCGCCGGTCTCGTACCGCAGCCGGAAACTGCTGAACCCGCTCAATATCCCGCATTGTAATCAGCCCGACCAGACGGCCTTCCTTGTTTACCAGAAGCAGTTTTTCCACCTTATGCTTCTGAAGGATTTTCCGGGCCTCTTCCAGGGTGGTTTCAGCGGGTCCTGTCACCAGGTTTTCCTTCGTCATTACCTGGTGAATCGGCACGGAATCATCCGCCAGGAATTTTAAATCCCGGCGGGTTAAAATTCCGACCAACTTCTGGCCCTCGACAATAGGAATCCCGGAAACATTCTGTTCCTGCATCACTTCCCGTGCTTTGGCAACGGTTATATCGGGGGGTAGAGTAACCGGATCCAGAATAATGCCGTTTTCGGAACGTTTGACTTTTATGACTTCCCGCTTTTGTGCCTCAATAGTAAGATTTTTATGGATAATCCCGATGCCCCCTTCCTGGGCCAGGGCAATCGCCAGGGCGGACTCCGTCACAGTATCCATTGCAGCCGAGACAATCGGAATATTCAGAGGAATCCGCCTGGTCAGGCGGCTGGTTGTGTCGGCCTCCGTCGGGATAAAATCACTGCGGGCAGGGATCAGCAAAACGTCATCGAAGGTAATCCCTTCCCCTACTATTTTCTCACAATTAGCCATCGACTTTCTCCAGTTGCCTAAGAACAGACCTTATTTAGGGACAGAATATATCTCTATCAAGGAAATGCGTCAAAGAAATTTGACGGTACGTTATTGAGAATGGTTCTTGCCTTGAAACCATACACTACTCTACTGCGGGGCCTGGCCGCTGTCAAGACAGTACCGGGAGACAGTAAGACAGCTCAATTTCAAAAGAACAATTTGACAGGCCGGCCAAGGGTTGAAAGAATAGGACCTAAAAAGAATCTTTTTGTGAATGGAACCATGTCCAATCGGACCCAGGCATTAAAAGTAGTCAGGCGTCTTCATGAAGAGGGTTATCAGGCCCTTTTTGCCGGCGGCTGCGTGCGCGACTACCTGCTTGGACGGCGTCCCAAAGATTACGACGTCGTAACCAATGCCAAACCGGAAGAAATTATCCCTTTGTTTCGGAAAACGCTGAAAATCGGGGCCCGTTTCGGTGTTGTTATCGTTCTGCTCGATGGGAAACAGGTGGAAGCAGCAACCTTCCGCAGTGAGGGCAATTACAAAGACGGGCGCCATCCGGAACAGGTAGAGTTTACCACGGCAAAAGAAGATGCTTTTCGTCGTGATTTTACTATCAATGGAATGTTTTACGACCCTATCGACGAGAAAATTCTTGATTTTGTCGGCGGGCAGGAAGACCTGAAAAAAGGAATCCTCCGAACTATCGGCAACCCCGATGAGAGATTCAGCGAGGACTATCTGCGGCTGCTTCGGGCCATTCGGTTTGCTGTTCAACTCAACTTTACGATTGAGGACAAAACCTGGCAATCCATTTGCGTGCACGCCCCGAAAATTCGGCATATCAGCCCGGAACGAATCGCTATGGAACTCGAAGGGCTTCTTACTCATTCCAACAGGGCTGTCGGCGGGCGTTTGCTGGCTGATTCTGGACTTGCAGAGGTCATATTCAGCGGTTTTAACAGGGAACAGGTGCATTTCGGAACAGAAATGCTGAAGTACCTGCCCGTCGCTGCTGATTTTGCCTTAACTTTATCGGCCTTTTGGGGGGCGGTCCCACTTCAGCAGGCCTTGGAATGGGCCAAATTTCTCCGCCTAAGCAATTCCAGGATAAAGCATATCTGTTTTCTTTTGGAAAAAAGAGATATCCTGCTTGATGAAAACCTTTCCCTCGCAAAGTTGAAAATGCTCCTTTCGGAACCTTATTGGGAGGATTTGGTGCATTTGCAAAAGGCCATTCAGAAAACGCGGGGGCAAAGCACCGCCCCTCTGAAGGCCATTCAGAAACGAGCGGCCGCCTTGAAAGGACAGGTCCTCCGTCCAAAACCACTGCTGGATGGGCATCAGCTGCTTGCGCTGGGAGCCGTGCCGGGCCCGATGGTGGGACAACTGGCGCGGGAATTGTATATTGCTCAGCTGGCCGAAGAAATCCAAACCGTCGAGCAAGCCAAACATTGGGCCGCCGAGTGGCTCAAAAAACATACGCCAAAATTTGAATAATTCCAATTCCTTTGTTTTTTTGTCAAAACAGCACTTGTCATTGTTTTTTACGTATGATATAGTATTCAGCCAAACGGGGCCGTAGCTCAGTTGGGAGAGCGCTTGCATGGCATGCAAGAGGTCGTGAGTTCGAATCTCATCGGCTCCACTTTCAAAATCCCCCTCTGAAGCCAAAAAGAGTTCTCTCGTTTAGGAAATCTTACATTCTCCGAGAGCATATGATTGATTTTCCACTTCCAGCAAGTGCCTGTTTGGGAAGATGGATTATGGGAACTTACCACAAAAGAACAGGCCCGCATGCTCCGAGACATACCCGCCGAGTGTACTCTTCTTGCCGGCATCCCAGCCCCCCTGCCGAACCACCGACTTTTTGGGTCTGATAAAGAAAACACCTCGGCACCTGAAAAAACCTGCATTTTTTTTCTGACCTTTTTATATGCAAAAATCCTATTTTATTTTTCTTCATTTCACAAAAGAAGAATCAAAATCTCCGGAATTTTCTGCTTAAACGGAGGACGGGTTTTTCCGATAGTGCCCAAAGAAGAAACTTTTGCCAAATCTGTTCACTGTCCGAAAGGATGACTTTGTGACACGAATTGCTGATTTGATTGAAAATCCTTCAAAGTTCGTGGAATCGCCCGGTGCCCTCATCGTTAATGGCGATATGAGCGTTCAGCAGGTGGTCCAAGCTGTCATTGATACAGGGGCTGATTCGTTGGGTATTTCTCATCCCGCCTTTGAGAAGCCCGTGTTTCTCAGCCGGGAGCATCTGCTGAAATTTATGCTTAAGGAACTGGACAATATCCAGCAGCAAGTCAATGAACTTCAATCTCAGGTTGAAAGCCAGCTGGCCACTCAGATTGAATTGATGGAAGTTGGTGCGGCCTGTTTTCTGGAAGCCCGCAAACATAAGCTTGAATCCGCCGTTCACAATCTTATCGACGGAATGATTCTGCTTAATGAACAAGGACAGGTTGAGCACTTTAATCAGGTGGCTCTTCGTCTTTTGGGTCTGCCGGCAGAGGCCGACAACGCCGCCGCAGCCGAAGCCCTCTTGCGCCTCGGCTTTGCAGAGTTGATGCAGCCCAGCGGGCCGAACGTTCCCGCCCAGGGCGAATTTCAGGTAAAGTCCATGGCCCAGCGGCTCCTGAAGGTCCGATGGACCCGTATCCGGGACGAATGGGAGCATAACATCGGAACCGCCTTTTACCTTCATGACATTACTGATGAAGTGATCGCTGAAAACACAAAGAATGATTTTATAACCGCTATTTCTCACGAGTTGCGAACGCCGCTGACCAGCATCCAAAACTCTGTTTCCAACATTTTAGCCGGCGTCACGGGGAAGGTGGCAGGAAAAACGCGCGATTACCTTTGCTCGATGAAAAAGGATTGCCACCGCTTTGCAGATTTGATCAATGACCTGCTTGATATGGCTAAGATTGAAGCCGGCAATATGCCCATCACCTGCAAGGTCATGGATTTGGATGCTATGATTCGAATGACTGTCAAGGATTTTGAGGGAGAGGCCCAAAAAGCCGGCGTAAAATTAACAACTCAGACCGAAGGTGCAATTACGCCAGTGTATGCCGATATCAAACGAATCCGTCAGGTTCTGTGCAACCTGCTTCGAAATGCCCTCCAGTTCACGCCTGCCGGCGGACAGGTTACCGTAACGCTGAAGACAAAGGGGTCCGACATTATCACCTGCGTTCAGGATACGGGAGTCGGTATTCCGCCGGAGATTCAGAGATACATTTTTACAAAGTTTTATCAGGTAGCCAGACAAGCCGGTCCGGGCTCGAAAGGCAGCGGCTTAGGGCTGGCCATCAGCAAAGGAATTATTCAAATTCACGGCGGCTCGATTTGGCTGGAAAGCACCCCTTCCAAAGGAAGCAGTTTCTACTTTTCCCTGCCAAAGGCAGACCCCAAGTTTATCTTGCAGAAACATTTGGAAGCGCTCTCCAAAGGAAGTGATGCGGAACGAAAACGAACAGCCGTTTTGATTGTTCGCTTTGAAACAGCCGAGCCGGAAGTTGACATCCGCGATGCCGCCGGCACGATTATTCAAGACCTGCTGGCTCAAAGCCGATTTTTCCTCTCCTGCAGCGAGGATTTAGCCCTTCAAACAGGGGAACGAGAAATTACCTTTGTAATCAATGAATCCGCCCATCAAAAGACAGAAATCATCCAGAAAAAAATTGGTAAAATGATTCAACATCATTTGAAAAAGAACTTTTCAGGGGAGCCCATTTTGCCGATGATGGGGATGGCGGAATATCCGATGGATACAAACAATCCAGCACAGTTGCCGGAAACTGCCCAGACAAAATTGTCCAATTAGGTGTACAAAAAAGTCCAGGCGATAAAAAAGCAGCAAGGAGAAGGACCTATGTTTGATTTTTTTGGAATCAGGAAAAAAACAAAAAAGACAAAGATTCTCGTAATTGACGATGAGCCGAATATCGTTCAAACCCTCAAGGATCGGCTGGAAATGAACGAGTATGAGGTGGTTACGGCTCACGATGGACGAGAAGGGCTTCAGCAGGCCGAAAAAGAGATGCCGGATATCATCCTGCTGGATGTAATTATGCCGGTAATGGACGGTCATGAGATGCTCGAAGCCCTCCGGCGTCAGCCGTGGGGGCAGGATATCTCTGTCATTATGCTCACAGCTCGCAGTCAGACTCAAGATATTGCGCGGGCCAATTCATGCGGCATAGACGATTATATTGTCAAACCGTTTGATCTGAGTGAACTGCTCGAAAAAATCGAAAGTATTGTTGAGCAGCGGAAAGCACTCGCCCGCACGTAAGGCGCTTTTCTCGAAATCAGCCGACGGCATCCGGAGCAATGCGGGTTTTCCCAGAAGACCGGCATCGCTCCGGTTTTTTTATAAGGCCAGCCGGCTAAACATCATGCCAGTTTATCGGACTGTCATTCACACTTACCAGAAGAACTTGCTGGATTTGCCATCGCTGATTCGGCTGCCGCTGGTAGTGAATCTCCAGTACCACAAACATTAAACTGCCTGCGGCAGCATAAGCGCTGCGCTGCGGGCTCAAATGAACTCGAAAACGAACCTGACTTTGTGCTGTATCGCCGTGAATTCGAAGGGTATGGCCGCGTTCCACCACTTTTTCCAGGGCTGCTCCGCGAAGAATGCTTTCGGCGGCATTCAGCAGGTCCTCCTTGTTTCGATGAACAGGATCGGCATAGGTCGAAGCGATGCAGGGAGCTATTTGTCTAACATTCCCTTCAAGAACGGCACGTCGGCAGAAGTTCAAAAGGGAATGAATCTGTTCGGAATCGGTCTGGACCAGCACATCCAGGCCAAACGCCGCCCCGACTGCGACTGCCGGCAGGAGAAACGACCGCAAGCCCCACTCGGGGCGAGCTCGCCAGGCGACCGATGCTGCTGCCAGCAAAATTGCCGCCACCGTCAGCAGGAGCCAGGGACTTTCAAAAACAGAACTCACTTTGTCTCCAACAAAAAAGAGAGTTTTTTCAATCGTTCATTGATGGTCAAATCGGTCAAATCCAGCCGCAGACCCGTGAGCGTAATAAAACCGGCGGCCAGCGCCTGTGTGTCCGTGGCGGGCTCTTCTGCATGGGGGTCACGATGAGGACCGCCCTTCAATCGATACACTCCCTGGCCGTTGGCGTCTTCATCTATATGATAGGATTCTTCAAAGCCATGAGTGGACTGCGGGACCACCAGAACCCCTTTCGGCCTGCCTTCTGAAAGACGGGGGATGTTGAGATTCACTACCTGACCTGCTGAAAGCGGGAGAATCCTTGTGAGCACCTCAAGGGCATAATCTGCCGCTGCTTCATAATTCATCGGCTCATCGGCCGCCGCACTGACGGCTACCGCCGGCAGACCGTAAAAAGCCCCTTCTATGGCCCCGGCCACCGTGCCGGAATAAAAAATATTGATTCCTACATTAGCACCGCAGTTTATGCCGGAAATCAGCAGGTCAACCGGCTCATTCTCATCAATCAGCTCATTCATCGCCAGTTTGACGCAATCGGCGGGCGAACCCTCTACGCAGAATCCGGAGAATTTGCCGACAATTTCAACAGGGTCGCAGCGGATTTCGCGGAGAGAAATACTGTGGCCGGCACCAGACTGGACATCGGCCGGCGCTACTACAGTAACCTTGCCGAGCCGGCATAGACGAGAATACATTGCGGCCAGGCCTGGTGCAAAAATGCCGTCATCATTGGTCAATAATATATGCATGGATAATTCCTTTTTGGTTTTCAGGGGGCCTTTTATTTATTGGCCGCTATGGTATCCTGATAAATGGCGGCTGTCAATTCCTGAGCCGGCTGAACATGAAAAGGAGGGGATTTGGGCCGAATTTTTGAAAGTCAGACAAGTCTGAAAATCGTTCATACTGACTGTCTTTGAACAGAGCAAACAGGAGTTATTTTCAAGAATGGAGAAAGAATCGGTGCTTTTTGCCGGCGGCTTATTTTTCTTCCGCCTGGTTCTTAACAACAATCACAAGGCGAACATCCGGCCCCTGAGCCGCAACGGCCTCTCCTGCGGGCCGTTCTTCTTCCCAAGCCAGTTTGGGTTTTGCCGGCGGGATAGTCTGTCCCCCGGAATCTGCCGTTTCAGCAGGAACTTTCAGAGATACATCGGAGAGCCCCCGCTGATTCAGACGCTCCATATGAGAAGCAACCATCTGCAAACGAGAGGGATTCGTCTGGCGAATCAGCTCTTTCATTTGGTCCGGGCGGACGCTCTCCACCACAATGGCCTTCGGGATAGAAGTATCCGACGGAGCCAAAACAAACTGCTGCCTGGAGCACATGGTCCAGACCGGTTCAAGTTCTTTCAGAAGCGAGGCCATCTGGGCTTGACTGCACTGAACATAATACATAGCACGGTCTTCAAACCGCTCCGAAGAAACGGACAGAAGAAGTTTTTGGGCTATAACCGATTTTTTGATAAATTCATTGACAGCAATCGGCTGGTCTGTCAGAAGAGTCAAACTGCCCAAGACAAGGACAGTCCCCTGCTCTGAGGCAGCCGTCGTCTCTTTCGCCGGCTCTTCGGAGACCCCTTTTTCAGAAGCAGCCAAAGGGCCAACCGTCTGTTCAGGCGGCCTGACTATTTGAAGCACCAGCAAAGCCAGGATAGCCAGCGGCAGCAGGATCATTGCCGCGGCTGCGGCTGTCCATCGGAATAATAAACGAAGCCGCCCTATCGGATGCGATGGTACCGCCGGCTCAGAATTCAAAATCATCCGACGTTCAAGACGAAGGAGAATTTCATTCTTCAGCCCTTCGGGCGCTTTTTCAATCGGCAAAGCCCCTAAAAGTTCCTTCTGGCGGTATAATGCGTGCAACTCCTTACGAAGGGACGGATTATTCTGAGCCAAACGTTTCAGTTCCGTCTGCTGACGCTCATTGAGCTGGCCGTCCAGCAATCCGTGAATAAGGGAATCAATTTGTTCTCGCTCTTGTTCATTCATGCTAATACTGCCTCCAGCATATCCCGCAAGCCCGCACGGGCCCTGCTTATACGGCTTTTAACAGTACCCAGCTCCATATCGAGAATCTCTGCAATTTCCAGATAACTAAGACCTTCAATATCTCGCAAAACCAACACAACTCGTTGTTCTTCTTCGAGTCGCCCCATCGCCTTTAACACAATCTCTCTGACTTCTTTATTCTGGGCCAACCCAACCGGGTCGGCTTTGTCCTGACACATCAGGTACCCCAATAATCGGGATGATGCTTCTCCCGCTTCGGGCCCTACAGGAGCATCGAGCGACCGCATGGACAGGTGCCCTCTTCGTTTACAGAAGTTCAAGGTCAGATTAACGCCAATTCGAAAGAGCCACGTATAAAAGCTGCTTTTCCCTTTGAACTCTGTTATCTTCTCCAATACTTTGACAAAGGTATCTTGGGTAAGTTCCGCAGCATCTTCAGGATTGGAACAAATTTTCAGAATTGTATTATATAATCTGTCTTGATACCGGACAATTAAAACACCGGCAGCCTCCAGGTCTCCGTGCTGCGCTTGCCGTATCAGCACGTCTTCCTCGAGCGTTCGATTCTGGCCGTCTAAGGGTTCTTTCACTTGGGTCTCGCTGAAGAAGAATGATTTTTATAAATTAAAGTTATGAAATAGTGACCAAAAAGACCGATAAAATCAATTCAATTTCTCGACTTATTTGCTACTGCCAATTCAAAACATAAGTTGCTTCTAATCTTGGCCAGTCTGGTCCCCAGCACGCTGCCGCCGCCAGCAGCGGTTCGCCGGCAGGAATCGAACTGTCCAGTTCAAGTAAAAACTCATATGCCCTTAGATAATCCCGCCAATAAAGGTTGTTGACGGCGGCATCAACCAAAACCAAGTCCGGCCAGGTTTTCAAATGTTCACCTTTGGGGTTTGAACTATGGCTGGCATATTTGTACAACTCCAGACGGACAGTAAAAGGGGTTTTCAATCTTGAGTCAAACTGATCCCGCAATTCAATAAAAACACGAAGTGTCTTGGGCTGCTTTGTCTGGGGATCTTTGAGGATTTCGGTCAGGCCGCCGAATTTTACAGCAACCGGCTTAAAACACGCCCCCGACTGATTGAAATTCACAACGGGTGGGGGCGACGACACACAGCCGGTATAAAGAAAAACAAAGAAGAAAAATCCTGTTAAACAAACATCTCTGGACACAGGAGGTCCTGATTTCTTCTTTTTTTTCATTTTTCCCTAAATATCTTCACTAAGAAGATGTCCAAAGCGAACTTTTTTGGTCTGGAGATATTTTCGATTATATTCAGTGGGTTTGGCCTGAAGAGGAATCTGTTCAATAATATGGATCCCGTAAACCTCCAATCGGCTGACCTTTTTGGGATTGTTGGTAAGAATGCGCACATTTCGAAGTCCCAAATCCCGACAAATCTGGGCTCCAATGCCGTAATCCCGCTTATCCGGGAGAAAGCCAAGTTTCACATTGGCCTCTACGGTATCCAGCCCCTGTTCCTGAAGTTTATACGCTCGAAGTTTGTTCGCCAGCCCGATGCCCCGGCCTTCCTGGCGAAGATAAATCAAAGCGCCTTTGCCTTCCTGATTAATCCGCTTCATCGCTTCCACCAGCTGGTAGCCGCATTCACATCGCTGCGAATGGAATAAATCTCCCGTCAGGCATTCGGAATGAACTCGAATTAAGACCGGCTCCGGATGTTCGATAACCTTCCCATTTTCATCCAAATCCCCAATTCCGCCTTTGCACAAAGCCAAATGGGGTTCTGTAGATCCGGGGCTTTCATAGCCGATCAGTGTAAACTCGCCATAGTCGGTTGGAAGCCGGACCTGCTGAATACGGCGAACCTGCTGCTCCCGCTGAAGGCGGTATTCAATCAATTTCGCAACAGAGGTCATTTTAAGAGAATGGCGTTTGCAATAGTCAATCAGGTCGGGGACGCGAGCCATCGTGCCATCCTCGTTAAGAATCTCACAGATAACAGCGGCAGGTTTTAGTCCCGCCAAACGCATCAAATCGACCGAACCTTCGGTTTGGCCGGCTCGCACAAGCACGCCGCCTTTGCGGGCACGAAGGGGAAAGACATGGCCGGGTCGCGCCAGGTCCACCGCTTTGGTTTTGGGGTCAACAGCCACGCGGATAGTTCTGGCGCGGTCGGCGGCGCTGATGCCGGTTGTAATTCCTTCCCGAGCATCAATACTGACGGTAAAAGCCGTCCCAAGACGAGCTGTATTTTCAGGACATTGCGGGTGAAGGCCGAGACGATCACAATCTTCTTCATCCATCGGCAGACAAATAAGCCCGCGGCCATAGGTCGCCATAAAATTGATGATTTCCGGTGTAACCAGCTCCGCCGCGCAAACTAAGTCTCCTTCATTTTCACGATCTTCATCATCGACAAGGATAATCATTCGCCCCTGCCGCAACTGGTCAAGAATTTCCGGTATTTCACTGAAAGCATCCATGGAAAAACCTCACAAAACATTTTTTAAAACGTGCAGTATAGCCCTCCTTTTCAAAAATGTAAAGCATTGTTCAAACGTCTAAGAATTTGTCATATAAGAGGTTAAAGCACCACTCCCCCATCAAGTACTAAAGCGCGGCCGGTCATTGAGTCAGTCTTAAGGATAAACTTCACCGCTTCAAGGACTTCTTCAACCGGAACGAATGTTCCAGCAGGAATCCGTTTTTTTCGGGCGGCAATCTCTTGAGGACTGTCCAAGCCGCCTTCTACAATACCGAGAGCAATCGCGTTGACGGTTATCTGAGGAGCCAACTCTTTGGCCAGCGATTGAGTCAAGGCAATCACAGCGGCCTTGGCAGCGCAGTAAATTGAATAGTTTTTCCAGGGGCGAATCGCCCCGATATCCGCAAAAAAAATAATTTTAGCAGATGGATTTCCCCTGTCAGAATGCGGCAGCGATTTCACAAAAAGATGGGCGAGCAGGGCAGACGCGGTAAAATTGACCTGAATAAGGTCGCGTATCTGCCGAGGGGTACTGGTTTTTATGGGTGTTTTGGCAAAAAGAGCCGCTGTATGAATCAAAAGGTCAATGGGTCCGTGTTTCTGAGCTTTCTGAAATAGACGGCGAATTTGGTCTTCCCTGCGAAAATCGGCCTCAAGAGCCCATGCGTGTGCTCCCTGCCGGCAAACGGCCTGCACCACCTTGTCGGCTAACCTTTTGTGGCGGTAAAAATGGCAAAGGCAGTGCACCCCCTCCGCCGCCAAAGTCCCCGCCAAGCGGCGTCCAATTTTGCCTGTCGAGCCGGTAATTAAAGCAGTTTTATCTTTCAATTCCATCTTTTCTATAGTAATTCAGATGGTATAGTACAGCAAGGAAATGTAGGGTTAAGGGCCGAGAAATCTGATAAGGTTTTGGCTATTTTCTTGATAGGAAAGCGAACGGGAGTATAATAAAAGACCTAAAAAGGACACTTTGGACTCTAAAATGGCTTTACTGAATGTAAATATCGATCATGTTGCCACAATTCGCCAGGCACGTTTGGCGGATGAACCCGATCCTGTATGGGCAGCTGTAGAATGTGAATTGGCAGGAGCAAACGGAATCACAGTCCACTTGCGGCAGGACCGCCGGCATATCAATGACCGGGATGTGCAGATTCTGAAGGAAACGGCTGCCTCCAAATTCAATCTGGAAATGTCCCTTGCAGAACCAATTGTCCGAATTGCCGAGCAGGTATGTCCGGACCAAATAACCCTGGTTCCTGAAAACCGGGCAGAACTGACGACCGAAGGCGGTTTAGATTGCCTGCGATGCCAAAAACAGATTGTCCGAACAGTCAAGCGGATGCACCGAAAAGGGATTTTGGTCAGCGCCTTTATTCTGCCGGAAGAAAAACAGATTCTGGCCGCTGCGGAAGCCGGCTGTGATGCTGTTGAGCTGCATACCGGTCTTTATGCAAATGCTAAAACAGATGCAGCCGCCGAGAAAACCCTCAATCAGCTGCGTGACGGCAGAGATATCGCCTTATCAGCCGGACTGATTGTCCATGCCGGCCATGGTCTGACCTACCGGAACATAAGACCGGTTGCCCAAATTGAAGGACTTTGCGAGTTCAACATCGGCCACAGTATTATTTCTCGAGCCGTTCTGGTTGGTCTTCGAGAGGCCGTCAAAGAAATGATTCAATTAATCAAAAACTAAAGGGTCGGAAAATGTTCAGCGGAAGTCTGGTAGCGTTAATCACACCTTTTCACGATGGCCAGGTGGATTTTCAAACGCTCGAGGAACTGGTTGAGTTTCATCTTGAAAGCGGTACCGACGGCATCGTACCGGTAGGCACTACCGGTGAGTCGCCCACCTTGAGCTACGATGAACATAAAAAAGTTATCGAGTGGGTTGTGAAAACCGTCGGAGGCACAGTGCCGGTGATTGCCGGCACCGGCTCCAACAGCACCGCCGAAGCGATTGAACTGACTGATTTTGCCCGCAAAGTCGGTGCCGACGCCTCCCTTCAGGTCTGCCCCTATTACAACAAACCTACCCAAGAGGGCTTTTATCAGCATTTCAAGGCCATTGCCGATGAAGTGGACATTCCCCTTGTTCTGTACAATATCCCCGGCCGCTGCGGAGGAAGCGGGCTGACACCGCAGACTGTTGCCCGCCTTTCGGAGATTGAAAACATTGTGGCCATCAAAGAAGCATCGGGGTCCCTGGATATGACCAGCGAGATTCTGTCCCTGTGCAGCATCACTGTGCTGTCAGGCGATGATTCTTTGACTCTCCCGATTTGTTCTGTAGGAGGCAAAGGCGTTATCAGTGTCGTCGCCAATATTGTACCGGCGGATGTCAAAGCGATGACTGATTTGATCCTGGAAGGGGATTTCGTCTCCGCCCGAAAATGGCACCGAAAAATCTTTCCTCTGGCCAAAGTCCTGCTTAGTCTGGCTTCTAATCCAATCCCCGTCAAGGCGGCGATGGCCATGCTCAATCTGGCATCGGAAGAGCTTCGCCTGCCTCTGACGCCGCTCAATGAGGCCCAGAAAGCCCAATTGAGAGAGACCCTTGTCCAGTATGGGATTCTGTCGTAATCGACAAAACGATTGACAGCCAGCGTCATCGGCTTGGGCTGACATATTGCCAATCAATCTTTTTACGAGATCCGAGCAACTCGAACCATTTCTTTCTACTCCGGCTGATTCGCCCGGACCAAAGCGCTGCCGATTAAATTCTGTATAACCCGGCTTTTGCCTGCTGCGGCCATTTTGGTCCCCTGCGGCCAAAATGGTTCATGAATCCTATTTTCTTTTATTAATTCCGGTTAGCTCATTGGGGCCGCAGAAAAATCGGCTGTTATGGTCTTTACGCGGCGAGGCCATTAATTTTGTCTTTGGGGCTTGCATTTTATAACCTCTTGCAAATAAAGCAGTTGCAGATTTTATAAAAAAATCAAAAGAGCGGCACGCTCTTTGCAATTATAAAAAGAGAAAAGTGGATAAGACCTAAAAAGTAAAGATTCACAATATGTATATCGTCGCAAAAACAAATGTCTTGGCCATTGGAGTGTACAACCGAGTCGAGTCTCTTAAGGAATTGCCGATCCGATTGATTTGTCTAAACCGCGGGAATGATGCGGTTCGCTCTTTGAAAAATGAAACGATTCACAGCGTTATCAGTCACTGGCATTTGAAGGATATGCCGGACGGGGCTTTTCTGAAAGGTCTGAAAAGTATTCGCCCGGATATGCCGACCATCGCCGTGATTGAACCGAACAATCCTCAGCAGGAAATCCAGGCACGCTCGCTGGGCGTCTCAGCAGTCATTACAGAAGACTGCAGCCAGGAGCATTTTCGCCAGATTGTGTGCGGCGTGCTGGGGCTGAGGGATGCGGCGGTGCTGGAAGATTTGTACGCTGTGAAAGAACTGTAGGGGAAAGACTTTTGACCGGTACAGAGAGGAACCTCTCTGCCGGCCCCTGGTGGAAAAGAACCCATCCGTGCCTTTTCAGCAAAAAGATGACGGATGGAAGATAATACTTTCCTCCTCCTCCAAATGTCGGGCTTGCATGCCAACGAACGGTGGTCAAAGCCCGACACAAAAATAATCGCAGACGAGCGGTTCTGCGTGAGAATATCTTTCCTCCTCCTCCAAATGTCGGGCTTCCATGCCAACGAACGGTGGTTAAAGCCCGACACAAAAGCCACCGCGGGGCGGGGGGCCCCGCGAACAAATATCTTTCCTCCTCCTCCAGTTGGGTTCGTCGGCCGAGTTTCATGCGGCTGCGAACCCAATATTAAAAACAAAGCGGATAACCCTCCGCAGAAAGACACAGCTAATCAGACGATAAAGGGAGGCGGTGTGATGAGAAAGAGTGCCTCCTCCTTTGACCGGGCATCAGACAGCAGCAGCTGTCTGATGCCCGGTTTTTTTCGGCTTGATTTTTCTGCGCGTGGGTGGTAGGGTTTGTCAAGAAAGGGAGAGCTGCTGACGGTTTCTCCATCTCAAAGATAAAATATACTGCCTGCGAGAAGAGCATATGAAAACTCATCTTCATTCAAAAATGATACGAGGGTTTCTGCTGCCGGCTGCCGTTGTTTTTCTGTTCGGCTGTGTAGAGCGCCGTTTGACTATTATCACGGAGCCGCCGGAGGCCGTCGTCTGGCTGAATGACGAAGAAATCGGAACAACCCCCGTCACGGTGGGATTTAATTGGTACGGAGACTACAAGGTTCGCATCGAAAAAGAGGGCTGCGAAATTGTCAATACCCACCGGGAAATGAAGCGGCCGCTTGAGGATTATTTCCCTGCGGATTTCTTTGCTGAGGTGCTCTGGCCCGGCACGATTCGGCGGGATATTGCGTGGAGTTTCGATCTCAAGCCCGCCGTAAATCCTTCTGCAGAGCAGCTTCTGGAACAATCCGCTGCATTCATAGAAAAGGCCCAGCAGGAACTTCAGGAAAATCGTTAAGTTTCTGTTTCTGCCAAGTCCTCACCCGCTTAAACAGACGCTCGATAGCCGCGTCCGTGGACAGTTTTGACGAGATTCCTAGCCAGGCCGAGTTTTTTTCGAAGGGCTGCAATGTGGACATCCACAATTCGCTCATTCTCGCCCGCCTGAGAAGGACCGGCTGCTTTCAAAAGTTCTTCACGGCTTCGGACGGCGCCAGCCGCCCGAATCAGTTCCGTGAGGATATTAAATTCTGCGGGGGTCAGTTCCACGGGTTTGCCTTCTACAAACACCTGCCGCCCTGCCGGAAAAAGCCGAACGGAACCGGCCGTTAAGATTTCCTGCACATTGGATGGGGAAGGCCGGCTTCGCCGGAGAACAGCTTCCATTCGGGCCAACAAAACCTGCATACTGAAGGGTTTGGTGATATAATCGTCCGCTCCTACACTTAAGCCGACAATGATATCCGTTTCTGTGTCTTTGGCCGTGAGTAAAATAATCGGAATGGCGGCGGTTTTTTCGCTGTTCTTCAGCCGTGCGGTCAACTGAATGCCGGAAATATCCCCCAGCAGAATATCCAGGAGAATCAAATCGGGCGGCTCATTTTCAATCTGGCGAAGAGCTTCCTGTCCGCTGAGAGCAGTGCGTACGCGATAGCCCTGCTGCTGGAGGCTGAGCTCGAGGAGATCCAGCAGGTCCGGCTGATCATCAACAACTAAAACAGCATAACTCATATACTCTATTTTAGGCAGATGCTTCGGCCTGTCTACAAAAAAAGCCGTCTTGCCAAGACGGCTCTTTGAGTTCATCCTCTAATGCCTTTTTATCCGCAGACAGCCCGCCAGCTTTGGTTTAATTCTTCCAAAAGTGCAATGACTTCTTCAATCATTTTGGGGTCTTTTCGGATATTGGCTTCCGTCAGATGACGCTGCATAAAATTATAGAGAGCCCGAAGATTTTGGGCAATTTGCCCGCCTTTTTCCATATCGAGAACGGTATTAAGTTCAAAAAGAATATCCTGAGCTTTGCCGATGTGTCTTCCTTTGGCAGCCAAGTCGCCCCGCTTCAAATCCTCAACGGCCTGGCGAAGAAATTTAATCGCACCGTCGTAAAGCATCACAATCAGCCGGCCGCGATTCTGGGTACTGATGGCGGTTTCCTGATAGATGCTGAATCCATTCATAGGAGTACTCCGGGAAATAATTTTCGTCCGGCTGCGCGCCGGAGATTTTTCCGCCTGCTATTTTGAAAGATTCAGAAGACGGCTGCCTGTCCATAGCAGCCGTCTTCTGGTTTTATCACTGAACCTAATCAGAGGCGATTACCGAAGCAGATTCAAAGCCATCTGCGGCATGGTATTGGCCTGAGCCAGCATCGCCACGCCGGCCTGAGCCAGCACCTGCTTGCGGGTCAGAGCTGCCATTTCGGTCGCTACGTCCACATCCGAAATACGGGACTCAGACGACATCATATTTTCGGACTGAATATTCAGCACTTCCGTTGTGCTTTCCAGACGGTTGATCATGTAGCCCAAACTGGCACGAGCGCTGTCTTTCCGCTCAATGGCTTCTGTTACCAGAGTCAAAGCAGCCTGCGCTTTGGTCCCATCGCTACCGGAAATGGAAACAGAGGCACTGTCAATCAAAGCCGACGTCCGAACATCGACGGATTTGACGTCAATGTACGAACCCTCTCCGAAATGAATCCGGTTAGAGCCGGTAGCACTGTTGAGCATGTTGATGCTGTTGAAGTTGGCGGTTGTGGCAATTCGGTTGATTTCCGCCATCATCTGCTGGAACTCATTGTTCATGATGTTCCGCTGCTGCGTAGAATAGGAACCTGTGGCCGCCTGTTCTGCCAGCTCTTTCATTCGGATGAGAGCGCTGTCGATAGTAGCCATCGCTCCTTCCATCGTCTGGAGCATGCTGATTGCATCCAGTGCGTTTCGTGAACCCTGCTGGATGACAGCGATGTCAGCCCGCATCAATTCACGTACCGCCAAACCTGCCGCATCGTCTTTGGCACTGTTGATACGCTGGCCGGAAGACAACCGCTCAATCGACTGAGCCAATGTATCATAGCTCATGCCCAACTGGCGGGCGGCATTTTCCGCCATAATGTTACTCTTAATTGACAGCATAGTCTGACTCCTTACAAGAAAAGAAGTTTGTCTTTGCCCCTGTCAGGACATTTCCAAGGGACGCTTATTGCTCTACTTTTCAAACAGCATAGGGAGCCGATTGACTGCGGCGGCTCCGAAATCCTTTACCATTATCGAACAGACAAAAGGCCACTTTAGGCATGGAAACCCCCTAATTTCACACTTTTTTTGAAGGACCGATAGTGCTTGTGATAGTGATGGTGAGAGTGGAAAAAAGAGAAATGAAAAATTTATTTTTAAATAAAAAATTTTTGAGAAACATCTGAAGCGATATGATTTTATTTATCGGACATCAAAGAGTTTTTGGGGAAGCTGAAAATCGCGTATAGAACGGGCTTTCGGCTTTTTCAGAAAAGATTGAGCGAACTTTATCGGTCTGTTCCCCAATGGACACCCCCAAACCTCTGATAGTCCGATAAGGCCGGCCGATTGGAAATATTAAAAAGCAGACCCCAAAAACAAGATCAGCTCAATTTGGACGAAAGGTCGCGAATCAGCCCCTGGAGCACATTCTCTGGAATATCGCTGAGTTCCGGTTCAGGGCGTTCGGCTCGTGCCATTGCCGCAAGAATCCGCAGTGATGTTTTCTTGGCCGGTTTTAAAACGCGAAAGGTTCTTTCCGCAGCGGTCAGCTCGCCATCCGCCACCTGCCGCAAATACAGGATAACATTTTTAATCACTTCACGTTCATCCGTCGCCGCGCCGGACACAGAAGCCTCTTCATCCGGCAAGCGGCTTTCATGCAGGATATGCTGAGTCAGATGATGGGTTTCACGCATCATCTCTTCAATGCGGCTCTCTTCCAGCTCATCGATAGGAGCCAATCGCAGTTCCTCTTCGTCCGGTGATTTGGGGAGGGGAATATAACACCGATGCCCGCAATACGGGCAGCTGCCCCATTTCCCTCCTGCCTCGTCGGGAGCTTTGATTTTCTTTTTGCAATTCTCGCAGTGAAAACTAATCGGCATAAAAAATTCTCTCTACAGGGACTGTTCTTCAGGTTCGTTTTTGCATCTTCTTTTTCCACTCCGCGCAAACTTCGGTAGTGATGCCGCCGCGGGGTGTAAAACGGGAGGTAATCTGCATCCAGCGGGGAGCCGCTGCTGCAGAAAGGTCATCGAGAATCTCGTTGGTCAGGCGTTCGTAAAAGACCCCTTTATTGCGATAACTCTGCAAATAAAACTTCAGACTTTTCAACTCGATACATTTGCGGTCAGGAATGTATTTGATCAGAATTTCCCCAAAATCGGGCTGGCCGGTTTTGGGACAGAGACTTGTGAACTCCGGACAGCGAATTGTGATTACATAATTCCGGCGGGGACTCGGATTGTCAAACAATTCCAACACCGGCTTTTCAATGCTCATTTTGACTCCCGCCTGAAATATGCTATATTGCTCAAAAGAATCATATCCAAAACGATTTTAATTTCAAGGCGCGATTATGGGTCAAAATGAAAAAGCCCTCATTTTACTAAGCGGCGGGTTGGACTCGGCTACGACACTGGCAATAGCCCGCCATCAGGGCTTTGAATGCTATGCCCTTAGTTTTCGATACGGTCAAAGGCATTCCATCGAGCTTGAGGCCGCCAAACGAATCGCCCAAGCCCTTGGAGTCCGGGAACATCGGGCAGCTAATATTGATTTAACCTCATTTGGAGGGTCTGCTTTAACTGATTTCGGCCTCTCTGTGCCCAAAACTGGACAGACCACACCTTCTATTCCCATCACCTATGTTCCGGCCAGAAATTTGATTTTTCTTTCCTATGCGATTGGCTTGGCAGAAGTTCTTGGGATATTTCATATCTTCATTGGGGTAAATACAGTGGACTACAGCGGATATCCCGACTGCCGAGCGGATTTCATCGAAGCTTTTGAAAAAGCGGCCAATCTTGCCGCTGCCGCCTCTGCAGAAGGAAAAGGAACATTCAGAATCCACACCCCTATTATCCAAATGAGCAAGGCGGAGATTATAAAAACAGGACTCCGCCTGGGGGTGGACTATTCTCTGACGCACAGCTGCTATGATCCCGCTCCTGACGGACGCGCGTGCGGCTGGTGCGACGCTTGTCGGCTGCGCAGAAAGGGATTCGAAGAAGCGGGTATCCCTGACCCTGCGAAATATCAATAAGTTGACAAGGTTTCAATGGTCTTTACAAAACACCTGTCTGTAAAAACAAAGGGAAATACAGAGATTCTGGACATCACAGATAAGGTTCAGGCCGCTATTACAGAGTCGGGGCTTCAGGCCGGTATAGCAGTAGCTCTCTAAAAAATATTTCATTGTGTAACGTTTTCGGTTTTTCTGCGTATTACCTGCGGAATCGAAATAAAATAGAGATTTCTTCTGAAAGGATTTTTTATGCTGCGAGGGTGGACATTGTGGCTGCTGCTGGCAGGACTGACAGTTTCCGGTCCCGCCGCAACCTTGAACAAAGATTATTTAGGAGCGGATACACGCTGGGTGCTTCATTTGGATTTGGAGGCCTTCAAAAAATCGAAACTGGGCACCTTGATTCTGACCGATGTTCAATCTCAGCACAGCGAAAAAATAAAAGCCCTTGAAGAGCTGCTTGGCTTCAACCTCTTGACGGATATAAATCACATAACCCTATTCGGACCGGACAGCCAGGAACAAAATACTGTTCTGCTGATAGAGGGGCGTTTCAATTCACAGAAAATAACCGCCTTTTTGGCACTAAACAAAGACTACCAAAAAAGTGCTTATGGTCAGTACATTCTTCATGAATGGTTTGACGAACCGCACAGCCGAACTCAAGTCGGAACATTTGCACGAGAAAATCTGATTATCCTATCCCAAAGTCGGCAAGCCCTTGAACAGACGCTGGATGTTTTGGACGGGAAACGGCCCTCTTTGTCTGCTTCCGGCTGGCCGGTATTCCCCAACAATGTAAGCCAGGAACCTATTGTGCTGCTGGCTGCTGATGAAGTCAAACATTTGACGGAAAATCAACCCCATGCTGCTATCCTGGCAAACACTCAAAGCATGTTGTTTGCGGCAGCGGAAAATGGGACGACCTTTCAGGCAGACAGCTTTCTTCAAACTGCGGATTCTCAAACAGCACTTCAGATTGAACAGGCCTTTTTGGGTATGAAGGCCTTTCTAACGCTTAGCGGGAACAAACCGTCTGCTCTAACTTCCCTTCTCCAGAATTGGCAGATACAAACCGACGGCAATCTTGTTTCCATTCATTTTGAAGTTCCTACTGATACCCTTTATGAGGCATTGAAACAATGGCATCTTTCTCATGAACAGGCCAAGAGTGAGCCAACCGAGAACCCAACAAGCGAAGAGGCGTCCCCCTCACCCGCGCCGGCGGAGCCATAAGAATGCTGAAATGAACAGATTGTCTGAAACCATCCGGCTCTCAGCAAACACCGATTGCCAGCACAGCTTGCAACCGGAGGAGCCCCTGTTTTGCTTCGAGCAAATTGCAGCGGAGTATTCGAGCAGTCTGATGCGTTTTATTTACAGTCGGGTCCGTTCTTTACCCGATGCAGAAGATATTTGTCAGGAAACCTTTTTGAAAGCCTATAAGGGCCGATATTCCTTCAACGGCAAAAGTTCGGTAAAGTCATGGCTCTTTGCCATAGCGTACCATGAAATCATTTCTTTTTTGCGAAAACGAAAATTGCCGACTTGTGTACTTCTGCCTTCGATATCTTCCAAAATAGCGGTATCTCCCTCAGAAACCGACGAATCGTTCAATATCTGGGCGCTGGCTCGTCAACTCCCGGATGAACAGTACACCCTGCTGCTGCTTCGGTACCAGGAAGATATTTCGATTGCCGAAATTGCTCAAATTTTACAGAAAAGTCAGCTGAATACCCGTGTTATGCTTCATCGGGCAAGACGCCGATTGTCTGAGATACTGCAGCAGAGCCGAGCAGGATCTATACCTTCTTCTTCGGGGGTTCGCACAAAATCCGGCATTCTTCCTTGTTCTATTGATCTTTGAAAAGTTAAATAAACGAGCGTATTCCTGCCGATAATAGGGGTA
>CALMLO010000002.1 GCA_937868095.1 uncultured Phycisphaerales bacterium | reverse complement strand
TTTTCACCAGAGATCTTCCTGGCATTTCCCTGGCTGACTTCCATATTTACTCTATCGGTCTTGCCGGCCATCAGCATCGTCTTGCCCTTAAGGACATGCAGTTGGGTATTGCCGCCGATTTCCACCTGCACGCCGAACTCGGTCCCCAGATCAATGATTTTCGCATTGGGTGTGTACACAGAAAAGCCCCCTGCGGTTTGGGGAACCCTTGCATACACCTTGCCGTAACTGAGGCCGACCCGGTCCTCGGCAAGAATCTGAAATTCCGCGGGACCTTCCAGAACAACCCGTGCCTGATTATCAAACAGCAACTCCGCGTATCCTTCCCGCAGCAGCCACCGCTTTTCTCCGGTTACCAGCCGGGTCCCCTTTTCCACGGGGGAGGCAATGTCTGCCCATTTTGCATTCATGCTGTCAGTCAAGGTAGCCGTCTCGATTCCGCGCCGCATGGAAACAAAATGAGCATACACAATTACAAAAAGCAGTGCCGCCGAGGACATCGCTAAGGAAACAATTGAAAATTTGCTAACTTTGGGATGAACCTTTTTGATTTCCGTCGGTTTTTCATCCTCTTGAGATTTTTTTGAAACAGCAGGAATTTCAATGGGGGGAGCCGTTCTTTCTTCTTCCGCAAAAGCATCCATCATTGCCGAATCAAATTCTGTCGCAAAACCTATATCCTGAAATCCACCCGCCTCATCCAGCAAAGCCCATAGTGTTGTATATTCGATATAATACACCAGACTTTCCGGATCGTTCAACATCATCTGCTGTAACAACCGGAACTGACTTTCATTCAACTCCCCTGAAAGCTGTCCCTCGATCAGCTGACTTAATAAAGAATACTTATTTTTCATAGAATCAGACATTTAGAATAGTTCCTCAACTTTCAGCGTTTTATGGACACATCGAACAAGCTGCTCATGGAGACGGGCTATAACCTTATAAGCTGTGTGTTGAGGCATTTTAATAGCGGCTGCAATACTTTTGATCGTCTCGCCCTTTTGATGCCGCATTTGAACAAGATAACGTGATTTTTCATCCAGCTTTGACAAGCATTTTTTCAACGCCTCAAAACGAGCATCCACGTTTTCATTTGCAGCTGCTGCTCCCCCAATCAGACTATCAAAAAGCTCGCTGTTAAACTGGAGCTTTGTTTCGTACTGTTTTTTACGAAATTCGAGGACCTTAAAGTGAGCAACTCTCATTCCCCAAGCCGCAAAATCCTTAATTTCCTCGGCTTGACGATACTTTTTCCACATGAGAAGAGCCGTATCCTGCATAATATCGTCTGCGTCCGAGGTATTTGCCACAAGGGTCAAAATGAATGCATAAATCCTCTTGCGATGATTCATTAATTGACGCACAAAAAAATCCGGATTTTTCGGGTTTTCAGGGCCCATATTGTTTTAGTAATTGATAGTCTCTATAAATAAGTGAGCCGATATAGTGCAGATTGGAAATAAATTTACAAAAAACTTAAAAAATGCTCTAAGTGCTATTTTCCTTCTCTTTCGGGATTAACATTTTTAATCCATTTTCAGAGTGCTGATACACTGAGAATCCCTATATAACCCTAATCACCCAAATTGACCGATTTTATGCAGATTTTTTATATAAGTCTATTTCAAACAAAAGGTTATATCATTTTAAAGATGTTTTAATTGTTGGACAAAATTCCAGAAAGACCTCGTTTTTTAATGTTTCTGGGCACTTTCTTAGATGCCGGCTGGGCCAGCTTGAGTAATTAGACCGTTCTGGACCGATTAAATCTAAAAATAGACACTCTCAAAAACCAGTATAATATGCGCAAGAAATGCAATAAGCACAAAAAGTCCTTGCCTTTTACCCACAGTTATATCCTTTGGGGCAAAGGGCTTACGGCTTTTTGCCCAGCTTTGGCACCAAGGCCGAGTACAATGGCTGTTAACCGCCAGGTCGCAGGTCGCGGGGATTACGGCGGTGTGGAATCGATGAAAATGTCCGACAGAAGAAACAGTCTGCCAAGTCGATGTTTGTCGAGTCAATTGAGAAGGAAAATCCCTACACCCAGACGTCAACCCGCCAGTTGATTCCGCTGGTTAAGGGACTTTTTCAACACTCAAGATAATTTCAATCGTTAAATGGTATACTCATTTTGCCTCTACAGTCAGCCAATTTTCACAAAGTAGATGCAAATCCAAACAGTCCACCGTACTGTCGCCGTATGAAGGAGCAATATCCGCCGACAGCATCCCCGAACTCATCCATTGTGCAGCCAAAACAGCAAAGTCTTTCAAATCAACGCAGCCATCCTCAACAATATCGGCTGGATTGAACTTAGCACCCGCCAGTTGAATAGCAGGCGTCGGCGGCGTACTCATGCCGTCACCCAGATAATAATCCAGATGATGAGACTGCATATATCCTTTGATCGTCATACAATTGCGATATTCCGGATTGTGCGCCAGCGTATAAAGGCGTCTGCTTGTCGGAATATCAGTCGTGAAGATGCCCAGTTTCGTATTGTCGCCATTTACAAGGATAACCTCTTCACGCCAGTCCCCTAAGATATCCCCATAGAACTTCGGAAGACCGCCATCGCTTCGCTGGTAGGCATCCGTAGTAAACTTCCAGACCGACGCCAGACGGGAGACACTCGCGGCATTGTAATTCCACTTCTCAATCTTGCCGTCATTGAAAATCTCGCTCAAATCATCGCCGTCCCACCAGAGCCGCAGACACGGCCACGGCTGGCCGGACGCTGTAATCTGGGTACCGCTGGGACCATTCCAGACCCCATCAAAGGCCCAAACTTCAAAGCCCCGATAATGCGGATCAAGATCACCGGCATCGCCGCGTCCAACATCGCCCACCTCGCCGGAATAAGACCATAAGATTTCCCCTGTTCCAGCATCATAATAGCAAAAATGCAGGCCGCTGGGATTGTCTTGCTGGATGCCATACCCCTGCAGGCCGGCTCGGTCGGGATCAAACTTGCCAATGTGCCAGCGGTCACCGTGAACAATCCCGCTGTCAGCCAAGTTGTAAAGCAGCGTGCCATTATTATCCAGCACAAAACCAATATGGCAAACTTCATCCATCCCGTCGCCGTCCACATCCACAATACGCAGATTGTGGCCATCGGCACAATTCTGAGAACCTCGGAGCCATTTCCATTTCTGTTTCAGCGAGGAGCCGTCAAAGTCCCACGCACAAATCATCATATTGAAACTGCCGCTGCCAATGCGATTTTTCATAGAAGCAATCAAACTGGGAGTGCGGCCGTTCAGATAACCAATACCCATTTGAGCTCCCATTGGACCGTCCGCGATATAATCTGTCGGGATTTGAATTCTTGCTCGCTCAACACCCCTCATCCCGTCAATCACCGAGATAAACTGAACGTTGCCATCCGGGTACACCACCTGCCTGCCGTCAGCAAAGGCAACACCATTGGCCGTGCGAATCATCACTTCGGCCCTGCCGTCACAGTCCATGTCATACACCGTAACACCATCCCAGTGTCCGACATCAATAGTCGAAGAACCCGGTTCAATGTTATTAACATTCTGGCTGTTCGGCCCAAGATTGACCGACCACAAAAAGGTGCCGTCGCGAAGATAGGCCTCAATCGACTGCGGTCTTGTCCCATCTGTACGACGATCCACCACAAAATCATACTCCCCATCACCGTCCAGATCGCCGACCCAGACAAATTTAATATCATCCGTGCTGCCCCCCTGCAGCATCACCTCGATGCACGGCTGCACAGGGGTGTCTGCAGCCAGTTTAAACAACCCGCTGGCATCTTTCTCAACACCGTCAATAACGGCCTTGACATAATAGATATTGTCCCGAGTAAAATCAGCAGTCGTATCGGTCCAGCAGGTCCCGCCGGTTAAAATCGAACCATTCAATTTGACCGCCGCCCCGCCGGCTGTGGAGCGATAGACATTAAAGCCGATACCCGCAGGATCCAATGCCAGCAGACGCCAACTTATGAAGGCACTGGTGCTGCTTTTCCGAACCGCCGCCACGCCGCGGCCCAGGTTTTCCATATAAAGGCAAACCGGAAGCGTTCCTTCGGTTTCAAATCGCCACGTTGAACCACGAACCGTATCAGGATCGGTTGGTCCCGAACCACGAATGGATTCATCCACACGCCAGTAAACCGCCTGAGCCGCGCCGAAGGACAGGCCCGCCGCACCAGCCGCCGGATACCGATCCCGAACACCTCCGCCCCGAGGCACATAGATAGGACTTATCGCCCAAAAATCCGTATCGCCGGGATCACAGACAAGGTCATAGTTAGCAATATAAAGATAGTATCCGGTAATAGACGAGTCCGGAATTGTCTGGCCGGGATTGGCCGGATCCTCAACCTGACCAGGGCTCCAGCTCAGAACCACATTCGTTGCAGATGCAGTTGCAGAACCGCCCGGCTCGGGCAGGACGGCCTGTCCGACTAAAGGCTCCTCCGAACGAGCATTCGGCAGTATCAGGGCCGGCGCAGTCCGAAGCGGATCCGACGCAGCACCTTCCTTAGTGGCCGCATAATACTGCTTGCCGCTGCCGTCCGCAGGACCGATAAGCACCAATGTTGCCAGGCCGTTCGTGTCACTCCCCAGAAACGCATCCAGATTTAAGAACGTCGGATTAGAGGTGTGCAGCCCTGCCTGACTTGTTATGGACATGGAACCAAGTTTTGTTAACTTCGTTTCGTCAATAGCATAATAACCCAGCTCTGCCGGCAGCATCCCGGGCGCCGTATTATAAGTGATGGCCATCTCATTCCATATATCATCGACATCATGATCATTCAGACCATAAATGTCCCAATTCCTGCTGCCCTGAGTTGTGGTGATGTCCAACTGCAACCGTGCTCCTGTCAAATCACCGCCTTTTACGCCGCTAAGGTCAAACCTCACATACCCAATATGAGCCCGTACACCGGTATACCAGCGGATATCCATGGCACCTTCACCGCCAAAGTTCCTGTCCGGCCTTCTGTTGGAGTCATTCCCGACACAAGTATCGGCCCCATTGCCCTCGGCTGTTGAAATCACCATTTCCGCCTGGGTAGAAATTCCAAGCATCCACACCACGGTAATTACCCAAAAGATATTCTTTGCGGTCATAGCAGACCCCCCGAAAGGTTAACGACTTTTCCTAATCCAATAATACATCAGCCCGCTTTACTCGCCGGACCGTATACTTCAAATTCAACGATTTTCAGTGTGCCTTTGGCGTTTGCATCCTTCTTTGCCCGGCCGGCTTCATCTTTCTTGCCCGTAATTTCAACAATAGAAAAAGCATCACGATCGGAACCGGCTCCGATCAATTCAATGGTCAGACTTTTTCCATAAACGGGCCCAAATCGCACGGTATAATAGCCCAGATTTTGCTTGGTTTCGCCTTCAAACACCCGCTTCCCATCCACCAGAATACGAATGGGATAACTCCGTCTGCGCCAATCTCCAAATTTGATGACTGCTTCGCTGACAGCGGCAGCCGCCTCAAAGTCGTATCTGAGCCATGCTGTTGAAAGCTTGCCATCGTTGGCCCATGACGTCCGTTCATTATCATCCAGAGCAAAAACAGCTTCCTCCTGATTCGCTCCGGCCGTCACATTTGCAATTTTTACAGGAATGCGTGTAACGGCAAACGACGGCCCTTCGGGAGTAGGACCTCGATCCAGATTACACGCCAGGCCGGCATCCGGCATTTCAAAAGACAGTCCGCCGAATACAGCAGCCGGCCGGGAGGTGATTTCGATCGAAGCCGATTCCAGCCCTTCACAGGAGGCAATCAAAGTGATTTTCCCGGGCTGGGGCGTCGATTTCAGCATCACACGGTTTACCCCGCACTCGACAGGAAGGGTTTTAGACAAGATGTAGTTCTCCGGCCCCTGCGCGATACCGCCTCGCCATTCGGCCGGACCGCTCAGCTCAAAGTGGATTAGATGAAATGCCGTCGGACAGCGATTGCCTTCGGCATCCGCCACCTCCACATCGACAAGAGCGATATCAGCCCCATCAGCCCGAAAACCGCGCGGGCCGGTATGTGCCGTAAGCCGAATCTGCTGCGGCTTGCCGACGGTTTTTCTTTCCGTTTCGCAGACTTTATTGCCCCCGCCGTCATAGCCGACAGCCCGAATGGTTCCCTGCTTCCATTCAATATCTTTGAACGTATAAAGAAAACGGCTGCTCTGCTCGCCGAAACCCATCGAAACATCATTCACAAACAGCTCCGCCTTTTCAGCATTGGATACAACATAGATGTTTTTTCTGACACCCGGCTCATAATTCCAGTGCCCCATCAGATGTATCCTCGGCCGTTCAGCATCCACCCAGCCGTCCCACATCACCTGGTGAGCATAAAAGCCGTCCTTGGGAATTCGCATCGCATCCACTTCGCCGCTGCGGCGATAATTCTCATCACCGCGAAAATGGGTATTGGTATCAGAAAAAATGATATTCACACCGCCGGAGCTGACGCGGATACCCGTTCCCGGACGCTGCTCCCAATAATCATACCAGCGAACCACATTTTCAATCGCATGGGAATCCTGATTGCGGTTATAGGCAGGGCTGTCCTTATGATAAGGAGGCGAATATTCATTCCAATACTTGCGAAGACCCTCATCCCGCGAATACTCCATCGCCCACATTGGAATCCGTGCACTCTTGTTGATATACAGCATTTCCCCGCCGTACTCGGCCGCTTTGCTGTCGAGCATCTCCCGACTGCCGACCACCCGGCCGCCATAGGGATCATATTGGTCCCGAAGGGCTTTTATCTCCTCCATATGGGCTTCGCTGATGCCCTTATTGCCCCCTTCATAAAACAAAATGCTCGGGTTGCTGCGATTATAGATAATTGCATCCCGCATCAATTCGACCCGCTGCTGCCAGCGGCGGCCGGAAACATCTGATTCAGAATCCCCCGCAGGCATCGCCTGGATCAGTCCTGCACGATCGCAGGACTCCACATCCTGCTTGCTGGGGGTGATATGCATCCATCGAACCAGATTGGCATTGCTCTCAACCATCAGCCGGTTGCTGAAGTCGCTCATCCACGGCGGAACAGATATACCGACCGCCGGCCACTCGTTGGTGCTCCGCTGGGCATAACCCTTCATCTGAATGACCCGCTCATTCAATTTAATCATGCCGTTGCCAAACTCCATTTTGCGAAAACCGGTACGTGTCCTGACAACATCCGCTACAGTCCCATCAACCTTCAACACCGTATATACATCATACAGATACCCATAACCCCAGCTCCAGAAATGCAACCCCTCCACAGTATCGGAAGCCCGTACAACAAGGGTGCCCCCAGGGGTAATCGTGCAGGGGTATCCTTTGAACGTCTTGACAACAGTCCCGTCCGTTTCTTTCAGGACAACCTCATATTCAAAGGTCTGGGCGGTCGGGTGTTCATTGCGAACCTGAGATTCAGCCGTAATCCGTGCAGTCTTGCCGGCAATATCAAAGTCCTGTGCATAAATATACACACCGGTCGTGCCGAGGGTGGAATACAGCGGCAGGGCCTGATACAGTTTGCCGGCCGCATGCAGTTTTACATTTTTGGTGATGCCGCCGTAGTTGGCATTGAAGTTCCTGTCATTCCACTGAAATTTAGTATTGGTAAACTTCTCTCGGTAGTCCCAGGCATTATCAATCCGCACAGCCAGCACATTTTCTTCAGGAGAGATTTTAACCAGCGGGGTAATATCAAAACCGAACGCCATCACACCATTTTCATGTCGACCGATAAACTTGCCGTTGAGATAAAACTCACCCCCCTGCCGGATGCCTTCAAACTCCAGAAAGATTTTGCAGCCGGCATGTTCAGCCGGAACCCTAAAATGCTTTCGATACCAGGCAATACCCGTAGAAAGACTGCGAATGTCTTTTCTGAATGCCTCCTTCTCATTCCAGGCATAAGGCAGCGTCACTGTCTTCCAATCCCCATCATCAAAATCAGCCCCCTCCGCACCTTCGGGATCTCCGACAAATACCTTCCAGCCGGGATTGAAATTATACTGCACGCGAACATCTGCCCCCCGATCCTCCGCACTCACAGCGGCAGAAAATAACAGGAAAATCACAAAACCCCATACAATATTCAATCGCTGCACAATCAAAGCTTTCGGATGCTTCTTCATTTTGCTATGTCTTTCGTACCCCTTTTATTCATCTTAAATAATCACTGCGGCAGTTTTTGTCTCCAAGACCGATCAGCCCACCCCCGGGACAGCCAGTCAATATCCTCGCTCGTCGTGCCCGCCGGAGGATAGGTAACACCATACAGTTCACCGGGACCCATCTTCGCCCCTTTTGCATAATGCTCCAATACAATGGAATCCTTCCATTTATGCACCTCCGAGTGACCATCCAGAAATCCAAACACCGCACTGTTGCCATGGCTGATCGCCAGGGGATCATGCAGACCCCAGGGCTGTCCCGCACTGCTGGGAGCCGCAAAAGACCACCAGCCGTTCCATGTCCAGCTGCGGGAACCGTACGTCCCTATCTCAACAAAGTTAAATCGAGCCCCCGGCATCGTGATATCCCCAAACTTCTCGATAGAATTGCCGCTGTCATTATTATTCAGGCAGTAAGGAACCGCATAGCTGGCAAACATTCCTGTGCCGTCGCACCCTTTCCGCAGTTTGTCCGCCGGGCAATGATAAACATCATACGATCCGAGATACGAATACAGATTGCCTTTTTGGATGCCCCTGATTTCGTCTTCATCAGTTACAGGGTCGGTCTGAGTCATCTTAAGGGAGGAACTGGTAGTATCCGTTTCCCTATGCGGCTGACCGATCCACCCTTCCTTGCAAAAAGTGGTCGTGCCGACATTTTCCATGCGGCAACTCATAATCTTGCCGTCATTCTCCTCCTGATACATATACCACGCCATCGACATCTGTTTGGTATTGTTCAAGCAGACAGCCGAAGCCGCTTTCTTCTTGGCCATGCTTAAGCCCGGCATGATAATGCTCAAAAGCAGTCCGAGAATCGCAATGACCACCAGCAGTTCTATTAACGTAAATCCGTTCCTTTTCATCTTTTTTTCCATAACTCTAATGTTATCGTTCCTGCTGTTTTATCTGCACGTCAAAAAACGATTGCTCCCAACTCAAAACCATCTCGCCGCCCCGCATTATTTCAGCTCCTGCCGTCTTTGCAAAAACAGACAGGAGGAGAGGGCACAAGCAGCCCCCTGCCCTCTCCTCCGTTTTATCACAAATCCCCTCTTACCATCAAACATCCGAAAAACATTCATCAACCATGCTGCTCAACGGCGCTTTCGGCGGACGGCCAACAGACCCCCGCATCCGAGAAGAATCATGGCAGCCGGCTCCGGTACAGCATACGGCAAAATCAGAGTCGGTGCTGACCATGCCGGACTGGAGTCCAGACCTTCCTTTGCGGCAACATAAAATTGCCGATCACCACCTGTTGCAATCAGCACCATTGTTACCAGGCCGTTCGTATCCTCTGCCAGAAAGGAATCCAGGTTCAGGGTTGTCGTGTTCGAGGTCACTGTCGCATTGACAGCCGATGACGGTACCACCAAGGTTCCCAGAAGGGTCAGCTTAGTCTCGTCGATGGCATAATTGCCCTGTGAAGCTGAAGCCATCCCAGGCGCTGTATTGTAGGTGATGGACATTTCTCCCCAAGCATCATCCACGGCGTCATCATTCAAACCATAAATGTTCCATGTCCGCGTGGCACCGCCTTGGGTAATGTACAGCTGCAATTGAGCACCGCTTCGGTCACCGGTTACACCGCTGATATCAAACCTTACATACCCTATATGTGCCCGTACACCTGGATTGATTCGGATATCCAAAGTTGACGAAGCGCCGTAATTCTTATCCGGCCCCTTGTTAGAGTCGTTGCCGACATATGTATCGGCTCCATTGCCCTCAGCGGTAGTGATAGTCATAGCCCGCAAGACCGAAACGGACATCGCCACAAAAAGAAATAGAATACACCTTTTCATCATCTTTCCATCCCTCCTCAACAATAAGTAATGTTTCTGTCCACTATATAAAACACACTTCACACAACCTTTCCGTCATCAAACTCTGCCTACAAACCATCATCAGAAAATGAACCTCTTATCGTTAGGGACACTGCAAGCTCGTGCAAGCAAGCCATTGAGAGGCAAGCCTGACAAAATCGTTCAGGTCCACAAGACAGTCTGAATTAAAGTCCATGGAGTTGGCCTTGTAGCCGGGTACAGATTTAGCCGCGCTGCACGCATCCGCACTCACAACAACCGTAACGGTATCTGAAGTGGAGATCATACCGTCACTGGCCGTCAGTCTGAAGACATAGGTGCCCGGCTCGGTAAAGACCACTGTAACGTCCTCCATATCATTGGGGCTTATAGTTACTTCCGGTCCGCTCACCTGCTCCCACAGATAAGTTAAGGGTTCCGGCCTGCCATCATCCGTAACAGTCGCATCCAGAACAGCTGTTGCCGTGGCAGGATCGCCCAGATGACCCAACCAGACATATTGGGTTGGGCCGACTTCTACGGAAGGCCCGACATTAAAGGTATTAAAGGACCATATTCGGCCTCTGTGGACGATGTTGGGCTCAGTAGAATTATGAACATCAACTACCCAATAATATCTTGTCATGGGCTCCAGAACACTCGGCAGGGAAACACAGGTCTCCGTCGTACCGGTCGCTAACGTATACTCCAGACCATAATCGGGCTCATTAACGTTCGGATCACGGCTGCCAAAATAAACGTCACAGGTAATAAGTTCGCCGGGAGCACTTGGTTCAGGATTTGTCCAGCATACCTGACCCAATGTCTCCAAAACCGAATTATTCATGGCAGGATTTGGATTGGATACCCAAAAAGGATCTGGTTCAACCGGAAGAACCAGACGAGGAGCCACCTTGTTGGGATCCGTTGAGCCGGCCTCCCCTTCCTTGGTGAGAACATAGTATTGCTTGCCGCTGCCGTCCGCAGGACCAATAAGCACCAGCGTCACAAGATTGTTGGTATCCTCTTTGAGAAACGACCCCAAAGGCAAAGCCGTCGGGTCAGAGGTGTGCAGCCCTGTCTGGGCCTTGATGAACATGGACCCCAGCTTTGTTAACTTTGTTTCATCAATATCATAATACCCCAGCTCTGCCGGCACCATGCCGGGTGCTGTATTGTAGGTGATAGACATCTCATCCCAGGTATCATCTGCATAATTGTCCTTCAACCCGTAAATATCCCAACCTCGGCTGCCTTGACTTTGAGTTAGGTACAGCTGAAGCTGAGCGTCTGTCGGATCCACACCGCCGATCTCCGTAATATCAAATCTCACATAGCCGATGTGAGCACGAACACCGGTATACCAGCGGATATCCATGGTAGTTGAACCGCCATAGTTGTTGTTCGGACCCTTGGTGGAGTCGTTGCCAACATATGTATCGGCTCCATTGCCGTCCGCTGTAGAAACCGCCATTTCTGCCTGAGAAGCAAGCCCCAGCAGGCACAGGAATAGAATGGCAAACCAAATATGCTTCCTCATGACCAGGTCCTCCACGAATAAGTAAGTGTTTTTTGATTATAATCCATTAGAAACTCCAGGTAATGTTTCTGTCTGCCGTACGAATAACCTTTCCGCCATAACTCTGCCGGCAAATCATCATCAGAAACGTTAGGGACACTGCAAGCTCGTGCAATCAAGCCATTGAGAAGCAAACATGGCAAAATCATACAGATTCACAAAACAGTCTGAATTCAAGTCCATGGCGTTCGCCTTATAGCCGGGCCTGGCTTTAGCCGCACTGCATGCATCCGCACTCACAACAACCATAACGGTATCCGAAGAGGAGCTCATGCCGTCGCTGGCCGTCAGTCTGAAGACATAGGTACCCGGCTCGGTAAATACCACCGTAATATCCTCCGTATCATTGGGGCTTATGGTTATTTCCGGACCGCTCACCTGCTCCCACAGATAGGTTAGGGGTTCAGGCATGCCGTCATCCGTAACAGTCCCATCCAGAACGGCTGTTGCCGTGTCAGGCTCGCCCAGATGCCCCAACCAGATATATTGATTCGGGCCGGCATCCACAGAAGGCCCGACATTAAAGGTATTAAAGGACCATATTCGGCCCCTGTGGACGATGTTGGGCTCAGTGGAATTATGAACATCAACTACCCAATAATATCTTGTCATGGGCTCCAGAACACTCGGCAGGGAAACACAGGTCTCCGTCGTACCGGTCGCTAAAGTATACTCCAGACCATAATCGGGCTCATTAACGTTCGGATCTCGGCTGCCAAAATAAACATCACAGGTAATAAGGCCGCCGGGAGCATTGGGGTCAGGATTTGTCCAGCACAACTGACTCAATGTCTCCAAAACCATTTTATTCATGGGAGGATTTGGATTGGATGCCCAAAAAGGATCTGGTTCAACCGGCAGAATCAGGCGAGGAGCCACCCTGTCAGGTTCCGTCGAACCGACCGCCCCTTCCTTGCTGAGAACATAGTATTGCTTGCCGCTGCCGTCCGTAGGGCCGATAAGCACCAGCGTCACAAGATTGTTGGTATCCTCTTTGAGAAACGACTCCAGAGGCAAAACCGTCGGGTCAGAGATGTGCAGCCCTGCCTGACTCCTTATGGATATGGACCCAAGCTTTGTTAACTTGGTTTCATCAATATCATAATAACCCAGGTCTATCGGCACCATGCCGGGTGCTGTATTATAGGTAATAGACATCTCGCCCCAGTTGTCATCTGCATAATTGTCCTTCAACCCGTAAATATCCCAAGTTCTGGCGCCTTGAGTTTGGGTTACATATAACTGCAGCTGAGCGCCTGTCGGATCCACACCGCCGATCTCCGTAATATCAAATCTCACATAGCCGATGTGAGCACGGACGCCGGTCCACCAGCGGATATCTATGGTACCTTCGCCGCCAAAGTTCCTGTCCGGCCTTCTGTTAGAGTCATTCCCAACACAGGTATCAGCCCCATCGCCGTCCGCTGTAGAAACCACCATTTCCGCCCGAGAAGCAAGCCCCAGCAGGCACAGGAATAGAATGGCAAACCAAACATGCTTCCTCATAACCAGGTCCTCCAAAAATAAGTGAATGTTTTTGATTATAATCCATTTGCTTACGTCATTTTTATCAACCGCCGCTCCCCTGCTCTGCTCTGAAAATCAAATCTATGAACAATCCATCCCTGTCCCGGATTAGGAGTGCCGTCATCGTCATTGCACCCCGACCTCTATTCAATAACATTGTCAATATGAATCCTTGGCTTCACAAACAAACACAGATCATTATCAATGGAACGATCCGTCCCCTGGGTTGCAATGAGAGTCAGATAATGCTGCTGATCAGCCAGACGGACTTCGATGGCTTGCGGCTCGTCCTCCGGCCCCAAATCTACAGCCGAGAAAACTTCTTCACCGTCCAGAAGCACATAGAAACTTGCACTCGGGCTGTCTCCTTCCTGCACCTCCTCCAGAGCATCGGGAGAGGCCACACCGCAAAGAGCAGAAAATAATTTCAGCGGACCATATACTTTTCGAATCGCATCCAGGTCAAATGTAATCCCGGCGTTGGCATGCATCAGAATGGAAGGATTATCCGGCCCCCCGCAAGGCCGGCCGGCAAACCGCAGGGGGATCCGCTTATCAAATGCAGAAGGGACAGGAAGTCCGTCGGCATTGGTAATGGCATAAGCCGTCTGGTCCAGCGGTTCCGGCGCGCTCCACCGCAATGTTCCATCAGAAGTCACAGGTATCGGTTTGGAAACCCCGCGGTTATCAACCGTGCGGAGCGTCCCCAGCCGAATACACAACGTTTCATCGAACTCATAGTTGCCCAGAGACGCGGCCTTCAGTCCGGGTGCTGTGTCATAGTGGAGGGTTTCTTCATCCCAGAAATCCGACGGGCCGTCCTTAAGCCCATAAACAGACAAGGTGCGTTTTCGATTGCCGCTGTCAAGGCAAAGGTTTAAAACCGCTCCGGATACATCCTTCACCCCGCTTATATCAAATCTCAGATAGAGCATTCTCATCCGTTCATTTTTAATGAACCGGCATGGCAAAAGGGAAGATGCACCATAACGGCGGCGAGAAGGGTTCCGCACATCATTGACAATGCAAGTATCCGCCCCCCGACCGTCAGCCGTCGCTACAATCACAGACTGCCCATTTGCTCCTTTGGGAAATGACAAGAAAGGCATCCTGCTTCTATCGCCATCAGACCCTTCCTTAGAGCGAAACCAGCAGGACAAGGCATCATCCGAACTCTCTCTCAGCACAATCAATGTAATCAAACCATTCGAATCTTGCTTAAGGAATTCATCAAGATTCAGCTCCGCAGTCTCTGAAGAAAGATTAACCGCTTTGCTGCTGCTGGTCGGGACAAAGACGCCGTCAATGAAAGGACTAAAATGAACAGGAATATACGACTGGGATACTGAGGAGGTTGGAGATATCTCCCTTACAGGAACTAATTTCCCTCCATCCCAGGAAATGGCCATGTTCCGTCCGCCGCTGCCGGAGCCGTTGCCGCCGCCGACAATATCCGCAAGGTCAATCTGTGTCCGACCGCGCCACGTAGTGTTGGTTTTCGAATCAATCGACCGAACAAACCCCCGCTCCTCAAATGGGATTTCATCAATTCGACGGCTGGCCGCATCATAACGCACGGCCTTATTTTCCATCACAACCCGACCGGTTTTCGCTTGTTCCTTCGGCCCGGCAAACAGCTGAACTTTCCCTTTGAAAACATACACATCCGAGGAGCCGGCTGCCTCAGCCCGCACCCCGAATTCCGTCCCCAGATCGATAATCTTGGAATTAGGCGTACTAACAGTAAAACCGAATCCCTGGGGAGCCACCCGGGCATAGACCTGTCCGGATTTTAATTGCAGGTCCCCATTAGACATCATCTTAAATTCGGCAGGGGCTTCAAACGTTAACTCAACCCCCTGATCCGTCTTGACCGCCGCAAATCCGTTGATCAGGACGAATCGCTGCTCCGTCGAAAGGCGGCCGTCCTTCGGGATGGACATGGTCGGCTCAGCCCACCTTGCCTGCAAACTGTCCGTCAGGGTGGCGACCTCCACTCCTCTTTTCATGGAAACAATAGTGCCGTATGCAATCACAAAAATCAGAGCGGCGGAAGACAGAAGTAAGGAAAAAAGAGAAACCTTGCTGACGCTGGGCCGAGCCGTTCTGGCTTCTGTCAGCACCTTCTTCCCAGCCGACTCCTCAGAAATGTCACGTATCTCAACATTGGGGGCCGTTTTTTCCTCAAGCGACAGAGCATTCCACATCTGCGCATTTATAGTTTCGTACTGAGCATATTCACTTTCAAAGTTCAGGGCTCCCCAATCAATCTTGCGAATACACTCCGCCGCCATCAGCGCCTTAAGATAATAATCCCTTGCCTCAGAGGAAGCATCCAGGATGTCCTTAAGTTGTTGTAAATCCTCGCCGGATGCTTCTCCTTCCAGCAATAGGATCACCAGATCCATAATTTGCTTCTGCTGTTTGAGATCAAGTTCCATTATAAGGCATCCTTGAGTGTTAATCGTCTTTGCAAACAGGCAAGCAGCAACCGATGAATCCGTGAAATATTCCGATAAATATATTGGGCAGAACATCCGTAACGAGCAGCCAGGTCCTTGACCTTATGATTTTCATAATACCTCAGCTCTAACAATTTACGGTCCTGCTGCTTTAGTTTTTTCAGGCATTCTTTCAAATAGATCTGGTACTCTTGTGAAGAATCAGATATGTGCTTTGAATTCTGCTCCAGTTTCTGAATCAGCTGCTCATCGAAACAGGCGGCATAAATCTTCTTCTTGTTTCGATAGTAGTCCATAATAATGAAATAGGCGATCTTCTTAGCCCATGCAAGAAAATCCGTCCCAAGCGCAAATTCATCAAATCGTTCCCACATAAACTTTGTCGTATCTTGAAGAATATCATCAGCATCATTGAAATTCGGAGCCAGGGACAGAATATAGGCATAAATACGGGCCTGTTGGGAAGTCAGAAGGGACACAAACTCTCTCGCCCTTTGTTCCAGATTCGTTTTGTCCTGATTTTTCTCACCCATAACTTTTTGTTTTTCCACTTAATTTAGCAGAGGGCGTTTTCGGCCTCTTATTATTATGTAAATCAGCAAGGTTTTTTAAACTGACCAGGTTTTCAGAAATGTTCTATTTCCTTATCAATAAAGAACTTGCAATTTTTCTACGCCAGCCGCAATGCTCCGGTTCCCAAACCGGAAATTTTCTGACAAAAGGATTTTAACGGATATGTCCAATAAGGAGAAGGCCAATGAACTTTGATAAGAAATTGCCTGTCTTTTTCCCGTAAAATCTCTTTTTGTTTGAATTGACGTTTTTACCTTGCTCTCTCTTTTTCTGCTTTTCCCTAAAAAACCGCCCCCCGCTCCGCCGAAATCCTCCGAAGCCGGCCTGCTGCCCCGGCTCTTCGCAAGTACTTTGCCCAACAAGAATTGCAAAGTCTATCTCCCCAAGACCTTGCTGCGAAATCCGCAGTTCTTACCTTTGTATATCTTTTAGCAAGCGCTTGCTAATCAAAAATATTTAACTTTTTTGCGTTTTTTTCTTGATTAAGACCAACAAAAAAGTGTATAGTAAACTTTGACGTTGCAAGCAGATTGTCCGATCGGAAAAAACGTCAATTTAATCGGAAATTTTAATCCAGGAGGCCAAAGTATGAGCAGCAGAACACAAACCTTACTTTTATTCTTCTGTATCCTCTCTCTTACCCTTTCCACCCAGGCGGATTATTTAGTCATTAACGGCGATTTCGAAGGAGGCATATATACCGGACGCGGCGGCCAGACCCTGCCGCTCCAGTGGGATGCCTACTGGAATCGACTGGATGGCTGGGGGTCTCCAGGTGTGGCCCATTGGTCAACTGACGGCTCCAACGACTACGTCGTCACCGATGTAGATGGAACCACCGGCGGAGGCGGCTACGCAGTGGCCTTCGAGGCCCCAACCGGCCGAGCAGGGGAAGAATTGTCAGTCTGGGGGATTCCAGTCGGCACAACCGTTCGCCTTTCCGCAGATATTATTGATTTGATTCCTGGCGGAGGCGGTGGCGGTGCCATCCTCAAAATGGAGGCATGGGAATATGGGGCTACGGCCTCTTTTAACGCTCTGGAGGTGCCCATCAGCGGGGTAACCGGCGACTGGAAGCGGTTTTCAATGAACTACACCATCCCCAACGGCACCGACATGCTCAAAGCCGTCGTCGGCACCAGCACCGGCTGGAACGAGCCCAATCCGTATCCAAGTTCCTATGGCTTTGACAACGTAAAACTCGGACTTCTCCGCCCTGCCGCCCTGTTCCCCACTCCGAACGTTGGTCAGGCCGTTCCCCCCGCTTTTGACGAGCTGAGATGGACCAATCCGGAACCCAATCTTCCCGGCCACATCATCACCTGCGATGTCTGGTTTCGACAGAGCCCCACCCCTCTGGCCGAGCCCAACCTCGTTGCCGGCCAGCCCGGTGTCATTCAAATCGCCTCCCAGGAAGCAATCGATTCACTTTCCCTGGCTTCCTGCGGAATAACCCTCCAGGACGATTACTATTACTACTGGAAGGTCGATTGTCTCGACCCGAGTGCAGGGAAACTGGAAGGGTTCACCTGGTCATTCAACACCGGCGATCGTCTTCCTGTCCCCGATGCCGGTCCGGACCAGTACCTCTGGATAACAATGGATGACGGCACTCCCAACGACGGCAAAGTCACATTCACCTTGTCCGGCTCTGTCATCGACGATGGGAAAAGCCCTGTAACAACCACCTGGTCCCTGGATCGCATCCTCACTCAGACAGACCCTGCAACCCAGGTGATCATTGACCACCCCAACAACCTTACCACAACAGTCACCATTGATAATACCGGCTGGTTCTTCTTCCGTCTGACAGCCGCAGATGCTGCCGGAAGCAATGACGACTTGGTCAATGTCGGGGTCTATGCCACGGCCTGCGAGGCGGCCTATGAAGACCCCCAGGATATCTCCGTCCGCTATGAAAATATCCACGGAGACATCAATAGAGACTGTGAAATCAATTTGGAAGACCTGGCGATCATTGCCGCCACCTGGCTGGACTGCATGAGCAGCAAACTCGACTGCATCCCCTGATTTGAAAACACCGCTGAACCTCAGCGAACAGCGTCGTTAACATGGAAGGCCGGTTCAATCGCCGGCCTTCTCTTTTCTGCATACACAGCATAAAATCACCCTGCCGCCTGCCCAAGACCGGCCGACGTGCCTGCCGCTACAGCGTAAGTTTGCCGCGTCGGGCCTCCAGCTCCATCCGGATTTGCCGTGCCCTTTCCTCGGTAATTTCATATCGCGAAAGAATCACAATAGCAGCCGCCGACGTCAGCAACGGAATCCCAACATCAAAAACCCGCAGCAGCAGCAGCGTCTGCTCCGGCTGAGCCGGCCCCAGCGTCACATCAAACCCCGAAGCCCAAAGCAAAACACCGGACAGCAATCCCGCCAACGCCATCCCGACCTTGACCATCCACCAGTAAATCGCCCCAAACATTCCCTCCCGACGCCGATAACTGGTCAACTCGTCATAATCGCACACATCTGAAATCATCGACCCCATCAGTGTAAACAAAGACCCCGTACCAAACGCCGTCAGCGGTGCCGCATACAGCAGCCAATACGGATGCGCCGGGTTATACCCCACCCACTTCAGGGCATACCCAACCAGCGAAAGCCCGATAGTGCAGAAAAACGTAGTGCGTTTGTCAATCTTTTCGGCAATCCAGCCGGTCAGCGGAATCACAACCACCAGCGTCACCGCCGAGGTAAGCATCCCAAACCAACCCTGAAGCTTCCCCGCCAAACTGTCGCTGCCGCCGAACACATAATAAATCATCACATACAAAGAAAAGGAAATCCCCAGCTGGTAGCCGTTAAAAACCAGAAAAGTCGCCGCACAGAGTTTTACAAAGGGCTTACAGCGGAACGTCTCCGCAAAGGACTTGAAAAAATCCTTCAAGTTCCCCCAAACCCCCTCCCCAATTTTCACAGGCGGCAGCGCCCCAAACCGTTCTCGACAGAAAATCGCCGGAACCACCCCCATCACCGCCACAATCACCCCCACGACAATCGCCAGAAACCTGGCCCCCTGCACCTTGTTTTCAAAAAGTCGCGGATCAGCCATAACAGCATAAAACCACGGCACCATCAGCCAGGCAATCTGGCCGACAATATTAGCAAAGGTATGCAGACGGGTCCGTTCATGGTAATCGGCCGTCATTTCATATCCGAAAGCCACAAAGGGGGTCGCATATACCGTATAAGCCCCGAAAAACAGCAGCGAGGCCGTCAGAAACACCCAGAAATAAAAGGCCTGGCTGCGCCCCTCCGGCAGCTGCCACATCAGAGCAAAAATCACACCGGCGGCAATCGCACCGGCAAAAATATAGGGACGCCGCCGGCCCCACCTTGAACGGGTATTGTCGGAAATATACCCCATGATCGGATCGGTGACTGCATCAAACACCCGCGGAATCGCCGCCAGAAGTCCCACCCAACGAGGATCTACCTGCAGCCCCAGATTCAAAATGACCGACATCGCCGGCAGAGCGGCCGCCTGAAGGTTGTTCACAAACATCCCCACTGCATACGCCAGTTTCTGCCCGAATGGAATGCGGTCTTCAGGGGCCGTCTTCGAAAAAGCATCGAAAATCATAGGGTCCCTTTCTGTAAGGGGCTGCCGTTTGAACTACCTGTCCAAATGTGTTTTTTTACCATAAACAATTTATTCGATAATAGCAAGCGGTTTTTATTGAAAAATCCGGTCTTCGGAAGCGGGGAGTTGGGGGGTTGGCGGGGGGTGTTGTCGAAAATCGCTGTTTTCTTTGTTTTTGGGCTGAAAATGGGGTTTTTGGTGAAATTTGCGCACCGCGGCGCGCAGGCGGCGCGCATTTTAAAGCCATTTAAAAAC
>CALMLO010000001.1 GCA_937868095.1 uncultured Phycisphaerales bacterium | reverse complement strand
ACAACGCCTCTGCGATATAGTCCATTTGCTTTTTACTTAAACTCGCATTGCAAGGTACCAAGATTATTTTAGAAACCAAATCATAGACATTTGGGTGAGTCTCCGGTTTTATATGGCCAACAGGATAAGGAATTTCTGTTTGAATCGACCGCCGATATAAAAACTGCCTGATTTGTAATACGGCATCCGCAGCATGAGCTGTTTCGATATTCAAAAGGATCGGGTACAAATGCACAATCGCTCCTTTTTCATAGCCCTTCAAAAAACTAAAAACAGGGGTTCTTGAGACAACTCCCCGGAGTATTTCTGCATTTTGAAGCTGCCTCTTAAAAAGTTTTTGCCGATTCAGCCACTGCGTATAAGCAATTGCCGCTTGAAGGTTGGACATTCCAGTTTGAGATAGGTGCGGCAGCGATGGACGAATTTCCCGAGGTTCATACCGCACAGGAGGCCGGGCCCCCGGCATCTTTTGGGGAATAGATGTACGCAGAACGCTTCGAATTAGATAATTGACATACCGACCAACTAGTGTCCGATTCAGATAGGGATGAGACAGATTTTCCAAAACACCGACTGGTTCCCTGCTGAAAAGAACACCGCCGCCAACCGAAGTTAACGCCTTAAAGTTAAAACTCCAGATACCTGTCGAACAACGCAGGCCGCAAGCTGTATCAGAACCATTCATTTTGTAGCCGGCTTGATAGGCGGCATCTTCAATGATCGGAAGCCCGCAATCAGTTAAATACGAAAAATCCTGATCAAATCCATAGGTATTTGTCGCAACAATCGCATCAATCTGTCCCTGCCGGATTGCATCTTTCAGGATGTCCCGATCAAAACGAATCGAATTGGGTTCTACATCGATGAAAACCGGCTCAGCGCCGGCATAACAAATCGCATCGATTACAGAAGGACATACATAACCAGGTACAGCGACCCGCGGATGCGTTAGGCCCAATTGTTTGACCGCGGCAAATATCCCAAAACGTCCGGACGATAAAAGATAAATATAGTGTTTTTCGGCAAATGTCTGGAGCTCTTTCTTCAATTGATTCAGATAACAACCTCGCCCAATCGGAAGAAAACTGCAAAGACTTCTCCCATATTCTTCGAAACCCCAAGCCGGTATATTAATACGTATATGCATTTATCGCTTAACAGAGAACAAGATGAACTTTGTCACCAATCTTTTGGGGCATCGATCCAAAAAGTAAACCATTCTTCTGATGTCTGCTGGAATTTCCAACCGAGAGATTGATGCAGTTTGAAACTGGCTGTGTTGGTTGTCTCAACGCAGCCCCAGATCCGCTTAGCGCCCATCTTGAACAGAGTATCCATAAAATAGGAGAGAATTAATTTCCCAAGGCCTTTCTGCTGCCAGTCCGGATCCACACAGACGAACAAATGGTTCAAGCGGGTTCCCTGTGGTATCTTTTGGCCTGTTTCCTGATCTATTTGGGGAAAAGCAGATTTTGATTTTTTGTGAGAAAAAGGAAAGATTCGTTGAAAAACTTTTTTTCGGATCAAGGAACTTTTCAGGAAACCATGAAACAAGCAAGAAGCAAAAAAGCATTTGTTTCGTTTTATGAATCGAAGACCAAAACCCGGACGCAGGGTACCAGCTGCTGCCGCCACAATATGTTTTGAGAAAGAATCCTCAATTACAACAACAACGCTTTCTTTTTCCAAAAGTGCCTGAAGACAAAACTTCTCCAAATAAGGTTTGCCCAGAGCTGTATTCACTCTATCCGGAAAACATCGCATATAGAGTTCTGCCACCTCGCTGATTTCTGAGATTTTCATCAAGCGCGGTATCCATCGTTCCTTTTCCGGCTGCGAACCTTCCTCGTCGCCTTGCGGCTTTCCTTCATCCGCTCGGTTTTTCCAGACAATATAGCATTGATTCTCGATGGTAAAGCAGCTCCAGCCGAGTTTTTCAACAAACAATTTATAACTGGGGATATTATGGATGTCGATTTTATTGCCGCGGATGCGCACAATGCCAAGGTCAAAAAAATAGTCCATCAGAGCACGGGCCAGCCGCAAGGAATTGCCGCCCCCGCGGTAGTCCGGATCGATGGCAATCGGCATAAAATAGCCAACCGGCCCGGCAGGCAGGGTCTTTTCAAATTGAAGAGGATTTTTACGGTAGGCATTGAAGGGTTCACTCCCAAAAATCGCCCGTGCCAGCAATTTCCAGACAACAGCCCGGCTGACCAGACCCAACAGAATATACCAGCAAACCAAAAAGAAGTGCGACCGCAGAAAGCGCTTCTGAAACCCCGCCCTTAACGTACCAGCCGCAAAACCAGCAATCCTGCCAGCTGCCGGATCAACCAGAACCTTTCCTATGCTCTCGAGCTCTTCCACATACTGCGCATACAAATGCCATGTCAGCCGGGGATGAAGAGCAGAAAACAGCGATACACGCTCAGAAAAACACCGGCGATGGATCTTCACCACCTGCTCAATGTCTTCCATCTGCATATCACGGATTATCAGAGCAGATTGATTCATATTCATACAAGATTCTCTTGTTAAATTTTTAGGCCTCCACAACAAAAACCACGTTGGTTGTGGCCGAGCCGCCGATGTTCAATGTCGCCGCACGCCGGGCGCCGTCCACCTGATAGCCGCCGGCCGTGCCGCTCACCTGCTTAAAGGCATCCAGCAGCTGACGGGCACCGGTAGCCCCCACCGGATGGCCGCACCCAATCAGCCCCCCCGAAGGATTCATCGGCAGCCGCCCGCCCATCTCGATGACCCCTTCTTCAATCGCTTTCCACGATTGGCCCGGCTCGGTCAGCCCAAAATGGTCAATCGCCATATATTCCGACGTCGTAAAGCAGTCGTGGGTCTCAATCACATCCAAATCCCAGCAATCCCGAATACCCGCCCGCCGATAGGCATCCAAAACGGCCTTTCGCGTCCACGGCAGCACATACGGCCGGCCCTCCGACTCAGCAATTTTGGCCGCAAACTCAATCGGCGCCGTCGTATGCCCCCACCCTGCAATCCGCGGAATCGTTTCCAGCGTCTGCCCAAGACGATTGGCATACTCACAGGCAAACGCCTCCGACGCCAGATACACGCACACCGCCCCATCGGTCACCTGCGAGCAGTCAGTAACCTTAATCCGTCCGGTGATGGGCACATTGTATCGTCCCTTCTGACAGGCATGGTCATAACTCATAAACCAGTCGCGCGTCTGGGCATTGGGATTGTTTTTGGCATTGCCGTAATTAATCGCAGCAATCCGGGCCAGATGCCGGTCATCCAGCCCATACCGCTCCTCATACACATCGCCCAGTTTGCCGAACAGTTTTGGAAACGGAAACTCGATGCCGGCCGACTCCCGCTCATACCAGGCCGCCGTACCCAGAAAGTCCCCCCCTTCCGCCGGCGAAACAGTCTTCATCTGTTCGACGCCGACAACAGCAATGCAGTCGTACCACCCCGCCTGAATATGCGCCATCGCCGACAAGACCGCCAGCGCACTGGAGGCACAGGCCCCCTCGAACCGGCTGGTCGGCAGCCCCTTGAAGACCGCATCAAAATCCACAAAAAAGGCCCCCAAATGCCCCTGCCGGCAATACAATTCGGCAGCAAAATTGCCTACAAACGCCGACTGAATATCCCGCGGCTCGATTTGGCTCACCGCCAGCGACCCTTCATACGCCTCACGCATCATCGCTGAAATATGCTTGTTCTCCCGTGCCCAGTTCCGGGCGAAATCGGTCTGATACCCCCCAAGAATGTAAACAGGTTTTGAACTCATTCGGGACTCCTTTTCTTTACTTTGCTGGAAAGTACTTGCCGGCGTTGAAGGGATACTGCTCGCAGGCAGTATCTTTCTGCAGCGCCGCAGGAACCTCAAACCCCTGCCCGGACAGCAGTTTCGCCGCCTTCTCCCTGCCGCCGAGCATATACACCAGCACGCTCGGAGCAGCCCAGTTAAACCCCGCCGACATCACCTTGTCAATCCCTGCAATGCCGACGCTCGGCTCGGTAACCTCCCCCACAAGCCCGTAAGAATAAGCAAGGTAAGCCGACAGAATCTGCTTTACAATATCCGCCTCCGTCCCCTCCGCCCGAAGAATCGTATCAAACGCCTCCCAATAGCGCCCCAGATGAATCAACTGCTTGGCTTCCTCAACAAACCGAACATGGGGCTGGAAGGAGGGAATATAGTCAAGCGTTTTGGGGTCGATATACTCATATTTGCCGCTTTCAAGCCGCCGGTAAAATCCGCCTTTTTCGCGGGTCTTCCGCCCCAGGTGTCCCGCCTCAATCATCCGCCGGACATAATCCGGCAGCACCAGTTTATGATGCAGAAAATCCGAGGTATGCTTCTGCAAACTTTGAATGATGGCCTGATGAATATCAAGCCCCACCAGATCAATCGTAGCCAAAGGCGCCATAATCCGCCCGGTATAAGGCCCGATAAGATAATCCATCTTTTCGACCCCGTACACCTCCGCCAGCTCCGTAATCCAGGCAAACAAGAGAAAGGCAATCCGATTGCCCGCAAAACCAGCTGTCGGACGAACGCGAATAACGACGCGGCGAAGGCGGCTCTCCAAAAAATCAGCCATAAAGTCCACCACCGATGGGTCTGTTCGGGATTGCCCGCAGATTTCGCACGCAAGCATCTTGCCGGGAGGATTGTAAAAATGCGTCGAAAGAAAATGTTTTTGAAAATCGCTCGAACGGCCCTTCGGCAGGTCCTCCAGCACCAGACTGCTGGTTACAGAACTGACCAGCGTACCCGGCCGGCGGTACGGCTCAATCCGCTCATACATCGCCTGTTTAACCGCCGCCTCTTCCGCCACACATTCAAGAATCCAGTCCGCTTTCTCGCAGCCCTCCGCCAGAAGCCCGTCATAATCACCGCAGATAATATTCCGGGCGATAACCTCCGAACGGGCCTGCGCAATCGCCCTCTCCAGCCCTTTGAGCGAACCGGCCGTATGGCGGCTCAGAAAATACACCCGAAAACCATTCTGAGCCAGAAGGCCGCCCGCCAGCGAGCCGATCGTTCCGCTGGCACCAAGCACAAGAACTGTCTGAATGCTCCGCTCCACGGTTTGCCCCTTAAAAAGTTGTGCCCTTATTTGGTTAAATCGAAAATCTCGATGACCCCGCTGGCGCGGATGTCGGAGGTAGCCAAATAGCGGCCGTCCGGCGAAAACGCAACCCCGCTGATGATTTTATGAGAGACCTGCTGCTTGCGCACCAGCTGCCGCAAATCAATATCCACCAGGTAAAACGACGGATCGCAGGAGGCCGCCAGCACCTTCCGGTCGGGGCTGAGAACAACCCGCTGAATCGTCCGAAGTTTGGTCTTCTCCAGCCGCGGCGGAACCAGCGGAATCGTCTTGAGCATCTGTCCGTCCGCCGCATCAATCTGACTGACGGTACCGTCGCGCGAACCGGCAAAAAGAAGCCCTCGGTCCGCAAGAAAACAAATCGTATAAAACTCCGTTTCCTCCGGATAAACCTTCTCCCACCGAAGCGCCTTCTCAGACAGGTCAATCGCCCCCAAATAGGCACGGCCGCCCTTCGTGCCGGCCAGGAAGATTGACTCCTGTCCGTCGGCCGCCAGCACCTTGCGCAGCAGAAAATCCCGCTCCCCCCTCAGCGTACAGACCTCCAGAAGAAGTTCCTGCTCCAAATCAACCCTGGAAAAGCGGTATTCAACAGCGGCATCCTTATCAAATCGGCAGACCGCCACGATAAGGCCGCAGGAAGCATCGGCCTCCAGCAGCACCTCATCGGCCCTTTCATCCATTGGAATCCAAAGCGTCCGGCCGGGCGAATTTTCAAAAACCAGCCCCCGCTTCTCCTTTACGGAAAGAATGCGCTCATCCGGCAGCAGAAGAGACGGAGAATACAGAGTCGGCAGAGTCCGGCCGGCCGCACGCAGATTGCCCCACTCAAAAATGTGGTACCCCCGACCCATCTCCGACGCAATCAGATGCTCCCCGCGCGTCCACAGTTCCTCAATCCCCTGATTATTCGGAATACGAAGGACAATCCGCCCCTCTTTAGGCCGATTAAGATAAAGAATCACGGCCTGAAGCACAAGAATCACCAGCAAAAGTTGAAACAGTCTGTTTTTCAGTAGAGCCATCTTTCGCCCAACTCCTCTCTTTCCGCCGCCTCCTGTGCTTTCAGGATTTTTTCTCCATCCCCTTCAAAAGCTCAAGGCGATGCTTAACCATCGCCTGAATCCATTCTTTTCGATCAAACATCTTCACAACCC